>CACOHS010000036.1 GCA_902627055.1 uncultured SAR86 cluster bacterium | reverse complement strand
TGTTGCACCGGCACTGATTGTGATTGTTCCATTTGCAAGAGTGTAATCAGTACCGGAGCCTGTAGCAGTTCCGGTAACACTATAATTGACCGTGACATCCTGACTTGATGTCGCAGATAAATCTAATGTGATAGCTTTTGATGAAGTAGCCTCATCTCCGCTAGAGCTAGTTAAATTAAAATCTATAACTGGAGGACTATCATCATCATTAATAATAAGAGTGTGAACAACATCAGTTCCAAGGGTTGCGTTAGTTGGATTAGATAGAGTAATAATAATTGTTTCATTCGACTCATCCAGAGAGTCATCAACAATACTGGTTATTGTAATAGTCCCAGTTGTTGCGCCTGCCAGTATTGTGAGAGTTCCATTGGCTAGCGTGTAATCTGTGCCTGATCCAGTTGCAGTTCCAGTGACTGAATAGTCAACTTCGATATCGTTATCGGATGCAAAAGGCATTACAATTTCAACTGATCTAGTAGAAACTGATTCTGCATCAATAGAACTTGCAGAAGAAAATGCTACTGTTGGTGTGCCATCATTATCACTGATTGTATAAGTATGAACGCTGTCACTGCCCAATGTTGCGTTACTTGGACTTGATAAAGTTAAAATAATCGTTTCACTTCCTTCTACAGAAGTGTCATCAACAATACCAGCTATAGTAATGGTACCACTTGTTGCGCCAGCATTTATTGTTAAGGTTCCATCAGCCAGAGTATAGTCTGTGCCTGATCCAGTAGCAGTTCCTGTCACGGCATAATTCACCGTAATGTTATTGCTGGAAGCGGCAGATAAATCAACAGCTATAGCAACTGATGAGATGTCTTCGGCACCAGTTGAGCTTGTGACATTAAAATCGATTGTAGGCGGACCATCATCATCGGTAATTGTATAAGTATGTACACTGTCACTTCCAAGGGTTGCATTACTAGGGCTCGATAAAGTAACAATTATTGTCTCATCTGTCTCATCCGCGCTATCGTCAACAATATTTGCAATTGTAATAGTGCTTGTTGTATCACCTGCGGCAATACTTAAAGTGCCATTGACAAGAGTATAGTCAGTTCCTGATCCAGTAGCAGTTCCTGTTACTGCATAATCGACCGTTACGGTTTCACTAGAGGGTCCAGATAGATCAACCGTGATAGCTTTAGAAGACACGGATTCAGCTCCACTTGAGCTGGTGGTGTTGAAATCAATGGTTGGGGTGCTGTCATTATCCGTTATCGTATAGGTATGAATACTATCACTGCCCAGTGTTGCATTACTTGGGTTGGATAGAGTTAAAATAACAGTTTCATTTGCTTCATCTATGGAATCATCGACAATGCTAGCAATGGTAATTGTCTCGCTTGTTGCACCGGCACTGATGGTAAGGGTGCCACTTGCAAGAGTATAGTCATTACCAGATCCACTTGCTGTTCCTGTCACTGCATAATTAACCGTAACATCTTTTGCTGAAGCTGCAGATAAGTCTACCGTAACAGCTTTAGATGATGATGATTCAGCTCCATTCGAACTGGTAGAGTTAAAGTCAACTACTGGAGCATCATCATTGTCGAAGATTGTATAAGTATGGACGCTGTCGCTGCCTAAATTTGCATTACTAGGACTTGATAAAGTTAGAATAACGGTCTCGTTGTCTTCATCTAGAGAATCGTTAACAATACTAGCAATAGAAACTGTGCCGCTTGTCGCTCCTGCACTTATTGTGAGGGTTCCATTGGCTAGAGTGTAATCGGTCCCTGATCCAGTTGCTGTTCCGGTAACCGCATAATCTACTGTTACGTTTTGACTGGATGCACCAGATAGATCTACCGTTATCGCTTTAGAGGATAAAGATTCAGCTCCACTTGAGCTGGTGGTATTAAAGTCAACAGTTGGAGTATTCTCATTATCAGTTATGGTGTAAGTGTGGGCATCATCGCTCCCGAGAGTTGCATTGCTGGGACTTGATAAAGTAACGATTACTGTCTCATTAGGCTCATCCAAAGAGTCATCAATAATTCCAGCTATTGTAATAGTTCCAGATGTTGCGCCAGCACTTATGGTTAAAGTACCATTGGCAAGCGTGTAATCTGTTCCAGAGCCGGTTGCAGTTCCTGTGACTGCATAATTGACCGTTACGTTTTGACTCGATGCGGCAGATAAATCTACAGTTAAGGCAGCAGAAGAAACTGACTCAGCTCCA
>CACOHS010000035.1 GCA_902627055.1 uncultured SAR86 cluster bacterium | reverse complement strand
TTTCAGGAAATTTAGCCTCTAACGTATGCTCTTTTAAGCTCTCGATAGATTTAATTTCGTCACTAAGATCATTTCCATCAAGTGAAATTTGATGTTGAAGATGAGGCAGTTCTTCGTTTTCTAATAATTTGAAGTAATTTGTTCCAAGAAAAGTTTTAACACTAAACAAAATTTTGGCTTCTGCATTATTTAATATGTAAGCCGCCTCTTTGCCTTTCATTCTTGTGTTTATAGGGACTAAAACTCCTCCTGCCTTGTGTATTGCAATGCCTGCAAGAACCCATTCATTCATATTTGGGGCCCAAATAGCTACACGGTCTCCTGGCAAAATACCTAAATTGATAATGTGGGATGCAATGTTAGTTGATAATTTATCTAAATCTGAAAAAGATAATGTTTCAACCTCAGAAATCAGTGCAGGCTTTGAAGAATATTTCTTAGCTTGATGTTTAATAAGATCAGGTATAGTAAGTTTTGTTGATGATTTCAATCTAGTATCCTCGCCCATCGATAGTCATATTTGTAATATTTTAGTCCAATAGAAGATTCAGAAAATCTTGGTGGTGTCTAGAGCTGCAGCGGCAATTTTTTCGTTATTCAATGCATCCGCTAAATCAACCTCATTAATTGCAGTCCCTCGACCCACATTAATTATCATGGCAGAGGTATTAAGTTTTTCTAAAATATCTGCATTAATAATGTCTCTTGTTTGAGGGCTATCTGGTAATGCTAGTACCAAGTAATCAGTTAAAGGCAGTAATTCCTTAAACCGATCCAACCCCAATACTTCATCAGCATGCTCATCATCTTGCGGATTACGTCTGATTCCAGTTACCCTCATTCCAAATGCTTTGCCTAACTTTGCAACCTGAGTACCAATGCCTCCATAGCCAAGAATCACAAGGGTTTTGTTAGTTAGCTCACCATCTCCTGCTATGGGAGCCCAGTTTTTTGATTGCTGATATTCAATGTGATGATCGATTCTTTTGTTCCATCTTAGAATTTGTGAAAAAACATAATGGGCAATTGGAATGGCATAAACACTGCTCGCATTAGCAATGTGAACATTTTCAATTTTTAAAATGTCTTGCAGTATTGGTGCATCCATGCCAGCAAAGCCGCTTTGAAGAAATTTCATTCTTTTAGCCAAGCTAAATAATGCATCATGAATATCAGGATTATCTCTAGCAGCAAACAAAAATTGATAACACATGAATAAAGCATCGGATTCTGGGATAGTTTCCCAATCTGGATTAGTGCAGTCTAGGGGATTCAATGCAATAATTTCCATCGAGGAATCAAACGCAAGCAACTCAGACCTATATAATTTATTATTATCTTGAGAAATAACTATTCTCATGAACCATCCCTTAAAAGGTATTTCATAATTTTTCCCGCAGCATTTGTAGGTAACTCCTGCACGAACTCTACAATCCTTGGGACCTTGTAATTTGCCATATTTTCTTTAGACCACTTAATTAGGCTATCAGAATTTAAAACTTGATCAGGTTTTAAGACAACAAATGCCTTAGCAACCTCTCCCATTCTTTCATCCTCAATACCAATAACAGCCGCTTGCGAAATTGAAGGATGATCACATAGAATATTTTCAATTTCAGCCGGATAAGCATTGAAACCACCAACAATGAACATATCCTTACTTCTGTCGGTAATTTTTATATAGCCATTTTCATCAAGTATTCCTATATCCCCTGTATGTAGCCAACCGTCAGCATCTATTGCCTCTTTAGTGGCCTCAGGATTATTAAAATATCCTTGAGTGATGTTGTAACCTCTTACTAAAATCTCTCCAGGTTCACCAGCTGGAATATCTTGACCATCTTGATTCACACATTTAACTTCTACATCTGCAATGGCGCAGCCTGATGTTGTTGCAATAGTCTCATAATCATCATCAGGTGTGCACATAGTCACAACGCCAGTACTCTCTGTGAGCCCATAGGCTGTTATAACTGTTTCAAAACCTAGCTTTTCTTTCATATCTTTAATTAGCTGAACAGGGATAGATGCTGCCCCAGTGACTCCTAATCTTAATGAAGATATATCCATTATTTCAATTAAATTGCTTGTAAGAATAGATTGATAGAGGGTTGGTGGACCGGGAAGCATCGAGATTTTTTCTTTATTGATCATCTCAATGATCTTATCTGCGTCAAAAACAGGACATGGATATGCAGTAGCGCCTCTCATAATAGACGCAAGCCACCCGGCCTTATAGCCAAAAGTATGAAAAAAAGGATTAACAATT
>CACOHS010000034.1 GCA_902627055.1 uncultured SAR86 cluster bacterium | reverse complement strand
TTAATTAGGGATGTTGAAAGTTGTTATTTATCCAGCTCTTTAGCGGTTAATTTAGCTAAAAAGTATGGTGCAGATCTTCATGTTTTTCATTTAACCACAGAAAAAGAAATGGAACATTTTTCTGCAGGAGCAGCAGATCAAAAGAAGATTACAGCTGAGGTATGCGTTCATCATATGTTTTTTAATGATTCCTATTATGCTGCGCTTGGAAACCAAATTAAGTGTAATCCTTCCATCAAACAAGAATCTGATCGGCAAGCACTGATTAAAGCGCTTTTAGAAAATAAGATCGATATTATTGCTACTGATCATGCTCCCCACACTTGGGAAGAAAAAAGTAAACCATATACTGAGGCGCCTGCTGGCTTGCCGTTGGTTCAACATGGACTTCAAATTCTGATGGATTTTTATCATCAGGATATACTTTCGCTTGAAACCATTGTAGAAAAGACAAGTCATAACGTAGCTAAGAGATTTCAGATCAAAGACAGAGGATTTATTCGAGAGGGATATTTTGCTGATTTAGCTATTTTGGATCATGACAAGCCTTACAAAGTTTCCAAGGACAACATTTTGTATAAGTGCGGCTGGTCTCCATTTGAAGGCCACAACTTTAAATCTTCCATATACATTACGATTGTTAATGGCAATATTGCGTTTGAAGAGGGAAAAGTATCTGACAATTTACCCTTTGGGATGCAGATAGAATTTGACCGTTAGTATTATTTTATTTTTTTAAAGCGTTATAATTCATGACCAAAATCGGAGAGTTGGCTGAGTGGTCGAAAGCGCCTCCCTGCTAAGGAGGTATATGGGTTTACTGTATCGAGGGTTCGAATCCCTCACTCTCCGCCAGTACTATATCTCTTTTTCCATTCGTACCATTGGAACTGTTTTACCTGAATCAGTTTTGTAAAGTATATTTTTAGTGGACTTATATCCTTTAGCCTCATAAAGTAGCTCCCCAGATAAAGTAGCCATTAATTCGCACTTTTTAAAACCTGATTCCCGTGCAGCATTTTCTCCTAAAGTTATAACTAATGAACCAACCCCTTTTCTGATCCAATTCGGATGGGTATACATTGCTCTAATTCTTGCTGAATCGGTCTTAGGATTTAGAAATTTTTTATCTCTGTTAGGCGTATGATTGCCACCAAACAAAGTTTCTCTATTGCTCCATCCACCACACCCAATAAATATATCTTTGCTGAAGATCATGAAATAGGTCTTATCTTTTATCAGTTGATCATCCAAGCCCATGCTGTCAAAAGATGCCTCTAATTGATCTTTTGTAAGGAGGGGACCTAGAAGTAGATTAATTGATTGTTCCATTAATTTTTCAATGGCTGGAATATCATCAAAAGTTGCGATTCTGTGAGTAAACTCGTTCATTTTTCTGTATTTTAATCCACATGATAATTATAGTAACTGTTAGAATCTTTTTATAAATTTCTTCTATTTTTTAAATTATATGCGTCGATCAAATTCTGAGAATCCTGCGTCAGCATTTGACGATACGCTTGGAGATATTTTGGAGTTACTTGAAGATGATTCTCAGCATTTTATCTATCTTACAGGCGCAGCTGGTACTGGTAAAACAACTCTAATTGAGCGTGTTAAGGATGAGTGCTTGTTAAAAAAAATGGTTGTCGCTCCCACTGGAGTTGCGGCATTAAATATTGGTGGCAGTACGATCAACTCAGCGTTCAGGATTGGTTTTGATACTTTTCCAGTCATTCAAGAATCAAAAGATCCACGCTTTAAAAAGTTATTAAAAAATCTAGAGCTATTAATTATTGATGAAATTTCTATGGTTCGAGCGCCTATGCTTGATGCTATCTCTGAAACTCTTCAAATACATCGTAATTCATCTGAACCATTTGGGGGCATTCATGTGCTTGCATGTGGTGATTTATTTCAGTTACCGCCAGTAGTCAAAGAGAATGAGGAAAGTGCAATTTTTGAAAGATACGGATCTGTTTATTTTTTTAGTGCTGATAATTTTCAAGCTATTAAGAAACCCTTATTTTTTGAACTTGTAAGCTCTTTTAGACAACAGGATGATCAAGAGTTTTACAACCTGCTGAATAATGTTCGACTCGGAAAAAATCTTGAAAGTTCAATCAATATGATTAACAAGACTTGTCATAATCCAGAATTTGATACTGAGTCATCACTAATAATTACTTCAAGAAAATATCGAGCTGAACAAATTAATGATGAGATGTTAAGCAGAATCGATGGACCTACGACTGCTGCTAAATCAAAAGAACAGGGCGAATTAAATGAAAATGATTTACCAGCTCCCAGAGAACTCCGCGTTAAAGAGGATGCTAAAGTAATGTTTATTAAAAATGATCCAGAGGGTAGATGGGTCAATGGAACTATTGGAGTCGTTATTGATTGTTCAGACAAAAATAAAA
>CACOHS010000033.1 GCA_902627055.1 uncultured SAR86 cluster bacterium | reverse complement strand
GAGCTTTCTAAGATTAACTCAATTCAAAAATCCGTTTCATCGAGCGAAGAATTTGAGAAAATCAATTCAGCTGTTGCAGCCCGCGGTGCTTTAATGACAGGCTGCTTGTTAATCGGATTAGCTCAAAAAATGTTAGACCTAAGTTCTTTGTATGCGCTTGACAGAACTCAGTTTGGAAAACCAATTGGATCATTTCAAGCAATAAAACATATGTTAGCTGATGTAGCTGTCAAGATTGAGTTTGCAAGACCAACAATTTTTAGAGCAGCACATTCATTATTAGAAAACAATCCAAAGTCTGCATTGCATTGTGCTCATGCAAAATATATGAGTGCAAAAGCAGCTGAGCTGGCATGCAAAAATAGCATTCAAGCGCATGGTGCTATGGGATATACGTGGGAAATGGATCTTCATATATTTATGAGGAAAGCATGGTCTCTCATGGCGTGCTGGGGAAATGAAGACAAACAACAAGATATAATTTATAAAACACTTACTTCTTCAGAAGAAGAGCTTGGTGTTTTATATACTTTTTAGAGGATCAGTCATGCAAGATGCATTTATAGTTAGCGCTCTAAGGACTCCAATTGGAAAAAAGAAAGGCTCCTTATCTGAACTGCATCCAGCAGACTTAGGCGCCATAGTTCTTTCAGAAACTTTTAAAAAGATTGATCTTGATCCTAATCTTGTCGAAGATGTAATTTATGGATGTGTAGATACTGTAGGGCCTCAAGCAGGAGATATTGCTAGAACTTGCTGGTTGGCAGCTGGATTGCCAGAGCATGTCCCAGGAACAACGGTTGATCGGCAATGTGGATCCTCTCAGCAAGCAGTTCATTTCGCTGCTCAAGCAATAATGTCAGGTACAGCTGACGTTGTGATTGCTGGAGGCGTTCAAAACATGAACATGATTCCTATTTCTTACGCAATGTTAGCTGGCCAATCGCTAGGATTTAATGATCCATTTTCAGGTTCATCAGGTTGGGTAAAGCGATACGGAACAAAGGATGTTAGCCAATTTAATTCTGCTCAAATGATTGCTGAAAAGTGGAAATTATCTAGATCAGAGATGGAAAATTATGCTTATCACAGTCATCAAAAAGCAATTAATGCGATTGATAATGGTCACTTTAAAGATGAAATAGTAACCATTGGAAAATTTACTCAAGATGAGACTCCACGAGCGGAGACGTCACTAGAAAAGATGGCTTCTTTAAATCCTTTGATTGAGGGTCACGATATAACTGCAGCAGTCTCATCTCAAAATGCTGATGCTTCATCTGCACTATTAATTGTTTCAGAAAAAATTCTTAAGGAACATAATCTTAATCCTTTGGTTAGGATTGCTCATATTAGCGTAAGAGCAGATGATCCTATATGGATGCTTACAGCTCCGATGCCAGCTACGAAGCATGCAATTAAAAAATCAGGAATAACCTTAAATGATATTGATGTAGTCGAAATAAATGAGGCCTTTGCATCTGTTGCTATGGCTTGGCAAAAAGAAATGGATTATCCAATGGAAAAAATTAATCCCAACGGAGGCGCAATTGCACTTGGCCATCCTTTAGGGGCAACTGGAGCAAGATTAATGACGACAATGATACATACAATGAAAAGAAGCAATCTTAAATATGGCTTACAAACAATGTGTGAAGGTGGTGGACAAGCAAACGTAACAATTTTAGAGAATTGCTCATGAATAATTTATTTTCTCCAAATTATCCAGAAGGAAGAAACCTCTTTAAAGGAAAAAATATACTTTTAACTGCAGCAGCAGGATCTGGAATTGGCTTTTCTTCAGCTAAACGATTTCTTGAGGAGGGAGCTAATGTTTTTATCTCTGATGTTCATGAGGCTCGTTTAGATGAAGCTATAAAAAATTTAAAAGATATGAATCTTGGTGTAGTCGAGGGTTGTCTTTGCAATGTGACAAGTGATGAGGATATTGAAATTATGTTTAATAAAGCTATTTCTTGTTTTTCTCATTTAGATGGCGTCATCAATAATGCTGGATTAGGCGGTGAGTCTAGCCTAGAGAATATGACTAATGAGGCATGGAATTTAGTTTTGGATGTAACTTTAAATGGCGCAATGAAAATTATGAGAGCAGCAATTCCCATTCTCAAAGATACTCAAGGAGTGATTGTAAATAATGCTTCTGTTTTGGGTTGGAGAGCGCAAGCTGGTCAATCTCATTATGCAGCTGCTAAAGCAGGTGTAATGGCATTAACAAGGTGTGTTGCAATGGAAACAGTAGATTATGGGATAAGAATTAACGCTGTTGCTCCCAGTCTTGCAATTAATCCTCACCTTTCTAAAACTAGTTCAGATGAATTAATTGCAGACCTCGAATCCAAGGAAGCATATGGAAGAGGAGCAGAGCCTTGGGAAATTGCAAATATCATTTTATTTCTAGCATCAGACTTGTCCTCTTATATGACTGGTGAAATAGTATCCGCCTCATCTCAAAAAGCCTGATGGAAAAAATTGCCATTCAGCTATGGAAAAATTCAAATCTCAATGCAATTGATTTCAAAAACTTTCTCATTAATGAGGTGCCTCTCTCTTTAAAGGAT
>CACOHS010000032.1 GCA_902627055.1 uncultured SAR86 cluster bacterium | reverse complement strand
AGTATCTGTAAAAGTTGATCTTGCTCCATACATGATTGTTGATTATGAGGTTGACGCTAATAAGACAAAAATTATTCTAAAAACAAATTTAGAACTATCAATCCCTCTTGATAAAGAGCACAAATTAGAGCTTAAGAGGGTGGGAGATGAAAATATACCCTTTATTGAAGTTAGAGACGGTATTAAGGGCTTCCTTTCGCGGTCTGTTTATTACTCTTTGGTAGATATTGCAATCGGTCAAGAAAATGATTCTTCAGGAGAGTTAACATTAAAAAGCTTCAATTGTATGTTCAGTTTAGGCAACGTAGTTTAATTCATATTAATTTGTGCCATCAGCAATCCATTCATTGATATATTTTTCAAGAGTGTCTAGGGGCAGAGCTCCTCTTTTTAGAATCTCATGATGAAAGTCTTTAATATTAAATTTGTCTCCAAATGCCAATTCTGCATTAGCTTTTAATTCCAATATTTTTAATTGACCAATCTTATATGCAAGAGCTTGACCTGGCCAATTTATGTATCGATCAACTTCATTCAAAACATCTTGTTTTGTTTTAGCTGAATTATTAAGAAAATAATTTACAGCATCCTGTCTGCTCCAATCAAAGTAGTGCATTCCTGTGTCAACTACAAGTCTTATTGCTCTCCACATATCATATGTAAGCTGACCAAATTTTGAGTATGGGTCTTGATACAGACCTAAATCATAGCCAAGCCTCTCACTGTAAAGTCCCCATCCCTCAACATAAGCAGTGATTCCTCCATATTTTCGAAAATTTGGTAAATCTAATTCCATTGCCAACGCAATTTGCAAATGATGTCCAGGCATCGCTTCATGCACACTAAGAACTTCAATTTCATATTTAGGTCTAACTTCAGGTCGGTAAAGATTTACAAAGTAATATCCTGCACGAGAACCATCGGCAGCTGGACGTTGGTAATAAGCAGTAGTCGTATCTGGAGCACTTTCCATTGGAATAGGCTTTAGTCCATATGGCATTGATGGAAGAACTTTAAATAGTTTTACTAACTCTGGATCAATTCTTTTAGATGTTGCTAGGTATGCCTCAAATAAATCCTCTGAAGTATCATAGTAAAACCTAGGATTAGTGCGTAAATCATCTAGAAAAGCTTTAAATGAACCATCCCAATTAACTTCTTCTATTACAGCTTCCATTTCTTCTCTAATCCTATCAACTTCTGCTAATCCAATTTCATGAATCTCCAATGGAGTAAGATTGGTTGTAGTAAATTTTCTTGCTAAGAATTCATAATATTTTTTTCCATTTTTAATCTCTTTTATACCGATGGATGTTCTGCAAGCAGGCAAATAATCTTCTTTAAAAAATGTGTGAAGGCGAGCATAAGCAGGAATAACTTTTGTTTTTATTACATCAAGAGCTTTTTGTTGAATTTCCTCAGGAGAATCTATCCCTTTATCTATATTTTTAAAGACCCTAAAGAAGGGGCTATCTTCTGGTTCGACAAAAACCTGTAATGCAATTTGTTTATAAACTTTTTCCATAAGATATCTTGGTGGAACAATCCCTTGATCAATCCCAATTTTTGCTTTTTCAATTGCATCGTCAATTAATGTATTTATTTTTGAGAGTCGTTCTATCCAATCTAAAAAATTTTGCTTATTTCTTAGAGGAACTATGCTAGTTGTTTCATGCTCTAATTGAATGCCACCCCTGTGACTAAATGGCATTAAAAATTTTTTAAATGTATGAGCCTCTACTGAGTTTTCATACTGTTTTCTAAAAAGGAAATAATTTACTTGATTCTCTTCAGTGAAATTTTTTATGTCGAATTTTTCTAATTGACTTAATATTTGTAATTCGATCTGATGATTTGCGTAAATTTTATCTATCGATGTATCTGACCATTCTGTATTATTAGTTAGATCTCCCATGCTTGAAGCATAGACGGGATTATCAGCGATCATTCTTTCCCATTCATTATCAAGCAGGAAATTGAACTGTGCCTCGTAATTTTCTGAAGAACACCCTGATAGTAATATTAATAAAATATAGAGTGTTATGTTTCTCATTACATATTTGGGTAATTAGGACCGCCAGTACCTTCGGGGGTTACCCAAGTAATATTTTGGGATGGATCTTTAATATCACATGTTTTGCAATGAACACAGTTTTGCCCATTAATAACAAATTTAGGTTCGTTGTCTTTTTCAACAACCTCATAAACACCAGCTGGGCAATATCTTTGCGCGGGTTCGTCATACATAGGTAAATTTTGCAGTATTGGAATAGTTGAGTCTTTAAGTGTCAAGTGACAGGGCTGATCTTCTTCATGGTATGTATTAGATAAAAATACTGAGCTTAATTTATCAAAGCTAATCTTTCCGTCTGGCTTCGGATATTCTATTTTTGGCATATCAGCAGCAGGCTTCATGCATGCATAGTCTGGAGTTGTATGTCGAAGAGTAAACGGGAGTTTGCCTCTAAATATCAATTGATCCATTGCATTGAAGGCAGCTCCAATCAATGCACCAAACTTATGGAACATGGGTCCAAAATTTCTTGATTTATAAAGCTCGGTATGAATCCAGCTTGATTTGACCAAATC
>CACOHS010000031.1 GCA_902627055.1 uncultured SAR86 cluster bacterium | reverse complement strand
TATTAAATCCGATGATAAAACAAAGCATATTCCCATTATTATCCTAACTGCCAAGACTGAAGAAGTTGATAGAGTTGTTGGTTTTGAATTAGGTGCAGATGATTATGTAACTAAACCATTTAGTGTAAGAGAATTAATTCTGAGAGTTAAAGCTATTTTAAAAAGAGGTCCTACATCTAATAAAAATCCTGAAGACGATGAGTATTCATTTGGTGAGTTGACCTTAAATTTTGAGGCACATCAAGCCTATATCAATGGAAATGAGATCTCTCTCACTGCTTTAGAATTTAGATTGTTGAAGCATTTGATTGATAGAAAAGGCAGAGTGCAAACAAGAGATCAGCTCCTCGAAGATGTATGGGGATACAGTTCCGATGTAACAACAAGGACTGTTGATACTCACATCAAGCGTTTACGGACAAAACTTGGATCGGTCGGCAATCATATTCAAACCATACGTGGTGTAGGTTACAGATTTTCTAGAGATCCAGATTAATTAATATGGGCATTCGCACCCGCATTTTTTTTATCACTCTTTCATGCCTCTTCATAGGAATCTCACTTTCATTTGTTGTTGCTGAAAGAGATTTATCTCTTAAGCTTCAAGATCAAATTGAAACAGAGCTTTCTAGACAAGCGAAGATCTTAAGAAAATCAATTGCTAACATTATAGATGCCGGTGACTTTTATAAATTAAAAGTTCAAATAGATGAATATGCTGCAGCCTCAGATTCACGAATTACCATTATTTTAAAAGATGGTTATGTAATAGTTGACTCAGATGTGGAAGCTAGCAAAATTGATGATCTTGATAATCACAGCGATAGACCTGAAATTATTTCTGCATTTAAAAATGGTTATGGATCTAGCAAGAGATATAGCTCTACAGTTAAAAAAGAAATGTTCTATTTTGCACTGTTAGATAGTTCAAATGATGCAGAGAGAGTTATTCGAATATCAGTTCCCTATGAAAGTTTAGATCAGATTTTGGCCTCGCTGGGCAATTCAATTACTCTTATAGTTGTTGTTGGACTAATTGTTGCAATCTTAGCAAGTGTTTTAGCTGGGGATTATATTCGCAGTAGCTTTATGGATCTTGAAAAAGCTGCAGCTGATATTTCTGCAGGAAGCTATAAGAAAAAAGATTTAGAATCTCTTCCGATCAAACGCTCGGATGAAATCGGTTCTATGGCAAGAAATATTTCTACTATTTCGTCAAACTTAAGAGAACAAATTTCTTTAATCGCAAAGCAACGAGATCAGTTTGGACTGGTCCTGGATGGTTTAGGTGAGGGAATCATGGTTCTTGATGAAGATGGAACTATCACTTTTAGAAATGATCAGATAATGCAAATTCTGGGATTGGATGAAATCTTGAATAAATCTATCGCTGATCTAAATTTACCGCCGTTGAAACAAATATTTAAAAAAGCTTTAAAGAAGGGTCAACATGAAAGTGAATTTGAGATTGATACTGATGGCGATGATACCAAATGGATATTGGCTCACATGAATAAAGCCAAGGCAACGCGAGAATTAATTTTAGTCGTGCATGAAACAACTCAGCTTCGAGAGATGGATTCAATGCGAAGAGACTTCGTTTCAAACTTATCACACGAACTTCGGACTCCAGTAAGCGTTATTAAAGCAAACTCAGAAACATTGTTGGGTGGGGCACTAGAGAATTCTAAAGATGCAAAAACATTTTCAAAAGCTATCTTACATAATGCAGATCGTTTGAGTGAAATGGTGACATCTTTGATTGATTTATCACGTATTGAATATGGAGATTTAAAATTTGTAATTGAACCAATAATTATTAATCAGGTTGTTGATACTGTAATTTCATCATTTACAAATAAAGCAAAAAGAAAAAATATTGAATTAGTTTTTAATCGACAAAGTGATGTTGTTGTTCAAACTGATGCTAAAGCAATTGAAAGAGTTCTAAATAATCTTGTAGATAATGCATTCAAATATAGTTCAGAAAATACAGTTATTGAGATTAGAGCAAGAAAGCAGGCCAATTTTATTCGAATTTCAGTTCTTGACTCAGGAGAGGGAGTTCCTGAAGAAGAACAAAGATTTGTTTTCAAGAGATTTTATAGGACAGCTAAAGCCAGAGCTAATACTAAGCAGGGTAGCGGATTAGGTCTAGCGATAGTTAGGAATCTTGTTAATAATTTACAAGGTGAAGTTGGAGTTGAGACGAGAAAAGAGGGCGGCTCTGAATTTTGGTTCACCATTCCTCTCTCATAGTTATCTTAATAACTATAATAATAAACTGGGAGTTATATGCTATTTTGAAATTGTTACTTTGTTGGAATAAATTTCATGAAATAGTTTAATTGCAATGGAATCTGATATGCCCCATTTTGTAGAGGTTATTTGTTGAATTTCTAATTGCTCTGAAATAAATTTAAAAATATTTAAAGCGTGATCTATAACATCAGCTCTATCAGGAGAAAATGCATATTTTTTAATTTTTTCCTCTGCAGTAAGTTTAGATATTTTTTTCACTTTTTTTCTAAATTCGCTTAATGACATGTCTTTTGTTTTATGTGCGCTAAGAAATGATCTAATGTTTCCACCTATACCAATTAATTTTTTCTTTGGTTTAATAGATTGTAGCCACTCCTCCAAGCGATTCCATTCTTGTTTTTCATCTTTACCAAGTAAATTACGAACTGCTCCAAGTTGAAAAGATCGAATAATAGTATCTTCGTTATTACGAATAAAGAATTCAGTACTGCCTCCCCCTAAGTCAACAAAAATCTTATTTTTACCGGTATTACTTTTAGGATGAAATCGAATTAATTTTGCCTCCTCTAGTCCAGATATTACTCTCAAAGGCCGGTTAATAGCCGTTTCTATATATCTTCTTGCATCTTCAGAGTTTTCTGTATCTCTAAATGCGGAGGTAGCCACGATTTCATATTGTGTGATAAGGTTCTGCGCAAATATTTCCTCATATTCACGAATTGTTTTAATTACTTGATCAAGTTTAGATTCACTAAGATTTCCCTGATTAAATACATCACTTCCAAGTCTGATCGGCGATCTGATCCCTTGAACAAACTCAATAGAGGCAGGAGTTGTTTTAAATATTTTTGATTTAATAGCATTAGTCCCTATGTCAATCGATGCAATCTTCATTAATCATCATCCATATATTTGCTTAAAATCTTATATTGCTCATAGTCTAAGTTATTAAATTCAACTCCCTCTAATAACACTTTATAGTTATTTATATTTTTTGACCATGTAAGGGGTTTCAAAAGTTTTTTGTTTTCATAATCTGTTTGATTAAGTAAAAATCTTAACGCTGTAAGGCGAGCAATCATTTTATTATTAGCGTTTATTGCAATCCATGGAGAAAAATCGGGAGAAGTTTTTTCAAACATTTGTTCTTTGTATAGTGTAAATGCATCCCATTTGGTGACGATACGCTCATCATTAGGAGAGAGTTTCCAATATTTAAGTTCCGAATGTTTGCGAGCTTTCATTCTTCGCTTTTGTTGATCTTTAGATAATGAAAAATAAAATTTAATAATTTCAACTCCAGAATCTATGAGATTTTGTTCCCACGAAAGGACCTGATTCATAAAATCTCTATATTGCTTTTCACTGCAATAACCCATGACTGGTTCTGTTAATGCTCTTGTGTACCAAGATCTGTCAAGAAAGGCTATTTCACCTTTTTTAGGAATAACTTTTTTCCATCGTTGAAACCAATGTGCAGATTCCCATTTAGTTGGTATGCCAAGATTTACATATTTAAAGTTTTTTGGAATTAAGTATTGAGTAAAAAATTTATATGCTGAGCTTTTGC
>CACOHS010000030.1 GCA_902627055.1 uncultured SAR86 cluster bacterium | reverse complement strand
CTCTTCAAAACTTTTGAATTATTTTAATATTAAAAAAAACACATTTCCATTTCATGAACATAATGAAAACGAAAGTGCTGATAAAATAATTGATCTAATTAAAAACGGACAAACAGTTGCAGTTTTATCAGATGCTGGTGCGCCTCTAATATCAGATCCTGGATATCCTCTAGTTCAAAAATGCATTAAAAATACCATTCCATTTACTGTAATTCCTGGACCATCCTCAGTAATTAATTCATTGCTTTTATCAGGTTTGCCCACTGATAAATTTTTATTTAATGGATTTTTACCAAAAAAAAATATGGCAAAAAAAGAAATTTTTTCAAAGATAAAAAATAGTAATGTCACCAATATTTTTTTTGAATCAGCGAAGAGGCTTGAGAGTACTATTGAAATTTTTTCTGAGCTCCTAGGTCCCAAGACATCAATAGTTATCTGTAGGGAGATGACAAAAAAACATGAAACTATTTACAGGGGAACACCTGAAGAGATTTTAAATCTCATCAAAGAGAATAAAATTAAATTACTTGGAGAATTTGTATTACTTTTAAATACGAATTCCTCTTTTGGAAATGATATGAATTTAGATGAGAATCTCTGTCGACCATTTCTTGATTATCTCTCTCCAACTGATGCTTCCAAACTTATAGCAAAAATTACCAGCTACTCAAAACATGAGGTTTATAAATTTCTGCTTGAAATTTCTAAATAGCAAAAAATAATATTAAAATACACAAGAGTTGGTTGGATGACCGCTAACTTTTGTTAGAGGAAAGTCCGGACTTCATAGAGTAGAGTGCCAGGTAACTCCTGGGGGGCGTGAGCCTACGGAAAGTGCAACAGAAATTATACCGCCATGAATTTGGTAAGGGTGAAATGGTAGGGTAAGAGCCTACCGCGTATTTGGTAACAAATGCGGCAATGTAAACCCCACTTTGAAGCAAAACCAAATAGGAATCTGATAAGGCTACTCGCTTAGGATTCGGGTAGGTTGCTTGAGCAATGCGGTGACGCATTGCCTAGATAGATGGTCATTTAATACAGAATCCGGCTTATAGATCAACTCGACTAATTTTTTTTAAAAAAAGTGTGTAAAAGTGTGTTAAATGTAGTATAAAGTGTGTAGAAACTAATTTTATACATACATTATGTTTGGTTTTACAACAATTTCGGTAGATTCAAAGGGAAGATTTGCTATTCCTGCAAAATATCGAGAGCAGCTTCTTATTCAAAATGAATCAAAAATTGTTGTAACAAGAGATCCTCAATATCCAGCATTAAAAGTTTATCCTGGCTCAATCTGGGGCAAAATTTCCAAAGAACTTCAGGGATTACAAGGCCTTGATCCAATAGTCAGGAATTTGCAGTGGACTATATTAGGAAATGCAAGTGTCAGTTCATTCGATCCAAACAGCAGAATGTTAGTTCTATTATCATCAGAACTTCGGGATTATGCTGAGATAAGCAAATCTGCAAAAGTTTCTATTATAGGCATGGGAAATAAATTTGAAGTTTGGAATGAGAAAAATTGGGAAATGAGGCAAACAGGCGGAGCTTTATCAACTGAAATACTTGAAGTTGTCTTACCAGAAAGCTTGAAAACAATATCTTTTTAAAGGGGTGGAAAATGAATTGGGAAATAATTGAAGAAAATGCAGGTTTAGCCAAGATTAAAGTTATTGGTGTTGGCGGAGCTGGAGGAAATGCAGTAATCCATATGATTAATAATGATATTCAAGGAGCAGACTTTATTTGTGCAAATACGGACTCTCAAGCATTAGATAGGGCTACTGGCTCTACAATACTAAAGCTTGGTGACAATGTAACTAGAGGTTTAGGTGCGGGGGCAGATCCTCAGGTAGGAAAAGCTGCAGCAGAAAGAGATAGAGCTGCAATAGAAGAGTTGCTATCCGGCGCTGATATGATCTTTATAACTGCTGGGATGGGAGGAGGTACTGGAACTGGCGCGGCTCCTGTTATTGCTGAAATTGCAAAGGAGTTAGGAGCTTTAACAGTGGCTGTTGTAACTAAACCATTTAACTTTGAAGGTCACAAAAGAAAAGCTGCAGCAGAGCAAGGAATAGCAGAGCTTGTCGAGGAAGTAGACAGTTTAATTACAATTCCAAATCAAAAATTGATGGATATTCTTGGTAAAAAAACTTCCATGGAAGATGCTTTTGCAAAAGCTGATGATATTTTAAAAGGAGCTGTTCAGGGCATTTCTGACATCATAATGAAGCCTGGATATATTAACGTTGACTTTGCTGATGTAAAAACAGTTATGTCAGAAAAAGGTATTGCAATGATGGGAACAGGACAATCAAGTGCAGACGAAAGAGGGATTGATGCAGCCAGTCAAGCCGTAAGTTCAGAGCTACTAGAAGATATCGAATTAAAAGATGCACGAGGTATCTTAGTGAATATAACTGCAAAATCTCCAACAATGGCAGATTTTGATGAGGTGGATTCTGTCATACGAGAATTTACTGCAGATGACGCAACAATTATTTATGGCACAGTAATGGAGGACTCAATGGATGAAGATGAATTGTTAGTTACTGTTGTGGCAACCGGAGTAAATCAACAAACTGCCACCCTAGCTGTTGATAATTCAAGAAGAGCTACTGTGCAACTCAATCCAGTTGGCTTAGATTCGCCGTCAGCAAATCAAACAATTGAGTCAGGTGGCACATCGTCTGCAGAGGACATAGATTTCCTCGATGTGCCAACCTTCATGAGAAAGCAAGTAGATTAAAATATGCTTCATGTTCCAGTTCTGCTGGAAGAATCATTAGATTTTTTGCTGCATAATTTATCTGGTTCATATTTAGATCTAACATTTGGAAGGGGAAGCCACTCTCAAGAAATTCTTAAAAGGATTTCACTCAATGGAACGCTTGATGCCGTTGATAGGGACAAGGATGCTGTTTTATACGGAAAAGAAAATATCAATGATTCACGCTTTAGCATTCATCACTCCAACTATTCTGAGATTGATTCACTTTTTTTAAATAAGCAATTTGACGGGATTATATTAGATCTCGGTATCTGCTCAACACATTTAGATGAACCAAGCAGAGGTTTTAGTTTTCAATCCAATGGACCGTTAGACATGAGGATGAATACATCCTCAGGCTTTAGTGCCTCTGAGTGGCTTAATAGCGCACCTGAAAAAGAGATTGCCGACATTTTATATAAATATGGTGAAGAGAAAGCATCAAGAAAAATAGCTAATGCAATAGTTGAATCTAGAGAAATTAAATTCATAGAAACTACAATTGAGCTATCAAATATAATCCAAGGAGCAATCAAAAGAACTGGTAAAAATCATCCTGCTACCAAGTCATTTCAAGCAATTAGAATTCATGTAAATAACGAGCTATACCATCTAAAAATAGTGCTTTCAAAGTTAGAACAATTTTTGAAATTAGGTGGAACGGTAGTAATTATTTCATTTCATTCTTTAGAGGATAGAATTGTAAAAAATTTCTTTAAACCTGAAATTAAAACTTTCCCTAAGGACATACCAATCAACTCTTCTTTTAAGCAAACTTATAGATGCATAAAGAAAAAAGTAAGGCCATCAATTGATGAGATCAAAACTAACCCTCGTTCAAGAAGTGCAGTAATGAGAGTATTTTCTAGATTATGAAAAAATTTTTTTTAACTTTTATTACATTTTTTAATACTTTTCTTCTATTTTTTTTATGTCTAGAGATCATAAAAATTAGATGGCAATTCAGTCAGGAATATGAAAATAATGCTTATTTAAAAGTGGCAAATAACAAGCTTATCGAAATTAATTTTAATTTAAAGACCGAATTTTACCATCTTAGCTCCCCTGCTAAGGTAGAGCGTCACGCAAAAGAAATTTTAAATATGATAGAGATAAGCAAAGTAACGACTATTAATTATGAAGAATAATTTTGTTCACAGCTGGCGGGCTTATTTGATATATTCTTTTCTTGTAATTAGTTTATCAATATTAATTTTAAGAATACTGAGTCTTCAATTCATTGATAGAGATTTTTTAGCATCTAAGAGTAAAAGTCTTCTTGAAACCTCAAGGCCAATTCAAGCCATCCGCGGTAGTATATT
>CACOHS010000029.1 GCA_902627055.1 uncultured SAR86 cluster bacterium | reverse complement strand
TACACAACCAATAGGGAAAAACTTGAACAATTTATAAAAGATGTACCAATAAGAGAAAACGAATGGGATACTCGTCATGTGCCCTATGATGTTGCTAACGCTGAGCATCTGGCCATGAGTGATTCTGTGGGCATGATTAACCTATCTCACTTCCCCATTATGGATATAAAAGGTCCTGATGCTGAGCGCATGTTGGAATACCTGTCAGTAGCAAAAGTTGGAGGCAATACTCCTGAAGGTAAAGTTATCTATACGAACTTTCTTGATGAAGATGGTGGAGTGCATGCTGATCTAACCATTTCTCGTTTAGGAAATGATAGTTATAGAGTTGTGACTGGTGGTGCTGATGGGAATCGTGATTGGGTAATGCTGCGTAACTACAGAGATGACAATGGATTAAATGCAGACATAAATATTAGAACTCATGATATTGCAACTCTAGGTTTATGGGGGCCAAAAGCAGTAAATGCATTAAGTAATTTTATAGATCCGAATGAAATTGATATTAAAAATTTTCCTTTCGTTACCTCAAAAAATTTAACTCTTAATTTATCTGGTGGTAAAAAAGTTGATGTTTGGGCAGCTAGAATTTCATATGTTGGTGAGAGTGGATGGGAAATATACTTTAACAACGATAAAGATGATGGTTTGGCATTATATGATTCACTTCTTGAAGTCGGAGTAGTGCCAGTAGGAATAGAAACATATGCAAATAGCAGACGTCTTGAAAAAAGCTTTAGACTTCAAGGTGCTGATCTTGAAACAGAATACACTGCCATTGAAGCAGCAATCCAAAGACCTCTTGTAAAAGAAGCAGATTTCCACGGTAAAGCCGCTCATTTATCGCATCGTGCAGAAGATCCCTGCGCTATTCTTTGCACTATGACATTAGATGATTTGAATGTATCAGGAGTACCAAGATATCCTGTTGGCATCTCTCCAATCATTGATCCTACGACTGGAGAAGTGCCTATCGATAGCAAAGGTAGAAGATCTTATACAACTGGAATGTCTTATTGTCCGTCGATTAATAAATTTGTTGTCATGGGATATTTACCTAGTAGTATTGCCAAAGTTGGTAAGCAACTATCATTGGAATATTTCAATGAAAATGGTGATGGGGTATATCCAATGACGGTCCAAATAGTTGGTAAGGGATCTCTATATGATCCAAAAAATGAGAAAGTTCGTACATAAATAATTTACAATATAATATTCATTTATAGGGGGAAACAAAATGAAACATCCAAATCATCCAAACGTTGATCAAAGCGATCGAGTGGTGCCAATCAATCTTAGGCAAAGTGGAAGAACGCCTACTGAACTATTAATTTCTACTCGAGTAAGAAAATCACCCTTTTGGCATTTATCTCATGAAGCTGGGTGCTGGAGAGCAACCGTATATAACCGCATTTATCATCCCCGAGGATACGTGAAACCTGAGGATGGTGGAGCAATGGTCGAGTATGATGCGCTTGTAAATAGAGTTACCATGTGGAATGTTGCAGTTGAAAGACAAATAAGAGTTAAAGGCCCAGATGCGGAGGCCTTTACAGACTATGTTATTACCAGAGATGCAACAAAAATAGTTCCCGGTAATGGAAAATATGCAATTTTATGTAATGAGAAAGGCGGGGTATTGAATGACCCAGTCTTACTAAGATTATCTGAGGACGAATTTTGGTTCTCTCTTTCTGATAGTGACTTATTATTTTGGTTGCAGGGTGTAAATGTAACAAAAAAATATAATGTTGAGATTGACGAAATTGATGTCTGCCCGCTGCAAATTCAAGGCCCTCTTTCTGAAGATCTTATGGCAAAACTAGCTGGAGAAGAGCTCAGGGATGTTCCATATTATGGTCTGATGGAGACTAAAATAGGGGGTGCGGATGTTGTAATAAGTCAAACAGGTTTCACTGGAGAGAAAGGATATGAAATATACGTTCGTGACTCACATGAAAATGCAGAGATAGTTTGGAATGGAGTTCTTGAAGCTGGAGAAGAATTTGGCTTAATGGTAATTGCGCCTGCTCATCATCGACGCATTCAGGCAGGTATTCTGTCTTGGGGACAGGACTTAGATCATGAAACTTCTCCTTTCCAGGTAAATCTTAGTTATCAAGTGCCTAGAAATAAAAAATCTGACTATATTGGTAAAGAGGAACTTGAACGTCAACGCGATGTTATTGATGCAGGAGATTTCCCATTTAAGATGAAGATGGTTGGAATGACCTTTGGTGGGAAAAACATAACGGACTATGCTCCAGACTTCTGGATCATTGCTGATCATGATGGAAATGATATGGGTTATGTAACATCTCCTTGGTGGTCACCAGAGCTAGAAACTAACGTTGCGCTTGGATGGGTCCCATGGTCATCATCAGAGATTGGTACAAAATTACAGGTAAGATTGCCCGATGAATATTCTGAAGAACCTGGTGTGGCAGCTCAAGGCGAAATTGTTGAGGTGCCATTTAGAGAATCTGTAAATCCAAATAAAAGGGAAGTAGAAAAAGCTAAAGGGTTAGATTACGCTGAATAAAAATTATCATTAATGTGGGAGTTGTGGAAAATGGCTCTTGGTTCTTTCAGCGATGAAAAGACCAAAGATCATGACAATAAAATTGCAGTGATAAGAACTGTTATTGTCTTAATTAATGTAATGTGTGCATTTTTTATAATGGGAAATATTATAAAAAATTGGTAAGTGAATTAATTTTTTTTTGCTCTTTTTAGCCAAGGTATATCAACTACTTTAGCCTTGAGGTCATTGTCAGGCAAAGAAATTACAATCTCTTGATCTACTTTTGCATATTTGACATCTAAAAATACATAGGAAATATTTTTATCTAACCTCGGTGAATACGTCATGGTATTCATAGAGCCAATTTTCTTCCCATCAACTATTACAGGCAAATGTTCCTCATTTGAGAAATTTATAGGATCTCCTTCAATTTCAGCTCCCATTAGTTTTTTTGTAGGACCTTTGAATTTAACTTCACGAAGAGCCTCTTTACCAATAAAATCATCTTCTTGATTAAGGTCGATCATCCAATCTAAACCAACCTCAAAGGGATTATTTGATCTATCGAAATCACCTCCATAGCTCAAAATGCCGCCCTCTAGTCTCAGAATAATATTAGGGCCTCCTGGTGAAATCTTTAAATCCTTACCTGCTTCCCACAAAATTTCCCATAATTGATTGCCCTTAGAATGATCTTGAAGAAAGATCTCATAGCACAACTCTCTGCTGTATCCCATTCTAGCAATAACCATTGGAATACCCTTGTGGTTCACCTCTTTGAATTTGTAAAAACCGAGATCATCAATCCAATCTCCAAACACTTTAGACATTAATTTTGCTGAATTTGGCCCTTGCACCTGCAATGGAGAAACATCAGGTTCATCTACAACTACATCAAATTTATATCCAACAGCTAGAGCTTGAGCCCATAATAGAGAGTCTCCATCAGCTATAGAAAACCAGAAGCAATCCTCACTTATCTTCAGCATTACTGGATCATTTAGAAATCCACCATCAAAATCTAAAAAAGGTGCATACATTGCTTGACCTACAGCACATTTTTTAATATCTCTGGGCGTCAAAAATTGTGACAGTGCCTCCGCATCAGGTCCTTTGATTTGGATTTGTCTCTCCACTCCAACATCCCACAGTTGAACACCATCTAACAATTTATTGTAATCTTCTATAACTCCCTCATAGCTAATTGGTAAATACATGTGGTTATATATAGTAAAAGCGCTAGCACCATACTTCATTGTTGAGAGAAAGAATGGTGACTTTCTTACTCTTGGATTAAAAACTAGCTGTGAGGTCTTAAACATACGAGAATGCTATCATGGTTTTTTTATATAAAATAGTCACTTTTTTAACGAAAAAAAATGACTTGTTTAGGGATTTGAGCTGCTAAATTCCTCGACAAATTCAGCCGCTCGTTTAATCCCTCCCAAAGGAAAAAAATGAACTTGCTCAATATTAAAAGATGGATCTTGTGCTTTATAGTTTGCTAAATCGCTAAGTATTTGAGTAGGCTTATATGGCAACAAAAGCTTTGTGATATCTTTGGCTCTTTTTGTAAGAACTTTCAATGATGCCCCTACTCCACACTCAATTGAGAATTTAATTAATGTTTGGAGTTTTGCTGGACCCGCAATGCCAATGTGTATTGGGATATCAATTCCATTTGCTTTAATGTTATCAGCCCATTGCTTTACAGCCTCTGCATCAAAGCAAAATTGAGTGGTAATTGCCATTGAGGCATCTGTTCTATTTGAAAATTCCTGTTTCCAGGAAAGAGCCTGTGAAACATTAGTTTCGCTTCCATCTGGATCTATATCTCTATTACCTTCTGGATGACCAGCAATATGCAATCTCTTAAAACCGGCTTGATCAAATTTCCCTGATTCAATTAGTTCAATCGAGGATTCGAAATCTCCCAATGGTTTTGATCGTCCTCCAGCCAATAAAAGTGCTTCATCAACTCCGGCCTCATTCTTATACATGGAGAGCCAATCTTTCAATACAGCCTCATTTTTAATAGCTCTCGCAGGAAAATGAGGCATGACATGAAAACCCTCATCATTGAGTCTTTTTGCAGTATCAACCATTGCTACGATATCTTCATATTCAATATGGGCAATGTAAACTCGTGTATTTTCTGGAAGTACATCTTTAAAGGAATGAATATTTGATGCCGATCTTGGAGTAACCTCAATTGAGTATCCCTCAATAAAGTTTTTTAGATGTGTTCTAGTATTTTGTTCCATAACTAACCAATGCGTTTTGCAAATTTTAGTAAAGTTTTGGGGATTTTTTCACTTTATAAAATCTTTAAAGGTGAAGTATTTTCTACCTAACAAACTATTATAAATAACTGAAAATAGCACTATAAAAAATGCCCCCACTGCTACTGGCATTATAATGAAACCTACACCTTTTGCACCAAGAATAGCAACAATTGGATTAGCTCCAGCTGGCGGATGAACTGTATTAGTAGCCATCATAAAAAAGATTGCTAATCCAACCCCTAGGCCAATACTCCAAAATGAAATTCCAAAAATTGAGTATATTAATACTCCTGATATAGCTGAAACAATATGGCCAAAAAAAACATTTTTAGGATGGGCCAAAGGGCTTTCATGCACAGCCATAACTAAAACCATGCTTGCGCCAAATGGAGGTATCAGCCATATATTGCTTTGATCAGACAAATTAAGATATGCGAGAATAGCAATGCATAGAAAAGCTCCAAATCCAGAAAGAAAATTGTTCTTCATCTAAAGATTATACAAGCATCAAAAGCATTCATTTAACATTTATTTCAGATACTAAAAA
>CACOHS010000028.1 GCA_902627055.1 uncultured SAR86 cluster bacterium | reverse complement strand
TTTGCAAAAAGCTCTTTACCTTGATACTCATGGAGATTCATTTTTTATTATTTCCTATGTGAATAGCTTGCCCGTTTACTGCAAGCGCAGCCTCATGCAATGCCTCAGAAACTGTTGGATGACTAAAAATAGTTAAGCCGAGATCCTCGGCACTGGCACCAAATTCCATTGCAACTACTCCCTGCTGAATAATATCAGCAGCAGCTGGACCGAAAGCATGAACTCCCAATATCGTATCTGTCCTCTTATCAGCTATTACTTTTACAAAACCGGTACTTTCGCCCGTAGCCAAGGCTCGTCCACTTGCAGCAAATGGGAAAGTGCCAGTTTTAAATTCGACTCCTGCATCATTGAGCTCTTTTTCATTTTTTCCCACCCATGCAACCTCAGGATGTGTATAGATTACAGATGGCACTAAATCATATTCCATTTCAACTTGATTACCTGCAATTCTCTCTGCAACCATGATGCCCTCCTCGGAGGCTTTATGAGCCAACATTGGACCTCTGACTACATCACCCACCGCCCAAATATTTTTTATAGGTGTTTCACAAAAATCATTTACTGAAATAAAACCATTTTGATCAACTGATAAACCGCAACTTTCATCAAATAAATTATTCGTATAGGGTTTACGACCGACAGCAACAATTAGTTTATCAAAAGTTAATTCAGACTGATCTCCATTACTTTGAAAATTTACAGTTACATTTTTTTCATTAGATTTGGCGGCAGTAACCTTGCAACCCAAATTAATATTTAATCCCTGCTTATTAAATTCATTTAAAACATCATCAGAAATTTTTGAATCTGCCATAGGTAAAAAATCATCCATGGCCTCTAAAATTGTTACCTTTGATCCAAGCCTAGACCAGACACTTCCGAGCTCTAATCCGATAATACCTGCTCCAATTATTCCCAATGTCTTAGGTACTGCTTTAAATTCGAGGGCTCCAGTGCTGTCCACAATATTTTTGTTGTCTACCTTTGCAACAGGAATATCTATTGGCATAGACCCAGTGGCTATAATAATATTCTTAGTTTTTAGTAATTCAGTATTTTCTTCATTGGAAACTTCAACATTATTTGAATCAATAATTTTTGCACTGCCTGTAATTTGAGATACTTTATTTGCCTTTAGAAGCCCAGCGACTCCCGAAGTCAGCTGAGAAACGATCTTGTTTTTTCTTTCCATCATCTGAGAAATATCTATTTTGGGCTTGGTGACCTTTATGCCATGATCAGAGAAATGATTTAGAGCATCTGCATATCGATGTGATGAATCCAATAGTGCTTTTGATGGAATACAACCTATATTAAGACATGTACCTCCTAATTGTGGTTTATTATTACTAGAGGATTTTTCAATGCACGCAGTTTTTAAACCTAATTGAGATGCTCTTATTGCCGCAACATAACCAGCCGGCCCGCTTCCAATTACAATAATGTCGAACATCTGCAGACCTTATAAGTTTAATAAAAGTTTTTCAGGAGATTCCAATTGGTCTTTAATAGCTATGAGAAAAGAGACAGCTTCTTTCCCATCTAGTAATCGATGATCATAACTCAAAGCTAGATACATCATCGGACGAATAACTATTTCTCCATCGATTGCTACTGGACGATCTTGGATCGTATGCATTCCTAATATCGCAGTTTGCGGAGCATTAAGGATAGGAGTAGATAACAGTGACCCAAAAACTCCGCCGTTAGAGATTGTAAATGTGCCTCCTTGCATTTCTGAGATTGACAGTTTTCCATGCCTTGCTTTTTCCGAGTAATCTACAATCGATTTTTCAACATCAGCAATTCGTAAATTACCTGCATCTCTAATAACTGGAACAACCAAACCTCTATCAGTGGAAACAGCAACTCCTATGTCCTGATAACCATGATAAACAATATCACTTGCGTCAATGGAGGCATTTACAACAGGAAATTTCTTTAATGCTTGCACTGCTGCCAGAACAAAGAAACCCATAAACCCTAATTTCACCCCATGCTCATCTTCGAATTCCTTGCCATATTTTGCTCGCAGATCTTTAACTGGCTTTAGATCGACCTCATTAAAAGTTGTCAGCATTGCTGTTTCCTGCTTAACAGTTAGCAATCTGTTGGCTATTGTTGAGCGAAGCCTAGACATTGGAACTCGCTCTTCAAGCCTCTCTTGAGGAGATGATGATGCTTTTATCGATGGACTAATAAGTGTCTCTTGATCATTAGTTGCAGGCACATCTAAATGATTAACAATATCTGATTTAGTAATTCTTCCATTTTTGCCAGAGCCTTCTATATCACTTTCATTAAGATCATGTTCTTTTAAAAGTTTTTTAACTGCTGGCCCATTCTTTTTGGCAGAATCTTTGACTTCATTCTTTACTTCAACTGTTTTTTCTTTTTTAGGCTCAGAAATATTTTCACTCTTTGGAGCCTCAGATGATTTATTAATATCTTCTTTTGTAAATTCTGCAATTAATTCAGCACTAAGAACAGTTTCTCCAGCAGGCTTAAGCACTTTTGAAACAACACCATCAAATGGAGCAACAACCTCTAGTACAACTTTATCAGTTTCAATTTCGGCAATTACTTCGTCCTGCTTAACACGATCGCCTTCTTTTTTTACCCAGTTTGCAATTGTTCCATCAGCTACTGATTCTGGAAATGTTGGTGATTTAATTTCAGTTGTCATTTTATTTCTCTATAGATAAAGCCTCTATTACTAGTGCTTCTTGTTGTTGAATGTGTAATTTATTTAAACCTACGGCGGGAGCAGAGGAAGCTTCACGACTGACTAATCCAATTTCTTTGTTATGATTTAATCTATCAATAACTTCTTGAAGTCTATGTCTGTGGTTGAACCATGCTCCTTGATTTGTTGGCTCTTCTTGACACCATACAAAGCTTGTTGCATTTTCATAAGTCTTTAAGATCTTTTCTAGTGTATCGTAAGGAAATGGATAAAGCTGCTCAATCCTAATTATGGCAGTAGAATCCATACCAAGATTGTCTCTTTTTGATGCTAAATCGTAAAATATTTTACCTGAACACATAATTATTTTGCTAACCTTTTCAGGATAATCAACCGAATCATCAATTACATATTTGAAAGATCCATCTGTAAGCTCATCTAAAGTAGACACCGCATTTGGATTTCTTAGCAAACTCTTAGGCGAAATTACTACAAGCGGTCTTCTCATCATTCGAATGGTTTGAAATCTAAGTAAATGGTAAATTTGAGCAGGGGTACTAGGAACACAAACTTGAATATTTTCATACGCACAAAGTTGCAAAAATCTCTCTAATCTTGCACTGCTATGCTCTGGACCTTGTCCCTCGTAACCGTGCGGGAGCAGCATGACTAATCCTGAGAGTCTTTCCCATTTGTGTTCAGCAGAAACAATAAATTGATCAATAACTACTTGCGCTCCATTAACGAAGTCCCCAAATTGCGCCTCCCACATTACCAGCCCTTTTGGACTGGTTGCAGAATAACCATATTCAAAACCAAGAACAGCTTCTTCAGATAGAAGCGAGTCATATACATCAAGAGTTGTGCCTGCATTTTTCGCAATATCTACTAAAGGCATAAAGCCTTTACCGTCCTGTTGATTTAATATAACAGCATGGCGATGAGAAAATGTTCCCCGTCTTATGTCTTGCCCAGAAAATCTTATTGGATATCCTTGATCAAGCAAGGTTGCATATGCCATATTTTCTGCAAAACCCCAGTTAACAGGAATTTTTCCGTCTGCCATTTGGAGTCTATCAGAAAAAATTTTATCTACCTGCTTCTGCAAAACAAAATCTTTTGGAGGCATGAATGCTTGATGAGCAAGATCTTTAAATCTTTTCTTACTAAATGAAGACTTGATTTTAACATCACCTTTTTGATCCATGTATGGAGTCCAATCAAACCACATTGATTCATTTGGTTTTGTAGCAAGGTTATGAACAACGGAATCTCCCTTTTCTATTGCTGACCTGTAACTTTTTTCTGACTCATCACACTCTAATTGAGTAATCACTCCTGATGAGATCAGCTTTTCCTGATATGCACTTTTCACAGAAGTCTGTTCGGCAATTTTCTGATACATGATAGGTTGAGTTGAGGATGGTTCATCAGCTTCGTTATGGCCCCTTCGTCTATAGCAAAACATATCTATAACAATATCTTTTTTAAAGTTATATCTGTATTCACATGCTAATTTTGCAGCAAAAACTACCATTTCTGGATCATCTCCATTTACATGAAGAACAGGGGCTTCAATCATTTTTGCAACATCAGTTGCATATTGTGTTGATCGAGAATCTTCCTCATTTGAAGTAGTGAAACCGATTTGATTGTTAACTATTACATGAATAGTGCCTCCAACTCCATAACCTCTAGTTTGGGACATTTGAAGAGTTTCCATCACAACTCCTTGCCCCGAAAAAGACGCATCACCGTGAATTAAGATGGGAATTACTAACTCTTTATTGTCATCTTTAATTCTATCTTGTCTTCCTCTAACCGAACCAAGGACAACTGGATCAACAATTTCAAGATGAGATGGATTATTTGCAAGTGATACATGAACCTCTCCATTTGGAGTTAATATGTTGGTTGAGGAGCCAAGATGATACTTTACATCTCCTGTGCTTGCGCCCTCTAATTCATAATCTTCTTCAAACTCAGTAAATAGTTCTTTTGGAGATTTCCCAAGCACATTTACTAACAGATTTAATCTACCTCTATGGGCCATTCCAAAACAAATTTGTTCCGCACCAAATACACCACAGTTCTGAATAAGGCTATCCACTAACGGAATTAACGATTCAGCGCCATCGATTCCGAATCTTTTCATACCTGGATATCTTGATGCTAAGAATTTAGCAAGGCCTTCTGCTGAGCTTAGACGCTTCAAAATATATTTTTGCTCCTCGGGATTAAAACTTAATTTTCCAAGGTTAGGCTCCAGACGCTTTTGAAACCATAGTCTTTCAGATAATGAAGAGATATGATTATATTCAATGCCTAAAGTAGAGCAATATATCGATTCTAGTGCTTTCAAAATCTCTGACAAAGAGGCTGATCTTTTGCCTATATTGAATGATTCTAAATTAAATACTTCTGATAGATTTGATGAATCCAATCCGTAAAATTCAATATTTAGATCATCTGTATGTCTGACAGGCTTTAATCCCAATGGATCTAAATTAGCTTTTTGATGTCCCCTATTTCTGTATGCTTCTATTACTTGAAATACTTTAGTTTGATTGACATTTGATTTGGTTTCTCCTGAAATATTTTGAACTGAAGGATTAACTTCGTCTTCTTTAAACCTATTGATAACCTCTTGATGAGAAATTTCTTCATTTGACCCGTTTACTTGAGGCAGAGAGTCAAAATATATTTTCCAGTCTTCAGGAATAGAGGAAGAATCCTTTAGGTATGACTCATACAAAGATTCCAAATATGCGCTTTGAGCACCCGCGGTGTGGGAAGTTGACCGAAGATGTTCCATGTTATTCATTTGTTATCCAGCTTTATCAGAGGTAATAATATTTTGGTTGCTTTTATTTGAAAGAAGCATTGACTTAATTTCTCCAATAGCTTCATTAGGATTAAGTCCCTTGGGGCAAACACTTACGCAGTTCATAATCCCATGACATCTGTAAACGCTAAATGGATCGGATAGACTTTGAAGTCTCTCCGCAGTTTTTGT
>CACOHS010000027.1 GCA_902627055.1 uncultured SAR86 cluster bacterium | reverse complement strand
CTTTTAACCATCTGTATTTTTATTTAGTAGCAATTGCTACGGATTATAAATGTAGCAATGGCTACGGTTTATGTCAAGGGTATAATCTTAAATAGTTATAAAATTGGGGGACAAGTGAAAAAAAAAGTTAGTGCTCGTTCAGTAGCCTTTTCACATACACGTTCTCGTCATGCAAACGAAACCGCAGAGGATTATGTTGAAGCCGTAATGGAATTGATAGAAGAATTCGGTGAATGCAGAGTATTAGATTTAGCCCGATATTTTAATGTCAGTCATGTAACTGTATCTCGAATAGTTAAAAGACTGCATGATGAGAAACTGTTACGCTCTCGTCCCTATAAACCAGTGGAACTTACTCAGGAAGGCGCCAAACTTGCTAGAAGAGTTAAAGAGAGACACAAAATTGTTTTGGCCTTTTTAATTGAACTTGGCGTGGATGAAGCGAATGCCGAAATTGACAGCGAGGGAATTGAGCATCATGTAAGCTCAAAAACAATTGATGCAATGAAAAATTTTTTGAATAAAAAAACTTAAATCACAAACCTGAAAGAAGTCTTCTAAAAAATCTTGTGTTTACCCAGAAGAATTTCAATGTACATCTTGTGATCTCCAATGAAACTGTAGAATGGGTAAGTAAATGTTGCGGGCTTATTATGCTCAACAAAAAAATGTGCAACCCACGCAAAACCATAGCCTGCCAATAGAGAATATATCAAATACAGAAAATTGAACGTTAAAAAAAACTGCACATAAAAGAATATAGCGAACGATGTACCAATAAAATGTAATAGTTTTGTATATTTATTATCATGCTCACTGAGATAATATGGATAAAATTCCTTAAATGTTTTATATCTTTCCATTAATATTCTCCTCCCAATAAATGTATTATGCCATATTGATTAGAAATTTTAATTGAAATGGTGGGCCCGGGAGGACTCGAACCTCCGACCAATGGATTATGAGTCCACTGCTCTAACCAACTGAGCTACAGGCCCGAAAGTTATTCGTCTAAGAAATTTTTCAGGTGGCTTGATCTAGAAGGATGTCTTAACTTTCTTAAAGCTTTTGCTTCTATTTGACGGATTCTCTCTCTAGTGACGTCAAACTGTTTACCAACTTCCTCTAATGTATGATCTGTATTCATACCAATTCCAAACCTCATTCTTAAGACTTTTGCTTCTCTTGCGGTTAATGATGAAAGTACATCATCTGTTGCAAAGTGAAGACTGCCCTCAGTAGCATTTTTTAATGGCGAGTGAATTACGGTATCTTCAATAAAATCGCCTAAGTTTGAATCTTCATCATCGCCAATTGGCGTCTCCATTGAAATTGGTTCTTTAGCAATCTTTAAAACCTTTCTTACTTTATCTTCAGGCATATCAAGCTCTTTGCTCAATTCCTCTGGCGTTGGCTCTCTACCCATATCTTGCATCATTTGCCGGGAAACTCTATTCAATTTATTTATAGTTTCAATCATATGCACAGGAATTCTTATTGTTCTTGCTTGGTCAGCAATGGATCTTGTTATTGCCTGTCTAATCCACCATGTTGCATATGTAGAGAATTTATAACCCCTCCTATATTCAAACTTATCGACCGCTTTCATAAGGCCGATATTGCCTTCTTGAATTAGATCTAGAAACTGGAGACCTCTATTTGTATATTTTTTAGCAATTGAGATAACCAGTCTAAGGTTGGCTTCAACCATATCTTTTTTAGCACGTCTCATTTTAGTTTCGCCCATAGACATAGCTCGATTAATATCCTTGATGTCTTTAACATTAAGTCCAACTCTCTCTTCGATTGCTTTGATAGCCTTTTGCGCGATCACTACATCGGGTTTAATATGTTCTAAAGATTTTTTTGAATACTTTTTATTACTCATCAAAGAATCTACCCATTTAACTTTGGTGATATTGTCTTTGTACATAGCAATAAAATCTTTTCTTGGAATCCTGGCTGATTTAACAAATAAGAATTGAATCCTCTTTTCATGAAGACGGATTTCGGCGAGATCGCTTCTTGCAAAAAAAGCTAAGTCCTCAAACATCTTAGGTGAGAACTTTAAAAATTGAAAAATTAAACCTAATTTAGTAAATTCCGCTTTAGCTTCTTTAGAGTTTCTACCTTTTGATTCAACTACTTTATTTGTTTTATTAAATTGACGCTTAAGATTTGTCATGCGTCTTTGTACTTCAGCTAAATCGGGTCCATTATCGACTTCTTCATCGCTCTCTTCTAATTGCTTTGCTTTTTCGCTACCGGGACCAGCAGAAGGAACTTCCTCCATTTCTTCAAGGAATCCTGTAAGCAACTCACTTAATTTTTTATCTTCGCTTTTAACTTGCTCATAAAAGTCAATTATATGCTCGACAATTCCTGGATAATGTACGCTTGAATCCAAAAGGTCTCTCATGCCTTCTTCAATACGTTTTGCAATTTCAATTTCTCCTTCCCTAGTAAGAAGATCAACCGTACCCATTTCGCGCATGTACATTCTGACTGGATCAGTCGTTCTGCCAGTTTCATTTTCTACAGCAGCTAATGCCTCAGCTGCTTGTTCCAAGGCAATATCATCTTGATCATCAGATGATTCCGAGAGCATTAACGTATCTGCATCGGGAGCTGTCTCATGCACCTGAAGACCCAAGTCATTAATCATGCCAATAATTTCATCAACTTGATCGGGATCGGAAATATCCTCGGGAAGATGGTCATTAACATCTGCATAAGTTAGATAGCCTTGTTCACGGCCTTTATCAATTAACTCCGCAATTCTTGAACCTTGTTTTTTTAACTTATCCACTGAGCCCCTCTTTTATATCGCTTGTTATATGTGATGCCAAATTTTATTTTTTCAATCTTGTTTTAGACTTAATTTCTTTAATAATTCTCGATCATTATCAGTTATTTCTTCCTTTTTAAGGATGATTTGTTGTAAATCTCTTCTTTCTGCTGCTGTAATCGATCCGACATTATACTTGTCTTTTAGCATTTGCTCTCTATCTTTTTGATTTTTTAGTAAAATCTCCACGCAATCCTTTACTAGTTTTAATGCATTTTTTTCTGATAATTCGAGTCCAGCAACCACTGCTTCCGAAAAATATCCCTTGATTTGTTCAGATTCAATATTTTCGATAATCCTAGACGGTTTAATATCGGGTGTTTTGCTGTATAGATCTAAAATTACAAATAAAAAGTTAAATTTTGGGTCTTCTTTTAATTCATCGAAGACTTTTTCTTTGGCAATTGATGGAAATGCTAGTATTGAGCTAAAAATATTGATTACTGCTTTAACTCTAACCGGCGCATTTGAACTAACTCTAAATTGATGATCAGAATCTTGCCTTGAATGAGATTTAGATGGCGTATCCATGGTTTTAATATCCATGCCACATAAGCTTGAAACCTCATGTGCATAAACCTCTTTGATCACTGAATTATTAATTTTATTTATTATAGGAATAGCAAATGCTGCTGCTTGAGCTCTACCTTCTAATGTTTCTAAGTTAAATTCTTTAATTTTCGACAAAAAATATGATGAAAGCGAAATTGATTCATCCAACAGTTTTTGAAAAGCTTTTAATCCATATTCAGTAATATATGAATCTGGATCATGGCCTTGTTCAAAGAAAATAAAATGAATGCTGATATCCTCTCTAATAATGGGAAATGTATTTTCAACTGCCTTCCAAGCAGCTTTTCCACCCGCTAAATCTCCATCAAATGCAAAAAATATCTTATTCGTGTAACGCATTATTTTAGATATATGATTTGGTGTTACTGCAGTGCCAAGGGTTGCTACTGCATTTTTAATACCATTCTCATAAAGACCAATTACGTCCATATAACCCTCAACAACAATTAAAGATTCAATATTTTTCTCTAATTCTTTAACCTCATACAAACCAAATAACTCATTTGATTTATTGAAAAAAGAAGTCTCGGGAGAGTTGAGATATTTAGGTTCCCCTTTGTCTATAATTCTTCCGCCCATCGCAATAAAATCACCTTTTATGTTTCTAATTGGAAAGATAATCCTGCCTCTAAATCGATCATAAAATCGATCATCTTTTTTACTAAATAAGCCAGAATTATCGAGTTCCTTGGCAGAAGTTTCTGACCCGAAATGATTTAAAAGGTTATCCCATTTATCTTGTGCAAATCCTAAGTTGAATTTCTTCGCTGTAGCTCCAGTAATTTTTCTATCTTTTAAATATTTAACTGCGAGAGGAGCAACCTTTTCATTTAAATTTCCCTGATAAAATTTAACAGCCTGTTCAACTAGCCCACTTGGTTTGGATTTCTCATGTTTATTTTTCTCATAAGGAACTGTCAATCCTGCCGAACTTGCAAGAGTTTCGATCGCATCAACAAAATCTAAATTTTCATAACGTCTGATAAAGTGAATGGCATTTCCAGATTCTTGACATACGAAACAATAAAAAAACTGTTTCTCTTGATTGACAGCCATGGAGGGATTTGAATCATCATGAAATGGACATTGGCACCAAAAGTTTGACCCTTTTTTATTAAGAGGTATGCGACGACTAACAACATCGACAATATCGGTTTGATCTAGTAATTGATCAATGAAACTAGTCGGAATCGACATGATGATCTATCCAGTTATCTAAAAATATTTTGGCTGACAAATGATCTATTCGATCTAACTTAGAATCAATTTTCGTCAACTCTTTCGCCTCGAAAGAGGTTAATCTTTCATCAACTAATTCACAAGGAATATTAGTAATCTTTTTAATTTTTTTAAAAAATGGATCAATTTTCTTCATCATATCACTGGGGGTCCCGTCCATATTCAATGGTTTTCCAACTAATATTTGATCAGGTTTCCACTCTTCGATGAGATCAGAAATTGAATCCCATATTTCTTTTTCCTCACGATCAACCTTCAATACAACTAACGGCGAAGATGTGTTTGTTACTGTTTGTCCAACCGCAACGCCAATATATTGGGTACCGAAATCAAAAGCTAATATCTGCATTGCTAAGAATTTGTAAAATTCCAATCTCTAATAATCTCAAGCTGCTGATAATTGGCCGCCATATCCACAGGAAATGGTTCAAATGGAGCTGCTTGTTGTAAAATTTTCAATGCTAAAGCATCCATTGATGAATTGCCTGAAGATTTTAAAATATCAGCTCCAATTAAATTTCCCATGGAATCAATGATCGATCTGATTTGTACTTTAAAATTGCCTTGTAATATGTCTTTTCGAGAAATTTGGAAATAGCCGGTCGTTTCTACTTGTCTCTGCCATGCATTTAAATAAATAGTTTCATAACTTTCCAAAGTTGAGTTAGATTCTAAACGTCTAACACTAAGCTGAGATTGATCTTGAGGGTTTGAATCTCTGGCGATCATTGCAGTTTGTTGATTATTCCTTTTAATTGAATCAAAACCACTATTAGATCTACCTTGCATGTCAAATTCTTCGTTTGCAAATCTGATATTGACAATTGCTTCCTCATTGAATTTCCAAGGTTGCTGAATTACAACAAAACTAATTCCAAATATAACTATTCCATGAAATATTAAAGATGTTAGCAATGATTGTTTAAATCCCCATCTTTGAACTCTTTCTTTATAAATAAGTGGTTGCATTTTAAATGGATTGAAGCAAAGCTTTTATAGGATTTTGGCCTGTCTGGGTAAGAATCTCTCTTGCGCCTGTTGGGCTAGTTATATTAATTTCAGTCAAAAAACTGCCGATCATATCAATTCCTGCAAACAGAATGCCCTCTTGAATTAATATCTTGCCGATTTCTTTACTTGCTTGAATTTGGTCAGCAGATAATTCTCGAGCCTCACCTCTGCCACCAGCAGCAAGATTACCTTTAAAACTTCCTTTTTGCGGAA
>CACOHS010000026.1 GCA_902627055.1 uncultured SAR86 cluster bacterium | reverse complement strand
ACCTTCAACAAGATAAAGCTCTGATTTACATTCATGATATTTTAGACATTCATTCAATTTAATTGCGCCTTTTCCCATATTGCTAACTGGGTCATGAGTTCCTGATAATACTAAAAAGGGAATATTTTTATTCAATAATTCTAGATTTTCTTTTTTAAATACCGATTCTATTCCTTCAATTACATCGGCCCATAATTGATTTGATACAACAAAACCGCAAAGAGGATCTTTTGTATAATTTTCTACACTTAACTTATCCCTTGATAGCCAATCATTAGAAGTGATTGCATCTTTAAATCTTGAATTAAAACCCCCAAAGATGATTTTATGTAAAAATTTACTATAACCCTCTTTTCCTAGCCTCAACATTTCAAATTTTAATAATGTTTTTTGTAAAATTGTTTCAGGCATATTGGGGTAGCTTGATCCAGATATTAAAGCTGCATTGAATAGTGATTTTTTCTGCAAAGCTGATAATGCGATCCATGAACCCATGCTATGACCCAATAAAATTTTTGGTAGCATAGGAAATAATTTGATTGTTTCCTCATGAACTTTTAGTAAATCCATAACAACCAACTCCCAACCAGCAGACTTATCAAAGAATCCAATCTTATTATCAATGATTCTATCGCCATGACCTCTATGATCATGTATAGCCACGTGATATCCATGTTGATTAAAATAATTAATAAGAGTTAAATATCTGGTTTTATGTTCTGCCATACCATGGGATATTTGAATCAAGCCATTGACTTTGTCAGCAGACGAATGATGAAGATTAAACACATGATTTAATCCAGAAATCGTATCTAATGGTATTTTCTCCATAAGAATATAAAATAACATGTATTCAGGGGAAACATATGGAAGATATATACATTTCGGGAACTGGAGTTTGGACTCCACCCCACAAAATATCTAATGATGAGCTTGTAAAATCATTCAATCAATATGTTGATTTATTCAACGCAGAAAATGCAGATCAAATAAATGCTGGTGTTATTGATGCTCTAGAGCATTCATCAAGTGAATTTATAGTTAAAGCATCAGGTATTAAAAGTAGATATGTCATAGAAAAGGATTCCTTATTAGACCCAAAGCGTATGAAGCCTTTAATAGAGGCTAGAGCTGATGATGAATTATCATTTTCTGCAGAAGTAAGTGTTATAGCTGCTAAGCAGGCCTTGGAAAACGCAGACCTAAAACCTTCTGACATAGACTGCGTAATTGTTTCTGCTGCTAATCTGCAAAGAGCCTATCCTGCAGTAGCAATCGAAGTTCAAAATGAATTAGGCATTGAGGGTTTTGCATACGATATGATGGTAGGTTGCTCAGCCTCTACTTTTGGAATAAATAATGCATATAGCGATATCAAAGCTGGGAAATCTTCAAAAATTTTAGTGATAAGTCCTGAAATCACTTCTGGACATAATAATTTCAAAAATAGAGATGGTCATTTTATATTTGGAGATGTTTGTACGGCTGTTGTAATTGAGAAAGCTTCGAAAGCGAAAAACAAATTTAAAATAATTGATACAAAACTTAAAACTACATTCTCTAATAATATTAGAAATAATTTTGGTTATATGAATACTATTGAAGACAAGAAATATTCTGAGGCTGAACAATTATTTGTGCAAAATGGTAGACGAGTATTCAAAGAGGTAATGCCATTTGTTTCTTCATTGATTTTGGAACAACTTAGCGAACATAATTTATCTCCTGAAGATATCGAGCGATATTGGCTTCATCAAGCAAATATCAACATGAACGCATACGTAATAAAAAAATTATTAGGCGATGATTTCTCTTCTGATCGTGCTCCTATCGTTCTAGATGAATATGCCAATACAAGCTCAGCTGGATCGATCATAGCCTTTCATAAATACAATCAATTGGATGATGGTCAAAAAGGAATTATTTGTTCTTTTGGTGCTGGATACTCAATTTGTTCAATATTGCTAGAAAAAGCTTGAAGTAATGAAATATATTTTGCCTTTACTGGTAATTTTAACTTCAATAATTGGATCTCTCGCAAATACATATATAAGTTCTGATAGTTGGTATTCAGAACTAATTAAAAGTCCGCTAAATCCTCCAAGTTATATATTTGGTATTGTTTGGCCAATTTTATATCTAATGATGGCAATTGTTTCCTTTAGAGTGGGGGATAAATTTAGCTCAATCTTTATTTTACAATTAATACTAAATGCAGCTTGGTCATGGATTTTCTTTTTTTTTCAAGCTCCTGTAATTGCATTGATTGATATAGTAATTCTGATTTATTTAAATCAAAAAATACTAAAAATAATACAAATTCATTCAGGAGTATTATTTTTTGTTTATTTGCCCTATCTTTTATGGCTTATTTTTGCAGCATTTTTAAATGCTTCAATTATCTGGCTCAATTAAAATAAGCCTATAACCAAACCAGTCATACAAGAGGCTAAAGTAGCTCCAATCAAAGCTTTTATAGATACCTTTATTAAATCATTTTTTCTTTCAGGCGCCATGGCACTAATTCCAGTGACAAGAATCCCAACAGAAGAAAAATTAGCAAAGCCGCATAATGCGTACAAAGTAATCAGTTTTGATCTTTCAGATAATATATCTGGCTCAATATTTGCCAGTGCACCATATGCTACAAACTCATTAAGAGCTGTTTTTAGTCCTAATAATTCGGCAGCAGGCAGAGCTTCTGATACTGGGACGCCCATCAACCAAACAATTGGAAAAAATATATAGCCTAGGATTAATTGTAAAGATAAATCATTAATTCCAATCCAATTTCCTGCAATACCAAGTATTGAATTAAGCAACGAAACTAGTGCTATAAAAGCAATTAATATAGCTGCAACATTCAAACAGATTTCAAGACCATCCCTAGTACCCTTTGTAATTGCATCCATAGAACTGTCATAAACTTTTGGTACAGAACTTCCATCAAAATTTGTTATCTTTGAGGATGGGATCATAATATTGGCATACATAATTGCAGCTGGAATTGACAAAATTGAGGCAGAAACAAGGTGTTGGATTAAATTAATATCTGGAAATTGAATTGAGAGCATGGACACTAATGCAATCATAATTGATCCTGAAACCGTGGACATACCTGCAGTCATAAGAATTAATAATTCTTTTTCACTCATCTTAGATAAGTATGGCCTTACTAGAAGAGGTGCTTCAACTTGCCCCATGATAATATTTGCAGTTGCTCCTAATCCGATAGGTCCTCCTATATTAAAAAGTTTTTCAAATATTTTTGAAATTGATCTTATAATTAGCGGTAATATATTCCAGAACCACAGTAATGCAGAGAGGCTAGAAATTACTATAATTAAAGGCAAAATTTGAAATGCAAATATCATTGCATTTCCTTGATCAGAATTTTCAAAGGGCGACAAAGAGCTGTTACTAAGGTAACCAAATACAAATTCAGCTCCTTCCTGAGTGGCTCCTTGCAATGCAGTAACCCCTTCAGATAGATATGCAAAAATTTGGACAATGATAGGTATTTTTAATAGCGCAAAAGCCAATATAATTTGAAGAAATATTGCAGCTAAAATATGTCTGTAATTAATTGACGATATATTTTGTGAAAAAGGCACTGCGATTATGACAAGGCCTATAAAACCAATAACAATATGAAGCATGGAGAGCATTGTCATAATTTAGTATAGCTTGATTGCTCTGAGCCTTTCCTCTAAAAAATCATGAGCGCTGATGGAATCTGATGAATCATCAACAATTGAGCATAACTCTACATCTGGAGACGGGTGAAGAAAAAAAGGCATGCTGTAACGCGACGCAGATTTATCAATATTGTGATCAACGACTCTATGACTTGTACTTTTAAGTTTTTTTCGAGTAACTAATTGCATCATGTCCCCGATATTACATACTATAGACTTGCTCTTTGCTTCAATTGGTATCCATCCACCAGATGGATTTTGAACTTCAAGACCCGATTCTTCCGCGCCAACTAGCAAAGTAATTAAGTTTATATCGGCATGCGCTCTAGCTCTCATTATATTTGTACTATCGGTAACAGGAGGATAATGTATTAATCTTAAGATGGAGTTCCCTTTTAAAGCCCAGTCGTCAAAAAATGAGGGATCTTTTCCAAGTATTACTGCAATAGCGCTTAAAACTTTTATGCCAAGCAAATTAAGTTGACTGAATAATAGATCAAATTGATCATTAAAATCTGAAAGCTCAGAAACAATGATATTTTCAGAGATTCTATGATCAAATGTTTTGTCTATGACAGGACCATGATGCCAAAATTCCTTTAAATCAGCTGTTTTTTCACCAACAGCTGTTTCTTTGCCAAAAGGTGTGTACCCTCTTGCACCAGCTTTTTCAGGATGAGCGTAACTATTTTTTATTTCTTCAGAGAGATCAAAAAATTTTTTACTTAAATCATAACTTGAAGTTAAAATTTCATCATCAATTCCATGGTTTGTAATGGTAAAAAATCCGTGAGTTGAAAGTGCTTCACTTAAATCATTGATAGTCTCGGGATTACGATTTTCAATGTCAAGCATTGAAAAAGCTGGAATTGAATTTAATGGCATTGAAATTATTTTAGCAAAAAAAAGGGCGGTTTAACCGCCCTTTTTGAAAAGAATAAACTTATAGTGAGAATCTATAAGTGAAACCTAGCTGAGCTCTCCAAATACTATTAACAGCAGATTTACTTAAATCATAGGGATCGTTTGGATTATATCTAAAGGCATAATCTGCTCCTCTGCTATTTCCATAAATGTACTTGGATAAATCGGACGTAAGTTGAAAGTCTAAGACTGGAATTTTACCGGTATAATCACCATAAAAAATTTCACCCTTATCACTGTCAATTAAGTTCAATAAGTTTTCAATTGCTAGAGAAATAACAAACTCATCATCATCTCTGAATCCTGGAAGAATCTGAGTAATTTTGAGATCCAATGTAGTTTGATATGGGAATTCAAATGCGCCAGGAGGAACAATTTGACCTGCATAATTTGCAAGACCATATGTATTGTAAAGAAGATCTAAAATCTCACCAGCAACAGCAAGATTAGGATTTGTACATGAAACCCAACAGACAAGTGGATCACTTACTCCACTTGGTATGTATAAGAGTTGAGCACTATCATCGTTAGTTCTCCTCTCATGACCAAAAGCTTGAGTCTGATATCTTCCTGGACTTGAATAAGTGTCAAAAGATAGAGTTCCAGGAAGACCTGATTTTCTTTCAAAAAACAGATTAAAAGTTGTTGGACTTTCTGGACCAAAGAAATAATGAGTTGACGATAAAGTTGCAAAAAGTCTGTGCTCAGTTTCATAGATTGATCTTGAAGCAGTTCTATACTGAAAATCTGATGCAGGACATTTTCCATAGTTTGAATGTGAGGTAGACGATTGCATACTACATATCATGTCAATGTTTTGATGCGTATATCCAATTGAGAATGCACCTTCACCATCGTTAAATAGCCTTGACATCTGAACAGAGAAAACTTCACGCTGAGCTCCGTCATTGGTATATAAACCAAATTTTGTAGTCTTAAACTGCGACTCGGATTGGCTTAGTATTGGTCTGCCATCAGGAGCAGTTAAAACTGCGGGTAAAGGTTTATCTCCTGATACTCCAGTACCAGCATCCAGAATTCTATAGTTAGCCTCTTCTTGCTCTGAGTTTAAGTAAGTTGATGTAAATAACCAATCACCCATTTCTCTCTCATAAGTAAGATTGAATGTCTGTGTCTCAGGCCATTCAAAGCTTGGCGCTATGAAATCTACTTTAGCAGCTAGCAATGGTGCATTAACGATTGCATCATTAACACAACTTGGCATTGTTGTTGATACATTTACAAGAGGATTACAGCCTGCTGCAGCATTGGCAGAGTTATATTGAGCTATTCTAGTTCCATCATTTGTGTATGCATTTGATATCCAAACGGTAGGTAGCTTAGAGGAAAAAGTTCCAAATAAACCCTTTAATCTGCTGACCTCGTCAATTTCATAATCAAAACTTAATCTATAATTTACTAAGTCAGTACCAGCAATACCGCCATTTGCAAATCCATATGTATCTACAAATCCTTGGTTAACAGCTGGTGAGTCGTCTGAGTCGAATTGATCATATCGAACACCAACCAAAACATTTAGTTTTTCAGAAATATCTATTTCATCTTGAATATAAAAAGAATCTAAATAGTACTCAAATACAGCGGCGCCGCCTTGTTCTGTTAAATCACGTGAATTTGAGTATTCGAAGCTTGAAGCAATCTGCGCTTGATAATTTGCTAAACCTTCAAATTCATAAGCGCCATCTTGTGCTTCTATAAATACATTATAAATATCCCATAACTTATTTTCATACCCAAAAGTAAACTTATGATTACCCATGTAATAAGTACCTTTAAGTTTAGTAAAAGTTGTTTCAGTAGCTAATTGGTTAGCTGATCTAAATACATCTGGCCC
>CACOHS010000025.1 GCA_902627055.1 uncultured SAR86 cluster bacterium | reverse complement strand
TGGATGAGAGCCCTTTCAGGTTTCAGGTGCAAAAAGGAGATAATGATAAATATGCGAGGGGTGGATTCGAACTAGAAAATAAGGAAGCTTTTGAAGAAGCAAAAAAAGAGCTAAGTAATCTAGGAATTGAAGTTGCAATTGAAAGTGAAGAGCTAGCAAAGGTTAGATGTGTAGAGGAGCTTCTAAGTTTTGATGATCCAGCAGGAAACACACTTGAACTTTTTTATGGAAGAGGCATCGATACAAATGAGTTCAAGTCTTCTCAAGATATTTCTAAATTTGTCACTCATGGATTGGGCTTGGGGCATTTAGTTTTTGGAACATTAGAGGTTGAAGCTGCTCATGACTTTTATAAGGAGGTAATGAATTTTGGAGATTCAGATATAATGCGAATGAGATTTTCTCCAAATCCTGATGATCCTGAGTCAGTTTTGTATTTCATGCATTGTGATAATCCTCGCCATCATACTGTTGCAATGATGCAAGCTCCCACACCGCCATCTGGACTTGTGCATGCAATGGTTGAAGTGGAGACTGCTGAGCAAGTAGTTGATGCCATGGACAGAGCAATTGAAAATAATATCCATATCTCTTCAACTCTTGGAAGGCACATGAATGATAATATGGTTTCTTTCTATATGATGACACCTGGAGGATTTATGCTTGAATTTGGATATGATGGCATTCAGCCTGATTGGGATAATCACGAAACAACTTATTCACCGGCACCAAGTCATTGGGGTCATGAGTTCAAAATGCCCGAGGCATAAAACAAATGAACAAGGTATTAACTCATAAAGATGTCTTAGATCATCTTGAGAGCAATGCCACTATTGGTATTGGTGGATGGGGCGCAAGAAGAAAACCTATGTCCTTAGTTAGAGAGATATGCCAATCAGATATAAAAGATTTAACGGTTGTTAGTTATGGCGGTCCGGACGTTGGTTTGCTATGCGCTCATAAAAAAGTAAAAAAACTTATTTTTGGATTTGTCTCTTTGGATGTCATTCCTCTCGAGGCTCATTTTCGACAAGCTCGCCAAAATAAAGAAATTGAGGTGATGGAGTTAGACGAGGGAATGCTTCAATGGGGCCTGCGTTCAGCTGCTATGAATCTTCCATTTCTACCTACAAGAATTGGATTTGGTACAGATGTATTAACCCATAATCCAGAATTAAAATTTGTAACATCACCTTATGAAGATAAAGAGAGTTTCATTGCCATGCCAGCAATAAAATTAGACGTAGCATTGCTCCATGTAAATAAATCTGATGAAAAAGGAAACACACATATTATCGGCCCAGATCCTTTTTTTGACGATCTTTTTGCAAGAGCGGCTGAGAAGACTTTTGTATCATCAGAAGAGTTATTATCTACCAAAGAGCTTGGTGGCAAGGATGGAGCTATATTCAACAGATTTGAAAGAAGTCTTGTAACCGGAGTGGTTCATTCACCCTGTGGCGCACATCCAACATCCTGTTCTCCTAGCTATGGCTTTGATATCCAGCATTTAAAAGAATATTCAGATTCAGCAAAATCTTTCAATGATTATGCTGATAAATACATGAATAAAAGTCATCAAGATTACATAGAATCTGTTGGCGGCATTGAAGTAATAACGAAAATACCTTTACCACAATTTTAAAATGTCAGACTCTATTTCATTAGCAGAGATATGTATAAGTCAAGCCTCAAAAGCATGGCAGGATGATGGGGAAATTCTTGCAACTGGCATTGGCCTGATTCCAAGAATTGCTGCAGGTTTAGCAAAACTCACACATAACCCTGATTTAATGATGACCGATGGAGAAACATACTTGATCTCAGAACCTTCTCCAATGGGTAAAAGAGATTCATCAGCAGATCAAGTTGAAGGATATATGAGTTATAGCCGTGTATTTGAGAATCTTTGGGGAGGAAAAAGGCATGCAATGGTTACCCCAACCCAAATAGATTCTTTTGGACAAACAAACATAAGTGTAATTGGTAACTATGATTCACCAAAAATTCAGCTACTGGGTGTTAGAGGGTTTCCTGGAAATTCTATAAACCATAAAAACTCAGTTTTTATACCAAATCATTCTAAAAAAACTTTTGTAGAGGGTGAAGTTGATATGGTATCTGGAATGGGCTATAAGAATAAAGAATTATCTAATGGAATATTCGAAATAAAGAGGGTTGTATCAAATCTAGGCGTTTTTGACTTTAATGGAAAAAATAACTGCATGCAGTTACTATCTTTACATCCAAATGTTAGCGTAGATGATGTTATAGCGAATACTGGATTTGAGATTGCTATCCAATCAGACAGTATTACATCTATGCCATCAAATGAGGAGCTTGTTTTAATAAGAGAGGTTCTTGATCCTCAAGGTATACGCAATACAATTTTTGGAGAATAAAAATGCCTAGAACAAAACCAACGGTCACATATAAAAAGAAAGATGGAATTGCAATTATTTCTATGAATAGGCCGGAATATAACAATGCTCAAAATGGAAAGATGACTTATGACCTTGATAAATTCTTTAAAAAAGCTGTAGACGATGATGATGTAAAGGTAATAGTTTTAAAAGGTAACGGAAAACATTTTTCAGCCGGCCATGATATTGGGACACCTGGAAGAGATATTGATGTTGAGTATGACAGAAAATCTATATGGTATGACCATACTAATAAGCCAGGAGGCGAATTTTTATATGTAAGAGAACAAGAGGTCTATTTAAACATGTGCAGACGCTGGAGAGATATGCCTAAACCGACGATTGCAATGGTACATGGAGCATGCGTAGCTGGTGGATGCATGTTGGCCTGGATTTGCGATCTTATTGTGGCCTCAGAGGATGCATTTTTTGCTGATCCAGTAGTGCGCATGGGCATTCCAGGTGTTGAGTATTTTGCGCATCCTTATGAATTAAATCCTAGAATTGCGAAAGAATTTTTATTTTTAGGAGAAAGAATGTCTGCAGAAAGAGCCTATGAGATGGGAATGGTAAATAAGGTGGTTCCTATGTCCGAGTTGGAGTCTTCAGTAATGGAGATGGCATCAAAGATTTCCGCGATGCCAAGGCTGGGCTTAACTTTAACAAAACAAGCAATTAATCATGTTGAGGATCTTCAAGGGAAAAGAAATGGCATGGAGGCTGCCTTTGCATGGCATCATTTTTCTCATGCACATAATGATCTTACTACTGGCAATGTTCTTGCTGGTTTTGATGCCAAAAAAATGGCTAAATCTCAAAGAAAGAATACAAAAAAAACCGCAGCAAAAAAAAATTCATCAAAAAAAGCTGCCCCAAAGAAAAAAAAATAAAAGGACGCAAATATTAACAAGTTAACTAATATGCTGGGTTGTAAATACCCAATTATTCAAACTGCGATGGGTTGGGTGGCTTTACCAGAACTTGTTGCCGCTTCATCAAATGCTGGAGCCTTTGGATTCCTTGCTTTAGCAACAGCAGGTCCAAAAGAGGCAATTGAGATGATGGATGAAACGCAAGCTCTAACAAATAAACCCTTTGGCATTAATTTTCATATGTTTCAACCTGGAGCAGAGGAAATTGTCCAAGCTGTTATTGATAAAAAAATTAAAGCAGTCAGCTATTCAAGATCTCCTACACCTGAGTATATTCAAGCATTCAAAGCAGCAGGAGTTGTTTGTATTCCAACTGTCGGAGCTCTAAAACATGCAGTGAAAGCTGAGCAACTTGGTGCAGACGCAATAGTTATTCAAGGTTCAGAGGGAGGCGGTCACACTGGCTCAACACCTACCACACTTCTTTTAAGCTCAGTACTTGAAAGTGTAAATGTGCCAATAGTTGCTGCAGGAGGATTTCGAGACGGCTCTGGTTTAGCAGCATCCCTTGCATGGGGAGCTTGCGGCATTGCAATGGGAACTCGATTTATGATGACAAAAGAGAGTCCAGTTCCACATGACACTAAAGAAGCATACTTATCTGCAAATGTTGAGGATATAAAAATTACTAAAAAATTTGATGGCATGTCTCATAGATTAATTTTTAATAATTACATTAAAAAAATTGATCGTTCTAATCCAATTAGCCTATTTATTATGTCCATAACCTCAGCATGGAAATACAAACAATTAACTAAGGCATCATATGCGGATTTAATAAAATCTTTTTTTGCAATGTTAAAGGGAGATGATTTAACCATATCTCAGTCGATAATGTCGGCAAATAGTCCAGCAATAATTCAAAAAGCTATGGTTGAGGGATCGCCAAACGAGGGGGCTATGCCATCTGGGCAAGTAGCTGGCCTTATTTCTAATTTGCCTTCTTGCAAGCAGCTTGTGGATAAGATTATGGATGAGTTTTCTTTTGCAGCAGAAAATTTTACTAAGCTTGAGGAAGATAAAAAATGAGTGTTAACACAACAATTAAGAATGGAGTTGCTGAAATAATTTTGGATTGCCCCCCAGTCAATGCTTTGACCTCAACCGAGTGGTTAGATCTTGCTATAAATATTGATAATTTATCCCATAATGATGAAGTAAAAGCGATAGTTTTATCTGGTAAAGGTAAGGGTTTTTGCGCAGGTGCTAATATTAAGGAATTACAAGAAGATTCCTCAAAAATTACCGATGTGAATGACGGTTGCTGGAAAACAGCCAGAGCAATTCATGTATGCAATGTGCCAGTAATTTCTGCATGTCATGGTTTTGTCTTAGGGGGCGGAATACTCCTCGCTGGTGCTGCTGATATTGTATTAGCCACCGAGGATTCATACTTTGGTTTGCCAGAAATAGACAGAGGTGCGCTTGGCGGAGGCGCACACCTAAGCAGATTATTTCCTTTACAGGCAGTCCGCAAAATGATGTTTACTGGAAAGCCTATTTCAGCACAAAGGGCTTATGAATATGGATCTATTGAGTCACTACACCCTAACTTTGACTCTTTGTATGAAGCTGCTATGAATATTGCTGATGATATTGCATCAAAAAGTCCAATTGCTATGAATCTTGCAAAAAAAGCTTTAAATGAAATTGAGCATGGAAATGTTGACGAGCATTATAAGTCTGAGCAAAATTTCACTCTAGAACTTTATAAATCGAAAGACTCTCAAGAAGCTCGTGATGCATTTGTTGAAAAACGGGATGCTGATTTTAAAGATGAAAATTAATTTTACAGAAGAACAAAATATATTCAGAGAAGAAGTTAGGTCTTGGCTAGAAGTTAATGTGCCAAAAAAATCTCTTTTATCCTTAGATACAAAAGAAGGATTTGAGCAACATAGAGAGTGGGAAAAAACATTAAATTCTGGAAACTGGTCCATGGTTACTTGGCCAAAAGAATATGGCGGGAGAGGGCTTGACTTAATTCGTTGGCTAATTTTTGAAGAGGAGTATTATCGTGCTGAAGCACCAACAAGAGTGAATCAAAACGGAGTATTTCTTCTCGGTCCAACTTTGATGGAGTTTGGTACCCATGAACAAAAATCAAAATTTTTAAATGCAATGGCAACTGGAGATCATATTTGGTCTCAAGGTTGGTCTGAGCCTGGAGCTGGAAGTGATATGGCAGCTATAAGAACTACTGCAGTTTTGGAGGGCGATCACTACAAGATCAATGGTCAAAAAACATGGTCATCTAGAGCAGCTTATGCTGATTGGACTTTTGGTTTGTTTAGGACTGATCTGGAGTCCGAGAGACATAGAGGTCTTTCTTTTATCTTAGTTTCACTGGATACACCTGGTGTGACTGTAAGACCCATACCTCAATTAGATGGTGAACCAGGCTTTGCAGAAATATATTTTGATGATGTGATTGTTCCGAAAGAAAACCTGTTGGGTGAAGATGGTGAAGGGTGGAAAATTGCAATGGCAACAGCTGGTTTTGAGAGAGGATTAATGTTGAGGAGTCCTGCACGTTTTCAACAGACTGCTGCAAAGTTACTTAAGCTGTATTATAAAAATAAAGATCAATGCTCGCCAATGTTGCAATCAAAAGTAGTAGAGGCATGGGCTGAATCTGAATCCTATGCATTGAGCATCTATCACACTGCATCAAAAATGCTTGCCGGAGGATCTATTGGATCCGAATCTAGCTTAGGTAAGATATTTTGGTCTGAATTAGATCATATGATGCATCAAACTGCTCTTAAAATTTTAGGAGCTAGTGCTGAGTTAGCTGATTCTTCAGAGCATGATGCGGCTCAATGGATCAAAGGTTTTATGTTTTCATACGGTGGCCCAATTTATGCTGGCACTAATGAAATTCAAAAGAATATTATTGCAGAAAGATTATTGGGACTGCCTAAATAATTATGAATTTTAATTTTACCGAAGAGCAACTTCAATTTAAAAATACAGTTAAGTCTTTTTTAACAGACGAATGCTCTTCTGATTCAATCCGAGATGGCTGGGCAGCTAAAAAACCTTTTAATCATGACAGATGGAATAAAATAGCAGATCTTGGAGTTTTAAGTTCCAACTTACCTGAAAAAGATGGTGGGTTTGGGATTGATCAAGTAGCACTTTCCTTGATGATTGAAGAGATGGGCTATGCTGCATTGCCGGAGCCAGTTGCAGAACAAATATTTTTAATTAATG
>CACOHS010000024.1 GCA_902627055.1 uncultured SAR86 cluster bacterium | reverse complement strand
ATAACGGGTATGTGATACTTTTTTAGATGATCTTTTGGACCTATACCTGAGAGCATTAGTATTTGAGGTGAGTTTATGCTGCCGCCACAAAGAATAACTTCAGATGAGCATCCTATTACTCCTGAAAATTTATTATTTGAAATTTTTACACCAACTACTTTTTTGTTTAAGGTAATAAGTTTTTCAACTAGGGTATTTGTCAGGATTTCTAAATTTGGTCGATTCAATATTGGTTTTAAAAATGCATCAGCAGCGCTGAATCTTTTTCCGTCTTTTATATTGACTTGATATTGTCCAAATCCTTCCTGATCTGTTCCATTAAAATCATCATTATTTTTAAAACCAAATTCTGCGCATGCTTTTAAAAATTCTTTGGATGCATCCAGTATAGGTTGATATGTTTCAACCCATAAAGGACCAAAGTTTCCATGAAATTGATCTTCATGATTTTGATTATTCTCTAGAGCAATAAAGTATTTCAGTAAATCTCGATACCCCCAACCATAATTTCCAAGTTGTTCCCAATGATCATAATCATCAGCTTGACCACGTATATACAACATCCCATTAATTGAGCTACTTCCACCTAATGTTTTCCCTCTGGGCCAATTAATCGTTCGATTATTTAGATTTTTTTCAGGTTCAGTTTCATATCCCCACCCATATTTTTTACTCTTAAACAATGAACTTGCTGCAAGGGGCATTTTGATGGAATATGAAGAATCCATTGGGCCAGCTTCAATTAAAAGAACAGAATTTTTAGGATCTTCTGAAAGTTTATTTGCCAAAACACAACCTGCACTTCCAGCACCAACAATGATATATTTATGACTATATTTCATAAATCTAATATCTCTCAGGTAATAACATGCGTCAAGTAATAGCTATAGGTGGAGGAGGTTTCGGTAGGACCATAAAATCAAATCTGATAGAGCAATATATTTTGGATCAAACAGGCAAGGAAAAACCGAATATATGCTTTATTCCGACCGCTACTGGAGACTTAGAAGAATACGTTAAAAATTTTTATTCAGTTTTTTCTAAATTAAAATGCAGTGCTTCTCACATTAGTTTTTTTAAACGAACTATTGATCTAAAAAAACATATTGAAGATCAAGATGCTATATTCGTTGGAGGCGGCAATACCAAAAGTATGTTGGCTGTATGGAGAGATTGGGGGTTAGATTTAATTCTTCAAGATGCATATCAACGGGGAGTCGTAATGAGTGGAGTTAGCGCTGGTGCAATTTGTTGGTTTGAAAAAGGTTTAACTGATTCATGGGAAAGTGATCTTAAACTTATGGAGTGTATGAACTTTATACCTGGAAATTGTGCACCTCATTATGATGAGGAGCCAGAAAGGAGGCCTGCAACCAAAAAATTACTCAATGACCAAGTTATCAATTTTATGTATGGGATCGAAGGTGGCGCAGCACTTCATTTCATAAATGAAATACCTAAACAAACCATTAGATTTAATAAAAATAAAAATGCATACAAAGTTACCCTTGATAAAAATACAATTAATGAAAATGCGTTTAAAATAACAGAGTTAATAAAATGAAATTATGGCGTTTAATTAATCCTTTCGTATCTATAATAGCTAGATCGCCATTTCACTTTATTATTAGCCATCAGCTTCTTGTTGTTCAGTTTCAAGGTAAAAAAAGCGGAAAAAAATATCTAGTTCCACTCAGCTATCATAAGCATGCATCATCCTATACATGCGTTACCTTACGATCAAATATATGGTGGAAGAATTTAAAAAATTTATCTATTGGCAATATTTGGTTAAAAGGTAAGTTGGTAGATGTTGATATATCCCTTGAATTTACTGATGATAATTTAGTTGAAGAAACTTTAAGAGATCTTGTTACTAACAATAGAATTGATGCATTTTTTGCAAATGTAAAACTTCAAAAGGATGGTACTCCATTAAAAGAGGACCTTGCAAAAGCTGCTAAATTACATACGGTATTGAAATTTACGACAAGATAAATAAATAACTTTATTCAAAAATCTAGCCTTTTTAAACCGAATAAGTTAATTTATGGATTAGTTAAACAAGTTTGAGCAGCATTTATGTTTACAAGAATGGATCACAGCACTGAAGAAGAGTGGCAGCATATTAGCGAGGAGCATATGCCTCACATATTTGATATGCCAAAAAGAATTATTTCAATGCTAAAGCAAGCTAAAGATTTAACACTTGGCTTTGGAACAGACCAATTACATCATGCATTGCAAACAGCCACAATGGCAAGAAGAGCTGGCGCGGATGACGAAATGATACTTATTAGTTTAATTCATGACATAGGCAAGGTCATCAATGTTCCTAATCATGGTCAAATAGCTGCTGAGATGATAAAACCTTATGTTAGCGAAGATGCGTATCACATCATTAGAACTCATCAGGATTTTCAAGGAGAGCATTATTATCACTATATGGGTAAACCTCAAGATTTACGTAAACAATATGTAAACGAGAAATGGTATAAAAAAGCTATCGAATTCACAGATGAATGGGATCAAGCAGCATTCGATCCAAATTATCAAACTGATACACTTGAATCATTCGAGCCATTAATTAAAAAGTTTTTTGCTGCTCCTCATACTATTTAATTAATCAATATTTATAACTCCCAGTAATTATGAATAGTAATATTTGGACTGATATAAAAAAAGAAATTTCATTAAGAATCGATGCTGAGCCATCTTTAAAGGATTATCTTGAGAGCTTAATTTTATCAAAAGATAATATTATCGAGGCCACGGCAGCAATTCTTGCATCAAAACTTCATAATGATGCGCTATCATCAATTGACCTGTATCACATTATTTTGTCCTCCTATAATGAAAAAAAATCTGTTGAAGACGGCCTAATAGGCGATATTTTATTTTTTCGTGAAAATGATCCGGCTTGTAAATATTTATCTACACCACTTCTTTTTTATAAGGGTTTTCAAGGTTTAGCTGCATATAGATCAAGCAATATTTTATGGAATAATGATCGTCACACCATGGCTCTGTATATTCAAAATAGATCATCTGAAGTATTTGGTGTTGATATCCATCCAGCTGCATTTATTGATAGTCCCGTAATGATTGACCACGCTACAGGAGTTGTAATTGGCGAAACAGCTAAAATTAAGAAGGGCGTTTCAATTTTTCAAGGCGTTACATTAGGAGGGAAGGGTTTCAATAGAGGCGATAGGCACCCTAAAATTGAAGAGGGAGTCTCTATTTTTGCATCAAGCACGATATTAGGAAATGTAACAGTTGGTAAAAATTCTGTTGTTGCCGCCGGAAGTTTAGTCCTTGATGATGTTGAGAATGATTCGACAGTAGCAGGCATTCCTGCAAAAAAAATTAAATAGAATTTAAAATTTCTTTTTCTTCATCATTCATTTCAGAATCAATCTTTTCAAATAATACGGATGATAAATATCTTTCCGCAGTATCTGCTAGCATACATAATATATTTGCTCCATCTGCTGCCTCCTCTGCGATTTTCATTGCGACTGCAAATGTTGATCCTCCAGATATACCAGTAATTACTCCTTCATTTCTAGCTAATTTGTGGGACCAGTAAATCCCATCCTCGCCTGAAACTGGTATATTCATATCAAAATAATTTTTATCAATTGACTCTTGTAAAACCAAAGGTATAAAGTCAGGTGTCCACCCTTGAATTGGATGAGGGTTCCATGAATCATGTCCGCTTGCAGGCGAACCATCTTGATTTCTTTTCTGTATTATCAAACTATTTACTAATTGAGCATTGTCAGGCTCAGTGATAACAAGTTTTGTTTTAGGGGATTGTTCTTTTAAAACACGTGAGACTCCGCTGAAAGTTCCACCTGTTCCATAACCTGATACCCAATAATCTAATCCTAATTCTTTAAAGTCATTCAAAATTTCAATAGCAGTTGTTTTTTCATGAATATCTGCATTTGCATCATTTTCAAACTGCCTTGCATAAAACCATTTATTTTTATCACATAACTTTTTAGCAAGGTTATATGCAGCAGTTGTTCCCTCAGATGCTGGGGTTAAAAGAACTTTAGCGCCAAGAAATCGCATTAATTTTCTTCTTTCAACTGAGGTACTATCAGGCATTGTCATTACACAAGGATAACCTTTGCTAGCGCATACCATCGCCAATCCAATTCCAGTATTCCCACTTGTGGCCTCAACTACAGTTTGATTTGGCTCTAATAGTCCTTCCTTTTCAGCTTTTTCAATTATATTTAAAGCCAATCTATCCTTTACTGAGCCACCAGGATTAAAGTATTCAGCTTTAACAAAAAGGTTAATATTTTTAGGAGCAATATTTTTAATTTTTATAATTGGTGTATTACCAATTGAGCTTAATAGGTCTTTATAAATCATGATAAATGTAATACTTAACGTTCAAAAATTCTATTTGCTTTAAATATTATAGTTAAAATTAAAATTTCATTTTAATTAGTAATTTTATTATAGTTTTTCTGGTTCTGTCTCTTGAGATGATAATGGAATAGCTTCTCTTATTTTGTTAGCACTATCAATCAAGCATACTTCAGATGATGCAAGTGGGCCTGATTTATAGTAATTTGTATTCATGCCTTCTTGAACAAGATTAATTAATTTTGTATCTTCGTTATTTACTTGTCTATTAATTCTCCAATTTAGATATTGAGCAGCTTTAGTCTCTCTTCTATCATCAGGAAGAGCATATGCAATTTCCCTGATCATTGTTGTTTTTGCGTCTATGGGTATGAATTGCATGAAATCCATTTGTTCAGGATATATATCAAATGCAAGATTTGGCCAAAGCCTGTAATAAACCCAGTACCTTTGTTTGTTTTTTGGAAGATGGTCCATGTAAGGCAAGTATTTATCATAAAGTTTGTTTGAAAGATTATTTTCACGTGAATTTTTTCCATCTCCCCACATTTTATGAATGTATCCATTATTAGGGGATACTTCAACGCCATAGCTTTTGCCAACTAGCCCAGATAACCCAGGATGAGCAACAGGAATATGAAGAGCATCAACATAGTTATCAGCAATTTGCTTCCAGTTAACATTCCTTGGTCTCATCGTAATTCTTCCTAGGGGCTTCATTTCATTGAGTTTGTATTGGCTTATTTCATCAAGGTATGGAGCAAATTGACTATTAACAGTTGGAACATCTGACTCAATTAACTTTACAAAAATAAAACCTTGAAAAATTTCCATTTCAACACTTTTTAATTTGTGCTCATTTTTATTGAAATCAATAAATTGATTTTCGTAAGGTACTTTAATGAGGTTGCCATTAAAATCATATCCCCATGCATGATAGGGGCATGTTATTTTTCCTTTGCAGGTTCCAGATGTTTCATCAATAAGTTTAGTTCCTCTATGAGAGCAGAAGTTATGAAAAGCCCTTACATTTTTATCTTCACCTCTAATAACAAATACTCTTTCATTAAAAATCTCAAATGTAAAATAATCTCCAGCTTTAGGTATGTTAGAAATATGACAAACCAATTGCCAATTTTTAAGAATTAACTCAGTTTTTTCGAGTTCAAAAAATGCCTCACTTGTATAAGTCCATCCTGGCAAACTTTTATATATTTTTTCCATACGTTAGTTTCTTATTAACGGTCTTGTTAGGCAAGTAGGCCCACCTTCACCTTTTCGACTTATTTCATCGCCTTTATAAAAACGAATTTTGCATCCAATCTTCTCAAGTTTATCTTTAATTTCAGGTAAATTTTCAAGCATGATAATTGATCTTGGAGCTGTTGCCAAAATGTTACACCCCATTAATGGATATTCAGCTTCACTCACTTCAATAAATTCTATTCCTAATTTAGTGAGCCAGTTTAAAAATGTTTCAGGCATAAAAGGTTTATAGATAACTGCAAGATCTTTATCTAAAGGTGAAATTATCGACATTAAATGCAAGACATCATCTGGATGACCTGGATCAGGCAAATTTACAATATGTAGATCTATTTCTGGACCTAAAATTTCTTTGAGTTGACGAATTCCTTCAGAATTAGTTCTTGGTCCTAAACCAACTGCAGCATTTTTATTATCTATCCAGATAAAATCACCGCCTTCAAGCGTCCCAGGTGATTTTATTTGTCCTGCAATTTTATACCCATTATCTGAAAGAGTTTTAAAATTCTCCTCTGCTTCAGGCGTTCTGGATGACCTTCCCATATTACATAGAATCAAACCTGAGTCACATACCACAATACTATCTCTGGTATAAATACTATCTAAAGTTAACTTATCTGATGAGGGGAGCTCAATGATCTTGATTTCATCTTCTTCAAGAAAACTCCTAAAATAATTGTATTCAATAATTGCTTTTTTTAGATCTGGTTTTGCATGAAATCTTAGTGGTGCCCATTCATTTGTAATTTTTTCATCATTAACAAAGCTTGAAAGTGGAGACCTGATTGCAACCTCACTTATTTTAGAGTATTCATTTAATAGGTTCATAACTCTGTTTTAAAAAGATATATAGGTGTTCCAATGAAAATTAGAATTATTGAATACATAATCATCTCTATGCCTGCTCCCCAAATAGCAAAAATTGCGTATAAAAAAGTCCCAAATGATATCAAAAAAGCATACTTTTTTTGCTGACTTTTTTTATTTGTATGCACAAATTTTAATTCAGCTATAGCACAAAATGCATAGGCTATTAAAGTGGATAATGTTGAGAGCATGGCCATAAAAACAAAAGCATTTATGATGCCTTTAGTATAATTCAACATTAATAGAATACTTACAAATGTACCTGATAACAGATATGTAAATATAGGTGTGCCAGATTTTGTTAGAGATATAAATTTAGCTGGAAGTAAGCCATCTCTTGCTGCTGCTAAACTTAAGTTACCTGCTGTAAGTGTGTTTGCATTTAATGAGCCTAAAGTAGAAACAAGTGCTCCAATAGTAATTAGTGTCCCGCCTGTAGATCCTAAAATTTTGCTAGCAGCTAAAGCAAATGGAGCAGTTGAATCTATGAGTTCTTTTGCTGGAACAATCAATGCAATCGCAAAACTTACTAGGATATAAATAGTTAAAATTGTTAAAACAGATGCTATTAATACTTTTGGGATAGTTTCTTGAGGATTAATTACATTATCTGCAGGAACTGTTGCAGTTTCAATTCCGATGAATGACCACATGACTAAGGTCGTGACAGTACCAAGTAATGAAAGAGGGTGAAGGCTGGTTGGATTAAACTCCGGCAAGTTACTGACTGTTAAATTTGACGCGCCAAGAAAAATAATTAATAGAAGAGGTAATAATTTCAATAGAGTTGAAATTAGCTGAAATCTACTACTGTTTTCTATGCTTTTAATATTTAGAAGCACAACAGCCCAAACTAACAACAGTGAAGCAATCAAAGAAAGAATTGGCGAATCACTAATCTTTGGAATAAAAAAACCTAAATAGCCAACAAAAGCGATTGATATTCCCGCAATTGCAGAAATACATGCAATCCAATAAGTCCAGGCAATTATAAAACCAGAAAAACTTCCCAGTGCTTCATTGACATAAACATAAGGACCTCCAGTCTTTGGCATTCTTATTACCAGCTGAGCCATCGTTAGGGCAACTAAGATTGATCCTAGTCCTGCTATAAGCCAACCAAAGAAACCAAGCATCCCGTAGGGTGCTAAAATTGTAGGCATCATAAAAATCCCTGAGCCAATAGCGCAGCCAACTGCTATGGACCAGCCCCTCCAAAATCCAATAACTCTATGTTGATTAGAATTCATCAAATGATAATACACCTAAAAAATAAGGTTTTTTAATAATATGAAGTTCTCATCAGGACACGATGAGTAATAAGAGAATTTAAATAAAGCGATTTAAGATTTTTTTGCCATCATTATTACTAATTTATATAAGATCGGCGCCATGATTAACCATGGCAATTGTGTCTGAAACATAACGCTCCTTTCATTGAACTCAAACAGCAGTGGATTAAAGTA
>CACOHS010000023.1 GCA_902627055.1 uncultured SAR86 cluster bacterium | reverse complement strand
AAGCAAATCTTTTATTGGATTGATTATTGTCTCCCTTATATTTTATCTATATGCAACTAACTCCTTCAGTATATTCCAGAGTAATTCAGCCCTTGAGATAGTAGATTTCTCAATCGAAAGTTCACCAAATAAGATTGATATTCCATCCAATCCCTTCAGAAATCCATACTATGGTGATCTGCACGTTCATACAAAGTATTCATTTGATGCTTATATTTTTGGTGTAACTGCAACTCCATATGACGCATACAAGTTTGCTACTGGTCAGGCAATTAAACATCCCTTGGGTTTTGATATGAAATTAAGAGAGCCATTAGATTTTTACGCAGTTACTGATCATGGTTTCTACATGGGTATGATAGAAAACTATGCTGATACTTCATCAAAAATGTCGAAAAATGAATGGACTATACCAATGCATAATTTGAATAGACCTGAAAATGTTACGGTCGAATCAACTGGTGAAAGAGCAGACCTTTTTAGTTCAGTTGTTAGACAAGCAATAGTAATACCTCATCCTTGGTGGCATCCAAATTATATTGGTGCCTGGTTAACTAATAATATTCAATTAGCCCTGAAGTCTTTTGATTATGATGTGCATAAATCTGCATGGGCCGATGTTGCAAATGCTGCTGAGGAATTCAATGATCCTGGAAAATTTACTACTTTTATAGGGTATGAATTTACTACCTCAACAGATGTAGAGGGAGGTAATTTACATAGAAATGTTATTTTTAACTCCTCAAATGCGCCAATCAGACCTTGGACTAGAATTGATTCCATTAATCCAGAGGATCTTTGGACATGGATGGATAATTTAAGAGACAAAGGTGTCGATTCTTTGGCGATGCCTCACAACAGCAATGGCTCAAATGGTCAAATGTTTGAAGTTGAGACATTTAGAGGAAATCCAATAAACGAAGAATATGCTGAAAAGCGAATGAGAAATGAGCCAGTTGTTGAAATGACTCAAGTTAAAGGTACATCTGATACGCATCCACTCCTCTCTCCGGATGACGAATGGGCAGATTTTGAAATCATGGATAAAAGAGTTGGCAGCAGACCACCTACTTATAGCATGCCTCAAGGAGGCTATGTGAGAGATGCATATTTAAGAGGCCTTACTTTAGATTGGGAAGGCCGAGGCAATCCCTATAAATTTGGTCTCATAGGATCCAGTGATACTCATACTGGAGCAGGTGCTTACGATGAAAATAATTATTGGTCAAAAGTTGGTGTCCTAGATGGCACAGATATGGGAAGAGGAAGTGTACCTCTTTCACAAGATAGAATTGACCAACTTACACAATATTCCATAGACTTTAATCAACCAGTGAGCACAAAACAGATTGAAGGTAAGACTTATGCTGATGTAGGATTTGATCAATGGAGTGCATCTGGATTGGCAGTTGCTTGGGCTGAAGAAAATACTCGGGATTCTATTTTTCAAGCCTTCAAAAGAAAAGAAACATTCGCAACAACAGGAACTAGGATGGCAGTTAGGTTTTTTGCCGGCTTTGATATGGAATCAATTGATTTGAGCTCTGAGGATATGGTTGAAAATGCATATGCAAAAGGAGTTACTATGGGAGCTGATTTATTTAGTCAAGGCAATCAAACACCACAATTTATAGTGTGGGCTCAACGGGATAAGCTAGGAGCACCTCTTCAGAGAGTTCAAATTATTAAAGGATGGGTTGAAACTGCATCTGGAACTCCAAAGGAAAAAGTTTATGATGTTGCATGCTCAGACGGTCTAACCGTGGATCCTTTAACTAATCGCTGTCCTGATAATGGTGCACGCGTAAATATAAATGATTGCTCCATTTCAAATGATGTTGGAGCAGGAGAGCTCAAAACTAAATGGATAGATCCAGATTTTGATCCTGCTGTAAAAGCTTTTTATTATGTTCGAGTTCTAGAAAATCCGACTTGCAGATGGTCTACTTGGGACGCATTGAGGGCAGGAGAAAAGCCTAGGCCTGACCTGCATGAAACTATTCAAGAGCGAGCGTGGTCATCTCCGATTTGGTATATACCTGAATCAAAAGATTTAGATATTATTCCATTATAAAGTTTAGGATTTGTAGTGAGCCTTAGGATAATTGTATTTTTTTTAATTGGGTTATTAATCTTTGTTCTTGATATTGGATTTAATTCTGAACAAGACTCAAAAGATATTTATATTTCAGATCAAGAGTTAACCAGTCTGCTGTCGGCTTGGAAGTCCCAAGTTGGCAGGCCTCCAAATGATGAAGAGATCGTCAACATTATCAATAACTTTGTTCAAGAGGAGATTTTATATAGGGAAGCTCTTCTCTTAAATTTAGATGAGGAAGATAGAATCATTAAAAGAAGATTAGCTCAAAAAATTACTTTCTTAAAACAAGAAACTGTACCAGATGACCCCTCTCAAGAAGAATTAGAAAAATTTTTTAATCAAAATAAAAGTAGCTACTATGTTCCTGCAACATATTCGTTTTCTCATCATTATTTTTCAAAAGAATCGAGCGCAAAAGAAAGAGCGACTAAAGCTTTCAACAATTATCAAACCAATGGAGTGGAATTAAAGGGAGATCCATTTTTTTTAGGGAAAAACTTTTATCAAAATAGCGCAAATGAAATTAAAAAAAATTTTGGAGAATTATTTTTCTCTACGATTAAAAATCTTCCTGTAAATGAGTGGTCTGGGCCTCATGAATCTGCTTTTGGATATCACATAGTATTGTTGAAAGAAGTTAAAACTGGATTTTCTCCCCCTCTAGAAAAAGTTCTAATAAAGGTACAGCAAGACTATCTTTCAGAGGCTCAAGATAAAGCTATTGCTCAATATATTAATGAAATAAAATCTCAATATAGGGTTATTATCAATCCAAATTATAAGTTCTAATGATTTACAAACTTGCTAAATCATTAGTCATTCTTATTTATTCAACTGCATTACTCTCTCATGAGTTTAATCCGGCCCACTTGGTTGTAGATGAGCTTGCTAATAACGAATATCAAGTTAGCTGGATGTATCCAATAAAAAACATTGGTGCAAGAGCAGAAGTTTTTTTCCCTGATAATTGTGAGAGAAATAGTCAACTTCCCAGTCAAAAGGGGAAATATTTAGTTGAAAGAATATCCTTAATTTGTGAGAGCTCTTTAAAAGGTCAAATAATTTCAGTAAACAATTTAAGCGTGCTCACAGATGCCTTGATAACAATTACCCATTCCAACGGAGAGGTGTTTGAAGGCCTTATGAACCTTAAGAGATCATCGATAGAGATTCCCTTTCAAGAGCAGGTTTATCCTATTGGATACTTCACCTTAGGCATTGATCATCTCATGAGTGGAAATGATCATATTCTTTTCATCTTAGGACTGCTTTTTTTAATTTCAGGTTTTTTCAATGCTGTAAAAACAATTACAGCATTTACCCTCGCACACAGCATTACTTTAGGTTTATCAGTATTCGAGCTAGTCTCACTACCACAAGCAACTGTAGAGGCAATAATTGCACTTACTATTATTTACCTGGGTTTAGAGGTCAGTGAAAGTAAAAAATATCAATCTACGCCTTGGATTGTTGCTTTTGGCTTTGGATTATTGCATGGACTGGGGTTTGCTAATGCTCTGACGGGTATTGGTATCGGTAATGAGCAGCTGCTACTCTCTTTACTATTCTTTAACCTGGGTATTGAAGCAGGTCAGCTTTTGTTAATCCCCATATTTGGATCAGTTATATGGCTTTCGCAAAAATTTAACTTTTATAAACAATCAGCCACTTTTACCTCATTAATTTTAGGTGGCATGGGCTTTTTCTGGTTGATCGATAGAGTAAGTGGAATATTAATATAAGATCTGAATTTAAGAATTAAAAATTACTTAATCTCTTTTCAATAATACTATCAGCTTCATTCATAATTCCGTCGATAAGCTCTTTAACTGTTGGTATATCATTTACCAGACCCGCAACCATCCCACATGACCAAGCACCAGCCTCCATAGTTCCCTCATGCATAATCTTTGGATAAACTCCGGCAACCTCGTCAGCAATATCTTGGAAGGTAAGTTGATCCCCTAAAGCACTCTCCTTTTCCATAAGACGCTCAACTGCTTCATTGTTAAGAACCCTTTCGGTGTTTCTTAGGGAGCGCATAATTAATCTGGTATCTAATTCAGAGGCATTAACAATTGAATCTTTAACATTTTGATGAACTGGCGCTTCTTGAGTTGCAATAAATCTAGTACCCATATTCATACCTTCTGCTCCAAGAGCCATTGCAGCAACTAAACTTCTTGCGTCAGCCATACCACCTGAGGCAACAAATGGAATTTCTAGTTCATCAGCTGCTCTTGGCAAAAGAATAAAATTAGGAATATCATCTTCACCTGGATGGCCCCCACACTCAAAACCATCAACCGAGACGGCATCGCATCCAATTGATTGCGCTTTTAATGAATGCCTGACCGATGTGCACTTGTGAATAATTTTAATTCCAGCCTCCTTTAAAGCAGGCAAATATTCAGCAGGATTTCTTCCAGCTGTTTCAACGATTGGAACATCTCCACCAATAATTACATCGACCAATCCAGGATAATCTGGAGGAGTTAATGAAGGCAAAAATGTAAGATTTACAGCAAAAGGTTTGTCAGTCATCTCCTTGCAACGAGCAATCTCTTTTGCAAGCTTTTCAGGAGTTCCTTGTGTCAGACCAGTTATAGTTCCAAGGCCGCCTGCATTTGATACTGCTGCAGCTAGTTCAGCAAACCCTACATGATGCATTCCACCCTGAATAATAGGATGCTCTATACCAAATAATTCTGTAATTTTTGTTTTCATGTTTTCTCCTTGTTTACTTCATATCAACTGGGGTTAAAAAATCTTCATATTGCTTTTGCAGTCTCTGCATTCCGGAAATCCATCTATCCCTGTCATTACCCTTTCTAGAAACATACTCAGCTACTTCTGTATGAGGTAATACTAAAAATTTTTCCTCTTCAATGCACTTTAAAACTTCTTGTGCAACCACATCTGGCTCCATCATTCCATCTACACCAGCAACACCGGGACCTTGAGCAGTCATTGCTGTTCTTACTGCCTGAGGACAAAGACAAGAAACACCAATCCCCTTTTCTCCATAAGTAATCTTGACCCATTCTGCGAAACTTACTGCAGCTGCTTTGGTAACTGAATAACCTGCTGCTCCTAACTGAGTCAAAAGCCCGGCTGCTGATGATGTATTGACTAGATAGCCTTCCCCTCTTTCAATCATTTGAGGTAAAACATGTTTAGCTGCGAAGATATGAGATTGAACATTCACATCCCAGATATTCTGCCAATCTGATGCTTCAACTTCAAAAAATCCTGGCACACCACCAATCCCTGCGTTAGAACAAAAAATGTCTGTGCCATCAACGTGCTCATCTGCTTTTTTGATCACATTGATAATGTCTTTTTCATTTCCAACATTCGCCTGAATGGCAATACCATTAACTGAATCAGCTGTTTCTTGCGCACCATCTAGATTCATATCTACAGCAATAAGTGATTGAGCTCCTGCTTGATAAAAAGCTTCACATAGAGCCTTACCAATACCACTAGCTGCACCAGTGACAACAACTCTTTTATTTTTTACATCCATTAATTTATCTCAGTAACTATTATTTCATCTGAGTCTAATGGTAAAACAACCATAGTGCCATCTTTTGTAGAGCTCCATTCTTTCCTGATGTCATTAACTCCTCGAAAAAACATTCTTTCTGTTAAATTATTTCTTGGTGCTGGAGTTAAATGATAAAAAAATAAATGATCTACATTTGCCAAATTTGCTACCTTAGCGGCTTCTACAGGTGTTGTATGATAAGTCTCAATGTCATTTAGAATTGTGACTAGCCCCTCATTATTTGCTAAAGCTTTTCTCATAATATCCAATTGATGGTTTGCTTGTGCTTCATGAAATAAAACATCAGCATCTTTTGCATGTTTGATTAAATTCTCGTCGTAAATGGTATCTCCACTAATAACAATTGATCTCCCTTTATAGTCAAAACGAAATCCTAAAGCGGGAACAATTGGATCATGAGTTACCTTGAAGGCTGTCACCTTCAAGCCATCTTCATCAATAATTACTGGGTTAGATAAATCTATCGGAAAAGGATTAAACCCAGCAATATCTTTTGGCGCTATTTCATCACCATGATGCTCATGTCTATATTGATAGTCCAACTGATACGCGTCCTCAAAACCTTGAGTTACTAACTCAACTCCTGCAGGACCATAAACATCCATAGGCTTTGAATGCGAGGTATTAATCCAAGTCATTAAATGCAAATCTGCAAGGTCTGAAATATGATCTGAGTGAAGATGAGTTAACAAAGTTGCACGAATCTTGTTCGCGTCTATTCTCCAATTATTAAGATTTACTGCGCTACCGTCTCCAATATCTACAACGTAATAATTACCGCCTGCATTTACTAAGACGCACGTTTGTGCCCTTCCTGGAGATGGAAGTGGAGATCTAGATCCACATACAACAGCTGATAATGAATTGTCATTTAGATCAGCAGTGGTGCCGCCAAGAGTTTGAACAAATCTAAACATAAGCCGATCTTGAACATCTGGAACCCTTGTCAAAACCGACACTAAGATAATGCCAATTACAGCAACAATTAAGATATATTTAAGCAGTTTCATCATTTTAATCCTCGGTCGCGATCCTTGATCCAGCAAATATTAAAAAGAGGCCAACACTAATTTCAACAACAATCGCAGACATTACAAATGGAGCACCATATAAAATAGTTGAAAGGCTTCTATATAAAGCTGCAACTAATAAAAGCATAGATGGTGCATAAAACCAATGACGTGTTGTTGTAATCGCTCCAATTAATGTCATGGCACCTACAGTGATAAAGAAACTTCCAAGATCCCCTATCTGAGTACTAAGCCCCACTCCCTCTAACAAGGGCATACCCAATGAGTCAGCTATACTTGCAGGATTTATAATCCATTGCAATCCGTTTAAAAAAAATAAAGTTCCGGCAATACCTGCTATGACTCTTAATACATTTTTCATTTTATGCTCCATTTAATTTGACCAATAGATATATTCATCTGCATCTTCTATAACTTGGCCATCATACTTATCTATTAAAACTGGTAACTCGGTACTTGAAGGATATAAAGGGTTTGCTTGTTCGGAATTAAATGTTACTAAAAGGTTTTCGATTTGCGAGGTTTTTTTTGGATTGATGTTAATTAAATTATTTCTTTCTAATGGATCTAGCTCGGTATTGAATAACCATTTCGTGCCTTCTTTTTTGCTTACTAAATATTTCCAATTCTCATGCAAAACTGCTTGATGATTTCCTGATCGCCAAAAAAGAGTTTGATGAGGATTAGTAATTTTCTCTCCCTTTATGTAAGGCATTAAATCCACTCCATCTATTTTTCTGTCCATTGGTAGGGGTACATTAGCAGCAGAAGCAATAGTTGAGAAGATATCAAAATGATGAACTGGCTTATCAAATTTTAATCCAGGATCAATTTGATCTGGCCAACTCAAAATAAATGGAACTCTAATTCCACCCTCAAAGAAACTGATTTTCCAACCACGAAATGGTTTATTGATATCTTCTAACTCAATGTAATTAGCCCCTCCATTATCACTGGTGAAAAAAATTAAAGTCCTTCCATAAATATTTAATTCTTTTAATGTCCGAATTATCTGTCCTACACTTCTATCAAGCGCCCTTATCATTCCAGAATAAACTTTTAAATTGTGAGCTGACATATGACTCATTTGCTCTACATCACTTCTGATAGCTTGGAGAGGATTGTGAATTGCCCAATGACTCAAATATAGAAAAAAAGGTCTATTTTTATTTTTTTCGATAACTTTAATTGCCTCATCAGTATAGTAATCTGTAACATATTTATCTGGAGCAAAATAATCGCCGCCATTAAATCGCGCTGCATACTGACTTCCAGACCAAACCATCTTATCTATACTTGTTTCAAATTTTGCATTCACAACATCTGGATGGTCCTCTGGAAGATAATAAGCACCTGCTAATGACAATGAATCATCAAAACCCTGATCAAGAGGCGACATTCCAGATGAATGTCCTAGATGCCACTTTCCAATATGAGCTGTATAGTAGCCTTGTGATTTTAATATTTCTGCAATAGTTATCTGATCTGAGGGCATGCCCTGATCCATAAATGAGGGCAAATTTCTTGCTATCTCATGATCTATTCTTGCTCTTAGATCGTCATCATCCTCTTCTGCCAGCCAGCGAACAACCAATTGACCTAAATCAGGTACTGGCGTGAACTCAAATCCAAATCTTGTTGCATACCTGCCAGTCATAATAGAAGCTCGAGATGGAGCACAAGTAGCATTTGCCGCATAACCCTTATTGAACCAAACACCATTTTTGGCTAACGAATCTATATGGGGAGTTTTTAAGGTTCCGTCTGCTGCACCACCATTATGCAAAGAGATATCGTTATAGCCCATGTCATCTGCCAAAATTAAAATAATATTTGGCCTAGAATCATTTTGATCTAATCTCTCTAAAGGTCCCTCTGGCCAATTTGTTGGAATGTTATCTTGAACAGGATTTATAAAATTAACGACTGTGGGTAAAGCCCAAATGATTA
>CACOHS010000022.1 GCA_902627055.1 uncultured SAR86 cluster bacterium | reverse complement strand
AAGACCTGTTCTCTAAGCATATTTTGCTCATCAGAATAATTTAAGTTCATACTTAAACTCCTAAAATTGCTTTTGCAATGATATTTTTTTGAATCTCATTACTGCCGCCATAGATTGATGTCTTTCTATAATTTAGATATTGGGCAACAGATGGACTAGCATATTCGGGTCCTGACGGAGTTCTGTTTGAATCAAAACCTTCTGGACCTTCGTAAGGCAATATGTATTGACCTGCAGCCTCAACATAAAGTTCAGTTAGTCTTTGCTGAATTTCGGTGCCACGAATTTTTAAAATTGAAGATTCTGCACCAGGATGACCACCCTCTGCTATTGCAGCTAATGTTCTAAGCTCAGTAAACTCTAAAGCCTCTAAGTCAATTTCTAACTCAGCTATTTTTTTATTTAAATCTTGATCATTATAATCAGCTGTTAACTTTTTAAGTTTGTCGATTTGCACTTTAACCACAGGAACCCCTGCAATACCAAATCTCTCATGCGCTAGTAAGAACTTAGCATAAGTCCAACCCTTACCCTCTTCGCCAATTAATTGATCAGCTGGCACTTTGACATCAGTAAAAAACACAGAATTTACTTCATGATCGCCGTCAATAGTAATAATTGGTTTAACTTCAATGCCTGGAGAATTCATATCAATCAATAGAAATGATATTCCTTCTTGTTTTTTTTGCGTAGTTTCTGTTCTGACAAGACAAAAAATCCAATCTGCATTTTGAGCAAGTGTTGTCCAAGTTTTAGAGCCATTAACGATATAATGATCGCCCTCTAAAACAGCTTTTGTTTTTAATGAGGCCAAATCAGAGCCTGATCCAGGTTCTGAGTATCCCTGACACCACCAAGTATTAAATTCAAGTATGTCTGGAAGAAATCTATCTTTTTGCTCTTGAGTACCAAAAGTATAAATTACAGGACCAACCATATTTAAACCAAAAGGTAGTATCGTTGGGCATTGAGCTGCAGCTAATTCATTCAAAAAAAGATAAATTTGAACTGGAGACCAGCCAGTACCTCCATACTCTACTGGCCAGTTGTATCCCATCCAGCCTTTACTATGAAGAAATTTATGAAAATCAATTAAATCTTGCTTAGTTAAAGCTGTCCCCTTTTCCTGCTTTTCTTTAACATGAGCAGGATACTCTGCTCCATTTAAACCAGCTCTTATTTCCTCTTGAAATTGAAGATCTTGTTCTGAAAAACCTATATCCATGTTAGTGTTCCTATTTTTTTAGATTAAAATTTAGGCGCAAATTATACTTCACCCTATGTTAGAAAAACAGCATCAATCTATAGCTTTTGAACTTATCCAGCACTCAAAACTAGAAAAGAAACAAATTCTGTATTTCTGCGAATCAGACAAAGAGGCTAGATTATTAAAAAATGAATTGCTGATATTGCTTGATAATTCAATGATTGGATATTATCCAGAAAGAGAAATTCTGCCATACGACAGATTCTCTACTGCAGATTCAATCATTCAAGACAGACTAAAGCTATTAAATTCAGATAAAAAAAATCTCAAAATTGTAGTGACTAGCAGCATAAACTTATTTGAAAAATTGCCCTCTAAAAACGATTTTCTTGCAAGAAAGCAATTCAGCCTTGGAGATTCGCTCTCTATTAAAGATTTAACAGCTATTTTAGAAGACTTGAATTATCAAAGAGTTGATAAAGTTACATCAATTAATGAATATACAGTAAGAGGCGGTGTCGTTGATTTTTACTCTGGATTTCATAAACAACCCCTAAGAGTTGATTTTTTTGGAGATCAGATTGATGAAATAAGACAATTTGATCCTTCGTCACAACATATGGTTGATAAATTATCTAATTTTAAATTATTTAGTGGTTCAGAGATTAGATTAAACGATGAATCTATTAAAAAATTTAAATCAAACTGGAGAAACTATTTTCAAACATATGATGAAAGACATTGTGAAATATTTCAAACTTTAGTTAATGGTCAATATCCTGAAGGATATGAAATATATAATCCGCTAATTCAGACAAGTAATTCAAATCTAGTAGATTTTTTTCCTGATTTTAGTCTAATAAAATCAAACAAAATTGATCAAATATTACTTTCTCATATGAATTTTGTAGAAGAAAGATACCAGGAAGAGTCAATCGATGTATCGAGGCCCTTAATGAGGCCAAAGGACTATGTATATCAAATTCAAGAGATTCAATCTTATTTAGATTCATCAAAACAAATTGCTTTTGCAAGTGATAACGCCTTAATTAATAGTACAAAAGATAAAGAAATACAGTTAAAAGAATTAGTTAAGAAACAAAATAATGCAGAATTAGCTTCTCTTTTAATCACTTCCTCAGAACAGACAAAATTAGATGAAATTACTAAGAAATATAAAATAAATACCACAACGATACCTTTCAATATAAGAGATGGAGTATTTAGTTGTTTTCACGCATCAGCTCGATCATTTGTTAACGAAAATGGCAGTTTTGTTCATCTCAATCTCGACGAGTTTTTGAGCTCAGAAATTTTAATTGAAAAGAATAGTTTGCAAATTAACGATTCGCTTATCAAAAATTTTGAAAATCCATTTCTTGATAATGAACTAGTAATTCACGTTGATTATGGTATTGGAATTTATGAAGGTCTAGAAGTTTTAAAAACAAATACCAGTGAAGAGGAATACATAAAAATTACATATCATGAAAATGAAATTTTATATGTTCCAATCAGGCAAGCGTACTTAGTTTCAAAATTTCAAACAACTCAAACTCAAGGGATACCCCTTGATTCTTTATCATCAAATAAGTGGAAAATAAAAAAAGAAAAGGCGAGATTAAAAGCTCTTGATCATGCTGCAGAGCTTCTAGATATTGAATCAAGACGTTCCATTGCATCCTCCAGTCAACTAATCTGTGATAAAAATTCTTATAACAAGTTTGATAGTGACTTCCCTTACGTTCTAACGAAGGATCAAATCAATTGTATTAATGATGTCATAAAAGATATTTCGTTGATCAAACCAATGAATAGAGTGATATGCGGTGATGTTGGTTTTGGAAAAACTGAAATTGCAATGCGAGGAGCCTTTGTAGCTGTGCATGCTAAAAAACAAGTGATGCTTTTAGCTCCCAGTACTATTTTAGCCAAACAACACTTAGAAAGTTTTGCAAAAAGATTTATTAACTTTCCAATTAATATAGAACTTCTTACAAGACATACATCCCAAAAAAATAAACTAAAGATTTACGAGGATTTTAAAAATAAAAAAATTGATATTTTAATTGGAACACATGCATTACTTAATAGTGAAATTCCTCTTGATAATCTTGGCCTACTTGTAATTGATGAGGAGCATCGATTTGGAACAAAACAAAAAGAGATTATCAAATCAAGACAATCAACAACTCATATCCTTTATATGTCTGCAACTCCTATACCCAGAACATTGAATCTTGTATATTCTGGATTAAAAGATTTTTCTTATCTATATACCCCTCCCCTAGAAAGAATAAGTGTAAAAACTTTTTTAAATTTACAAAATCAACAAATAATTAAAAATGCTATCGATAGGGAAATATCTAGAGGTGGACAGGTTTTCATAGTTCAAAATGATATTTCAAAAATGGAGCAATTAAAAAATCAAATTTCAAATCTTATACCAGAGGCAAATTTAGGAATTGCTCATGGAAAATTATCTAAAAAATTAATTACTAAAACAATGAATGGTTTTAACGCAAATTCAATAGATATTCTTATTTGCACAACAATTGTTGAAATGGGTTTAGATATTCCAAATGCAAATACTATGATTGTGATTGATTCTCATAAATTTGGTCTGTCGCAATTACATCAATTAAGGGGTCGTGTAGGAAGGTCATTGCGTCAAGCTTATTGTTACTTACTAATTCCAAATATGGACTTAAAAAAAGCAGCTAAAGCAAAACTTGATTCATTGGTAAGATATTCTGATTTAGGGTCGGGATACTTTATTGCTCAAGAGGATCTTGAAATCAGAGGGGCTGGTGATTTTTTAGGAGTTAAACAAAGCGGTCACATTGAAGCTATAGGTCTAAGTATGTATTTATCAATGTTAAAGAATGCTGTTAATGACATCAAAGGACATCAACAAGAGCCAATACTTGATACAGAGATTAATTTTAATGATCGTGCTTTAATTCCCGATACATATCTCCCAGTTGCCAATGAAAGGTTGAAAGTTTACAGATCATTGAATGATGCTGAAACATATGAACAAATTGATCAAATACTAATTGATCTTAAAGATCGATGCGGAAAACCAGATAGTGAAATATTGAATCTAATTGAAAATTCCAAGCTAAGGATTATTGCTGCAAATGTAGGCATAAAAAAAATCTACTCTAATAATCAAAATGCAATGCTTACTTTTAACGATAATTTAACTGATCAAGTGTATAAAAAATTAATTGGATTGATTCAATCAGGATCAGCTAAGATAAAGCTTAAAAATGAAAGTAAGATTATCCTAGATGTTACAGAGAATATTAATAAGCGGTCTGCCGTAGCAAAATTATTAAATGAACTATTATAAATTTTTTATATTCTCTCTCATTTTTTTTGCGAGCTTTTACTCTAGTGCTAATAAAAATAATAATGAAATATATAGTGTCGAGATCGTTGTATTTGAGCAGCTAGAAATAATTGGAAATGAGGAGTTTGAATCACAAAAGCTAAGTATTGAAGGTATTAATACTATTACCTTAGAAGATAAATCAGAAATCTCTCTTAATGAAAAATCAATTCTCAACTCGTTCGACTTTGAAAAAAATAAGTTCTCAGTTGAATTGATGCATCTTAATGAAGCAAATACTAACAACAAAGAACTCTCTGAAATAACAAAAATAAAGACCTATTCTCAAATAGACGAAAGTAAGTGGTTTGAAAAAGAATCTAAGCTTGATCAGCTTAATAATATTTATAGCAGACTTAATCGCAGAAAGGAGTATAAAATTCTGCACAAAGAGTCATGGATTCAACCAGCTTTATCAAAAGAAAATGCACCTTACATACATGAAATTTTTGATAATAATGGACTTTTAATCAAGCTGTATAAAAGTAGATATCTGCATCTTGATGTAATTGCATATCTTGATGGCGATTTAAGCTCTAATACAGATAAAAAAACTATAAATAAAATTAAATTTGATGCTTTGAAAGACTCAATTCCTGACGAGATTAAAGACTATGACATTAAAATAGATACAAAAATATTTGAGAAAGGTGAGATTGTGAAGCCTAAAATCAATTCAGTGGAAGCCTCCACTGAGGCACCAATAAGATTAAGTGAAGTTAAATATCTGTTAAAAGAGGAGAGAAGAATTTTTAAAAATGAAGTGCATTATTTTGATCATCCAAAGATTGGAATAATAATCTCAGTCTATTCTTCCCTGTAAAATGCATTTTCATCCAGAGAATGATCTGTCATATCCCTAACGCCAGCTAACTCTGGTAACTGCTCTAAAAGGGTTTTCTCGATTCCATCTTTAAGAGTTACATCAACCATGCCACAACCTTGACACCCTCCTCCGAATTGAAGGATTGCAAACTTATCATCAGTTATTTCTAATAAACTAACTAAGCCTCCATGAGACTCTAACATAGGATTAATTTCGTTATAAATAACATAATTAACTCTATCTTCTAGGGGACTATCAGGAGAAATGTTAGGTAATCTAGCATTAGGAGCTTTAATAGTTAGCTGGCCTCCAAAATTATCAACATCATAATTCACCTCTGCATCTAAAAGAAAAGGAATGCTTCGCTCCTCAACGTAAACTGAGAGTGTTGGAAGAGATATAAGAGTATCAGATGCAACAAACTCATCTGGTTTACAATAAGCCAAACATGTTTCAGCATTTGCGGTTCCTGGATCAGAGATAAAAACCCTTACAGCCGTGCCAGGTTCATTTTTATCTGCTATCAGCTTAGCTAAATATTCTTCGGCAGTTTTAGTAATTGTGATAATCTTGCTTGTCATAATATGTGGTTTAAAAGGATCCTAGCATCGATAATGGGTGTTCGCACCTCAAAAGATCTTGAAAATGATCTTAATAATTTAACAGTTTCAAAATTTATAATGCTATTTTTGATTCTAAACATTGTATTTATTGGATTTATTATACTCGTAATAAATTTGATATGAATAAGTTCTCTAAATTTTGTCATGAGCTGTCATCATTCTCAGACATTAAACCTTCAATATTTTTGTCGCCTGCCAGTGGTTACAGGGCTAGATGTGAGTTCGGTATTAGCAATAGCTCATACACAATGGTTCAAAATGGAAAAAAAATATTTATGGATGTATCTAGGATACCTCACTATAGCATCCAAAAAATAATGCCTAAATTGTTAAAACTGATCAATAAATCTAGCATTTTAAAATCAAAATTATTCCAAGTTAATTTTAGATCTTCAGGATCGAATATTTTAGTAACTATGATTTATCACAAAGAACTTTTAGATGAATGGAGTCTTGAAGCTAAAGTTATTCAAACTAAATTCAAAAATCTATCTATTATTGGGAGAAGTAAAAATCAAAAAATTGCTAATGATAAAGAAAATTTAAAAATTATATGTAAATACAAAAATTCCAGCTTTGAAATATTACAAAATGATGTAGTTTTTTTTCAGCCTAATTTCTACCTTTATTCAATGATGATCTCTTTCATTTCAGAATATTTAAAAGACACAAAAGATCTACTTGAACTTTATTGTGGCTGTGGAGGCTTCACTCTTCCCCTTGCTTCAAAATTCAATAAAGTTTTTGCGACAGAAAATAATCGTCATGCGGTTAAACTATTATTAGAGTCTATAGAATTAAATAGTATTACAAATATTGAAACTGCTAGGCTTTCTGATAATGAGACAGCATTAGCATTAAGTAATAAGCGCATATTTAGAAGATTAAAAAATATTGATTTAACTTCATATAACTTTAGCCATATATTGGTCGATCCCCCTAGAGCTGGTTTAAGTAACGAAACTGTAAATTTATCTAATCAATTTAGAAATATGGTTTATATATCGTGCAACCCAGAAACTTTTTTCCGTGATTTAAAAATTATGAAAAGAGAGGTTAAATCAATTGGATTATTTGATCAGTTTTCAAATACTGATCACTTAGAAGTTATTGCAGTATTAAAATAAGCTATGCCGTCGAATTTGAATCTTTAAGATCAAGCGCCTTTAATTCCTCTGTTTTTCTGTATCGCCTTGCTTCAGCTAGCATTAAATTAACAATCCTATCTTCTTGATCTTTTGTTCTTGCTTGGAGTAGTTTTTTATGGAGTATTTCCATCGTTTTTGTGTAACTTTCCATAAAATAATAATACATGAAGATGTTGCCTTGAGAAATGAAGATGAGATACTAATAGTTAAATGTTAATACAATTAAACTCACAACAAGCTAAATTAAAAGATGAGCTGCAAGAATACTTTAAAGGATTAATTACACCTGAGTTAAAGACAGAGCTTAATAATCCAGAACATTTTGAGGGTGGTGGCCCAGAATTTAAAAAAGCTATGCTCACTATGGGCACAGATGGTTGGATAGGCCTTAGTTGGAAGAAAGAATTTGGTGGCAAGGAGCTTAGTCCAATTGAGCAATACATCTTCGTTGAGACTGTAATGCGAACTGGCTTCCCGTTTCCATTTCTGACAACAGAATCAGTTGGACCAATGATAGCAGAGTATGGGTCTGATTGGGCTAAAGAAGAAATAGCAACAAAAATCTTACAAGGAAAATTAATATTTGGTATTGGTTACTCTGAACCAAATTCTGGGACTGACTTGGCCTCCCTTCAAACAAAAGCTATTAAAGAAAAAGATGGATATCTTATAAATGGTCAAAAAATGTGGACTAGTTTGGCGAACTTTTCAGACTATATATGGCTTGCAGCAAGAACTGATTTTGAAGTTAAGAATCATAAAGGAATTTCTATGTTCATTGTTCCAACAAATGACCCCGGATTTTCTTTAACTGCAATTAATACTCTAGGCGATGTAAGAACTAATGCTACATTCTATGAAAATATCAAAGTCCCAGATTCACATCTAGTTGGAGAAATTAATCAAGGATGGTCACTCATAACTAGTCAATTAAATCTAGAACGACTTGCATTGGTAAATCATGGTCCTGTTGAAGAACTTTATAAGAACGTCTTAGAATTAGCTCAAAATACTAAAATTGGTAATGATCAATTTTTAACTGATTTGTCATGGGTTAAACAAAATTTTGCTCAAATTCACTCTGGAATTGAAGCATTAAAACTAATTTGCTGGAAACAAACATGGATTATGGAGTCTGATCAGCTCAATATGGCAGAGGCTTCAGTTGCTAAAGTTTACGGATCTGAATTTTTTATTGAGGCTTACAGACTTTTGATGGAAATTATGGGTGAGCTAAGTATTTTAAAAAATGATTCAGAATTAAAAATTCTGAATGCGCGCCTTGAAAGAATGTACCGAACAGCATCTATATTAACTTTTGGAGGTGGTACGAATGAAGTTCAAAGAGACATTATTGCAATGGCAGGTTTGTTCATGCCAAGGAGCCGCTAGTGGACTTTTCAGAATTAAGTCACCAACGAGAGATAAGAGAATCTCTGAACAAAATATTCTCAGAAAAATGCTCTCCAGAAAAGCTTAAGAATTTTGATAATGAGTTTAAACATGACGAAAAGCTTTATGAGTTCCTTGCAACTAATGGATATTTAGGGCTTGGCATTAATGAAAAATTAAATGGTAGCGGCGAAGATTTATACGATCTAGGTATTCTTTTTGAATGTCTTGGCTTTTATGCTGCTCCATTGTGTTTAACTGGATGTTTAGTTGATGTTGCTCAAACACTTCAAAAATTTAGTAAAAGTGATAAACATCAATCTATTGTTTCATCTATCACTAAAGGTGAGATTTATACGTCAGCTATTTTAGAGCCACTAAATCATGATCCAGAAAATCCAAACACTACAGCAGTTTTTGATGATGATAAAATAATTATTAACGGTTCAAAATATCTCTCAGAAATATCATCTTTAGCTAAGGGTATTTTGATTTCCGCATCTTCAAATAAGGGTGTAATCCTAGCCCTTGTAAAAACTGATAATGTTAAATTAACTCAACTTGCCTCTACTGCTAACTCACCTTTATTTAAAGTAGAGCTTAAAAATGTATCAATCGGAGAATCTGATGTTGTTCATGAAGAAGGTCGTGGACTGGAAGCTTTAAAATACTTATTGCAAATAAATATGGTGATGAGAAGTTATATAGCTCTTGGAGTAACTAACAAAATGACATCTTTAATTGCATCATATACTTCTGAACGAGAGCAATTTGGTAGAGTTATTGGAACTTTTCAAGCAGTTTCCCACAGGGCCGCAGACTGCTTTATTGAACTTGAATGCTTAAGATTAGTTAATCAACAAGCGTCAGCAAATTTGAATACAAATCTTGATTGCGAAAATGATGCATTAGTGTCAAAAATTTGGGCTGGAAATGCTTGTCATAAAATAAGTTATTCTGCGCAACACCTTCACGGAGGTGCGGGAGTGGATAGAGATTACGTTCTATGGAGATATTGCCTGCTTGCAAAAGAATGTGAGCTAATAAATGGATCAGCCAGTCAAAATATTGAAAGGCTTGGACTAAATATTACTGCAAATCAATAAGTTAAAGCTGTTCTGAAAGTTCTGGTAAAGCATTAAATAGATCTGCTACCAAGCCATAGTCTGCAACCTGAAAAATAGGTGCATCTTCATCTTTATTTATAGCAACAATTACCTTTGAATCTTTCATTCCAGCTAAATGCTGAATTGCACCACTAATACCAACAGCGATGTATAAATCTGGTGCAACAATTTTGCCCGTTTGACCAACTTGATAATCATTTGGAACAAAACCTGCATCTACAGCCGCCCGAGAAGCACCAACAGCAGCGCCAAGCTTATCTGCAATTGCCTCCAAGAGATGGAAATTATCACCTGATTGCATGCCTCTTCCGCCAGAGATCACAATACCAGCAGCCGTTAACTCTGGCCTGTCACTCTGAGCAATCTCTTCTCCAACAAAGGATGTTAGATCAGAAATGTTATCAGCATCAATGTTGTCAATAGATGCAGAACCGCCAGACGAATTAACAGGATCAAAGGCAGTAGCTCTGACTGTAATTACTTTAATAGAATCATTTGATTTAACTGTAGCAATACAACTTCCTGCATATATAGGTCTTTTAAATGTATCTTCAGAAACAACTTCTGTTATTTCTGATATTTGTTGCACATCTAGCAATGCACTCAGTCTAGGTAGAACATTTTTCCCAAATGTAGTTGCTGCCGCAAGTATGTGAGAATAGTTAGCAGCAACTGATTTAATCAGATTAGCAGTACTTTCTGCTAAATGATTTTCATAAGCAGCATTGTCAGACACCAGAATCTTGGAAACACCCTCAACTCC
>CACOHS010000021.1 GCA_902627055.1 uncultured SAR86 cluster bacterium | reverse complement strand
ACAAAATTATAACTTTGAAAATATTGCTACATTTAGAGCGCTTTACAAACATAGCCTAACAATTAGAAGATCGGGATGCTCTGCGTTGGATTTGGCTTATGTAGCAGCAGGCAGATTAGATGGATTTTGGGCTAATGGGCTTGGTGTTTGGGATGTAGCTGCTGGTATGTTAATTGCCGAAGAAGCAGGAGCATTAACCAGTGATTTTCTGGGCAACCCCGACTACACAAAAAGCGATCATTATTTGTGCGCATCTCCAAAATGCTTTAAGCCAATGCTGGAAGCGATCAAGCCAAACTTTACTGCCAATTAAGGCATATCATCGAACTCAGCACCTTCAGGCTCGGGGATTGCTAAGTCATCTTGGGTTATAGAAAGCCCAAGCAGCATGTTTGCAACGACATAGATCGATGAGTAGGTTCCAATCAAAACGCCAATTATTAAAGCCTGACTAAAACCTCGAATCATATCGCCGCCAAAGATAAATAGCGCAAACAAAACAAGCAAAGTTGTTAATGAGGTAATGAGTGTTCTTGAAAGGGTTTGATTGATGGAACGATTAACTATCTCTTCAGGCTCGAAGCCTCTTTCTCCTCTAAAATTTTCTCTCATTCTGTCTGAGACAACAATCGTATCGTTTAAAGAGTAACCAATAACTGCCAACAATGCTGCAAGAACGGTAAGGTCAAAATCCCACGATAGAATAGAAAACAAACCCAAGATAATTACGACATCATGAGCCAGCGCTGCTACAGCTCCTAAAGCAAATTTATATTGAAACCTAAAAGCCACATACAGCAAAATCATGCCTAGAGCTACTAACATACCAAGACCACCCTGATCTCTTAGCTCTGAACCAATTTGAGGACCCACAAACTCAATTCTTTTAAGTTCTGTTGACGAATCAGCCTCTTGTAAAAATTTGTAAATGACATCTCCAAGTTGACTGTTGCCATCTTTATCTGCAACTTTAATTAAAACATCAGAATTAGAGCCAAAATTAACAACCTGAAAATCATCAAACCCATTGTTAAACATCAAGTCTCTAATTTCAGATAAATCAGCTGCATCGTCATATGAAACTTCTATCAAGGTTCCACCGCTAAAATCCAAACCTAGATTCAATCCTTTGAAACTTAGAGATCCGATAGAAAGTATGAGCAATACCACAGATCCGATAGTTGCAAATCTTCGATAACTCATGAATTTAATATCTAGGTTCATTAAACTCTGAGCTCCTTTAAATTTTTATTACCATACATAATATTGATGATGGCTCTTGTGCCTAAAATAGCTGTAAACATTGAAGTTAAGATTCCAATTGATAAAGTAATAGCGAAACCTTTAACTGGGCCTGTTCCGATTGCGTAAAGAATTATAGAAGCTATCAATGTTGTTACGTTTGCATCAACAATGGTTACGAAGGCCCGAGAGAAGCCTTCTTGAATAGCTGTTTGAGGCTCTTTACCAGCTTTAAGCTCTTCTCTAATTCGCGAAAAAATCAAAACATTAGCATCCACAGCCATACCTATGGTTAAAACAATGCCAGCGATGCCAGGAAGCGTTAAAGTAGCACCCAGCAAAGACATAAAACCAGTTATTAAAACAACATTGGCAAATAGAGCTATATTAGCTGCCAACCCAAACCAGCGATAATAAAAGAGCATAAAGGCTATCACTGATAACAATCCAATGATGATAGATCTCACTCCAAGTTCAATATTCTCTTTACCTAAACTTGGGCCAACCGTTCTTTCTTCGACAAACTTCATTGGTGCAGCGAGGGCCCCAGCACGTAATAGCAAAGCTAGCTCACTGGCTTCTTGTGGTGATCCAACTCCAGTAATTCTAAAATTTGTTCCAAGCACTGCTTGAACAGTAGCCAAACTAATTATTTTTTTCTCAATATAAGAAGATTGCTCGATAACATCTTCTCCATTTGCATCTTTGGTCAAAACAGATTTATTTTTTCGTTCTACAAACAGAACACCAAGGCGTCTGCCAATGTTTCCATTAGTAGCTTTTTGCATTGCTCTTCCACCCTGCATATCGAGAGTAATATTGACTTGCGCAAAACCGCTTTCATCAAAACCCGAATTAGCATTAGTGACTCTCTCACCAGCAACGATAATATTTTTTTCTAAGAAAGCAGATCCCATTCTTTCATCTTGAAAATCAAACTCCTCTTTTCTTAATCTAGATGAAGTAGATGCAGCTTCGAGTCTGAACTCTAGATTCGCAGTTTTACCAATGATTTTTTTTGCTGCTGTAGTGTCTTGCACTCCAGGCAACTGAACAACTATTCTGCTGCTGCCTTGACGTTGGACGATCGGCTCACTAACCCCGAGCTCATTCACTCTGTTGCGAAGAGTCATGAGATTTTGCCCAACCGCATAATCTCTAATTTCTTTAATTGCAGATTGGGAATAGGATAATTCCACTAAGTTTCTCAGTGAATTAGGTCTTAAATCAAATAAAGATGTACCAAGAGGAGTAATGTTATCTTGAGTAAAGATTTTTAAAGCTTTTGAGTAATCTTCATCGCTTGTGAATGAAAACAATAGATCTTTATTATCCTTTCTTGAGCTCTCTACATTGATGCGGTCATCTCGAAATTTTTTTCTATATTCACTCAGCAAAGATTCTAGGCGATTATCCAAAGCGCTATCGATATCAACCTCAAGAAGAAAATGTACTCCCCCTGACAAATCGAGACCAAGCTTTAAAGGTCCTCCACCAATATCTCTAAGCCATTGAGGAGTTGAAGGTTCAAGATTTAAAGCAACAATTGCTTGATCAAGTAGAGCTCTCTGCAATGCAGATTTAGCAGCAAGCTGATCATCCAAGGAATTAAATTTAGCAACAATATTATTTTCTTTTAATCCAACAGACTCAGTTCCAATATCTTTATTTTCTAAAATATCTCTAACTTGGGTTAATAGTTGCTGATCTGCAGACTTACCTGAGTCAGTATAGGCAATCTGAATTGCAGGTTTAGCTGGATATAAATTAGGTAGAGAATAGATAATGCCAATAGACAGAACTGACAAAATAAATACATAAGTCCATATTGAAAATCTATTCATAATTTTTAATTAATTTATAGATGCAATCGTGCCCTTGGGCAAAGTATTGGATATAGCAGTTTTTTGTAGTTTAAAAGTTATATTTTCACTGACCTCTATAGAAACATATGGCCCATTAATATCCTTAATACGTCCAATAATTCCTCCCGCAGCTACAACTTCATCACCTTTTTCAAGTCCATCCATCATGCTTTGAAGTGCTTTCATGCGTTTTTGCTGGGGTCGAATGGTCATAAAATACATCAAAGCTAGAAATCCTAAAAAAAATACAATTATCGGATCTGGTAACCACCACGGTAACTGTTGCTGTGTTTCGTTCATGCAATCTCCTTAGATTAAATGCTCAGGCATATCTAAATGCCGCTTATTATAAAAGTCTTTTATTAACTTGGCGAATGTATCTGTTTCGACAGCTTTACGAATTTGCTGCATAAGTTGTTGATAATAATAAATATTATGAAAACTATTTAATATTGAGCCTAACATTTCATTAGTTTTATCTAGGTGATTTAAATACCCTTGAGAGTAATTCTTGCATACTTTGCAATTACACTCTGGGTCAATTGGATCATCTGAAGTTTTGCTGGGTGCGTTTCTAATATTTAAAATGCCATAGGAGGTTATAAGCTGGCCATTACGCGCATTTCTTGTCGGCAAGACACAATCAAACATATCAATTCCAAAAAAAACAGCTTCAACAATATCCTCAGGCTTGCCTACTCCCATTAAATAATGGGGTTTCGAGGATGGTAAATACGGAGCTAGATATTTAAGAATCCTTGTTTTTTCTTCTTTAGGCTCTCCAACACTTAATCCACCAAGGGCTATTCCATCAAAACCAATGTCCATTAAACCTTTAAGTGATTGTTCACGAAGATCCTCATACATGCCTCCTTGAACTATTCCAAATAAAGCTGAGTCAGATTGATGAGCTTCGCGAGATCTTTTAGCCCACCTTAAAGATAGCTCCATTGAAGCTTTTGCTTGCTCATATTCAGCAGGATATGGCGTGCATTCATCAAGTACCATAACAATATCTGAGCCAAGGTTTGCTTGAATACGCATTGAATCCTCTGGGCTCATAAAACACTTATTTCCATCATAGGGAGATTGAAAACTTATGCCCTCTTCAGTAATTTTTGCAAGATCTCCGAGACTCCAAACCTGAAAGCCTCCTGAATCTGTCAAAATTGGTTTATCCCAATTTGAAAATTTATGCAGTCCGCCGAATTGTTTCACTAACTCATCTCCAGGTCTAAGCATCAGGTGGTAGGTATTTCCAAGGATAATTTCTGAACCAGTTTCTTCAAGATTTTCAACCTCCAAAGCCTTTACTGTTCCGTTTGTACCTACTGGCATAAAAGCTGGAGTTTGCACTTTGCCTCTTGAAAAACTTAATTCTCCCCGCCTTGCATAACCAGAAGTAGATGAGACTTTAAATTGCATCATATTTCAATAACATGGCATCGCCATATGACAAAAACCTATATTCTTCTCTGATGGCTGTTTTATATATGTCCATCATTTTCTGATAACCAATAAATGCTGCAACAAGCATTAGCAATGAAGATTTTGGTAAATGGAAATTAGTGATCATATGATCAACCACTTTAAACTCATAGCCTGGAAAAATAAATAAATCTGTTTCTCCTGTGAACTCAGTGGGCTCATTTTGAAATGCCGTTTCAACGGCTCTCATTGATGTTGTCCCAACGGCAATAATTTTACCGCCGCTAGCTTTTACCCTCTTGACTTGATTAATCAATTCTAAATCTACTTCGACAAGCTCCTTATGAATCTCATGATCCTCAATCTTATCAGTCTTTACAGGTTGAAATGTCCCTGCGCCAACATGCAAATTTACATAACCAATCTCAATGCCATTGCGTTGAAGATTAGACAATAGCTCTTGATCAAAATGCATGCCAGCAGTCGGGGCTGCTACTGATTCTCTCTTCTGAGGATCTGCATAAACGGTTTCATATCTGTCCTCATCTATTTTTTCTACTTTTCTTGTCATATATGGAGGCAAGGGAATTTGACCATGTTTAATAAATAACGATTGAGGATTTACTAACCAATCTAAAATAAAAAAATTTTTTTTTCGACCTTGAACCGTTGCAAAGAATTTTTCATTTTCGTACGTGAACACTAATTGATCGCCCTCTTTTGGTGATCTAGATGATTTTATTTGAGTCAAGGTTTGTTTCTCTGTAAGAAATCGCTCTAATAAGATTTCTATTTTTCCTCCCGAAATTTTTTTACCATACATTCGAGCTGGTATAACCGAGGATTTATTTAATACTAAAAGGTCGCCGCCCTTAAAATAATTTCCAATATCGCAAAAATTCTTATGCTCTATTGAATCTAAAGCAACCAATAACCTTGAATCAGTCCTGTTTTCAGCAGGATATTGCGCAATAAGGTGCTCGGGTAGAGTGTAGTTAAATTTTTCAGTTTTCATGAGAGGAGCTAATTCTAAAAGATGTTGAACTCGGCTACAATGACCGCCGGGCCCCATTGGCGGAATTGGTAGACGCGCGCGATTCAAAATCGCGTTCCTTCGGGAGTACCTGTTCGACTCAGGTATGGGGCACCAGTAAAGTTTAGAATGAAAATGAAAAATGTTGCGCAATACAATCGAATAGTCATCAAAGTGGGTTCTGCAGTAATTGCTCAACCTAATGGCAAACTGAATCAAGAGATTCTTGCAGCAATTTGTGAAGATGTAGCTTGGCTATTAAAAAAAGATAAAGAAGTTTTAATTGTTTCTTCTGGTGCAATTGCTTTAGGAAGAAAAAAAATTAAGACATCTTCAGATCTTACTCTTGCAGACTCTCAAGCAATGGCAGCGCATGGTCAGATTGAATTAATGTCTGCATGGAAAAGACAGCTTAATAAATTTTCTATTCCAATCGGTCAAATGCTTTTGACCCCAAGGGATACTGAAATAAAACTTGCATCGCAAAATGCAAAACAAACAGTCACCAAACTTATACAAATGGGCTGCTTACCAATTATCAATGAAAACGACAGTACCGCAACCGATGAGATTAAATTTGGTGATAATGACCTATTAGTAGCAAAAGTTGCAAAACTAGTAAATGCTGATTTGTTGGTTATCTTGTCAACCATTGACGGGCTTTATACGTCGCAAGAGAATGTACACTCAAAAAAATCAGATGCATTGATAACTGAAGTATCCAAAATTAACGCTAAAATAAAAAAGATGGCAGGTGAGGCAAGTCACATGGGTAAAGGTGGAATGATTTCAAAAATCGAAGCAGCAGAGATTTGTTTAAAAAATGACTGTGTGATGGTTATTACTTCAGGCAATAATAAGAAACCAATAAAGAGTCTTTCTAAGAGAAAAAAATCAACATGGTTTATGAAGAAATGAATAAAGATCTTTCCTCAATGCTTGATGAAATGGGTCAAAAAGCAAAAATTGCGAGCTCAATATTAAATACTGTATCCAGTGAACAAAAAAATAAATTTTTTAATTTGGCTATTGAATCAATTCAAAAAGATGCTGATAAAATTCTTAAGGCTAATCAAGCTGATATTCAGCAGGCAAAAGAAAACAATAAGGATGAAGCCTTTATTGATCGCTTAGCTTTAGACAATGAAAGACTTCAAGGAATATGCGAGACCTTAGAGGCGATTAAATCATTTGAAGATCCAGTTGGAAAAGTCCTTGCAACTTGGGATCGACCAAATGGATTAAATATTTCTAGAGTTGCTACCCCCCTTGGTGTTATAGGACTAATTTTTGAGAGTAGGCCAAATGTTGCTGCTGATGCAGGAGGTTTATGCCTAAAATCAGGGAATGCAGTAATACTTAGAAGTGGAAAAGATGGTCTTAGGTCTGCTAGAGCGATTGTAACCTCTCTTCAGGCTGCATTAATATCTGCTGATCTTCCAAAAGAATGTATCCAAATAGTCCCATCCGAAAGCAGAGATGCTGCAACCCTCATGCTAGAAGGACTTAATGGCTCAATAGATGTGATAGTACCGAGAGGAGGCAAAAGCCTTGTTGCAGAAGTTGAAAGGTCTGCAAAAGTTCCAGTTTTTGGACATTTAGAGGGAATTTGTCATATTTATGTGGATGAGCATGCAGATGAAGAAAAAGCTTTAGCTGTTTGCTTAAATGCAAAAATGCGAAGAACAGGAATTTGTGGAGCTGTAGAAACAATTCTCGTTAACGACAAGATTGCAAAGTCTTTTGTGCCAAAAATTATTTCATCATTATCAGAATTTAACTGTGAGGTAAGATGTTGTGAAAAAACAATCGATCTTGATGGAAGATCGGTACCAGCGACTGAAGAAGATTGGTCAACAGAGTACCTAGCCCCGATTGTAAGTTTAAAGTCTGTCTTAAATGTAGAGGAAGCAATTAATCATATTGCCAAATATGGGACAGGTCATACCGAATCAATTATCAGTGAGAATAAAGAAAATCAAGCTAAGTTTACTCACTCTATTGATAGTGCAATTGTGATGATCAATACCTCAACTCAATTTGCTGATGGAGGTGAATTTGGTCTTGGTGGAGAAATAGGTATTGCAACTGGAAAATTTCATGCCCGAGGACCAGTGGGCGTGGATCAACTGACAAGTTTTAAATACATTGTTTCAGGAAACGGTCAAACAAGAGATTAATTCAAATATAGACATCAAATCGAGTGGTTTTACCAAGAACTTGATAATTAATTTTTTTGGAAAATGGTTCAGCTTTGATTGGCCTTTTTATAACCATTTTTTTTATCGGCATTGAACTCAAAACCTCAAAATCCTTAATTGGATCATTATCTATTGATTCAGTCGCAAGAATTTTAGTTATGTAATCCAATTGACCGGAGTTAAGTGCATTTTTTTTACTTACCGGATACATGGGATCAAAATAAATAACATCAAATTTTTCTGCCTTTGCTTTATAGGAAAGTGCATTTGCATTAATAAGAGTCAATGCTTTAAAAATTTCCTGATCATTACTTCGATTAATTGCATCATTTAGCAAGCAAAATAAAATCTTACTTTGCTCCACAGCTGTGACTTTATGACCTAGGCTTAGAAACAACAAGGTGTCCTGCAGCATGCCAGCAGTACAATCAAGAATATTTAATGGGGCTTCATGTTTACCGAGAGCCTTTTTAATTAGCTTTTCATGATCTGCTCTGTTTATGCGCCAACGTGTTGTGCCCGAGTTAAAATCAATTTTAAATTTCTTAGTTGATCTTGCTTCTGGATGAAAAAATGATAAGCCTGAGTCTGAAAGATAGAGGTGACAATGTTGAGTCATTTGTCTTACATCACAAGAGGTAGTTCCAATGAAACTTGCAAGCTCCTCAGCAAAATATTTGTTTTGATCTGATGAATATATGAGAGGTGGCATCATAGAAGCAAAAGAATAGCTCCTAGGGCGACTCTATAAACAACAAATGGAGTCATGCCAATTTTTTCAACAAATTTGAGAAAACTTTTAATAGTAAAAAATGCTACAAAAGCTGAGCCAAAAAAACCGGTTAAGATTATTAACAAATCACTTAATTCTAATGAATAAGCCCCTTTTAAAAACATTAATACCAAAGCTCCCAAAATGGTTGGAATGCTCAATAAAAATGCAAACTTTGAGGTATCTTTTAGGTTTAAACCAATAAGCAATGCTCCTGTTATGGCCATACCAGATCTTGAAGCTCCGGGAAAAATAGCTAAAGCCTGAAAGCAGCCAATTATTAAGGCAGTGGTCAAAGTTAACTCTGCTAAAGATTTTGTTTGAGTAGAGGACCTAAAAGCTAAATATAATAAAACAGCAAATATGAGATTCGTCCATGCAATTGAGTTTAGATTAGCAAATCTAGACTCTGTGAAATCAGAAAAAAATAATCCAACAATGACGATTGGTAGAGTTGCTACTAAAAGGTTTAACCCCAACAAATAATTTTGCTGATCTCGGTTATCTGTCCAAGGTTTCCATGCTTGAACCAAGCCCTGAATTTCTTTTTTAAAATAATATATTACTGCTGCAAGAGTACCGGCATGCACCGAAATATCAAAAACTATTCCAAAATCTTTTGCTCCAAAAATGAGTGATGGTAATAATAAATGTGCTGAACTTGAGACTGGTAAAAATTCAGTCAAACCCTGAATTAACGAAAGAAATAACGCTAAAAAAAAATCTGCGATCATGATTTTTTGTACTCAGGTGTTTTGAGGTACACCGGATTTGCATTCTCAGGGAGAAATTCTTTATTGGTTTCTAATTTTTTCTTCGCAATGATTGCAACTGACTCAGCACTTCCAATAGCTTGTGATAAAAAATTAGGATGTTTTTCTATTGAATTTGGCCAGCCAGACCCAGCAAAATAACAGCCCTCCTCGTCTAAAATTTTTAATAAAAGATCCATTGCAATGACTGACTCTTCTTCGATTGCAAAAACATCATCATCGTTTTTTTCAAAAGAACAAAAATAGCTTTCATTTGTGTCAGCTTCGATGGTTACAAAAATTTTTGCTTTATTTTCATTTATCCAGTTTGATGCTTCTTTTGCAATAGACTCTAAATTAGAAATTGGAATTAAAGGTAATTTCTTTACTTCAGCAATAGCTTTTAAAAATGAAGCTGTGATTCTTAAAGCTGTATATGAGCCTGGGCCACAAGCAAATGCAATCCCATTAAGCACATCAAAGCCTTCATTTGAGTCAAATCCAATACTCTCAAAGAGTTTATCCCAATCTGGGCGTTCTTTTCGATCATGAGTTTGAGTAAAAGTGTTGGCTTCCTCATTATTTAGAAAAGAGATTGATGAATAATTTCCACTTACATCAAATGACAGAATTTTCATTCAACTATAAAGATCGCTCAATATCCTCAAACACTTTCTCAACTGCTTGAGAGCCATCTACGGCAACATATTTGAGTGAACTTTTGCTTTCTAACGATTTATAATACGCTACAAGGGGCTTAGTCTCATTTTGATAAACTTCTAATCGGTGCATCACTGTTTCAGGCATATCATCATCTCTCTGAATTAGAGGCTCCCCAGTAATATCATCAATGCCCTCGTTTTTAGGAGGTTGATAGATGAGATGATAATTTCTACCTGAGCCAGGGTGCACTCTCCTACCTGACATTCTGTCGACAATGACATTGTCTTCAACTTTAATTTCGATAACATGGCTAAATTCAATATTATTTTCAATACACAAATCTGCTTGACCGACTGTTCTAATTCCACCATCAAATAAAAAGCCTTGAGTGCAATCAGGCTGAGAAATTCGATCTAAAATTAACTCAATAATAATCTGATCAGAAACTAAGGCTCCAGAGTTCATAATGTCTGTTACCTTTTTACCTAATTCACTTCCAGAGGCGATGGCCGAACGAAGCATGTCACCTGTACTTATTTTAGGAATAGCTAAAGATTTACAAATAAGATCTGCCTGAGTACCTTTTCCGGCGCCGGGCGGCCCCAATAGAAGAATTTTATTCATGTTTCTAAAACAGCAAATGCTATAAGGTGGTTGCTTTCATCGGCTAGACTAACATGGGTCTTGGTGATGCCCAAATTCTCAACATAAGATTTTGCTTCATCAGACAACAATACCTCAGGCTGACCAAAAGAGTTTCTTAATATTTGAATATCCTTGGGAAAGACTGGCTTTTTAAAACCTGTACCTAAAGCTTTTACAAACGCCTCCTTGCCCGCAAATTGTTTACCAATGTATGATTGATTGTATCCATCGGTCAATTGCTGATATTTTTGGAGCTCTTGGTTGCCCAAAATTTTCCTAGCAAAAGTAGATAGGGATTTAATTTTTTTTATCCTATCTAAATCTACTAAATCTGTTCCTATGCCGTAAATCATATTTTAATTTTTTTAAAAAACTCTCTGCTGCTTAATTCTCTGCCATCAAGACATGCGCTGATAGCAGTTTGTAATAATTTTTTTAATTTTAACTTATCAATGCCTTTTAGTGATCTATTTTTAATCCTTAAAATTTCTTCAGCAGTAAAACCCTCAGATTTGCCTGCACTATGAAATCCTTTTTCAGGAACATAGGAATAAATAACTGAGTCTTGAAACTGAGAATTATCTTTAGTATCGGTGTCAAAATTTATACCGTAACCTAGAACATCCAGAAGATCTATTTCAAATACTCTTAGATCTGTCTCAGAAATTGCGTCTGCCCTAGCAAGCTCAACAAAGTTTTGATAAAGATGATAAAGCTCTTGGTTTGGTAGTCCTTTAGGCAACAAACGAATCATTAGCTCATTTACGTATAAATATGTATAGAGATCATGAGGGCCTTTGATGGATTGAGAAATAAAATTTGAATCTATGTGCGTTAGTGTTTTCATCTCAGATTTACCTGTAAAAATAACCTTTAGCGCTGAGAAAGGAAGTAAATGACCAAAGAATTTAGAACGTGGATTTTTAGCTCCCTTAGCCATAATTGAAATTTTTCCAGAGGACTCCGTAAAAATATCCGCAATGACAGAAGTATCGCCAAAAGACCTTGCATGCAAGAGAAAGCAAGACTCCCAATTATGTGGCATCTTGATTGCTACCTACTCCAAGGCTGCTTAAATATTGAGCATCGTTATTCCAATTTTTATTAACTTTTACAAAAGTTTTTAGTAAAACTTTTTTATGGATCATTTTTTCTAGCTCAATCCTTGTTTGCTGGCCTATTCTTTTTAAATTAGAGCCTTCATGACCAATAACAATACTTTTTTGACTATCTCGTGCAACATATATGATCACTCCTACCGATAGCATTTTCCCTTCCATGGCTTTTGTTTCAACCGCTACATAGGTTTCATGAGGCAATTCATCTCCCAATGAACGAATTATCTTTTCTCTTACTAGCTCGCTGATAAAAAAATTATCTGGAATTTCCTTTTCCTCAGGATCAGATGGATATAAATGATTATTTTCCGGTAGAGATTTTTTGATACATCCTAATAGATCTTCAATCCCATCTTTATGTTTAGCTGAAATTGGAACGTAATCTAAGAACGAATACACTGCATCAATTTCTTTAATCAATGGCAGTAAGTCGTTTTTATTTTGCACTTGATCTATTTTATTTAGAACACAAATAGCTGGAGCCTTACTTTCTAGAATTTTCTCTAAGACTTGCATGTCCTGACTCTGTAATGAAGTGCGATGCAGGACAAATAAAACTAAATCTGAGTCTTGAATAACACTCAATGCTGAATGATTTAATACTTTGTTTAATGTCTTTTTTGCCTGCATATGAATGCCTGGCGTGTCTAGAAAAATCATCTGGAATTCATTATCAGTTTTAACACCTATGATATTGTTTCTAGTAGTTTGGGATTTACGAGAAGTAATTGCTATTTTTTTATCTAGTATAGTGTTAATTAGTGTAGATTTACCGACATTGGGTTTTCCAACAATTGATATGTAGCCACAAAACTGTTTTGTCATAATTCATAAACTCTATTTAAAATTAACTCAGATACCTTCTGCTCAGATTCTTTTTTTAATGCTGCGGAAGCTTGAAAGGTCTCGCCATTGAAAATCACAGTACAATTAAATTTATTACCCTCTTTGTTAGCAATGACTAAATATTCCGGAAGTTCAATTCCTTCTGCCTGCAAAATCTCTTGCAGTTTTGATTTGGCATCCTTGAAATCAATGAATTCATCAAGATTAGAGAAGTTACTTTTAAAAAGATCTAAAATAAAATTTTTACTCTCTTCAAAACCAAGTTCTATGAAAATTGCTCCTATGCATGCCTCCAAAGTACCTGCATAAATTGAATATTTGTGGCTTTCATCTAAGTTTTTTGTTCCTTTTGAAGTACTCAACAAATCTCTGCAATCCAGTCTTAAAAAAATCTCAGCAAGGGATTTGGTATTAACTAAGG
>CACOHS010000020.1 GCA_902627055.1 uncultured SAR86 cluster bacterium | reverse complement strand
CAAAAAAGCTTGCATCCCAAACTTCATCAGCAGATCTCCAGCCAACAATAATGTTAGCTAGATATAAAGCTTTAATTTTTAGATCAGGATTAATGGCATTGGTTCGCTCATCACGCCAGCTAAGATTATATCTTGTATATCTCTCACCACCCCATGAGGCAGGTACAACATGATCAAGATAGAATGTAAGAGATGATTCCGCATAATTCTAATTTGAGTAATGGATTTATGTTTGAAGAGCCCAATCAGGAAGAGTTGTTTATCCAAAATATTAAAGAACCTCTTATTGAAATATTTCAACACAAAGGAAGTTCAGAATGTGCAATAGATGAAGATGACCCTCTATGTTCTTTTGAGCAATTGCCATATAAAGATTTCAGAGCCAAATTTAGTAATGATTTATCTCCAGCTCCAAAATCTAGTTATATCAGAGATGCTTTAAATAAAGGTTTAAAAATTAAAGGGAGTAAAAATATTAATCCTTTCAAATATGGTTTCATTGGAAGCACAGATACTCATTTAGCTATTCCTGGTGCAACCGATGAGGAATTTTTTCAGGGCCATGGAGGTGCTGGAAAATCATTCAGAAATTCTATTCCGCAAGGCCTGCCAGATGATATTGAGTTCAATCCTGGTGGGCTCGCGGTGGTATGGGCTGAGGAAAATAGCAGAAGCTCTATTTTCAATGCATTGCAAAGAAAAGAGGTGTATGGAACTTCGGGTCCTCGCTTCTTAGTAAGATTTTTTGCAGGGGGCAACCTTAATAAAAGTTTATGTGATTCTCCAGACGCTATTTCGCAAGCTTATCAAGAAGGTGCTCCAATGGGAGCAACGCTTGATGCAGCTAGCTTGTCTAATTTAAGTATTTTTATTAGCGCTAAAGCAGATGCTAGTCTTGAAAACCAATATCTGGAGAAGATACAAATAATTAAAGGTGTCTTAAAAGGCGATGAGATACATACAACGATTATTGATGTTGTTGATGATCAGCAAACAACATTAGATGAATCTTCTTGTGAAATAATTGGAAAGGGGAAGAAATCAATATGTGCTGTTTGGCATGATCCCAATTTTAAAAAGCAAGAAAATGCTTATTATTACGCAAGAGTTGTAGCTAACAAGTCATGCAGATGGTCTCATAAATTATGTGTGAGTAATCCAGATTATTGCATAGATGATTCAGATTTTGAGACTCCAAAATTCATCCAGGAAAGAGCATGGACCTCTCCAATTTGGCTCGAAAATTCATAAGAATTTGACACCTGCTTCATAATTATGTTCCATATAGTTATGAATAAGTTGGTACTTCAGTTATTTTTAGTTTTAGCATTTATACCGATTGCTATACTAATTAGCTCTATCATCATAACCCTGGCCCCTTTGTATTGCTGGGGCTTAGCAATAAATGCTTATCGTTATGGCAATACAAAAGAATTATATTTTTGGTTAGCTATGGGAGTGGTTGCTTTTTTCTTGGCACTATTTGTTCTTGGAGTTTTGTAGATGTTGAAACTATGCATCATTTTTTCAGCTTTGTGTTTATTCATTATTGGTTGCTATGTAATGTTTAAACCTGATTTAAGTGATCTTGGTTTTATTCCCGTGGTTGCAACCAATCCTGAAACTGCATCAGAGTTTCGATCGTTATTTGCTGGGTCATTTCTTGCGTATGCTTATTTTTTAATACGATATGCATTTTCTTATCGTCCTGTTTCTATCGCAATCTTTATTGCTTATATTATGATTTTTATTGCCTTTGGAAGGTTGGTAAGTTTCTTTTATGAAGGATTTAATTTGTTTGGCCTTTTTGTTTTTCTTGGAGAGATATTTTTAACTATAGTTCTCGTTTTAGCTCATCGAAAAAGAAAAAATGAAATACCTTATTCCTAGCTTGGCATGATTGGATAAAAATCCTTAATATTTCTTCATTCTGTAATATAATTCTTTTTCTTTTTGGGGATGTGGTGGAACTGGTAGACACGCTTGGCTTAGAACCAAGTGCCGAAAGGTGTGGGGGTTCGACTCCCTCCATCCCTACCAATATAATGAGCTTATGAAAAAGTTTATTCTTGGATTTTTTATTTTAATTAGCTCATCCATTTTTATTTTTATAATCTCTTATTTTAATCCTGGAGTAAGCTTACCTAAAGTTCCCTCTGCTAATGCTCAAATTGAAAAGCAAAAGAACCTTTCATGGTTTTCTCGTGCAGCTCTAGATTTTTATTTTGATATAAACATTATACGAAAAGCTGATGCAGGTTACGTGGCCATTTTTGCAAAGAATGGGAAAATCATTCATGCAACAGCTAAAGGCATGGCTGATATTGATAATCGTATCCCCATGCAAACAAACACAAGATTTAGGATTGCCTCAATGACTAAGCCCATAACTGCAGTTGCAACATTAATTTTGATCGAGGAGGGCAAACTTAATCTTGATGATCCTATAGAGCAATATTTACCTCAAGCAAAAAAAATAAGAGTAGCTCTTCCTAATAATCAGATGCTAGATAATGAATTTTTTACAGAACATTTAAAAAGATCTATAACTATTTTTGATTTACTTACTTTTAGCTCTGGAGCTGGGTATAGCGACTCTGTAGACAACAAAGGCCAATCGAAACTTTCAAATTTGTGGGCACAAAACGATGTTTATGAAGGACTAGGTACTCTTGAAGAAAGAGTCGACAAATTAATGCAACTACCTTTTTTTGAGCAACCTGGAGAGATTTGGCGCTATGGATGGTCAACAGATATTTTAGCCAGAATAATTGAGGTGGCATCTCAAAAATCATTTGATCAATTTCTTGAAGAAAGAATTTTTAGGCCCTTAGAGATGACTCAAACTAATTTCCTAAGCCAAGAAAATAAAGATAATAAAATAGCTCAAGTTTATACTCGTAATGGCTTCTTTAATTTAACACTTGTTGAAACTCCAAGAAGTAATCCACTAGACTGGACTCCAGGTAGCAGCGGTCTTGTTTCAAATGCAGAAGATTATATTAAATTTGCTTTAATGCTATGGAATGGCGGCATTTATAACGGAAAAAGAATTCTGTCATCTGAATCAATTTCCTTAATGTCATATCCACACATACAGTCAGGAGTTCTATCGAACCAAGTTGATGGCATGGGCTTTGGCTTAGGTGTAGGTGTTGTGATAAATGCTGAAAAAACTATTCTTGTAGACAGGGATAAAGATTTTTTTTGGAGTGGTTTTTATGGTACTAACTTTTTTGTAAGCCCTGAATCAGGTTTAGTTGGCGTAATCATGTCACAAAACCAGCCGCCACCAGCATCTCCATGGCCCGGCTCTTTTGGTGTATTTATAGCTCCAGCATTTGCCTTTTTAGGTCTATAGCGACTTTATATTTTCAATAAAAATAACACTACTATTTTTTTAAAATTCAAATATCATTAGATTATGAAAAATTACGATTTTATTATTTTAGGTGCAGGCTCAGCTGGTTGTGTTCTAGCTAATAGGCTCAGCAAAGATCCAAATACATCGGTTTGTTTGGTTGAGGCAGGCTCAAAAGACAGCGATCCAAGATTGCATGTACCAATTGGTTTTGCTTTCGGGATGACACAGAGTAAATACAGCTGGTCCTATGATACAGTTCCACAGAAAGAATTTGAAAAAGTCACGGTTACAGAACCCGAATCAGTTGTAGTAGATTCTGCCGGCGGCACCCATAAAATGCCAAGCGAGAGTCAAGATCACAGAAAAGGCTTTCAACCCAGAGGAAAAACATTAGGAGGCTCAAGCTCAATCAACGCAATGTTATACGTGCGCGGCCATCGGTGGGACTATGATCATTGGTCAGAATTAGGAAATGAGGGATGGTCGTATGACGAAGTATTACCCTATTTTAAAAAAGCTGAGCATAATGAAGTTCATGACAACGAATTTCATGGTCAAAATGGACCATTAAATGTTTGCGATATACGTCATCAACCAGAATCTTGTAAATCTTTTGTTGAAGCCGGATCAAATCTATTTAACTATAACGATGATTTTAATGGTGCTGAGCAAGAAGGCTTCGGTTTTTATCAAACAACCCAAATTAACGGTAAAAGATGCAGCGCAGCTAAAGCTTACCTAGTCCCAGTTCTAGAAAGAGACAACCTTACAGTAATGACTGATACCCAAGTCAACAAAATCTTAATCGATGGTAATCATGCAAAAGGGGTTGAATGCATTGATAGTGATAATCGTTCCTTTACAATAAATGCTTCTAAAGAGGTGATTCTCTCCTCAGGAGCATTTGGTTCTCCGCAAATACTATTAAGATCAGGAGTTGGGCCTGCCAATGAAATTAGTAGACATGGAATTGATCACCTCGTAGACCTACCAGGAGTAGGAAAAAATCTTCAAGATCACATTGATTACATTACAGTCCATAAATACAACTCCATGAAATTGATAGGCTTCAGCTTAAAAAATATATTTTTTAAATATCCTTATGAGATTTTAAAATATCTTTTCACTAAAACCGGTCTCTTCACATCAACTATTGCAGAGGCTGGCGCTTTTGTTAAAACAAAAGATGAATTAGATATCCCAAATATTCAATTTCATTACGCTCCGGCAATGATTGTTGATCACGGCAGAACGCTTCTTTGGGGAACAGGTATGAGCTGTCATTCTTGTTTACTAAGACCCAAATCTAGAGGTGAAGTAACTCTTGCGTCCTCTGATCCCTTTGCTGATCCTCTAATTGATCCAAAATTCCTAAGTCATCCTGATGATATGAAAGATATGATTGATGGATATAAGATTATGATGAAAGTTCTTGGTGCTGAGCCATTCAGTAAATACATATCTGAACACACGCAAAGACCGATTGATATTAATGATGATGCCGATATAGAACAAGCAATGCGCGAAGGAGCGGATACTGTTTACCATCCTGTAGGAACTTGTAAGATGGGTAACGATGCCATGTCCGTAGTTGATAGTAGGCTGAATGTTCATTCTATGAGAGGTTTAAGAGTGGTAGATGCCTCAATCATGCCAACATTGGTCGGTGGTAATACAAATGCTCCTACCATCATGATCGGAGAAAAAGCTTCAGATATGATTCTTGAAGATTGGAATTTGCACTAGTCTTTTATTCAAAGAATCTTACAACAATGTCGATTTTTCTTAATCGTCTATAATGTCTTATGGATAATAAATATGAAATAGCCAAAGATTGGCTTCCAAGATATACCGGTATGCCTGTTGATAAGTTTGGAGATTATATTCTCTTAACGAATTTTCAGGATTATGTTGAAGAATTTGCTAATCAGTTTGATTCTGATATTCAAGGTAAAAATAGACCCATGTCATCATGCACAAACGATGCTGGCTTAAGTATTATTAACTTTGGTATAGGCTCTCCTAATGCTGCTACGGTGATGGATTTATTAGTTGCAAGAAAACCCAAGGGAGTGCTTTTTCTTGGAAAGTGTGGCGGATTGAAAGATTCATCTGAAATTGGCAATTTAATCCTTCCTATTGCTGCAATAAGAGGTGACGGTACCTCAAATGATTATTTTCCTCCAGAAGTTCCCGCACTTCCATCTTTTAAATTACATAAATTTGTATCAGATAAGATATTGGATGCTGGAACTGATTATCGAACGGGAGTCATATATACAACAAACAGAAGAGTATGGGAGCATGACAAAAATTTTTTAAAGAAACTAAAAAAAACAACGGCCATTGGAATTGATATGGAGGTAGCAACTATCTTCATCGTTGGTCATTATAATGAAATTCCAAGAGGTGCCTTGCTATTGGTATCAGATGTTCCAGTTACACCAGATGGCGTTAAAACTGAAAAATCAGACCAGGCTGTGACCTCAAAGTGGGCTAAGCAGCACCTTGAAATTGGAATTGATGCAATGACAGATCTAAAAAATAGCAGGGATAAAATCAAGCATTTCCGTTATTAATTAGAAGTGGAATTATGCTAAAAATTTAAAATTCAATACTTTAGGTGTATCCTAGTGTTTTGATGGAAAGGTTAATTAAGTATTCATTGTTAATTGCTGGCTTGTATACTGCCATGAGGACCGTTATTCATTTATTTTTTTATGATCAATTGCCAGTTGCATTTCTTGCAGGTGATTTTACTCAAGAACAAATGTCTGAGTACAGGGCCAGAGTTATTCTGCCAGCTTTTTTTCTAACATTAAATTATTTCATATATAGGCATTTTTCAGGTAAAAATCCCACCTCTCCTTTATGGCCTATATATGTAATTAGCATATCCTTTGCTATCACTCAGATTATAGGTTTTATAACATTTCTCCCTTTTACTAGGGACACTATTACAATGTTCGTCATCACACTGTTTATGTGTTTTGTTGTTAGGATTGGACATAATAAAAGAAAGAACGAAATTTTTTAGGGTTTATTATGATTTGGATAATTAGGCTATTTTTGCTGATCTACGCTGTCTTATATTTTGGGATAGGCGCATGGGCAATGATAGATCCGGTCAGTGATGCATTGGAGCTTGGGGATATTCCATCATTTATGAAAGCAGTAGGGCTTCAAGTTACAGATGCAATTGGATACTCAGAAGTTGCTGGCTTATATGGTGGAATAAATATGGTTATAGGTCTTTTATGCTTTCTTGCTCTTTTCAGCAGAGGTATAACAACATTTGTTTTATCACTACTTGCATTTTTAACTTTTAGTATTGCACTTGGCAGGTATTTATTTTCATTGATTCCAAGCACACCAACTTTTTATAATGCTTTCTTTGTATTTGAAGTTGCGACATTTGTAATATCGCTATCTTTTTTCTTGTATGTGAAATACTTATACAATCCCAGCAAGAATGCTAATGTAAAAGATATAGCTGCTGATCAATAATATTCCAGAAGTAATATATAGGCTCTTTATAAATCTTAGTTTAGTAAGTGTATATGCTAAGAAGATAAAAACTATGCTTAAAACTAGCAAAATATAAAAGTCTCTTTCTAAGACAATTTGACTAATTTGTATTGTTCCAAAAAACCCAATAATTGGTAATACAAATACTAAATTTAAAACATTCGAACCAATAATATTTCCAACTACCATTTGATGTCTACCTTTTCTTAAAGCGGCAATAGTTGCTGCTAATTCTGGCAGACTTGTTCCAAGAGCCATTACGGTCAAACCAATTATTAACTCTGAAATACCCAAAAGAATAGCAGTATTTTCTGCAAAAATAATTGAGATATTTGCACCAGCAATCAACCCTACAAGGCCAATCATGGATAAAAAAAGACTTTTTGTTAATGCGGTGGGTTCAGTTTTATCCTCTTCAGGAATCCCCTCAGTTTTTAAAAGAATATACATAAATAACATGAATAAACCGATTAAACCCATACTCTCACTGAATGAAATTGTTCCGTCGACAATTATTAAACCCAACATAATAATCGACAAACCAAATGGAAATAAGTTTGATAAATGAGTTTTAGATGAAGCATTAAGGTATAAACATGAGACCCCAAAAATCAATGCAATGTTTGAAATATTTGAACCTATAGCTGTTCCAAAGGCTATATCCTCATTCCCATTTATAACCGCAGAGATGGCAACAAATATTTCAGGGGCTGAGGTACCCGCAGCAATGAGTGTTAAACCAACAACTAAATCATTAATTCCTAGATGTTTTGCAATAACAGAGGAGTGATCAACAAATTTATTTGCTCCCCAAACAAGAATTGTGATCCCCAAAAGCATCAGGGTAAAATTTAAAGCTAACTCCATGAAAGTATTCTAAATGTAATGCTATTGAATTCATAATCATTTCAGGAGACCATAAGAGGATATTTAAAAAATAAAGGGTAGTTATGAAAATCTCAGAATTGTTTAATGTATCTGGAAAAGTTGCAATTGTTACCGGAGGCTCTAGAGGGATTGGTGAAATGATTGCAGCTGGTTTTTTAGCTAATGGCGTCAAGGTTTATGTTACAGCAAGAAAAGAAGCCGCTTTAATTGAAAAAGCTAGAGAGCTATCAGAAAAGTACGAATGTGAATGTATTCCAGTCCCATGCGATTTAAGTACCATGGAAGGCATGACAAGTTTTGTAAATTACATTGAGTCTAACGAGGAGCATATTGATTTTTTAATCAATAATGCAGGCGCTTCTTGGGGAGAGCCGTATGCCGAATATTCAGAAAAGGGTTGGGACAAAGTCATGGACTTAAATGTGAAGAGCATTTTTTACTTAACTCAGAAGCTTACTCCTATTTTAAAAATTAAAGCTTCTATTGAGGATCCATCGAGAGTTATTAACATTGGATCAATTGACGGTTTGAATGTTCCAGCTTTAGAAAGTTATGCATATGGAGCTTCAAAAGCCGCAGTGCACCATTTAACACGTGTACAAGCAAGAAGATTAGTTGGAGACAATATTCTTGTAAATGCCATCGCTCCGGGCCCATATGAATCCATGATGCTTGGAGCCGCAGTTAATCATGATTACTCTCTTATAGAGTCAAGGAATCCAAGAAAAAGAATTGGTTCTCCAGAGGATATTGCAGGATTGACAATTTTTTTATGTTCAAGAGCTGGAGCTTATACAGTTGGAGAAGTTATAACATCTGATGGTGGTTTGGTTGGAACCGCTGGACATGACCTAAGTCAATTGTGAGTTTTTACGAAAAATATTTCCTTCCAAAGTTACTAGATTGTTGTTGCAGCATGGAAGGGTTTCAAAAAAAAAGAGCTCAGATAGTACCTAAAGCATTTGGTAGGGTTTTAGAAATAGGGATTGGATCTGGCCTGAATTTTGATTTTTATGATTTTGACAAAGTGCATGAGATTATTGGTGTAGATCCAGCAGTAAGCTCGGTAGCAATTGCAAAATCAAGAGCTTTAAACTATCAATCAAAAATCTCTTTTATCGAGACAAGTGCTGAATCAATTCGCCTTGAATCTTCATCGTTTGATTCTGTTGTTATTGGATATAGCCTCTGTACCATACCTGATCCAATGCAAGCCTTAGCTGAAGTTCATAGATTGCTTAAGCCAAATGGATCAATATTTTTCATGGAACATGGATTAGCACCAGAGCCTAATGTTCAGAAATGGCAAAAACGCATTGCTCCATTTTGGAAAAAAATTGGTGGAGGTTGTAATCTTGATAGAAATATTGAAGAGCTAATTCTTGATAGTGGGTTTAGGTTTAAAAAATTAAAAAAGAAGTACATCAAAGGACCAAAAATAGCCTCTTTTTTATACTATGGCGAGGCTCCTAAAGTTTAATAGAGCTTACCTCATTAAACGATTCGGCAATGAGATTTCTCATCCAAATATGAGACCCATCATTATCATCACTTCTATGCCATATCAAGTATTGCTCGAGTGGAGGGACATTTAAAGGAATTTCTATGTAGCTCAAACCATGTTTTTTTGCAAAAGTCTCTGAACAAAGTAAACACAGGTCTGATGATCTGACTATCTCAGGCGTCACCAAGTAGTGTTGAGCTCTAAGAGCAATTTCAGGTTGCAATTGCATTTTTTGCATCTCCATTTCAACAACTGACACTCCCCGTTTTCTATTAGAAATATTGATGTATTTTAACTTAAGCATTTCATCTAAACTGATTTCTGAAACGTTAGTTACTGGATGATTGGCACGATGAGCTATAACAAACTTGTCCTTGAATACTTTGACTGAATTTATATCTTTGGAATTTGGAATGAAGGGATCAACTGCAAAGCTTAATTCATTTGTTGCTAGTGCATGAGGCACTTGATCTCTAGCAGTGTAGTAACACTCAAGCTTTACATTTGGAGCTTGTTCCTCCATTTTATTCATGAGGATTGCCAATATTCGACCCTCATTGATATCACCAAGGGAAATTCTAAAGGTTTTTTGACTAGTCTCTGGATTAAATTCGTCTGGTTCGTTAACGCTTTTTTGCATTAGTTGCAGGGCATTCTGAATATCCTTTATTATATTTTCTGTTTTTTGAGTTGGGACCATGCCACTGCCTGTTCTTACAAAAAGCTCATCATCGAATTTTTCTCTCAATCTAGATAAGGCGTTGGACACAGCTGGCTGAGTAATTCCAACCACCTCGGCTGCTTTAGTAAGGCTGCCCTCAGTATAAATGGAGTTCATAATTACAAATAGGTTAAGATCAAAAGAACTTATTTTCATTTTTGTTTAATCCTATAGCTTTGCATGTTGCTTACAGTTATTATGGTAGTAATTGTTTTGATGACTATAATAAAGTTATTTTATAACATTCACAATACTTATATTAGAAATAACACCTATTAATAAGGGGAAGATAATGAGAGATTTAAAGCCAGAGGTTCGATCCTTTCTCGAGAGGGTTTCAAATTTTATCGATAAAGAAATAAGGCCTAATGAAACAACATATGCTAAGCAAGTTGAGGAGGGTGGTCGCTGGTGTGTTCCTCCAATTATGGAGGAAATGAAAGCGAAGGCAAAAGCTGAAGGTTTGTGGAATTTTTTCCTGCCTGGTTATGAGGGTGAATTTGGAACGGGCTTAACAAATTTTGAGTATTCACATCTTGCAGAAAAAATGGGTGCGGTCGGCATAGCATCCGAGGTATTTAATTGTTCAGCGCCCGATACTGGAAACATGGAAGTTTTAGAAAGATATGGAACTGATGAGCAAAAAGAAACTTGGTTAAAACCTTTGCTTGCTGGTGAAATTAGATCTGCTTTTGGTATGACAGAACCTGGAGTTGCTTCTTCTGATGCAACAAATATGGCAGCTACGGCTGTGCTTGATGGCGACGAGTACGTAATAAACGGTGAAAAATGGTGGACATCTGGTGCAGGTGATCCTCGTTGTAAGATCATTATTTTTATGTGTGTTACCGACCAAGATCCAGATTCTCCAAGACATAAAAGACATTCTCAAATTCTTGTACCAATGGAATCTGAAGGAATTGAAGTAAGGAAAATGATGGAAGTTTTTGGTTGGGATGATGCGCCACATGGACATGCTCACTTAAAATTTACTAATGTTAGAGTTCCAAAAACTAACGTGATTCTTGGTGAAGGAAGAGGCTTTGAGATTGCTCAAGGCAGATTGGGGCCAGGCAGAATTCATCATTGCATGAGAGCAGTAGGTTTAGGTGAAAGAGCATTGCAAATGATGTGTGAAAGATCTCAAAGTAGAGTTGCTTTTGGCAAACCTTTGGCTCAACTTGGCGGCAACATGGATATCATTGCTAATTCAAGGATTGAGCTTAATATGGCAAGACTTTTAACCTTGCAAGCTGCCCACATGATGGATACAGTTGGAAATAAAGTTGCCGCAAGTGAGATTGCACAAATTAAGGTTATTGTTCCAAATATTGTTTGCGATGTAATTGATCGAGCTATTCAAATGCATGGCGGGGCAGGAGTATCTCAAGTTTTCCCATTGGCAAGAATGTATGCCGGAATGAGAACTTTGCGACTTGCTGATGGCCCTGATGAGGTGCATAGAAGATCAGTGGCTAGATATGAGCTAGGAAAGTACTCTGAATATGACAAATCCAAAGTAGAGTCATCTAATGTCAGCAGATCCTAGGAGATAGTTGATCAATAATTTAATTTTTTACGATACTGAAACCACGGGGCTCATTAAAGATTTCGCTCAGATCCTTCAGTGCGGATCAATTCAAACTGATCGTAATTTAGAAATTAAAGATGAACAAAATCTAGGCTGTGCTCCCTTGCCATGGACAATACCACACCCAATGGCTATGGTAACAAATAAGAAAACTCATCTTTTCAACTCCAATGTTTCTCATTATGAAATGATGCGAGATCTCAATCGTCAATGGAGACAGTGGACCATAGACGAGTCTGCAGTTTTTATAACTTTTAATGGCATGGCTTATGATGAGGAGTTAATTAGAAGACAATTTTATTGGAATTTGTTTGAGTCATATCTCACGAATACAAATGGTAACAGCCGGCTTGATCTTTTGTTGATGATGCACAATATTGCAGCTTTTTCACCTAATTTATTAAATATACCTCTCTATGAGGACGGCCCTGCAATAAGCTTAAAGCAAGCAGATTTGGCTGAGGCAAATGGAATTGAAATCGGGGATGCTCATGATGCTATTGCAGATTGCAAATTAATGATCTCTCTTCTAAAAATTATAAATGAAAAAAATCCTGAATTAATAGATTTCTTTTTTAGTATCTCTTCAAAGACAGGTGTGCAAGAAGCGGTTCAAAAACCAGGATTTTTATGTCTCGGAGAGGTTTTTAAACGGGAGGTATTCAGATATCCAGTTGTTCCCTGTGGCAGTATGGCTCCAAATGATCTAATGTTTTTTGATTTAAGCTTTGAGCCTGATGAAATTTTTGATCTTGATACCCAAGAGATATATTCAATGGTACAAAAGCCTGGTAAAACAGGCCCCTTTAAAAAATATGGAATTAACAAAACTATCCCAATATGCCCCAGTTCAATGATTGATGATAAAGAAGTATTTGACATAGATTTTTCAATTCTTGAAGAAAGAGCAAAGCAGTTAAGGGAGAATATTGATTTTCAGACTTTAGTAAGTCAAGCCATGGCAGACAAAATTAATAATTGGAACAATGAATATCAGCATATTGAGCAAATGATTTATGCTGGCGGCTTTCCCTCCAAAGAGGATAAAGATTTGATGGCTGACTTTCATAGAATTGATTCAGCCAAAGAAAGAATTAAAATTTGTCGAAACATATCTGATGAGCGCCACAGATTATTTGCTGAAAGATTGATTTGTCAGTTTTACCCTCAAGAGGCTCCTGAGGATATGATGAATCGATATCAATCATTAATAACGCAACGCCTCAATGAAGAGGGCCCGTGGGGTTCAATGAGTAAAGTAATGACAGAATTAGATAAGTTGCTTGAAAAAGACAACTCATCAGAAACTCAAAGTATTCTCGAGGATACTAAAGAGTTTTTAACTCAGCGATCGATTTCAATAGACTAAATTATTCATTTGATTTTTTTCTATTTGCAGGATTTTTTTAAATTAAAATGACATTTTATCATTTTTGTATATACTTATAGGTTCGCTTAAATTAAATATATATAAATGCAATTAACTCTTTCAGATAATAAGTCTTGTCTTAAATCAGCCCGGACATGCAAGATTGGAAAGGTGTTTAAAGAGCGAAGAGAATTACTCTCTATGACTGAATCGGAGGTTGCATCGGATACAACAATCAACATAAATTACATAAAAGGTATAGAGCAAGGAGATTATTCAGTATTTCCAGCAAGAATTTTTGCAATTCAATATTTTCGTAAATACGCTAACTTTCTTGATTTAAGATTAAATTTTTTCGACATATATAAATCTTAAGTTTTTTCAATATCCTCGTTTCGGTCTTAGGCTTTCATAAAGTGCACTGAGCTATTATCTTATTATTTATCAACCTGTATAATGTTTTGAAATTTCAGACCCGTAGCTCAGTTTTGGTTAGAGCGTCGCATTGACATTGCGAAGGTCGATGGTTCGAGTCCATTCGGGTCTACCAATTTTGAGCCAAGGTAATGACAAATTCAGAAATATATTTTCGAAATTTTGAATCAATTGATAAACAAAAAAAATCAATACTTTTTATTGCAGGTGCTGGCATGGATCATAGATTGGTTAGATCACTTAAGTTGCCTGATTCTGAGTTTAATAAGCCTCTAATCATCGATTTGCCCGGACATGGAGACTCAAAAGGCTCCTCAAGTAACAGCATTAAGTCTTATAGTAAGTTCTTGATTGATTGTTTGGAAAGCTATGATCTCAATGATTTAAGCTTATGTGGCCACAGTATGGGTGGATTGATTGCTCTTGAGATGGCAATGCAAAAAAACTTTCCAGTGCAATCAATAGTCTTGGTAAATAGTATTTATCCCACAAGAGTTGCTGAGCCACTTCTTGCAAAAGCTAGGATAAGTAATGGTGATGCAGCCGACTTTATTATCAAATATGGACTTTATAAGAGATTGTTAGGTATAAAAAATGCTTTTTCTGAGGAGGATGATTTGGTGATGCTAGATGATTTAGAGGCTTGCAATTGCTACCAGTTGGATTTAAATAATATCAAAGATCTTGAAATCCCAATATCAATTATTCTAGGTGATAAAGATAGGTTGGTTGATTTAAAAGCTGTTGATAAGTTTTCTGATAAAGTCCCTTCTGAAATTTTTACAATTAATGAAGGCGGACATTTTTTATTTTTTGAGCAACCTGACGAATTAAGTAAATTAATCGTAAAAATTATTTAAGAGAATAAAAAATACTCTTTAAAACCTTCTTTTGACCAAAATCAAAGCAATTTCGATCATAAATTAGCTATTTTGTAGGCAAAAAAGAACTTACAATTTTTTTATCAGATAATGATAAATTGTCATTTTTTTTATAAAATTCAAACCAAAAAATTTTATTCACTATGGGGGCAAGGTTTTAAAAGAATAAAAAATGAACTTCAGGCTGAATTTTCAGAAATATATTTATGTCGGTATACTTTTAATATTTTCTGCATTGCTATCATTACAGGTTCATGCAGATGGTATTGCAAGCGTTAATTCATATGTTGAAATTAAAAGTAGCGCCACTGATTTTAGAGCCAGAAAACAAAGCAACGATGGTCAAAGATCTACTTCGGGATTTGACTTCATAATTACCCCTGAAAGAACAAATATTTGTCAGGGACTTAGCAATTCTATATGCAACAATACGTACAACTTTAGTGGCCTTGGTTATGTGCCAACTGGAAGTGCGACCTCAATTGTATTTGGAGATACGCTAGCCAATTCTTACCTAGTTTTTATCAACGACAATCATAATAGTAGGGATGATCGAACCTCAATGATTGGTCAAATAGTATTTGATTATGAAATATTGGGATATTGGACTGATCCTTCAATGACAGTTGATTTTGATTACGTGGATAAAGCAGGCGCAACCTATCCAACCTCGGGTAATAGCGGTTTCAGCGCAAGGCAGACAGAAGATCATGTTCATTATGGTAGCAGTACAAGCAGTTCCACAACATCTGGCGATTGGGTATCTATTGGCTCTGATAAAAGAACATTAAGATTTGGCTCTAAAAATGGTAAGCCAGGTGACTATATTCGAGTAATTACCAGAGCAGCAAATCCGATTGTTGATTTTAATATTACTAGCTCTAATGGAGCTGAATCTGTTTCCTCTGCAGCTTTAACTGTTGACTTATCATTTGCATCAAGTCAGAGTGTCACAGTTGATTATGCAGTCACTGGAACTGCAACTGGATCAGGCACTGATTACACTCTAGCTAATGGAACTCTGACCATAAGTGCTGGTTCTACATCTGGCACTATCACCATTGCCGGAATTGTTAACGATTCTTTGGATGAAGCTAATGAGACAGTTATCGTTACATTGTCGAGTCCCAGCAATGCAACCTTAGGCAGTGACAGCGTTCATACCTACACCATCAATGATAACGACAGTACGCCAGTGGTTGATTTTAATACAACCAGCTCAAGCGCAGCTGAATCTACATCATCTAAGGCTCTAACAGTCGATTTATCTGCAGCTTCAGCACAAGACGTAACAGTTGATTATGCGGTCACGGGAACTGCTACTGGGTCAGGCACCGATTACACTCTAGCTAACGGCACCTTAACTATCAGTGCTGGCGCAACATCTGGAACTATTACGATTGCTAGTATTGTCGATGATTCTCTGGATGAAATTAATGAGACTGTAATTGTTACCTTATCAAGCCCCAGTAATGCCACGCTGGGCAGTGACAGTGTTCATACCTACACCATTACTGACAATGATAGCGCGCCAGTGGTTGATTTTAATACTACTAGCTCCAGCGGAGCTGAATCTACATCATCTAAGGCTCTAACAGTCGATTTATCTGCAGCTTCAGGGCAAGACGTGACAGTTGATTATGCGGTTACTGGAACAGCTTCAGGTTCGGGCACAGACTACACTCTTGCAAATGGAACCCTCACCATAAGTGCGGGGTCGACATCTGGCACCATTACCATCGCAAGCATTGTAGATGATTCAATTACTGAGGGTAATGAGACAGTTATTGTCACTCTATCAAGCCCCAGTAATGCCACGCTTGGCAGCGACGATGCCCACACTTACACCATCACTGATAATGACAGTGCACCAGTAGTTGACTTCAACAGTACCAGTTCGAGTGGAGCTGAATCTACATCATCTAAAGCTCTCACGGTTGACCTATCTGCTACATCAACACAAAACATTACAGTTGATTATGCTGTCACGGGAACTGCTACTGGGTCAGGCACCGATTACACTCTTGCTAATGGCACCTTAACTATCAGTGCTGGCGCAACAACTGGAACTATTACAATAGCAGGAATTGTTGATGATGGACTAGATGAAGCAAACGAAACGGTTATCGTTACTTTATCAAATCCAAGCAATGCCACGCTTGGTAGCGATGATGCCCACACTTATACCATCACTGATAATGACAGTGCACCGGTGGTTGATTTTAATACCACTAGTTCAAACGGAGCTGAATCTACATCATCTAAGGCTCTAACAGTCGATTTATCTGCA
>CACOHS010000019.1 GCA_902627055.1 uncultured SAR86 cluster bacterium | reverse complement strand
ACAAGTGAACAACGTTGTATAAAAAATAATATTTATGGCGCTTTCTTTTCCCAAACGAGAAATAATTAATAGGTAAGTGGCATATAGAAATGCTGCCATCAGTGCCATTAGATCACCAATTAAAGCTCCATCAGTTTTTGAGTTTGAGAAGTATACTAGCCCGATAACACCAACATAAGTCAAAATAAATGATAAAAGGAAATTTTTAGAAATGGATTCTTTAAAGATCAATACACCAAAAAGAACCAAGTATATCGATGCTGTATTAACAAATATTGTGGCATTGGCAATTGAAGTAAATTCTATGCTCCAATGCCACAGGCTCATATCGGCAGCAAAGGCAAATGAAGCAATGCAAACTAGCATTAAATTTTTTTTGCTTTTTAATTTAAAAGCCTCAGCTCTATTAAAATAAATATTTATAAGAGCTAAAAAAGGCAAAGCTAGAAACATTCGATAAAAAAGATTCCAGGATGGGGATAATTCACTCCACCTAACAAATAATGGTGCTAGTCCAATTAATCCAGCCCCAAAACAAAGAATAAAAAAATTCTGTGCCGACTTTAATTGTGATGACATAGTTATATACTTCATTTATGAGTGTTGACATTGTAGAACATGGAGATGAAATTATCTCTGTTGGGCAACTAAACCAACAAGCAAAAAAACTACTTGAAAATCAATTTAAGGGAATTTCTGTTTTAGGAGAAATATCAAACATTGCCCGCCCTTCCTCAGGGCATATCTACTTTACATTAAAAGATGAAGATGGAGCTATTCGATGCGCCATGTTTAAAAATCAAAATTTAAGATTAAATTTTGAGCCGCAAAATGGAGATCAGTGTGTTCTAAAAGGACAAGTTAGTCTATACGCCCCCCGAGGTGACTATCAATTAATTGTTAGTTCAATGCAACCAGCTGGTGCTGGTAATCTAATGCATCAATTTGAAGAACTAAAGAAGAAGCTTGATGCAGAAGGATTATTTGATCAAGCCATCAAACAAAATCTCCCAAAACAGCCTAAACACATTGGTATTATTACCTCAGAATCAACTGCAGCGTTTCAGGACGTTTTGACCACCATAGAAAGACGTGCTCCAATTAGTCAAGTGACTCTAATTCCAGCCACGGTACAGGGAGATACTGCGCCAAGAACACTTATTGCTGCATTACAAAGCGTTCTAGAATTTAATAATTTAAAACATAATCCCTTTGATGTAATTATTATTTGTAGAGGTGGTGGATCTATTGAAGATTTGTGGGCATTCAATAATGAAAGTTTGGCTAGAGAAATATTTGACTTTCCTTTGCCTATTGTCTCTGGTGTTGGTCATGAGATAGATTTTACGATCACAGATTTTGTGTCCGATCTAAGAGCTCCAACTCCCACTGCTGCTGCAGAGTTAGTTACTGAGAATTATTTTCAACTCACTGATAAGCTTATAGAGGTTAAAACAAATCTCAATCATCTTATGCAGGGGATCTTAGCTGATAAAAGTCAGAAAATTCTCCTTTCATCACAAAACCTAAAAAGCCCATTAACTTTGCTGAAAGAGCAATCACAATCTTTAGATAATTTTGAGCTTCGTCTATTGGGAGCAATTCAAAGCATAACTACAAATGCTAAGCAAAACTTTCAGATATTAACCACTCAGATATATCAATCAAGGGCCTTACAAAAGTTTGTTACATATAATGATCGGTTAAATAATGAAAGAAAATCTCTGAAAGTTCAGCTAAAAAACATTATTGAACAAAGAAAATTAACACTTCAAAGCATGTCCTCTAATCTTAAAGCTGTAAGTCCCCTAGCAGTGCTTGATAGAGGTTATGCAATAGTCATGAATGATGAAGGCAAGGCATTAAAATCTTCAAAAGAAGTAAAAGTTGGAGACATCATAAATACTCGTCTAGCAGAAGGAGAAATAATTTCGAATGTTTCAAAAAAAAATTAATCTTTTAAATTTATTTTTATTTATTAGCTTTACTAGCCTCCAAATTATTGCAGCAGATTTGATTGAGGGTCAAAGTGGAGAAATTATTCCTATTCCCGCTCCACAAAATAAAAATGAAGACCAGCTTACATTTAAAACTGCTTCTGGCATAAAACAACTTATAAGCTTGCCATTTGTTAAACAGGATTTAGTGATCACAAGACATCACCTTGATGTGAAAGTAAATTGGGTTTACTTTGGTGAATCAAGAATTACTATTACTGATACAAGCAAGGTGACCTTAAGCGATGCCGATCAAGCAAGAGCTAACAAGGAGGCACTGGAAATAAAAGCAGCTTTAAAAAATTCAACCAATGAAATTACGCCCTCTTTTAATTTTATACCTCCCGTTCCTGGACGAATAACATCTCCATTTGGCAAACAAAGATTTATAAATGGTCAGCCAAGGTCAGCTCATCTAGCACTTGACCTTAGTGGTGCAATTGGCACTCCAATTGTTGCCCCATTAAAAGGAAAGGTGGTTTTAGTTGGTAATTATTTTTACACAGGTCTCACTGTAATTCTTGATCATGGTTATGGGCTTTTTTCTTCTTATGCACACATGAGTGAAATACAAACTCAATTAGGTGATCTTCTAGAACAATCTGATCAAATTGGAATGGTTGGTGCCACTGGCAGAGTAACTGGGCCGCATCTTCATTGGACCGTGTACTTTGATGGTAATAAGGTTAATCCAGAGTCTTTAATTCAAAAAGATTTTCTAAATTCCATCCTTTAAATCTCTATAAACTATCGATAGGCTAGCTTCATCTTGAGGCTTAAGGCTTGCAAAAACAATCTCTCCGGCTGGAGAAATAAAATAGGTTGCAGGAAGAGTCTTTGGAGTTTCTATGCCCCACAATGTTCTAGGGTGAGTAATCATAGAGGGGTAAGTTATACCAAACCTCTTAATTTGAGGTCTTAGATCTTCAGCATCAAGTCGATCAAAATTAAATGCAAAAACTCTAACTTCAGGATATTTTTCTGCAAAAGATACAATTTCGGGTATTTCCTTGATGCAAGGAGGGCACCAATCAGCCCAGTAATTCACCAACACCCATTTACCATTGAGACTTGAACTAAAAATTGGCTTTGAATCAAAGATTTCTATATCGCCCTTTTCACAAGAAATAAGAAAAAGACAAAATAAAGTTAATGGTAATTTAAATTTCATGTTTTATAGTATTGCAAAAGGAAACTATTATGCATCAAAAATATCTTCTAATCTTATTTTATTCTGCAACTGGAGCTGTGAAGAATCTTGCCCATGCTATCGCTGATGGTGCAGAAAAAAAAGGTCTTGAGGTTAAAATTAGAACTGTTCCAAAGATTTCTTCAGTAGCTGAAGCGGTTGAGGCAAGCATCCCTGAAAAGGGAGAAATATATTGTACTAAAGAAGACTTAATTGGTTGTGCTGGAATAGCACTTGGATCTCCAACAAGATTTGGATCTATGGCAGCACCTTTGAAATATTTCTTAGATTCGACTGGTGATATTTGGTCAAATAATGAATTAGAAAATAAGCTTGGCTGCGTGTTTACATCAACTGGATCAATGCATGGTGGACAAGAAATTACATTATTCAATTTAATGACCTATTTATTACATCAAGGGGTAATTTTTGTTGGGTCCCCATATTCAATTCCTAATCTTTCTAGCACAAAAAGTGGTGGTACACCCTATGGCCCATCACATGTTGCGAATACAAACAAATCAGGAGATTTAACTTCTGACGAGAGAGAAATCGCCATAGCGACTGGAACACGAATGGCTGATCTCATTTTGAAATTTAATAAAGATGAATCTTAGAGAAAGTTTTCTTACATTCAATGGCTTACTGATTTTTAACCATCTTATAAAAGGTTTATTAAATGGAACACCTTGGATTGGATTATTGATTTGGTCCCTACCGCTTCTAATTTTTGAATACAAAGCATACTCAAATCCAACTGCAAAAGTTTATCAAGTCTATGGATTTATTATTCTGATATATTTTATGAGCTCATGCCTTGTTGTATTTGGACTGCCAAATCCAAGTTTTTTAAGTTGGTTAGAACTTATGTTAATAGTCGTTTCTTTTTTTGCAGCAGTCTACGCAGCCAGAGAGCAATTAAATGTAAAGTAAACTTGACAGTAAAGTAAACTTTACATATGATTTCTTCAAATTGAATTTCAAATATTAAAATGGCAAAAATTACTTATAAGGGTCTCTGGATAGAAGTTTCCTCCTTGAATCCACAAGACAAAAAAAATTACATCAGATCGATGATTTGTTTTATGTTCGGAGGTTTTTTTCTAGGCATTCATTTAGCATTTGTAGGATTTTTAGGTGGTGAGCCAATTGAAGATCTCGGCTCTTCAGAAACCTATTTATTAATTACTAGAATATTGATAATGGTTTTTTTTCTAATTGCTTCAGTCTTTTATAAAAACTTTTACCAAGCACAAGATGACTTTTTTAAAAGCTATCACAATTCAACATTCGCAGGGGGAGCCTATGGTTTTGTGGTTTTTGGCACTCTAGTCAGCGTATTTTCACCATACTTTAATTTTCAGCCCACTTTCTATGAATTTTTTCTAGCATTTGCGGCTGGAGCTTGTCTAGGTGGCTATTTATTTCATAAAAAATATATAGCAGATTGATGAAAAATCATCTTAAAAGTCTTAGAAATAAGAATAACATTAGTCAAGATGAGCTAGCATCAATTTTAAAAGTTAGCAGGCAAACAATTAACTCTATTGAAACAGGTAAGTTTGATCCATCATTAAAGTTGGTAATGAAGATGACAAGATATTTTAAAGTAGATTTAGAAAAAATTTTTATTTTTCAGGAGGACGAGTAATTTGATAGCCCTTTTATTATTAGTTATTGCTGTTACAGCATTTGCAATATGTAGCAGTTTTTTTCTTTCTGAGATAATTTCAATTATTCTATTCCTAGTTACTTTTATATTGTCTCTAATTTTAATTACTGTGACATTTTCACTTCTTTTAACACTTTTATTGTTGGCTTTTCTTAAAACTCTTGCCTCAATATTTCTTTTTTTAATTTTTTAACTTAGAGGAGATAGCTCATGAATGCACTCAGATCAATTTTTGCTTGGCTTGGTAGATTTTTAGATAAAGCCCGAACAATAATGCTCAATCTCGGAACAGCAATTGTTTTAATCTTTTTCACAGCTCTTATAATTGGAGCCCTGACATCATCTGGGCCTGAGACTAAAGATCCTAGCGGAAGAATTCTCTTTATTGATCCACAAGGAACTGTAGTTGATCAAGAAGTTTTCGGATCAGATTTTCTCTCAAGTCTAGCTGCCGACTCATCGTCAGATCAAATTCAAACAAGGGATCTAATAAAATTGATAAGAGCTGCGGCCGAAAATGATGATATTCCTGCTGTATTTATAGATTTCTCTTCTACAGGATTTGCAGGTCCAACAACAGCAATTAATATAGCAAAAGAATTAAAGGCACTTCGTGAGTCTGGAAAAAGAGTCATTGCATTTAGTGACCGCCTCACTACGATTTCATATTTAATGGCATCACAAGCCTCTGAAGTATGGGTCCATCCAGTAGGAAGTCTTAGTGTTCGTGGTCTTGGCGGAATGCGTCCCTATCAAAAAGAATTATTTGAAAATCTAAAAATTAATTTTCACAATTATTCGCAAGGTGACTTTAAGTCTGCCGTAGAAGGCAATACAAGAACTGACATGTCAGAAAATGATAGATTGCAAAGAGAAGCTCTGCTAAATCCTATTTGGGATGAAATGAAAGCTTTAATGGCTGAAGGGCGCGGTATTGAATCTAATGATATTCAAGCATTTGCTGACAACTATGTAGGATTTTTTGGTGAAGCTGCAATGGGAAATATTGCCTATGCTGAGGCAAATAATATTATTGATGGTACAAAATCATTTCCAGAATTTCGTAAATATATGATTGAAGAATTTGGTCTAGATGAAGAAGCTGAAACCGAAACCTATAAAACTATTTCTTATAATGAATTTTCTAAACAAATTGATAAGGACTCCACTGATAGTAATAATCAAATTGCTATAATTACAGCAGAAGGCGCAATCATGGAGGGTGACATTGCTCCTGGTGTTGCAGGTGCTAATGGTGTCGTAAAACAAATTAGATCAGCTCATGAAGACGAAAATACAAAAGCTATTGTATTTAGAGTCAACAGTCCAGGCGGTTCAATTATCGCCAGTGAAATGATGCGAGACGAATTATCTGCTGCAAAGAAAAAAGGCATAAATGTTATCGTCTCTATGGGAGATTATGCTGCATCTGGAGGAGTGTATATCTCAACTCCAGCAGATTATATTTTTGCTGAGCCAACAACAATCACAGGGTCTATAGGTGTGGCAATTGCAATACCAACATTAGAAAATGCAATGGATTACATTGGAGTTAATTTTGATGGCGTGGTTACTTCTAAGTATGGTGGCTGGGATCTCACTCAAGCTATTGATGATGACTTGGATAAAATTTTTGCTGCGTGGGGTTCAGATGCATATGATCGGTTTGTTAATTTTGTAGCTGATTCAAGATCTCAATCATATGAAGAAATAAAGAAAATTGCAGGAGGTAGAGTCTGGATCGCCTCAAGCGCAAAAGAGATAGGCTTAGTGGATGAAATCGGGGGTATTGATGATGCAATTGCCTATGCTGCCGAAATTACTGAATTAGAAGATTATCAAGTTGAGTATTATGGCCAAAAACTCTCTCCAGAGGAGTTACTTATTAAGGAACTGCTTGAAAATTTTGATATTTCTATTGCGGAGCCAAAAGTTTTATCAGCTCTTAATGGTATAGCAAATCTTTATGAAACACTTGAAGAAATTAAACAACCTAGAGCACTATTTACTTGTCAAGATTGTATGATTGATCTCGATTAAAGTTTTAAAGTCTCTTTGATAAGAGGAATGGTTATCCTTCTTTTTAAAGAGGCTGCTTGCTGGTCTAATAAAAGAAGATTTTCAACTAGAAGAGAAAATTCCCGGGTTTGATACTTTAAAAGAAAGTCTAATTCTGCTGCCTCTATATTTATATCTAATTGCACAGAAACAAAATTTAATGCTTGTTTGAGTTGTTCATTTTGAACTGCTCTTAAAGTCATAAATTCCATTCGTTTAATTCTTGATAATAAATCAGGTAATTGAGTGACTTCTTCTAATGGTTTAGTGTCCCCCAGAGAAAGAATTAAACTACAGCTACTCTGTTGGCACTCATTTATTAAATTAAATAGAGCTTTTTCCCAGTCTCCATTTGCTAATATGAGTTGCAAATCATCAACACAAACTACATCTAAAGAAGCTAAATCTTGAAAGATTTCAATACCCATATTGATAGCTTTATTCATTGGAATAAAGCCAAATTTCTTACCCTTTGAGCCAAGCTCATTACAAATGGCCTGAATCAAGAAAGATTTTCCAGCGCCCTTCTCTCCACTAATTATTAATTCATGAGCATCATTGCTTGAAACAAAGTCACTGAGTCTAGTTAGTAGATAGTGATTATCTGGCAAACAAAAAAAGTTCTCAAAAGATGCTTTTTGATTAATCTGAAATGGAAAAATGAGTTGCTTAGGATTACTCACGATTTAACTCAGCAGTGAGCTTGAACCAGTTGAAACCATATAAAAGCAAGCTAGTTATTGTTATCAAGGCTACGGACACATCAATAAAAATGTTAACAAAGTTAACTCTAAAAATAATATCTATAAATACGCCTGCAAGATAACCAATATGAACAAAGGTTGTAATTTTTCCAAAAATATTTGGATTTGGAGCTGCAGTTTCATACACAGTCATATGAAATGCTGCTCCCATAATGATAATGAAATCACGCAGCACAAAAACTATGAATACAAAAATTGGTATGTAGTTATTTATCCACAAGATTAAAATAGTCCCGATCAATAAAACCTTGTCAGCAACTGGATCAAGAATCTTGCCCAGATCTGTTTGCCAGTTCATAACTCTTGCTAAATAACCATCTAAACCATCTGTAGCAGCGGCAACAATGAATACATATAAAGCAAAAATATAATTTTCCTCTGAAATAAAAGTTAGTAATGGATACATCAGATAAATTCTGATTATGGAAAGTAAATTGGGTATAAAAATAAAGTATTTACTCATTGCAAATTTAAATATTGTAGTTGTAATTGATTCCTATCTACTTCATATTTTTTAATTAAGAAGTTAGTGCTGCCTCGAAGTTCTTTAATCAATGATTCTTTTGTCTGGAATAATTCAGCGTTATAAGCGACCCTCTTAGGCTCAAATGTGCGAAATACTCTGGATTGAATAGCAAAAATTTTATCCAATTCGGATTCAACCGATTGAAAATCCTTAAAATTATTCATGCCCTCAACAGAAATAACAATCTTTTCTCCTAATTTTCCTGGCTCTAACTGTTGAACTTCAAGAAAATTATCTAAAAAATCCTGAACAGCATTTTGGAGATAACTTAAAACCTCCTTATCTTGAATAGTTGAAGGAGTTTTGAAATCCCCATTTAGGGTCCATTGATTAATACCAATCTTTATCAACTCAATTGACAAGAAAGCATCATTATAAAATTTCTCTTGAATATAGCTTGATGGAGAGAAAAGTATATTTGTTTGCTTCAGTAAATTTTGATCTTCTAAATCAAATTCAGGAAGTTCAATATAAACACCTCTATCTCGAGAAATATCTTCAAGGATTTTCTTTATTTCAACTGCAAAAAAATTATCAGATTGGCTCCCATCTATATAAATAGGCAATGATTCACCAGTATCAAGCTTAATTAAAAAGAGAATTACTGGACGATTAAAACCTATAAGGGGAATGTCTAATTGACGCAGTTGAGGGATAAGCAAATCACTATTGAATAAAACTGATAAATTTTCTTTATCTTCTATCATTTCAGTAGAGTATGATGAGACAAAATCAATCTTTTTGAGCCCAGCATCACCTATTTTCCATAAAAATTTTTTATTTCTTGATCCAGATAATTTTTGAATCAATCTATTGAATGCTTTATTCAATCCATCATTAGTATTGGTATACTGATCAGAAGAAATTGTTATTTCAAATAATGTTGGTAACTCTTTACTAAATACTAGATTAATTAGAAAGAAGTTCAGCAGGAATAAGGTTTTAAACTTTTGATTCATATTATTATTATTGTAAATGACTAGCAAAACAAAACCTACGGATCCTTATGCAAAGGCTGGTGTAAATATTGCAAAAGGTAATGAATTAGTACAATCCATCAAAGCGAGCGTTAATAGAACTCATGATAAAAGAGTGCTTGGTGGGATTGGAGGTTTTGCTGGTCTTTTCCAACTTGGAACCAAGTATAAAAATCCTGTTTTGGTAGGATGCACTGATGGCGTTGGAACTAAAGTTGCTCTGAGTCAAATGCACAATAAAATACATCTCACTGGCCAAGACTTAGTTGCTATGTGTGTTAATGATATGATCACATGTGGTGCAGAACCATTGTTTTTCTTAGACTACTTTGCTGCCTCTAAACTTGAGCCAAAATCGACAGCAAAAATTGTGAAGGGCATTGCTAAAGCATGTAAAAAAAGTAATTGTGCCCTTCTTGGGGGTGAAACAGCTGAAATGCCGGGTCACTATGCAAAAAATAATTTCGATTTAGCCGGATTTTCTGTTGGAGTTGTAGAGAAGACTGGACTCATTGATGGAAAAAGCATAAAACCTGGAAATATATTGCTCGGCATTGAATCCAGTGGCCCTCATTCAAATGGTTATTCATTAATACGCTCTATCATAAAAAAACATAAAGCTCCTGACTCCATACTGCAGGCTTTACTCAAGCCAACTCATTTGTATCCTGCGCCTATTCTTGAACTAATTAAAAAAATTAATGTTAAAGGCATGGCGCATATTACTGGAGGTGGTTTGACAGAAAATATTCCTCGTATTCTTAAAAGTGGATTGGTGGCAGATGTAAATTTATCATCATGGAAATTTCCTAAGGCTTTCAAATGGCTTCAAGAAAAAGGAAAAATTTCTCAAGTAGACATGCTGAGGATATTTAATTGTGGAATTGGAATGGTGTGCATAATAGATCAAACAGACCTTGCAAAAGCGCGAAAAGTCTTTACGAATTATAAATTACGTACCTTCGAGATTGGCTCAATAAAAAAGGGGGACCATAAAGAGCAAATTCAATACCATTAGCTATGAAAAAAATAGTTGTACTAATTTCAGGAAGTGGCTCCAACCTTGAAGCGATTGCCAAAGCCTGCCAAACAGGAAATATACCGGCTACCATTGAGTTGGTTATATCGAATCAACCTAATGTAAAAGGCTTAGATCGAGCTAAAAAGTTTCATTTGATGAGCAAAGTAATTGAACACCAACAATATAATTCAAGAGAAGAATTTGATCAGGCTTTGTTAGATCAAATACTACCCATAGAACCAGACTTAGTTATACTTGCAGGATTTATGCGGATTCTATCAAGCAATTTTACAGATACTTTGAGTGGAAAATTAATCAACATTCATCCCTCTTTGTTACCTGACTATCCAGGCTTAAATACTCATAAACAAGCCATTGAAAATGGAGACTTGATGCATGGTGTATCGGTGCATTATGTAAATAGTGAACTTGATGGGGGACCTATAATTACTCAAGGCGCCTTAAAAATAGATCCCTCTCAATCTGAAGCAAAGCTTATTAATCGAATTCATAAAATTGAGCATGCGGTATACCCGAAAGTCATTGCAGATATAGCAAAAGGATATATCACCCTTAAAGGCGACCAAGTGAAATTTGAATCTGATAGTAATTTTGGTCCAAACCATATGGAGTTCTTTAATGTGTAAATATTTAAGAATTTTATTTTTGTTAATTGGTTGTGATCTAGCGACTCAAGAAATTCCTGACTACAAAGGCGAATATGTTTTTACTAATTCACGAGTTTCCATGACAGGAATTAGGGAACTTATTTCGCATGAAGAAGCTGGCAAAAGAACAATACAATTTAACGCTAAATTTCCCTTAGGAAGAATAAAAATAACTTCAGATTTCTCCGAACAAGATAATCTTATTACCTCTGGTAAATATTTTGTTGACGTTAAGTGGACTCTAATTTCTGATAAAAGAACTTTAAACTTTGATCAGGCTGCTGGAATTTTAACTTCAAAAGGTAAGTTTGAATGGACTCAAGATTTACCTGGAAATGAAAATGTTTTTGATCCCTTGAATGTTCAAATTCAAATAAGAAAAAATGTAATTGCAGGCTTGAAAGATTTTTCATTGATGCTTCCAGATTTAAAGTCAGGAGCAATTGAAGCAAATAACTATAAGGTGGTTGAGAATGGGGAGTTTGAAGTAGATGGCATAAATTATCCATGCATTATTGTTGAGCGTGTCAGACTTCAAGATGACAGAACTACGCGCTACTTTTTAGCAACTGATCTAGACTACCTAATAATAAAAGTTGAGGACGAAGATCAAGACGGGGATACCATGCTTGAACTTAAGAAACTTTATTAAGTTTTTGGGAGCGTGACGCCTGTTTGACCCTGATACTTTCCACCCCTGTCTTTGTAACTAACTTCGCAGTCCTCGTCTGATTCGAAGAAAATCATTTGAGCAACACCTTCTCCAGCGTATATTTTTGCTGGTAGGTTGGTAGTATTAGAAAACTCAAGAGTTACATGCCCCTCCCATTCTGGCTCCAGTGGGGTTACATTAACTATAATGCCGCATCTTGCATACGTTGACTTGCCCAAACATATTGTTAGAACATTTCTAGGAATTCGAAAATATTCAACTGTTCTTGCAAGCGCAAATGAATTTGGCGGAATGACACATACATCTGAAGTTATATCTACAAAACTATCATCATCAAAAACTTTTGGGTCAACCGTTGCCGAATGAATGTTTGTAAAAACTTTAAACTCATTAGCGCAACGAACATCATAGCCAAAACTTGATACGCCATAAGAAATGAGTTTTTCACCATTTTCATCGACTCTAACCTGGTTCTCAGAAAAAGGCTCGATCATTCCTTCTGATTCAGCCATTCGTTTAATCCATACATCTGGTTTAATAGACATTAAATTTCAATCCTCCCTTGGATAGCTCGCGCAATAGTATTGCCGTCGACATACTCTAACTCTCCTCCAATGGGAATACCATAGGAAATCCTTGAAACTTTAACACTTTCAAGATGATCATTAATAAAGGATGCTGTTGCATCACCCTCAACGGTTGAACTAGTTGCAAGAATAACTTCTTCAATTTTTGCACCCTTAATATGACGCAATAAATCTGGTATGCCGAGATCATCTGGCGATATTCCATCAATTGGTGAAAGACGACCCATCAAAACAAAATATTTACCCTTAAAACCTCCTGTTGATTCAATTGCCAATACATCGGAGGGACTCTCAACAACGCATAGACTGTATGCATCTCTCGATTCATCATTACAAATTCTACAAATGGGTTCTGACGTCAATTGCCGGCATACTTCACATCGCTGAATGGCTTCAAGACACTCTTCTAATGTTTGAGCTAAATGCAAAGCGCCATCTTTATTCTTATCAAGCAAGAATAAAGCCATTCTTTGCGCAGATTTCTTACCGACACCAGGTAAAATGGTTAGGGCTTCAATAAGCTCATATAATAAATCTTTGCTCATGAGCTTACCTTTTTTATGGATTCATCAATAATTTTTCCACCAAATGAATCAAGAATATTTTTTACAGCTTCGTTCTTCAGTAAAGCATCTTTATTTTGATTAAGCTGATTTTGAGCCATCTCCTCCTCCACGACAGCAGGTGATGCAATCACCTCTCCGCTCTCTATAACTAATGAAATTTTTTGCCCCAACTTTAAGGCAATAGCCTCTAAAAATTCGGTTTTTAATCCCTCAGTTGGATTGATAAGTTCATCAGATTTTTTAAGGGTTAATTTATTATCGGCAAAACTTACAAACTCAAACTCTGAGAAGACTTGACTGACAAACATAGATAGATCGAGTGAATTAAATATAGAATTCCAACTTTGCCTATCAAGGCCTGCAAGAGTAAAAGAATTTTCAACATCTGACTTCTTTGGAGTCTCCTCAGTAACTGATATTTCTTTTGAGTTTGGCGATTCTTTTAGAGGCTCTTCAGCTTTAATAAAATTTGTTTTAACAGATTTAGTCTTAGAAGCTAATTTAGAATTTTTTTTTTCTATTGTTGGAGCTGTTCCCTCAGAAAGAGGTTGAAAAGCTAGCATACGTAAAATACATAATTCTAGAGCTTGCTTTGGATGAGGGTGAACATGAAACTTACTCAATGCGTTAAGAGCAATCTCATAATGCAATTGAATGATCTGAGGATCAATGAGATCCGCCAATTTTTTTATATCAGTATCTACACTATCTTGAAGCTGCTGGTGTAACGAGACTTTATGAAAAACAGAAATAATAATTTTTAATACTTGTTCATACTCAACATTTAATTCTGTGATTTTATTCAAAGCCATATAGGCTCCATCCCCATTAGAATCGGCTACCTGATTTATAAGCTCAATAATATAAGATTGATCGATTGTTCCCAACAAAGCTTTGACATGATCAGACTCTAACAATCCATTCCCGTGAGCAATGGCTTGATCTAATAAGGTTAACCCATCTCGAATAGATCCCTGAGCAGAATTAGCTATTAGTGCCAATGAGTCCTCATCATATTGAATACTCTCTAGATCAAGCAAAAACCGAATATGATCCTGAATTTTTGTTTCCGGAATAATCTTTAGATTTAATTGCAAGCAACGAGATAAGACAGTCTTAGGTACTTTTTCAATCTCTGTTGTTGCCATTAAAAACATTACATGTGGAGGAGGTTCTTCTAGAGTTTTTAATAAAGCATTGAAACTACTTTTCGATAGCATATGGACCTCATCAATGAGATAAATTTTATACCGAGCATTTGCAGGCTTATATTGAACAGATTCAAGTAACTCCCTCATGTCATCAACCCCAGTCCTTGAGGCGGCATCAACTTCTAAAAATTCAATGTGTCGCCCTGCTTTAATTTCTTTACAAGCATTACATTCATTACATGGTTCTGATTGCGGCACATCTCCTTTTTGACAATTTAGACATTTTGCAAAAACTCGTGCAATTGTTGTTTTCCCAACTCCTCTGGTACCGCTGAACATATATGCTTGATGCAGCTTATTGTGCTGAATACTATTTTCTAGCGCCCTTAAGATATGTTCTTGACCAACGACTTCAGAGAAGGTTGCGGGTCGATATTTTCTTGCTAAAACCTGGAAGGACATAGTAGTAAATCATACCATGTCATTTTATAAAATTTGCTCAATAATTTGGGTGCTAAAACCCCTATTAAAGAGAAATTGTTTCTGCTTCATTTTTGAATTGAAATCATTTGGCTTGATGCCTTTATATTTCTTTAACAGTTCATTCTCAGCATTTTCAGCCCAACTGTCATATTCTGAAATGGCATTGGCTATAAATGAAGAATCTATTTTTTTAGAATTTAACTCCATCTCTATTCTTTTTGGTCCAAAACCCTTCCTAGCTCTGGAATTAAGATACATCTCTGCAAAACGCTCATCATTTAAAATATTATTTGTAACTAGTTTTTGAACTACATCTTCAATGATGGGCATTGTTTCAGGAAAACGCTTGTTTAGTTTTTGAATTAGTTCATAGCATGAGTGCTCTCGCCTCGAGACTAAATCAAGAGCTTTGTTATATATTAGTGCGAAAGTTTCTGAGGTCATTACAGAGGCAAAACCCTTGACTTACCTCTATTCTTAATAATTTTTACCCTTTGCCCAACTGCAAAACTATAATCACCCTCTTCCTGAATAATTGAAACTGTTTTTCCAGAATCTAAATCCAATAAAAGCTCAATTGCAGGTTTCCTGGTAGCTGCATCGCCAACCTTTGAGCCAACGGCTGAGCCCACAAGGGCACCCAACACACCAGCAATATCAGACTCTTTTTCAGAATCAGTTACAGAAGATCCTGCGACACCGCCAATGATTGCTCCTGCAACCGCTCCAGTATCTCCATCGCCAGATAAAACAACTCGATCAACAGAAACTACAGTTGCAAAAATAACATTTTGCATTCTTTGCGCATCTGATCGATCAACGACTTCGGGCCTTAACGAACTATATGAGCAGCCAACCATAAATAATGCGCAAGCAATAGCAACAATATTCCTAGACATTCTCATTTTGTTTATTCTCCTGTTTAAAGTTCTTTTTTAATTCTTCGCCTATTAAATAATATTTTTTACCTTTGTGAAAACCATCTAAAAGCTCAACTTTATAAATTGCTCCCTCAAATTTAAAATCAATTATTTTCACAGCATCATTCTTCTGCAATCTAACTAAATTTCTAACATCCACTGATGAAAAACTATCCCACATTTGAAACTTTCTACTTCTGTAAGTGTGATATGCATCACTTGATAAAAAATAAACTACTTGTCCAGGCCCTGAGGATAAATTTGGGGAACCATTTTTTTTCAATTGCCAAATGCTTCCAGCCTCGGGAATGTCAGATTCATGCTTTTCGTCTGACTGAGCACCAGGTATAAGTAAGAAAATTCCTAGTAAAAATATTTTTTTATTCATGTAAGTTTTGACATTATGCAGGGTTAAAAGTTCATTTACGCTTTTGCTTTTATGAAACATAGGTATAAATTCCTACAAGACTCATTATCAACATAATTAGCCATGTTCCCAGTGCACCAACAAGACGATAAGGAGTACTTTCACGAGAAATGGTAACTCCATAAGCATGCAAAATCCTTGCAAGAAAAAATAATGACCCACAAAGATGAAGCGTTAAATCAGATACATTTTGCATCTCAAGCATGGCTAATAAAATTAATGCAAGAGGCGCATATTCAATCAAGTTACCATGAGCACGAACTGATTGAAGTAGAATAGAAGACTCTCCCTCACCAGTCATAATGTTTGTCTCAACTCTATTCATGCCAACTTTTATTGCTAAGAATATAGCAAGTATTGTTAACAAAGATGCATATAAAAGCGTGATTTCCATAATTTATAAATTTTCGAAAATATAATTAATCTTATCATGCAAAATGTTTGAAAATTTCTCAAATAATAAATTTTTCAACTAAAATATATTGCATGGAAGCAATGCAAAATATATTAACTAGAAATTCTCCCAGAGAATTAATGGAACCCATCCCCTCAAGTAAAGAAATGCAGGAAATCTATCAGGCTGCTTTAAGAGCACCTGATCATGCGTGGCTAAGACCTTCTCGATTTATTGAGGTTACTGGCAAAGGTTTAGAAAAACTATCAAAGATTTTTGTTGAATTTGCTAATACTGAATTTGAAAATGTGACGCCAGAGCAACTGGAAAAATATAGAGCTGCTCCATTTAGGGCGCCCATGATAATTATCTTAGCAACAAAAGTGACAGAGCATCCAAAAGTACCAAAAGTTGAACAAATGCTTTCGACAGCTACTGCTGCTGAAAATATCCTGCTTGCTTTGCATGCGAAGAATTATGCTGGAATGTGGAGAACTGGAAAATTCGCATTTAATAAAAAATTAGCTCAATACTTTAATTTAAGTTCAGATCATGAAGTGATTGGTTATTTGTATGTAGGAACTCCGTCAGGCACTGCAAAGAAGATACCCGAGCTTGATTTAGATAAATTTGTGAGTTACTGGAACGAATAATTCTCTTTTTTTTGACTTGAAATCCTTTAAAAGGTACACATATAAGTAGTGTAGATGCCATTAGGGTCTACATATATTAACCGCATACGCCATTTGGGTATGCACATTTAGTCGCTACTAAGGAGGACTATATTATGGTACTTAATTTTACCGATCCGTTCCTAACAACTCGTGTGTTAGGGTTTGAAAGCCTTTTTGATAGACTGCAGAGATTTTCTGAAACCACAGAAAGATCTTCAAGCTATCCGCCATATAACATCAGAAGAGATCAAAATAAGATTTTCATCGATGTTGCTGTTGCTGGTCTTGCGAAAGAAGATCTCAACATTGAGTTGGCAGAAGGCGTATTGACCATTGAGCATAAAGGCCCAAAGGCTGAATTGCTAAATGGTGATAATGAGGTTGTCTATCAAGGCATAGCACAACGAGCATTTAAGCAACAATTTACTTTAGCTGAAAATGTTGAAGTTCATGGAGCTGAACTTACCAATGGAATGCTAACTTTAGAGTTAGAAAAAATCATTCCGGATGCTCAAAAGCCACGCATGATTGACATTAAGTCACCTAAGGTTTTAGGTAGCAAATAACTCATTCATTATGTGATCGGGGAGCCTTGGCTCCCCTTTTTTTATTACAATGGTTTAACATGAGCATCATGAAAAATATCTTTTTGAGCTTTATAATACTTTTCAGCTCAATGCTTTTAGCAAATCCTGTCGAAACAGGGCATGCAAAAGCCAGCTTAATTACTAATCTTAAAAGCTCAGATCAAGAATCCTTCTATGTTGGTGTTCAACTCCAAATGCAGGATGGTTGGCATACTTATTGGGAAAACCCTGGAGATTCTGGCAGTCCCTTTGAAGCCAATTGGTCAACTGATGAAGGCGTAATAATCGAAAATGTTCAATGGCCTACCCCTATAACAATTCCTTACCCGCCACTGATGACTTATGGCTATGAAGGCGATATTGTTTTTCCATTTCAAGTATTTCGGTCTCAAGAGACCGAGTTAAAAACTATAAGTGTAGATTTTAATTTTTTAATTTGTGCTGATATTTGCATACCCGAATCAGCATCATTGTCTTTAGACTTATCCTCTGCTTCACCGAGCGAAATTTTAGATACTCAAATAAACAATCTGCCAACAAAAGCCCTAAATACAAATAGCTTAATTGAAGGCGATAACTTAGTGATTAGCTTTCAATCTACTGAATCTTTTTCGAATGCATATTTTTTTCCCCGTGAAAGTGGAAATTTTTTCTATTCTGAAAATCAACTCCTTGAGCAAATTGATGATACCAACTATAAAATTTCAATACCTTTATTAGATTCAAATCTCTCCGCATTTTCTGGAATTCTGAGTCTTGATGGTGATGGCTTTCAAATCAAAGAGCAATTTTCTTCTCAAGGAGGCATCAGCCTATGGCAGGCCATTTTATTTGCGCTGATCGGTGGTTTAATTCTTAATTTAATGCCTTGTGTTTTTCCGGTAATTTCATTGAAAGTTTTGAGCTTTGTTTCGATGGGTGGCGATGATCATGCAAAAATTCGAAACCATGCTTTAGCTTTTGTAGGTGGTGTTATGTCGACTTTCTTATCAATTGCTGCTGCACTCATGATTATAAGGTCCAGTGGCTCTATGATAGGCTGGGGCTATCAACTTCAATCTCCTGTAGTGGTTGGAATTTTGACTTTAATCATGCTTGGTATTGGCTTGATTCTTTTAACTAATATAAACATTGGCACAGGGTTAACTACTTTAGGCAACAGCGTGCAATCAAAGAATGACTATTCAGGATCTTTTTTCACAGGGGTTTTAGCTGTTGTTGTTGCTTCGCCCTGCACTGCTCCTTTTATGGGTGCTGCCGTCGGCTATGCTTTACTGCAACCGTCCTTTGCAACTTTACCTATATTTTTATCTCTGGGTTTAGGCTTTGCTGGTCCCTATGTCGTTCTAGCTCTGAAACCAGAGTGGATTAGCTCATTACCCAAACCAGGCGCTTGGATGGAAACTTTAAAACAATTTTTTGCATTTCCAATGATTGCAACTGCTTTGTGGTTAATGTGGGTCTTCATGGTGCAAACATCTGGAGATGCATTAATTCAGCTTCTTATCTTAGGTCTTGTATTAGGCATCGCCATTTGGATGATTGCTACTTTTAAGAGTAGTTGGAAGTGGATTGGGCTCATCGCAACAGTAATTCTTTCGATACAGATATTTAATAATTTACCAAGTCCTATCTCATCAGATCAAAATAATAGTAATGCCACTAATTGGAGTTTAGTCAGTGAGCCTAATTTACAGGCAAATAATCAAGCTTATTTAATCAACTTTACTGCGGCTTGGTGTATTACCTGTCAAACGAATGAAAAAGCAGCTTTATCCCGTCCAAGTGTGCAAGAATATTTATCTGCTCAAAATATTACTTACATAAAAGCTGACTGGACAAATAGAAATGAAGAGATAGCTGCTGGCTTAGCAAAATACAATAGATCAGGTATCCCACTTTATATTTTTTGGAAGCCAGGGATGGCA
>CACOHS010000018.1 GCA_902627055.1 uncultured SAR86 cluster bacterium | reverse complement strand
AGGTTTGAAGCCAATTCTCCAAAAAAACTAAAAGAAATAGAAAATATGTTTCTTATGCAGCTCAAAAAAATTGATGAAACGATCAACATTGAGCTAAGCTAAAGCAATGACAAAGGATAGAAAGCAGATTATTCTTCAAAGCTTGGCAAAGCTCTTAGAGGAAAGAGATGCAACGAAAATCACAACTGCTGTTCTTGCCTCAGAGAGCGGTATAACCGAAGCAGCACTTTATAGACATTTTCCTAGTAAAAGATCTATCTTCCTGGAGTTATTTACCTTCTGTGATAAAACTGTCTTTCAAAAAGTTGGAGAGATAAAAAAAGAAAAAAATATCGAGCCTGAAGAAAAAGTTCGTCTGATTTTTTTCTTCTTTGCAATCTTTTTAGAAAAGAATAAGGGTTTTGCAAGAATATTATCTCGAGAGGCATTGGGCCCAAATGAGCAAAATGTCATAGATTCAGTTAATCAGTTTTACGAAAGATTAGAACTATCGATAAAACAACTTTTGTCTTCAAAAAAAGATTCTCTAAAATTAACTCCTGGAAAAAGCGCTCATTTTATAACCTCAATTATGGAAGGCATTATTTCAAGGTTTATAAGAAATAAATTCAAAGAAATACCTAGTAATTATATTGAGAATTATTGGGTTTCAATTTCAAATAGTATTTTTAGAACTTAATTTTCTGCATCTAAAAAAAGTTCAAAATATGCATTTTTACTTGTCTGATCAGTTAGCTTACCGGTCTCTCTATCAACCCGAACATATGAGAGACCTTCTGGAGATTTCCATGCTTCATTTGGAAGATCTATCAAAGCAGTTTTCATAAAATCAACCCAAGTAGGGAGTGCAATGCTCGAACCAAACTCATTATCTCCAAGTGAAGAAAAATCATCAGTTCCAATCCAAACTGTTGTAGCTAAGTTATTATGAAACCCAGAAAACCAAGTACTAATTGCATTATTGGTAGTTCCAGTCTTTCCAGCAATATCTTCTCTTTTTAATACTCCAACCTGTCTTGCATTACTCCCCCTTGAAAGAGCTTCTCGAAGAATATCTTTAGTAATAAATGTAACTCTTGGATCTATAGGGTCTGAAAGATTACTCATTGGCGGCAAAAGAATAAAAGGTTTTATTTCATCAGCAATCTGGGTTTGGAACCAAGGAAAAGCGTCAACCGAATCTTGAGCGTTTTTTTCCTCTAGGGAGGTTGAGTGTTTGTAGATGACATCTCCTTTTCTATTTAAAATTTTATCAATAAAAAAAGGTTCTTGAGGATTCTCAGAGTTAGCTAAAATTGAATATGCTCTAACCATTTCAGCTGGTGAAAAACTTGACGATCCCAATGCTAAGGAAAGATCTGGGGCCAATCTAGATTTTTCAAAACCAAATTTAGTCAAAAAATCTTGGGTATCAGAAATACCCATTTCTCGGAGCAATTTAATGGATACTAAATTTACTGATTGAACTAAAGCTTCTCTTAATCTGATAGGACCATAAAACTTTCCAGTATAATTTTCAGGACGCCAACTACTTTCTAAGTTTGAATCTTCAAAAACGATGGGTGCATCATTAATTTTATCCGAGGCATTGTAACCATTTGCAAATGCTGAAGTATAAATAAAAGGCTTGAAGCTGGATCCAGCTTGAGGAAACGATTGTCTAACTCTATCAAAATTACTTTGTGAGAAATTTAATCCTCCTATGTAGGTTTTAATTGCTCCATTTATTGGGTTAACTGAAATAAAGGCTGCCTCTGCCTCAGGAATTTGATCAAGATAATTTTCGCCGTCGATATTAGTTAGATAAATAAAATCTCCTGAACGAAGTATGTCGTAAAAATTTGAAGGAACTGGTCCAAGCTTATCAATGTTGATTTTGCGTCTTGCCCATTTGTATTTTTCCTTCCAAGGCAAAGTCTCTAATTTAAAAGAGTTGCTCAGGTAAATAATTCTCTCAGGTTTAACATCTATTACTATTCCACCATTGTGTTTATCAAGATTTTTTGAATTTTCAAAGAAATCTCTAATTATAGAAATAAATAATTGATTCATGCCAAGCTCATCTTGAAGATTGGATGTTTCGTAAAGAATATCGGTATTTTGATTTCTCAACTCTGCAAAAACAATTTCAGGTATTCTATTTGACAAATTTACTGGCTCTCTCCAACCATGCCTTTTATCATATAAGTATAAATTTTTACCAATACTATCAAGGGCTGCTTGTTGCAATTTAGAATCTATAGTTGTGTAAACTGAAAGTCCATCTTTATAAACAGATAATCCATACCTATCTATCAATGCTTGTCTAGCAATTTCTGCGATATAGCGTCCATCAAGAGAAAATCTTGTTTGCAACTGACTCAGAGCAATTGGCTCATCCTTTGCGAGAAGATATTGGGCTTTACCGATATAACCAAGCTTAAACATTCTGCCCAAAATCCAATTACGTCGAACTAATGCACGATCAGGGGAACGAATTGGATTTATTCTTGATGGAAGTTGTGCAGAAGATGCAATTAGCGCTGATTCAGCAAGAGTTAACTCATTTATGGACTTCGCAAAATATTGATTTGCAGCTGCTTCCACCCCATATGAACGATTCCCTAAAAAAATTGTATTTAAATACAGAGAAAGAATTTTTTCTTTAGATGCAACACTCTCAAGTTCAAACGCTAAATAAATTTCCTTGATTTTTCTGACAATTTTCTGTTCCCTAGATAATAAATATCCTCTGACAACTTGCATAGAAATTGTCCCGCCCCCGCTGACAACTTCTCCAGATCTGATCATTTGATAAAAAGCCCTTATTAGCGAAGGAATCCTTATGCCATTATGTTGAAAAAATTGATCGTCCTCAGCTGCTAAAAATGCATTTTTTAGATTATTAGGTATATCTTTAAATTCAATTGTTCTTCTTTTCTGATCTCCAAACTCACCTATTAAAACCCCATCAGCAGAGTAAACCTTCAAAGGTATTTGTAATATATCTTCATCAACAAGATTAATTTCTGGAAGGCCGGGCTTGAATAAGAAATAACCTCCTCCGATTAAAAGTATTGACAGTAAACCTCCTATCAGAGCAACAGTTAGTGAACTATTTATTATTTTAATTACCATAAAGTTGATTTCTTAGATTTGATATCAGATTCTAAAATATTTTGATCCACGAATAAAAATTATTTTATCCTTATAAATGATAGAATCTGCAATCTGAAAACTAAGTATGAATATTTTTATTGTTGGCCCTATGGGCTCAGGAAAAACCACGGTCGGGAAAATTGTGGCTGGAGAGCTATTTCTTGATTTTCATGATACAGATACGACCATTGAAAATAATACGGGAGTGTCGATAGATTGGATCTTTGATATAGAGGGAGAAGATGGTTTCAGAAAGAGAGAAACATCTGTATTGAAAAACTTGGTTGCTTTAAATTCTATTGTGCTTGCAACTGGTGGGGGCATAATTATTGAGGAGCAAAATAGAGAGCTCCTCGCTTCAAGAGGAACTGTCTTTTATTTACATACTCCACTTGAAACTCAGATTGAAAGAACAGCTAAAGATAAAGATAGACCACTTTTAAAAGACAAAGATCCAAGAAAAGTCCTTAAAGAACTTCAAGAAACTAGGCAAAATCAATATGAAGAAGTTGCAGATCATATAATTGATACGGAAAATAAAAGTGGCTCCGAAGTTGCAAATGAGATTGTCAAACTTGTTAAAAACTATGGCTAAAGAAATCTTCGCTGGCAAAAGCGAAAAGAAATACAAAATAATTATTTCAGGAAATGCTATATCCAAAAAAAATCTTGCTCCTTTGCTTAAAGAGCATAACAAAACACTCATCATCTCAGATAATGGAATACCATTAAATATTACCAAGAAAGTTAGATCTATTAGTAAAACCTTTAGCAAAGTTTTTTCAGTTACTTTGACAAAAGGTGAGCAAGCAAAATCCATTAAAAACTTTCAAAAAATTTTAAATCTTCTAGCCGACAATAACTTTGATCGAACAGATGCAATTATTGCAATTGGTGGTGGAGTTGTCGGAGATATTGCAGGTTATGTAGCCAGTTCATATTTAAGAGGAGTTCAATTTATACAAATACCGACCACCCTTCTTGCTCAGGTTGACTCATCTGTTGGTGGGAAAACTGCAATAAATATTCCTGCTGGCAAAAATCTAGTTGGTGCCTTTTATAATCCTAAAGGAGTAATTATTGACACCTCGGTTTTGACATCACTTCCTCAAAGAGAATATAAAGCTGGGCTAGCTGAAGTTATCAAATATGCATTAATTAAAAATAAATATCTCTATACTGTCCTGAAAGAAAATGCTCAAAAAATTTTATTAATGAATAAAAGCATTATTGAAGATGTAATTTTTGAATCCATAAAAACTAAGGCAGAAATTGTTACAAAGGATGAAAAAGAAAATGGCATAAGAGCGATATTAAATTTTGGGCATACTTTTGGTCATGCTATAGAAGCTCATGGAAAGTACAAAAAAATTCTTCACGGAGAGGCCGTGGCAAAGGGAATGCTAATTGCCTCTAAAATTTCATATTTAGAGGGTCATATTTCTCAAAAATATCTTGATGCTATTGAGGACCTATTAGAAATGTACGGATTTGATCTCTCTAAAAGTCAATATCAATTCAAGGATTTAAAGCCTTTTATATTTAGAGATAAAAAAGTCAAATCAGGAAAATTAAATTTAGTGCTTTTAGGCGGGCCATCAAAAGCGATTATCACAAACTCATTTGATTCAAAAAATCTCAAAAAAAGTTTATCTTTTTAGGCAGCGTTTGCTGTGGTTGCTTTCAATAAATCCTGGATATTTAATGCAGCCGGTGAAACAAGCCAAAATGAAGGCTCATATCTATCAAATTCGTCAAGAATTAATTTAGCCCTTTCACTTTTTGTTTCTTTTATGTGACGGGCAATTATTTGTTTTAAAAATTTTCTATGAGATTCCATCTCCTCACTAACAATTCTGTCTAAATTGACCAAACTACGGTTACATTGATCAAAAAACCTTCTATTTGTATCAAGCACATAAGCAAAACCACCTGTCATGCCGGCTCCAAAGTTCGAGCCTACATCTCCTAAAACAGTTACATGACCACCAGTCATATACTCACAACAATGATCTCCAGCACCCTCAATAACAGCGGTCGCTCCAGAATTTCTCACAGCAAATCTTTCTCCAACTAAGCCTCCTACATACAACTCACCACCAGTTGCTCCATAGAGCGCAGTGTTACCAGCTAAAACGGCTGGTGAATCTTTTGACGCATACTCTGCTGTGCTCGAAATAACAATCTTGCCTCCATTCATACCCTTGCCTACATAATCGTTCGCATCGCCATTCAACCTGAGATTAAGTCCTGCCGCATTCCATGCTCCGAAACTTTGACCGGCAGAACCAAAAAAATTTATATTTTGTTTTTGTTTGCAGCCTGCTTCACCATATAAGGATGCAATAAAGCCTGAGACTTGAGCTCCAACGGATCGATCACGATTAGATATTTTATAAGAAAACTCTGCGGTCTCGCTCGCGGAGATTGATGGTTTTAAATCTTTAAGCATTTTTTGATTTAAATGTGCTGTATCCCAGGGATCATTTGAGGGTGTATTGCAAAAGTACGGGGCATTACATTTTTTATCGGAAAATAAAATAGGGGCTAAATCAATATTTTTTGTAGCAGGATCAAGCTGGGTTATATCTTTAAGATATTGTGTTTGCCCTATTATTGACTCTAAACTTTCAACGCCTAGGTTTGAGAGAATTTCTTGGACTTCATTTGCTATAAATGTAAAGTAATTTATGACCCTTTGCTTTTCACCTACATAGTGATGATCAATTATGTCTCTGCGCTGAGTGGCAACTCCAGTAGCACAGTTATTAAGATGACAAATTCTTAAATATTTGCATCCCATAGCAATCATCGGACCTGTTCCAAAACCAAATGATTCTGCTCCAAGTATTGCTGCCTTTACAACATCGAGACCGGTTTTAAGGCCTCCATCAGCTTGCAGTCTCACTTTATGTCTTAAGTTGCTTGCCCTAAGAGCTTGATGTGCCTCTGATAAACCTAATTCCCATGGTGACCCTGCATATCTTATAGAGGATAGTGGACTTGCTCCTGTCCCGCCATCATGGCCAGAAATTGTAATTAAATCTGCATAAGCTTTTGCAACTCCAGCTGCAATAGTTCCCACTCCTGGCTCAGAGACTAGCTTTACAGACACTAAGGCATCTGAATTAACTTGTTTAAGATCAAAAATTAATTGAGCTAAATCCTCAATGGAATAAATATCATGGTGAGGTGGTGGTGAAATAAGAGTTATTCCAGGTGTTGAGTATCTAAGCTTTGCAATCAATGGATTTACTTTTCCACCGGGTAACTGACCACCTTCTCCCGGTTTGGCGCCCTGAGCGATCTTAATTTGTAATACCTCAGCATTAACTAAATACTCAGGAGTTACTCCAAAACGGCCGGAAGCAACCTGTTTGATTTTGGACATCTTAGAAGTTCCATATCTTTCTTTTGCCTCACCACCCTCTCCAGAATTTGATCTTGCTCCCATGCTATTCATTGCTTCAGCTAGAGTTTCATGAGCATCAGGTGATAAAGCACCAAGACTCATGCCAGCGGAATCAAATTTTTTTAATAAATAGCTAATTTCAACTGGTTTAACCTTTTGAACGTTCTTTGGATACTTGATCTCTAATAGATCTCTTAACATTGCAGGCGGTCGGTGATTTACCAAATTGGCATATTCCTGATAGGCATCTTTAGAACCTGTTTTAACTGCTTCTTGTAACTTCTTTACTACCTCTGGGTTATAAGTATGATACTCACCACCGTGAACAAATTTTAACAAACCTCCAAGACCTATTTCGCTGACATTTGAATCAGCATATTCTTTCAAAGATCTCATTTCATGATCTAAATCTTCAAAAGTTTTTCCTCCAACTCTACTTACTGTATTCGTGAAAGAATAATTCACTATATCTGAATTTAGACCTACAATTTCATGCAATTGAGAACCTCGATAACTTGAAATTGTTGATATACCTATTTTAGAAATAATTTTTAATAATCCTTTATTTATGCCTTTTCTATATTTAGCACAATTTGCTGTTGGGCTGCCTTTAAGCTCTTTTCGTTGTGTTAAATCCAAGATGATTTGAAATGCAAGCCATGGGTATACAGCGGTTGCACCAAAACTCAACAGACAAGCAATTTGATGCGTATCTCTTGCTGTAGCTGAACTTACAATCAAATTAGCGTCTGATCTTAAACCCAGTCGAACTAACTCTTGATGAATGCATCCAACTGCAAGCAATGCATTGATTGAGAGTTTGTTGCCTTCAGGTAACTTTTCATTCAAGTGGATTATCACATCACCCTTTTTAACTGAAGAAACAACTTTATTTTTTAATTCAACAAGCGCATCCTTTAGATTTGATCTTGGGGAATAATGCAAATCAAAAGTTTTAGCGGGGAAATATGAGTTTTTTAGCAATGACGAAAGTTTCTTGTGAGATAAAACTGGAGAAGTGCTAACAATCCTTTTTGCATGATCTTTGGTTTCTTCAAAGATATTTAATTCAGGACCAAAACAAGCCTCTAATGACATAACACTAGTTTCTCTTAACGAGTCGATCGGTGGATTAGTTACCTGAGCAAATTGTTGCCTAAAATAATCATAAATTGATCGAGGCATGGAGCTAAGCATTGCCAAAGCAGTATCATCTCCCATTGAGCCAGTTCCTTCTATGCCGTCCATTGCAAGGGGCTTAATTACTGAAACTCTTTCTTCATTAAACAAAGAAAAAAGTTTAGAGGATTCGATAAGATCTGAGTGAGGTATCTTTTTTATGCCTGGACCCTCAAAAGCATCAAGTGTTGATTCAAGGTAAATAGCAGACTTTTTCAACCAATCCCTGTAAGGTTTATTTTTTTTGAGCTTATCGTCAATGATTTTCTGATCAAGAATTTCTCCAGAATCAGCATTAACTGCAAAAATACCACCTGGACTTAAGCGTCCTTTTTGTAAAACCTCATCATCCTCAACTGGATAAATTCCTGTTTCTGAGGCAACGCTAACCATGCCGTTTTTTAAAATTTGATATCGAGAAGGTCTAAGGCCATTTCTATCTAAGACACAAATTGCCCACTCTCCATCAGACATTACTATTCCTGCTGGGCCATCCCAAGCCTCCATGTGCATAGAGTTATACTCATGAAAAGCTCTAACCTCAGGATCCATGGTATGTATGTTTTGCCATGCTGGTGGCAAAACCATTCTTATGGATCTAAAAAAATTTATTCCTCCTTTAACTAGTAATTCAATCATATTATCCAAGGCAGATGAATCTGAGCCAGTTTCATTTACTAATGATTTAAAATTACTGATGCCAGGAATAAGAGGGGTAGAAAACTTTGATGCGCGTGCTTTAACCCAGTTTCTATTACCTCTTATGGCATTAATCTCTCCATTATGTGCAAGCAACCTAAATGGTTGAGCCAAGTGCCATCTAGGTTGTGTATTTGTAGAAAATCTCTGATGAAATAGACAAATTTTTGCAGAAAATGATTTTTTATTTATATCTGAATAAAACTTACTTATTGCATCCGGCAACATCAAACCCTTGTAAACAATGGTTTGGCTAGACATGCTACATATGTATAATTTCTCTTCATCATTATAAATTTCTTCAATCTTCTTTCTGGCTTGCAACAGGCATGACTCAAATCTTTCTTTGTTGAAATCTCTTGTAATCGGAGCAATAAAAATTTGATTTATTTTTGGAAGCGACTCCAATGCAATCTCACCTAAGACTGATTCGTTGACGGGCACCTTTCTTTTGCAAACAAATTCTAAGCTCTCTGATTCAAGGATTGAAGTAATAGTTTCTATATCTTTTTTTAAAGCATGAGAAGTAAATATTTGAGCTACTCCAAATAATTCAGGTAATTTAATATTGAATTCTTTCTTAATTCTTTTTTGAAAAAATTTTCGATTTAAATCAAATAAAAGGCCGCAACCATCTCCTGTTTTTCCATCAGAGCCGATTGCGCCTCTGTGCGTCATGCTGGTCAAACCTGCAATGGAGCGGGTTACTACCTCTCTTTTTTGAGCGCCATTTCGATTAACAATAAGACCAAAACCACAATTATCTTTGGCTTGAGATTCTGAATATAACGATGATGTTTTACTTTGTTGTGGCATAAAAATATACATATTACCACAAAAATGTCATACTATGTCATACATACCACGCACAATTTTTATTTTATGAGCATGAAGAATAAACAATATAAGATTGATAAAGGTCTTATGCTATTTACTCAACCACGCTCACCATTTTTTTACGGAAAAATAAGATTAAATAGAAAATACGTCACTAAGTCTTTTGCACCAATAACAGATTTAGATGAGGCTAAAGCTATGTTATTTGATTGGCAGAAAGAGTTGCTTAGTCAAAATACTATGCCCCTAGCTACTATTACCTCCTCAGAAAAATTCAAATCTCGGTCTGAATATATTGAGCATGTTCCTGTAGAAAATGATTTTCAATTTTTAGAAGTTGGCAGGTTTGATCCGAATAAAAAAAATATAGAAGAACGAAAAATAAATTTTGTTGAAATTTATGGTGATTACAATCAGTCAGAAGCATCGAATCAGTCTCACAGATGTTTAGACTGCGGTAACCCATATTGTGAATGGAAATGCCCTGTACATAATTATATACCCGACTGGTTAAAGCTGGTTAATGAAGGCAATATTTGGGAGGCAGCCGATCTATGTCATCAAACTAATTCACTGCCAGAAATGTGTGGCAGAGTTTGTCCTCAAGATCGCCTGTGTGAGGGAGCCTGTACACTCAATGATGGCTTTGGTGCAGTAAGCATAGGTAACATTGAAAAATTTATAACTGATAAAGCTATTGATATGGGATGGAAGCCTGACCTAAGCAATAGAATTTGGACTAATAAGAAAGTAGCAATAATTGGTGCTGGTCCAGCTGGTATAGGTTGTGCAGATATTTTAATAAGAGCTGGAATTCATTGTGATGTTTTTGATAAACAACCAGAAATAGGAGGCCTACTGACTTTTGGGATTCCGGAATTTAAATTAGAAAAGAGTGTTGTGCGCAGAAGAAGAAAAATTCTTGAGGAAATGGGTATTAAGTTTCACTTAAATAAAGAAATTGGGAAGGATGTTGCCTTAAAAAAATTATTTAACAAATATGATGCTATTTTCCTTGGTATGGGAACTTATACCTCTCTCGAAGGAGGCTTTCAAGGAGAAGATTTACCCCAAGTACACAAAGCAATTGACTACTTGATCGGTAATACAAATCATCTTCTTAAATTTAAACAAAAAGAATCCAAGTATATAAATTTTAAAAATAAAAACGTTGTTATCTTGGGAGGCGGAGATACAGCTATGGATTGCAATAGAACTGCGATCAGACAGGGTGCAAAATCTGTAACTTGTCTTTACAGAAGAGATGAAAAAAATATGCCTGGCTCAAGAAGAGAGGTGGTGAATGCAAAAGAAGAAGGAGTGCAATTTGAATTTAACATTCAACCAATAGAGATTGTTGGAAAAGATCATGTTGAAGGAGTAAAAACAATTCAAACAAAACTTGGAGAGCCTGACCAAAATGGTAGACAGGTGCCCGTCCCAATTCAAGGCAGTGAAAAGATTTTCCCTGCCGATGAGGTTGTTATTGCTTTTGGATTTAGGGCTAACCCAGCTGATTGGTTTAAAGACTTTACAATTCAAACAGATGATGCTGGATTGGTGGTAGCCCCAGAAGAGCAAAACTTAAAATTTCAATCTTCCAACCCAAAAATATTTGCAGGTGGGGATATGGTTAGAGGCTCTGATTTAGTTGTTACAGCTATTTGGGAAGGAAGAGAAGCAGCTAAAAGTATCATACAATTTGTTTCTTAAATGAAAGATTCAAAATTTTTAAGAGCTTTAAACTTAAAAACAAACATTATTCCTCCTGTTTGGTTTATGCGCCAAGCAGGCAGATATCTTCCTGAGTATCAAAAAGTTAGGAAAAATTATTCGAATTTTCTAGACATGTGCAAAGAACCTAAGACATGTGCAGAGCTTGCATTGCAACCTATTGAACGATTCAATCTCGATGCATCAATTTTATTTTCAGATATTTTAACGATACCTGATGCATTAAATCTTGGTCTTGCTTTCCATGAAGGTGAAGGCCCAAAATTTTCAAATCCTATTTCATCTAATGATGATATTAATAATTTAGATACTTTTGATGTGAATTCTCTTGATTATGTATTTAGAGCAGTTGAAGAAACTAAAAACTTAATCCCTGGAAATCTACCATTAATTGGATTTTGCGGAAGCCCTTGGACATTGGCTGCATATTCTATAGAGGGAGGCGGATCTAAAGATTTTAAAAAAACAAAAGCTTTTATGACAAAGAATCCAAATGCGCTTCACGATTTTCTTGAAATTCTAAGCGATGCTTGTTACCAGTATCTTAAACAACAAGTTTTAAGCGGAGTAAATGCACTACAAATTTTTGATTCATGGGCTGACTTACTAAGCGAGAATGAATTGGATTTATTTTCCTTGCGTTATACAAAAAAAATTACACAAAAATTAAAAGATGATCCAATCACTAATCACATCCCAATTATATTGTTTGAAAAAAATCCAAATAAAGATATGACGGACCTGATATTCAAGGACCTTTCTTGCATAAGTTTGTATTGGAATAGTGATATTAGAATTCTTTCTCAAAGCCTTAAAAATGATATAGCAATTCAGGGAAATTTAGACCCCAAGGTGCTAAGTCAATCTGATGAAATAATTCAAGAAGAAGTACGAAAAATATGCTCCATAATGAAAGACTATCCTGGATTTATATTTAATCTTGGTCATGGGATAACGCCAGATATTAAGCCTGAAAAAGTAGAAGTAATGATCAAAGCTATCAGAGAAGATATATAATCTGTTTCTCCCTAACAAATAAAATCAAAAATAGTTCATTTAGTTCTTAATAAGTTATTTGTTATGATTATTCTATGAATAAAGAATCTAAACTTACTAAAAGTCTTCATTGGACTACTATCGCAAGTGAAAAGTTACTTTTGGCTATCATTGGTATAGCTACATGTATAGCTTCTGCTTTGTATATCTACGAAATGTTTCTTGCTCGCAGCATCACATTGCCTGATCTATTTATGTTATTCATCTACGCAGAAATCATCGGTATGGTTGGAGCTTTTTACAGCACTAATAGAATTCCAGTAACACTTCCAATTATTATTGCAATTACTGCATTATGTAGGCTCATAGTTATGCAAAGTAAAGAAATGGATGCTTTAGTAGTTCTCGGTGAAGCTGGAGCAATACTTGTTCTATCTTTGGCTGCAATCATTATGAGTTTTAAAGATAAAGTAAGCTTAGAGAAAATTAAACGTTTGAGAGATTCCATTTCTTCAGATTAGTTTTTAACATTTTGCATATTTACTTCAAAGAAAATAATTGACTGCCTATGGAGCCATATAGCTTTAATAGGAGAGTTGAAAACCTTCTTAAATCATATTTCAATGATTATGAAAATGTCAGCTACAAATTGGATGCGGATAAAATAAATATTCATTTAATTGAGGAAGATAATGTAGATTCTGCATCTTTAGAATTAATAAAAGATGAAAGCTGCTTTAAAATTTATTTTTGGGATGGCTACTCTCAATCTGAGGTTATAGAGGTCACCACTGAGAAAGATGCTGTCAAGACTCTCAAACGATTCTTAAAAAAGCTTATAAAGATTCTTAACCGATAAATGAAAAACTTGATCAAAAAAACTTTTGGTAAATTTTTTAAAGATAATCCTAGCAAGCTATCCTCAAAAGCTTTAAAACGTGCCAGTGAAATGGCAAAACCTAGAGCAGGAACTCCCCATGACTGGGAGGATTATGAGAAATATTTAAAAGAAATGAATGAAAAATCTGATCAAAATTAGTCAGTATATAGACTGATATCTTTAACTTTTAAATCTACAACAAAATCTCTGCCATACCCAGCAATGCTAATATCCCTAATGTTTTTAGCCTTCATTGAAGAGGCAGAAAATCCAGAACTAGCTTTTAATTCCTTAAAGTTGATTTTGTAGTCTCTCCACTCATTTGTAACATCAAATGACTTACTGAAGTATGACCAAGGAGGTATTTTAAGTCCCTTAAGAGTAACGTGAACTTCATAGGATTCATTATTACCTTTAGCTTTAAATTTAATACCTTTAAAGTCATTATTATTTATATCAATCCTATTAGAAAGTCTGACAAAACCTCCATTATTTTCAGTTGAGACTTCGCCTGTCATTGCAAAAACACCATCCGAATGTGTGATTGATAAATTAGAAATGCCTCCCATTACTTGATCTGTAATTGGTCGCCATGTATCAGGGTCATCAAGCTGACTAGAAGAGATATTCATTGAAATTAAAATTATAAAAAGTAATTTATACACAAAGCTAATCATAAAATAAATTTTAAGCAAAAAAAAATACATAAAAATTTTTTTATTTAAATATAAACCAGAGTAAAACTTTTAATTTACAAATATTTTCTATAGCCTATATGTTTTAGGGGGTTAAAAATGAAAGTCCGTAATATCTTTGTAATTCTATTTTTATTAGGATCTTTTAATTTATCAGCAAACAACTTACTAATTGAGAGTTATTGGGATATTCAATCTGTAAGAAGTCCATTGGTAAGTCCTGATGGAAAAAATATCATCTTTGCAAAAAGATACATTGATAAAAAGAATGATGATTACATCACTGAGCTTTGGATCATGGATAGCAATGGTTCCAATAAAAGATTTCTTTTAGATGGATCTAATCCAAAATGGTCGCCCGACAGCCTAAAAATTGCTTTCATAAAAGAAGATGAAAATGAGGTCCCTCAGATATACATTAAATATTTGCAGAATCAATCAGAATCTAAAATCACTAACTTTAGTGATGGCGTGGAAGATTATGCTTGGTCAAAAAATGGTGAGTTCTTTTCATTTTCTTCATTTAATGAATACGAAAAAGAGTGGGTTATTGAAATACCTGGAAAAGATGAAAGCATTGAATACAATTGGACTGATGATCCAACAGTTGTAACCTCAATGCATTGGAGATCAGATGGAGTTGGCGAACTAGAAAGCGGAGAGAATCATTTATATCTTGTAGATTCTAGTGGAGGATCTGCAATAAAAATTTCTGACTGGGGGCTAGATTATGTCGATGATTTGCAATGGCTAAATGACTCCCAAGTTCTATTTACTGGAAATGACTCATTGGATGATTTGGGAACTCCTTGGAAACAATTGTCAGTTTTTACATTGGATGTAAAAACAAAAAAGTTAGAGAAAATTACAAACCCTAAAGGAGTTTTTTCGACTCCAAAAGCATCACCAGATGGAAATAAAATTGTTTTTACGGGTCATCCAAGCAAAGATTATTCCTCAGTGGCAACAAATATTTATGTGAGAGATATTGTTCGTAAAAAAAATAAGTTGTTAACTAAAAACCTCAGTGCCTCTCCAAAAAATCTATTTTGGTTGAATGCAAATGAGATAGTTTTTGACCATGACCATCGTGGATCTGCAAGAGTTATGCGTCTGAATATTTTAAACTCAAAATTATCTGAAGTTATTCCAGGTTTCAAAGATCAATTTTATTTATCATCAACTTATCAAGACTCTTTATATGGCGTTTACATGAATCCTAATAGGCCAGGTGAAGTTGGCTTGATTGCTAATACAAAATTAGAAACTCTTACGCAGCATAATGAATTAATTCTTAGTCAATATGAACTGGGCGTCACAAATGAGATTAACTATAAATCTCCAGATAATATGGATATCCAAGGCTGGTATATCACACCTCCTGATTTTGATAAATCTAAAAAATATCCCCTTATTCTAGTAATTCATGGAGGTCCTCATGCAATGTACAGACCTGCATTTAATTATTCATGGCATCAGTTTGCAAGCGATGGATATGTGGTTTTATATACAAATCCTAGAGGTAGCACCGGGTACGGAAGTGAATTTGCAAATATCATTGATAATGATTACCCAGGTTCTGGAGACTTGTCAGATTTACTTGCAGGTGTTGATCATTTAACTGAAAAAGGATTTATTGATGAATCAAAGATGTATGTTCAAGGTTGCAGTGGTGGTGGTGTTTTGACAGCTTGGGTGGTTGGTCATGATGATAGATTCGCTGCAGCTGCATCGCTATGTCCTGTTACAAATTGGATCTCAATGGTCGGTACAACTGATATTCCAGCATGGACATTTGAGTGGTTTGATAAGCCGTTCTGGGAAGATCCGTCAAATTGGTTAGATCGCTCTCCGATTATGAGAACCGGATATATTAAAACTCCAACTCTGTTTATGACTGGTGTTCTAGACATAAGAACGCCAATGCCACAAACAGAAGAAATGTATGTTGCTCTTAAAGAAGCAGGAGTTGAGACTGCATTAATTAGAATGAATAAGGAATGGCATGGAACAAGCTCAAAACCTTCTAACTGGTTTAGAACTTATGGATATTTAACTGAATGGTACCAACGCTTTCAAAAGTAAATATTAGTTTTTTAAAGCGGTCCCTCAAAAGAAATTCCTGCATTCATAAGTCTTTTAATTAATACTTCTCCCAGCCCAGAAGCGCTGGTCAAGACTCCTCCATACTCTTTTCCTCCAGGAAGATTGTCAATGTCCTGAATTAGACATAATGCGCATTCAGATACTAGCTTTGAGGTAACTTTGTAACCAGGATCTCCTTTTGCATGCATATTAAAGACTGATTTATTTCCATCCTCTGCTTCAACTATATACTTACAATCAAACCATCCATTTTCTTGGACATCTTCAGAAGGGCCCTCTCCAGGTTTTGGTAAAAATGGTTTTACTGCTCTCTTGAGCGGTGACATTAAAATTAAGACTGATATTCCTGTAATAATTATAGATTTGAATGCACTCCACCAAGATTTATGATAAGCATGTTCTTGGTATGTAAAATTTGTTCCATAGGATTCTTGTCTTAAACTTAATAGTGCTTCGGTGCGTCTAACTACTCTGGTATTGGCATTTGCCATAATAAATGGCCCCGACCAAGCATTGATTTCGTGCTTCTTTGCAATTCCAACTTTATCGCTACTCAACTCTAGTTGCTCTTGAGAATATGAATCTTTTGGGTTTAATAGAAACGGATCTAGTAAATCATTACCAAGATCTAGGTCGCCCATTGAAAACATGGTTTCAAGAGTGCCCCCTGAAGCTCCCCCTTTCCATGAGTGAAATGATTCAATTCTTTTAATGGGCTTATTGAGAGCTTTTGCTGCAAAAAAAACTCCTAAATCTGATGGGATGGAATCATAGCCACAAGAAGGAATAATTCTAACGCCTTTTGCGGATGCTTCTTCATGATGTTTGGCAATAATTCCTTTTACCCAAAAATTTTCTCCTGTTATATCTACATAATGCGAGCTGTTCATGATACAAGATGCGACAAGTTTAGATCCATATCTATGAAATGGTCCCGTGGTAGATAAAATGACCTTTGCCCTTGAAGTAAGAACATTTAATTCGGCTTCGTTATCTGAATCTGCAATTAAAATCTCAACATCAACAGAATTATCTTCAGCCACTTGTTGAAGTTTCTCTTTATCTCTTCCTGCAATTGCCCATTTCACAGATGTATTAAGTGATTTAAAATATTTCACACAGAGTTGGCCCGTAAATCCAGTTGCCCCATATATAATAATATCTATATCCTTTTGCATATTTCTTTAAGTTTCGTATATATAATTTACAAATAATAAAGGAAGTTAATCTAGAGTAAAGCATGAGAATTTTAGCAATCGGCGGATCAGGAAGTATGGCGCGCTATGCTATGCGAGCAACTCAGAATTTCAACGTTGTAAACGAAATTGTAATCGCAGATATTGATAAAGAGGCCGCAAATTCATTTGCATCTACTTTAAATAATAAAGTTAGCGCTATTCAACTCGATGTAACAGATAGCAAAGCTCTTAAAAATTCAATGAAAGGTGTTGATATTGTAGTTAATACCTGTGGTCCGTTTTTTAAGTTTGGAGCACCTGTCTTAAGCACAGCTATTTCCTCAGGATGTAACTATGTAGATATTTGTGATGACTGGGAGCCAACGCTTGATATGCTAAACCTCGATTCAGCAGCTAAATCAGCTGGGATATCTGCCACCATTGGTCTTGGAGCAAGTCCAGGGTTAACTAACCTGATGGCATTGCTTGCTATTCGAGAATTAGATAGCGTAAGTAAGGTCTTCACTGGATGGGATGCCGGAGGCACGTCCATAGATGAGACCGCAAAAAAACAATCTGTGAATGCGGCGATGATGCATGCGATAGAACAAATCACAGGTAAAGTAAAAATATATCAAGATAGCACTTATAAAATGGTAAAACCTCTAAAAGGTATAGATGTAAATTATCCAGGTCTAACAACTTTTACTGGGAATATAATTGGCCATCCTGAAGCATTAACCTTTCCGCATTATTTTAAAGATCTCAAAGATTCAATTAATCTTGCCCACGGGGGAAGCATTGACTCATTTGTCATAAAGGCTATTGCAGAGCTTGTTAATATTGGTTTACTTGGCAAAAATAAAGCTGCTAATGTATTTGCATGGTTGGAAAATCAAGTATCCTCTGAAAGAAATTTATCTTCCAACCATCTTCCTGTAATGTACGGTTATGCAGATGGTCTTAAAAATGGCGCTCCTGCACGAGTAGGAGTTTGTCTATCAAATGAACAAAGAAATTCCGAATCAACTAATCACTATGAAGCAATTGGCATGGGAGAAATTACAGGGATTCCATTAGCTTGTGGAATTAAGATGCTAGCTGAAGGAAAAATAAATAAATCAGGAGTTTTTGCACCTGAAGCAGGTCACATTGATCCCCATGATTTTATTGGTGATGTATTAGATGAACTTTCAAAAGCTATAAATAAGCCACTTGGAAATTTTGAGGAAAATATAAGAATTAATCGATCATGGGAGTAACGAAAGTCCTGATTAATTCTCATACATTTCAAGTAAAAAAAGAGCCTTGAATAGCCAAAGAATTTCAAAAAATTGTAGTAAAAAAATTACTTATTTTTTATACATAAATAGTTAAATTTTTCGATAGACAGACATATATACAGAGTTTATATTGTAGCTATATTTGTAGTTAAAAAAATTTATGATGAGGTGTTATGGAATCTTCTAAATTCCCTTCAGATGCTGAAGTAGTAATAGTAGGAGTTGGCGGAATAGTCGGCTCTATGTTGGCATACTGGCTGGCAGAATTAGGGCAAAAAAATATCGTAGGTTTAGAAAAATCTACAATCATTCCCTCTGATATTGCTTCGACCGCTCACGCCTCTGATTTTGTGTATAACACTACCCACGATAAGTTGGGCTGTTGGACAACAAATTTTAGTAGAAAGTTCTACGAAGATAATGGTTTTTTTTTAAAAAAAGGTGGTCTCGAGATTTGTCGGAAAGGTGATGAAGCAAGATGGGAAGAGCTTAAAAGAAAAGTTGCATCAGGAAAAGCATTTGGTACAAATGTTAGATTAATATCAGCAGCCGAAGCGGTTGAAAAATTTCCCTTGCTTGAAGAAGACTCCATGATTGGAGCTATGTGGGATCCAGACGCTGGATTAGTAGTTCCTCGATCACAGGAAGTGGTTAACTTTGCAGTAGAAACTGCCAAAGAAAATGGAGCACTGAAAACATTTACAAATACTCCGGCTACAGGATTTGAGACAGAAAATGGAAAAATTGTTGCTGTCAAAACCGATAGAGGGACAATCAAAACAAATAAAGTTGTAATTGCTTCAGGAATCTGGGGACCTCTAATGGGTGATATGGCTGGTGTGGGAGTTCCGTTAATGCCTGTGGAGCATCCACTGTTATTTTTTGGACCATATGAAGAGATTCAAGATACGGAAGAAATGCTTGTTTATCCCCTGCTCAGAGATCAAGGAAATTCAGCTTACGTTAGAGATACCGGAAAATTTCATGGTGGCATGCTCGAATGGGGATTTTATGAGGATAAAAATCCTCGGTTAGTTGATCCAGCAGATATAGGAAATCCTGATAAAACTATGTTGTCTGATTCTATGAGATATTTAGAACTTGAAGAAATCGCGGAGCCTCTTGAAAAAGCTTTTGAAACAACTCCAATACTCAGTGAGTTAGGCTGGGATGAAAAAAGTTCATTTAATGGACTTCTATCTGTGACAGCTGACGCGGGCTCTTTAATTGGTGAAAGTCCTGAGGTTAGAGGATTTTGGTTGTGTGAAGCTGTTTGGGTTAAAGACGGTCCTGGTTGCGCCAGACTATGTGCTGAAGCCATGGTAAATGGAAAAACTCAGGTAGATATGCATTCTTTCGATATATCAAGATTCTATCCGCATCAAAAAGAGAAAGAATTTGTTAAAACAAGAGCATTTGAGAACTC
>CACOHS010000017.1 GCA_902627055.1 uncultured SAR86 cluster bacterium | reverse complement strand
TGTGTAACAAAAGAAGAATGTTTGAGTTTAAGAGAAACTAATGAAAATTTTAAAACTAACAAAAGAGGCACCTAAGATTGGCTAAATCAAAACACAATATGTGGCAATGGCCAAACATAGGAGCCGCCTCTTCAAATAAGCATGCACCTGCAGATTCATTTGAAGGAAGAGAATTCCATAAAGGAATTATCAATCTTATTAGAGAGGCTATTCAAAATACATTAGATGCAACAGATAGTAATCACCATGCAAGAATAAATTTTAAATATTTTGAACCTTTTAGAAACTGTTCTGCGTATTTTGAGGATTTAAAAGATTTCATCAAAATATCAAATCAAAAAAATGAAAATCCAAAAGAGATTTCAGATAGTGAGTACAAAGAGCCTGATTTTATTTTAATTCAAGATTTTGGCACTGGTGGAATTAGTGGAAAACTTGATGATGAGCGTGATAGTCCAATATGGAATTTTCTTCTCGATTGGGGACAATCAAATAAGCAAGGCTCTGGAAACCTAGGAAGTAAAGGTCAAGGAAGACAATCTTTTTTACATGCATCAAGAATACAAACAATATTCTTACTAACTTTCAAAGAGACAAGAAGAATTTTATCAGGGCTAGCATTTTTAAATCCTTATCAGAAAGATAACCTAATGTTTGACGCTCAAGCAGTTTTTGCAAAAGGCGAACGAGACGTTGTATATGACCTTCATAGTGGAAATGAAGAAGTCGAAACGCAAGAAGAAGAATGGTTTATTAATAAATTTGAACATTGTTTTCAAATCGATACCGATACTTCAAATACAGGTACTGCTATTGTTATTCCGCTGCCAAGAAAAAGAGTGAAAGAATCCTTTCATGATTTTGCTATTGCATCAGTTATTGAAAATTTTGCTCCGGCTGTTCTCCAGAATGACTTAGAGGTTGAAGTAGATGGGCTTAAAATAGACTCATCAAATATTCATAACTTATCAGTTGAAAAGAAAGAATTTTTTTCATCTCAAATCTCTAAAAGGTTCAAGAACTATGCGCCAAATTTTATATTGTTTTTAAGCAAGACTTTAGAGATATTAAAAAATGATCAACCTGATATCACAATTGAATATGATGCAGGTGATTTGGTTGAATTTCATGAAGATACTTTTACAGAGGAGCATAAGCAAATTATTCGTTCAGTTCTGCAAAGTGAAGAAATCGCAACTGTAAGATTTAAATTTAAAATTAAAAGAAAGAATAAACATAATAATAATTTTGATTGGGTTGATTCATATGTAGATGCTGCAATTGGTAAATGTTTGCCAGGTCAGGGTATTGAGATGTATACAAGATCTGGAATGTGTATGCCAAAACAAGAGTTAATGATTAAAGGCAAATATCATGCTGTCATGTTGTGCAACGAGGAAAATATTTCTGATTTATTGAATGCAACAGAAGATACTGGACACACATACTGGAATTTCAGAAGTTCAAATATACAAAAACAAGGGTTTGATCAAGATAGCTCTGAATTAATTGTACGTTTATGTGAAACAGCTCTTGGGGACATTGTAACTTCTTGCCTTGAAGAAAGTGCGGTTGAAGATGTAGATGCTCTAAATCATTTATTCATGTTTGATCTCAGTGAAGTTGAAGGACAAAGTTCAGATCCTGAGGAATCAGATCCTGAAGAAAACCCAGATGATGATAATCCAGATGATGAAGATGGATGGGACGATGACGATGAGATTGAAAGAAAAAAAATATTTTACAGCATCAATCAAATTGAATCTGGCTTTTCAGTAATTCACAAAAATAATGCATTGATTGGAAAAGAAATAATATTAGAGCCAGCCTATGCACAAGACCCCAGCACCGGCAGAAAATCTAGTGGGAATAATTATGATTTCACAATCGATCAAATTAATTTAGAAGCATCAAACTGCAACGCAACTCAAGTTATAGGAATTGGCGGTGATTTGAGGATTAATGTTACCGATATGCAAGATGGTTTTTCTTTAAAAGTTTCTAACTTCAATAGGAATCTAGAAGTTGCCTTAAAGCATAAAGTAATTTGGAGTGAGGAATAGATGCTCACTACCATTAAACTTACAAATCGAATTGATATAGATAAAAATAAAGTTCAGATTGTATGTAGCAAGATCGAATTAGAAAATGGAATGTTTATACCTAAGGTTGAAAGCATTTCATATTCCTTTAATGATACTTTTCCCAGCGAATCTAAAATCTTAATAAGGTTTAAATTGAATCATTTCAGCAGAACAATTGATTGTGGAACTCTGGAAGATATATCAATACCCTCTAGCGATGCCTTGAGCGACATGATGACCTATGAAATGGATTTAAAATGTATTTTTTGTGTTGCTGATCCATTAACAAACAGAATTCTAGCTTCAACAAAAGGCTTTAAGCATATATTCCATGCTGATTCTGGAACTGATAACGAGTCTCAACTTTCCTCTATTTCTCCAATTTCTATTGATTTTAGAGATACCGGAGAAAGAATATGGGAACTAGATCATATGAACCAAAATGAAAAATTCGTAAAAATTTTCTTTAATGACAGAGTTCAAAATAAAGATTCTTTGAAAAAAAATCAGTTAATTGCAAATATGTATTTACCTGAAATTTTATACAAAATGATTTTATTTATTATTGATAATAATCTTGGTGATCAGACTAGATCTAGAGAAACGTGGGTTGGAAAGGTTAACCTCATGCTTGCATATTTTAATATGACTGATATTCCATCTGCAGATGATAACTTTTTGGATAAGGAGGATTTTATCTCTTCATTTATCTCAAAATTCCTATTTAAAAATAGAAACAGCATCTCAAGAAACTCTATCTCTAAATTAGACGAGGTGCTATCGCATGAATAACTATCAATGCCTATACAGATTTAAAGAAATAAAATCACAAGAGTTCCTAGAGATATTTGAACTTAAAACCGGAAACCCCAACTATCATATTTTAACTGATTTAAATTATGTGGAGCCTATAGAAGACACAGGACCTATCGAAATCCCAGGATTTGAAGATTGTACAAACTATCATGCTGGTATGGTTGTAGCAGCTGCTTTAAACCAAACAAACAAACCTATAAGATCATTTTTTGATGACATAGGCTTATGGGAATGGGTCACCTATGCATTTTATGATGCATTTCATCCCACAACAAAGATTGGTAAGGACATATATCGTTACTCACCTGCACGAGAAGGTGCAATGCGAAATAGATGGACAAGACATCATATAAGGACTGCTGTTTGGCTGTATGACTTGTTTGGTGAAGACTCTATTTTTTATAGTTGTAATAGACTCGGTGTATCAAGTGATCCATCAGAATCTGGTGTCCAAACATCTGCTCTTGTAGAGGAAAATGTATGTAAACTTTTTTCTATGCTCTACTACGATGATGAAAATAACCGGCGTAAACAAGGTTATTCCTCTAAACCAAGACCACAAGATAATAATCTAGGCAGACCTGGTAACATGTTTGATTTGATTGCTTTTTTAAAACAACTAAGAACTACATTTGTAGTTGAAGCGGCTTCCGCTCAAGAACTATTCGACTTACTTCCAAATCGATTTGATGCATGGAAAAGTTGATAGGAAGACTAGCAATACTATCTTTGTTTTCAATCGCCTTGCACATGATCCTTGGCTTTAAAAGCGCATTAATTTTTAGCTCTTTAATAGCAATAAGTATTCTTGTTTGTGGCTTTTTAACCTCTGTTTTAGCCTTATCTAAGTTTGGTAGCCAGGTCACAGCTGAAGTAGATCTTAATTTCTATGAGCTGATTTTATTAATTGGTAGTTTAGCAATTCCTTTTATTATTTTAATAACGGCTGTAATTTAAATGGATAAAAATAATCATTTAGAACAAACGGATATTGCAAGCCAAGAAAGAACATATGAAGTGGTTGTTGATGATCTAAATTCCCTATTTGATAAATGGAATAATGAGAATTTAAGAAGTGATTCTGCAATTAATACTTTGTTGTTTATAGCAATTGATCAATATTTTTCTCAACTTGATGATCCTGAACTTGCAGTCAGGATGGTTTTGTACCAACTAGGCAGAGCAGTTGAAGTTAATTCTGATGATGAAGAATTAAAGGGAATGTTTCAAAGAACGTATCTTCATGAGGGAGACATTCATTAAATTCGATTAATTAAATGAGCAAAATTCAAGAGTTAGCAAAAGAAAGAGGGTGGGTTGTAAAAACTCACACAATTAAAATTTCTGATCCCGATAATCCTTTCGGAGCTGAGAATCAAAACTTTAATGTTGAGATTCATCTTGATCAAAACACTCATAAAGAGTTGTGGGTTGGGTATTCATTTAATACTAATAATTCAAAGAAGCTAAAGGTTGCAAAGGATTTAAAAAATCTATGTGAAGAGACCTTAATGAAGCTTTCAATTTTTAAAGGAGAGTGTGCCCATGAAACTGGAGAAGCAGAATTTAAACAAAAAGGGATGCTCGGGCAAGACAATTCATATCTTTATTATTGTATTAAGGTCTCTATTAATAAATCCAAAACATTGGATGCATTGCAGGAACTTTTAGCTCTATCTAAAGATCATTTCATCTGCAATTAAGCAGCTTAAAAAGCTCCATAAAAATAACTTTAAAAATTTTGTAACACTTTTGAAATTACAAAGTTAAAGAATTATGAAAACACATATTAATCCTTTTAAAAGTATAAATGTTGTCACCTCAACTTATGGATCCATCTCCGTCCAATAGTGTTGAGTTAACCCAAGGCGTAAGTTTCCTTTCCTTGCGCCTTGAACCTACTTTGGAACAAGAAAAATTAAATCGTTCCAAGGAAGTGTGTAAGAATAAAATCATGACCAACAAAGAATTTGGCGAGTACTTGCACCAGCTATCAAATAAAGTTTTATTGCCATATGCCATGACTTTGACTGGAAAAGATATAAACACTGCTAAAGACTTATGTCAGACCACCTTGCTTAAAGTCATAAAGAATAGAGATACTTATTTTCAGGCTGAATTTCCTAAAGCTTATGCAAAAACCATTTTGCGAAATGCTTTTTTTGATCAACATCGTAAACAAAATATTAGTCTTAGCAATGAACCAGAAGACAAAGAGATTATGGATCTTCCCAGTGATGGCTATAAGTTTGATAAAGACGGCTATCCAGTGAATAAGGATAATCAAAAAGTTTTAAAGAATGCTTATCTCAACACTGAGAGTTCAAAATCGATGGTTGCATCCATTGACTCAAATGATCTTGTTTTGGGTAAGCCTGGCACTCAACAAGTGAGTCGTGAGCATGACGAAGTGATTAACTGCTTGCAAAAACTTGACGAAACAGATCAAACTATTCTCTCTTTGTTGGCAGTAGGAAATACTTATAAAGAAATTCAAAAAGTGATGGAACATTTTTCAGAAAAGAATCTAAGGGTCAAAGCTATGAGAGCAAGAAAAACTCTAGCAGAATGCATAGGCACAAATTATGGATAAATTAAAATTAAAAATTATTGAGCTTATCGATGATGGTCATACTTTGGAGTCTTCACCAGAGCTCCAAGCTTTGATTGGTGAATCTGAGGAGCTGAAAAAGTTCCATGCTGATCTACTAAGATCTGAAACCAAGCTTGAAGATTTTATGAATCAAGAGGGTGTGGCTGAAGTACAAGCCGATCTAAAGGACTTCATTGACCAAGAGTTAGGTTTAAAAGAAACCAAGCAGACTTTTAATACCCAACGTTACCTTCCTTTTGCCATAGCAGCAGGATTTATGCTGTTTGCCTTTAACTTTTTTATGCCAGTGAATCAGGAAGATGTATTGGTTCCTGCAATAGAAGAAATTTATGCTTCCGCAGAGCCTGAAGTTATTGATGAGCCAAGTGCTATTTACTTTGTTGAGTTAGAGGAAGATGAAACGCTTTGGAATAAATCATCAGAGTTAGCCAAAGATCTTGATGTCGACAGATATCAAGTTATGTATGCACTTTATGAGGCTAACAAAGGTGCATTTGAAGACAGTGACATCAATAAGATTCAATATGGTCAAGAATTAGTGCTACAAGAAGAAATGATTTTTGCCTTGTCTCCCGGTGAAGCCAACGACGTTGTTAATAGACATATATATTGCGGCTGTTAATTTGTAACACTTTCTAATCTGCTCCGTTATTAAATTATGAACATCATTTTTTACAACGGAGCCATTAATGACAGAAACAATTATTTCTCTGACCATCCTTTCTTTAGTTTTCTTAAAGATTGTTAAGTCCATCAAGAAACGAAGACTTAAAAAAGCCCAAGCCAACCCCATTCAACTTGAAAATCTCGACATGATGCGTATGGGACCATTTTCTGGATCGTGTGAAATCTTTAAGAAGTCTAAAAGTATGCTCTTGCTACTTGCTTTTTCTTATTCGGTTCAAGCTGATGTCAGTTCAGTGACTTTGAGTGACTGGGAAATCGATGATTTTGATGAGGATACCTTGCTGGTTGCTAAGTCATCTGAGCAGATCAAATCCAGCAAATCCATCATAGGTTTTCATGTCTCAAGACCTCATTGCTTTGCAGAAAATCCAATCATAATGCTTCGCAGTGAGCTGGGAGAATTTTATGAGGGTGATCAAATTAAAGGTGAGATGGTCATTGATAAAAACAAACCAAAAAAACTGTTACTTAGACATGAGTTTGCTTTTCCGGAAGAGGGCAAAGCTATCAACTGGTTTAAGTTATTAAAGTTTCCAAGTTTTGCTGAGGCAGAAACAGTACAAGTTAAATTTAAGAGTCAGACACCTTTAAGCACTACCATATTCGATACCACTGGCATTGAAAGAGCTAGATATCAGGCAGAACAAATTTGTCAAAGCGGCCAACCATTTAGACAAGAAAAAAGTGGTGAGATAATATGATATATATGGCAATAAAGAATAAAAATGTAAATTTAGAGGAAGCTCTTGAAATAGAAAGAGGGCAACGAAAGAAGTATGGAGCTACTTTATATGAAATACTTTTAGTCGAATCTAAAAAATTTGATATGAGTATAGAAGAATTCCTAGATAGCCCCAAAAGCACAAAGCGATTGGAGGAACTCAGTAAAGTTTTTGAACTTATGAATCAAAGGGAGTATAAATCTGGTGAGGTTTTAGCCGGTGCTCCGGGGCTTGGAAAGCATAAAAGTTAAAACTAAGCCAATCTATCCAGCTGTCATCATGCACTTAAGACTTTCTGCAGGTTGGCATGGCGCAAAGAATGTATCGTAAACAGTCATTAAAATAATAATTGCAATGACAATAACTATTGCTTGTAATACAAATCTAGCCATATTCCACTCCTTAACTTTTAATCTTCTACCAAATACTAATTATTAATCTTTCTCAATCCCTCAATTATATGCAATTCATAGACCAGCAACAAACATAGCCAAACAAATAAAAAATATAATAAATACAATTATTGAGTAAATTACCCAATTGTCTTCCTTTTTAATCTTTTTTCCATAATCACTTTCATCTTCAAAATTCATAAACTTAGTTTTTGATGGAATAAATTCAAATATCACGAAATAAATTAAAATTAGTAAACCTATTCCAAAAAGACCTTCCATTTATATACTTCCCATTACCATTAAATACTCTTATCTAATAACGATTATTAAGACCTTGAAGTAGACATAAAAGCTCTCCAATAGCCTCATCACTGCCTGCCTCTGCTAATATCTCAGCATTAACACTTAATAATTCAACATTTTTTTTGAGCATATACTCTAAATATTCTCTATCCTTCTTATCCCGATAATCTATTAAAAATTCTAAGTTATCCATATTTTTAAATAATACACTAAGATTTATAAACTGGTTCACAAACTATTTTCTTCTAAAATGTGCGTTCACTTTATTAATGTAGGATAGATGGCATGGTCTCCTGCCAAGGAACTAAAAAAAAGATAGTCCACCATAAGTTCACCATGCATGTGGAAGTTAAATAGATTAAAATTGCAGATTGGCTAAAAGAATGGCTCCCTGACGTGGGATCGAACCACGGACCAATTGATTAACAGTCAACTGCTCTACCGCTGAGCTATCAGGGAACAAGTTGAGAATTATAAATTAAAATTCGTAAAGTAAAACAAGATAATGACAAAAAGTTTAACCGTAACATCTCCATTTGAGCCTGCTGGTAGTCAACCAAAAGCAATTGAAACTTTAGTAAATGGTTTAAATGATGGATTATTACATCAAGTTTTACTTGGTGTAACAGGATCAGGTAAAACTTATACTATGGCTAAAATTATTGAGTCAACTCAAAGACCTGCTGTTGTTATGGCGCCTAATAAAACACTAGCAGCTCAATTATATGGAGAGTTAAAAGATTTTTTCCCAAAAAATTCCGTTGAATATTTTGTGTCTTATTACGATTATTATCAGCCCGAAGCATATGTACCTACATCGGATACTTACATAGCAAAAGATGCTTCAATTAACGAACACATTGAGCAAATGAGACTTTCTGCAACAAAAGCTTTGCTAGAAAGAAATGACACAATTGTTGTTGCCACTGTATCAGCGATATATGGATTGGGTGCTCCTGAATCTTATCTAAATATGATTCTGCATTTAGATAGGGGCGAGACAATAGATCAAAGAACAATTTTGCGTCGTTTATCTTCAATGCAATATACACGAAATGATATTGATTTTAGACGCGCAACTTTTAGGGTTAGAGGAGATGTTATTGATATCTATCCTGCTGATTCTGAAAGAGATGCTCTTAGGATTGAATTATTTGGAGATGAGGTGGAACGTCTTTTATGGATAGATCCATTAACTGGAGAGGTAATTAATGAAACTCCTCGTGCAACTATTTATCCAAAAACTCATTATGTGACACCTAAAGAGACAATTTTAGATTGTCTTAAAACCGTTCGTGAAGAACTAAAAGAAAGGATTGAGTATTTAAAGGACAATAATAAATTGGTTGAAGCTCAAAGATTGCAAGAGCGAACAACCTACGATTTAGAGATGATGCAGGAACTTGGATATTGTCAGGGCATTGAAAATTATTCTCGCTATCTTTCTGGTCGAAATCCAGGTGAGCCACCTCCATGTCTTTTTGACTATTTACCTAAAAATGCAATAGTTTTTATGGATGAGTCTCATGTATCAGTGCCTCAAATCGGTGGTATGTATAAAGGGGATCGATCACGAAAAGAAACCTTAGTCGATTACGGATTTAGATTGCCATCTGCGTTAGATAATCGCCCATTAAGGTTTGAAGAATGGGAGGACGTAACTCCACAGAAAATTTATGTATCTGCTACTCCAGGTAAATATGAGTTAGAGCATTGCGATAATGTTGCAGAATTGCTTGTTAGACCCACAGGTTTGATTGATCCAGAGATAGAAGTTAGACCAGCAACCTCTCAAATCGATGATGTCATAGGTGAGTGCAATGAGAGAGCAGCTTTAAAAGAAAGAGTACTAATAACAACCCTTACAAAACGCATGGCTGAAGATTTAACCGATTACTTAGAAGAAAATGGAATTAGAACTTGTTACATGCACTCAGACATAGATACAGTGGAAAGAACTGAAATTATAAGAGATCTTAGGTTAGGACATTTTGATGTTTTGGTGGGCATTAACTTATTAAGAGAGGGCCTAGACATTCCTGAGGTTAGTTTAGTTGCAATTTTAGATGCCGATAAAGAAGGTTTTTTAAGATCAGAAGTTACGCTTATCCAAACAGTTGGAAGGGCAGCAAGGAACATTCGCGGGAAGGCAATAATGTACGCCGATAAAATTACAGGTTCTATGCAAAGGGCTATGGATGAAATGTCACGAAGAAGAGACATACAAGTTAAATTCAATAAAGATAACAGCATCACTCCAACATCAATTGTTAAAGATATTAAAGATGTTATGGAGGGAGCAAGAGTCACCAAGCAAGCCAAAAAAACAAAACCGAAGTATTTTGAAAAAGAGTTACCTTTTGAAATTAAAAATACATCACCAAATGAGATTTCTGATTCAATTAACAAACTGGAAGAGCAAATGTATATTTATGCAAAAGAAACTGAGTATGAAAAGGCCGCATTTTGCAGGGATCAAATTAAAAATTTAAAGTGGCAACTTGTTAATTCTTAAATTTGGTTTTCACTGCAATTTTGCGTTAATAAAAGATAGTAATAGTCTCGAACTCTTTCAACAAAATCTACAGTTTGCTGACCTCTAGAGTAATTTTCTGTATCCATCGAAGTTTTCATATTTAATAAATGCTCTTCTAGATCTAACCAAGTCACCTCAATGGGCTTTTTATCTATTGCATCAATCGCATTTCTTATATTTGTAATGCCCAAGTTGTAGGCAGCTAATATAAATGCAATCTTATCACCTGAAGAAGTTCCATAGTTAGTATTAGATTTAAGATCAGCAATATACTGTGCTCCTCCATGGATACTTTGAATTGGATCCAAACGATTAGTCACGCCAACTGATGCTGCAGTTGGAAGTGTCAACATCATCATTCCTTTAACTTGAGTTGCTGATCGTGCTTTGGGATTCCATTGAGATTCTTGAAAAGCTACTGCAGCAAGGAGCTCCCACTCAATATCGAATGTTTTAGCAGCTTGAAGAAAATCGTCCTTATAATTAAGAAACCTTGACTGCATTAATTCATCAAATTTTCTTTTTTCAAAATCACTCAGTCTCGAAAAAGAATATAATTTTTCATTAATCAGGTTGCAATAGACTGAAACTGGTGAGTTTTCAGCATCTTTTGTACAAGCATAAAGTCCAAAAATCAGGATGAAAAAAATTGATTTTTTTGCAAGGAATTGCATTGTTTTTATTTTTTTAATTTTAAACATCCTTATAATTAATTATTACAATATTTTACTAGAGAGCTAGTGTCAAAAAATCTTAATTTGCTGCTTCAAGGTCCCTCAAGTTTTTCGCCGTCAAAAATTTTATCTCTCAATCATGAAATTAATTCGATTAATGATTCTCAGGCCATAGAATTAAATTGTCATGAGTTTTATTCTGTAGATATAGCTCAAGATTTTTCAGATCATGTAAAGCTATTAGAATTATTGAAATCAAACGAGCCTTCAAATTTGCCCAATTTTTTTATTGGTCCAAGATCTGGGACCATAAGCCCATGGGCATCTAAAACTAGTGAAATAATTACCAATGTAGGGATCCAAGGTGTTCTCAGCATCGAAAAGTATTTAGGTTATTTTGTTAATAACAATATCTCAGCAACCGATTTGAATCTATCTTGTTTGTTTGATCGCATGACTCAAGAAGTCTTCTTTAGCGAAGAGACTATTGCTGAGGTTGATTCTGAGCCAAAAAGAAAGCCTTTGGTGAATATTGATATTTCTATAGCTGCTAAAGATTCATTAATTAAAGCCAATCAAGATTTAGGATTGGCACTATCTGAGGAAGAAATTAATTATTTAAATCATTTCTACTCTTCCGTATCGCGCAATCCTACTGATGCTGAATTGATGATGTTTGCCCAAGCTAACTCAGAACATTGCAGACATAAAATTTTTAATGCTAGCTGGATAGTAGACTCTGTTTCTCAAGAGGAATCCTTATTTGATTTAATCAAAAGAACTAGCAAAGGCAAAAAATCTGATTTGATTTCAGCATACAAAGATAATGCTGCTGTAATTGCAGGCTCAGAAGTAAAGACCTTGAATAGAAATTTAAAAAATATATACAGTTTTTCAACTGAAAAAATTAATTCCACTTTAAAAGTTGAAACTCATAATCATCCTACTGCTATTTCTCCATTTCCAGGAGCTGCAACTGGTTCTGGAGGAGAAATTAGAGACGAAGGTGCCACAGGTTCTGGTGCAAAGCCTAAAATGGGTCTGGTTGGCTTTAATGTTTCCAATCTGAGGTTAGAGGACTTTCCTCGTGCATGGGAGGAAGCTGAGCACAAGCCCTCAAGAATCGCTTCTCCTTTGCAAATTATGATTGAAGGGCCTATCGGCGCAGCAGCATTTAATAACGAATTCGGACGACCAAGTACTATTGGTTATTTTAGAGTTTTTGAGCAACCCTTCGTTAATAACCAGACGTTTGGGTATCACAAACCGATAATGTTAGCTGGAGGCATTGGAGAAGTAAAAGATAGAAATAGTATCAAGTGCCCCATACAGGCTGATGATTTAGTTGTTGTTTTGGGCGGCCCCTCCATGCTTATAGGATTAGGTGGCGGAGCTGCATCATCTATGTCCTCTGGAGACAGCGATGAAGAGTTAGACTTTGCTTCTGTTCAAAGAGAAAACGCTGAAATGCAAAGAAGGTGTCAAGAGGTCATTAATCAATGCGCATTTGAGTCTCCTAACTTAATTGAATTCATCCATGATGTTGGGGCAGGAGGACTGTCAAATGCAATCCCAGAATTAGCAAAAGACTGCAATTTGGGTGTTTATATAGACTTAAGTTTAATACCTGTAGCTGATCCAAGTCTTTCTCCCATGGAAGTTTGGTCAAATGAATCACAGGAGCGCTATGTTTTAGCAATAAAAAAATCTAATAAAGATGTTTTTGAAAATATATGTCGAAGGGAAAGATGCCCAGTTGCTTTTGTCGGTCAAACCACTACATCAAACGCAGTAGAGGTCTTCGATCCTGAAAGAGATGAATATCCCGTGAATGTCCCTTTATCGATGCTTTTTGGCGACTTACCCATTTCTAATATGGAGGTTAAGCAACCAACAACTCATAAAATAACTAATTCTTTAAACTATGATCAGGATTTTTCTGAAGCAACCAGAAGAGTTCTCTCGCATCCTTCCGTTGCTTCAAAATCATTTTTGATAACCATCGGTGATAGATCTGTTGGCGGTTTAGTTGCTCGAGATCAACTGGTTGGTAGGTATCAAGTGCCCACTTCTAACTATGCAATGTCTACTAAATCATTTCTTAGCAATGAAGGAGATGTTTTATCAATTGGTGAAAAGCCAACTCTTGCAATTAAAAATCCAGCTGCATCTTTAAGGATGGCATTAGCTGAGGCATTGACAAACTTAGTTTCTGCTCCAGTAAAAAATTTGAACCTAGTAAGACTTTCTGCAAATTGGATGGCAGCATGTGGCGATGAGAAAGAAAATCATGCTTTAAGAGTTGGAGTGGAAGCATTATCCAGCATGTGCGTAAAGCTGGGAATAGCTGTCCCGGTAGGCAAAGATTCTCTTTCGATGAGAACTAAATGGACTGAAAATCGTCAGGAGCTTGAAGTGAAAAGTCCCTTATCAGGCATCATAACTGCTATGGCTCCAGTTGAGGACGTATCATCAGCTATCACAACGGAGTTGAAAAAACATGGCTCAAAAGATTTATATCATTTATCTTTGAGTAACTCTTCCAGATTGGGCGGCTCTATTTTCGAAGAGGTTTTTTCTTTAAGTTTTCAAGAAGTGCCTGACATTGATGATGTTGAATGCCTAGCAAGCTTTTTTAATTCAATTCAAGAATTAATTAAACTTGGTTGGATAGTCTCCCTTCATGATATCTCTGATGGCGGATTATTTACCACTGTTTCAGAACTAGCTTTTACCAATAAAATGGGAATAGAGATTCTCGTTCCAGAAAGTTTGAAAAATAAAGAAATGATGCAATACCTTTTTGCTGAAGAAACAGGTGTTGTCATCCAGTTTAATAATGCATTTGAGGATCAAGCATTAGAGTTTTTAAACCGAGAAAATATTAAATATCGTAAGTGTGCAACTCAAAGTAAAGATGCCAAAATTTCTGTTACCCATAATGATGAGATTAAATTTTCGGATTCAGTGATAAATTTAGAAAAGGTCTGGAGCGAAGCTTCATACTCTATTAAATCATTAAGAGATAATCCAGCTTGTGCAAAAGAAGAGTATAAGTTAATTGAAAAATTTGATGATCAAGGATTAGTTGCCAAGGATAATTTTCAATTTTCTGATCAATTGCCAGCATTCAATTTGAATTCAAAGCCCAAGGTAGCAATTTTTAGAGAGCAGGGAGTAAATGGTCAGAATGAAATGGCTGCAGCTTTTTTGTTAGCTGGTTTTGATGCCTTTGATGTTCACATGCAAGATCTTATAGATGATCCTAGTTTGCTTTCTAAGTTTCAAGGGCTGGCAGCATGTGGCGGTTTCTCTTATGGTGACGTTCTTGGAGCAGGAGGTGGTTGGTCTTCAAGCATAAGTTATAACAAGGTTGTAAGAGATGCATTCGAGCAGTTTTTTAATAGAGGTAATACTTTTACATTTGGCGTTTGTAACGGTTGCCAGATGTTGTCTAACTTAAAAGATTTAATTCCGGGTGCTGAAAATTGGCCCCAGTTTTTATGGAATGATTCAGATCAGTTTGAAGCACGTTTATCTCAAGTGACGATAGCAAAATCAAAATCAGTTTTATTTGATGGTATGGAAGGATGGCAAATTCCTGTTGCAGTTGCTCATGGAGAGGGGCGAGCTTCATTCAAAGAAGGAGCATTACGAGAACTTTCTGAGGAAAGCCAGATCGCAGTTCAATTTACCGACAATCAGGGAGCTGTGGCTTCTTCATATCCATTAAATCCAAATGGATCCCCAGAGGGTATTACTGGCTTAACTTCTATAGATGGCAGAGCAACAATCATGATGCCCCATCCTGAGAGGGTATTTAGATCACAACAGTTATCTTGGAGACCATCAGTATGGAAAGAATATTCTCCGTGGATGCAAATTTTTCTAAATGCGTATAAATTTAGTAAAGATTCTTAAAATTTATTTACCATAACTTCAGCGCTTCTTCTCTAAAAGGAAAGTTGCCAGAACTGATGTCATCAAAATAATATTTTAATGTTTTGGAGACTGTTGGAAATGCAATTTCATCCCATGGGATTTCATCTTGCTTGAAAAGCTTTACTTCAGAACTTTCTGGAGTTGGACCAAATTTTTCGTCGCCTAAATCAGCTAAATAAAAAAAGTGGACCTGACTTATGTGAGTTAAGCTGAATGCTGTATAAGGAGAAATAATTTTTGGTGAAGCTTGCGTTTCTTCTTTTGTTTCTCTTAAGGCTCCCTCTTGTAAGGTCTCTGCATTTTCCATAAATCCTGCAGGCAATGTCCACTTTCCATAGCGTGGCTCTATATTTCTTTTGCATAAAAGAACCTCTTGGTTCTTGATGCATACGGTGCCAATAACTATGTTTGGATTAGAATAAAAAATTGAATTGCATGCACTGCAAATATAACGTTTTAAATTGTCATCGGCAGGCACCTTGAATTCCATTCGATCACTGCCGCATTTTGAACAATATCTCAAAAGTGCTCCTTTCCTAGAGAATTAAATGTCGTAAGAAGTTAAACTTACTCAATGATAGATGACATCAAGTATAAACTAAATTTTAATAATTCTGAAAAGCCAAGTGGTAACCCGCAAGCTTCAGTTTTAATAGCTATTTTAAATTACGGCAAATTTATTGAATCTCCAGAATTAATTTATACCCAGCGTTCAGGCAACCTATCAACTCACTCTGGTGAAGTAAGTTTTCCCGGGGGTAAAGCAGATAAAACTGACAAAAATTTATATGAAACAGCTTTAAGAGAATCCAACGAAGAAATGAGTCTTAAAAGCAAAGATGTCACCAAATTAGGAAAATTAAACTATCTTATCTCTCGTCATAAAATAGAGGTCAATCCTTTTGTAGCTTCTGTGGATAAACCGCAAACTTTAAAACCCAATGAAGAAATTCAAGACATTTTTACAGTGCCATTAAATTTTTTACTAGATAAAAAAAATATTCAAAGAGAAGCTATCGAAAGACATGGAAGTGTTTGGCAAGTACCAACTTGGAATATTAAAAATCAAAAGATATGGGGTTTAACCGCAATGATTACGGTAAACTTCTTAAATGTTTGTTTTGATGCGAACATAGAGATACTTGAAGGGAAATTGAAATGATTATCGATATTAATGATAAAAGCTTAACCACTGAGAATGATGATTTTTGGATAGCTCCAGATGCAACTGTCATTGGGGATGTACAAATGGCAAAAGATTCAAGTATTTGGTTCAATTGCACCCTTAGAGGGGATAATGAACCTATTATTATCGGTGAAGGAACCAATGTGCAAGATAACTCAGTCATACACACCGATCCTGGATTTGTATGTAGAATTGGGAAGTTTGTTACTGTCGGCCACCAAGCAATGCTTCATGGTTGTGAAATAGGTGACGGAACTCTTATAGGTATTGGCTCAGTCATTCTTAATGGAGCTAAAATAGGTAAAAATTGTATCATTGGAGCAAAAGCATTAATCACTGAAGGCATGGAAGTTCCGGATGGTTCAATGGTATTGGGTGTTCCAGGTAAGATTAAAAAGCAGCTCACAGAGGAGGAACAAGCTATTCCATCTATAAATGCACATCACTACATTGAAAATTACAAAAGATATAAGACTCAATTAGGTTAAGTTTGATGTCAGGAAAAATAGTAAATTATTTTGATGACTCAACAGAGTGCATTGGTTATTTATCAATGCCTGAATCATCAAATCTCGTTCCATTAGTTTTGGTGGCACATACTTGGAAAGGTAGATCTGATTTCGAGGATCAGAAAGCACTTGCTTTGAATGATTTGGGATATGCAGCCCTTTCAATTGATATTTTTGGGGGTGGTGTGAATGGTCAAAGTATTGAAGAAAACCAAGCCCTGATTGCACCCTTTGTGAATGAAAGACAGCTTTTTCGAAAACGGCTTATCAGTGCGGTTGAATTTGGCAAAACAATTGAAGGTGTAGATTCTTCAAGAATTGGATTAATAGGATTTTGCTTTGGCGGCCTTGCTGCCATTGAGCTTGCTCGCTCTGGATATGAAGTTGCCGGATGTGTCAGTTTTCATGGGCTTTTAAATCAATCTAACGAACCATTTCAAAAAGTAAAATCTAATTTATTGGTTTTACATGGCGACAAAGATCCTATGGTTTCCTCAGAGGAAATACTAGCATTGCAAGATGAAATGACAGAATCAGAAGCTGATTGGCAGTTTATAAGTTACGGTAATACCTATCATGCATTCACTAATCCAGCAGCTGACGATATTGAGATGGGAACAGTTTATAATCCTGATAGTGATAGGCGATCTTGGGTCGCAATGACTAATTTTTTAGAGGAAGTTTTTGGAAATGCTAACTAGTGAACTTAGATCTAAGTTTTTAGACTATTTCAAGAAAAATAGACATGAAGTAGTCGACTCGAGTCCTCTCATTCCAGCAAATGATGAAACATTGTTATTTACAAATGCTGGTATGGTTCAATTCAAAGACGTTTTTCTAGGCTCTGATAAGCGCCCCTATAAAAGAGCTACAACCACACAGCGATGCATAAGAGCAGGTGGAAAACATAATGATTTAGAAAACGTAGGTTATACGCTAAGGCACCATACATTTTTTGAAATGTTAGGTAATTTTAGTTTTGGTGATTATTTTAAAGAAGAAGCAATTCAACTTGCCTGGAATTTTTTGACTAATGACTTGGGTATAAAAAAAGAGAAATTATGGATTTCTGTATTCAGGGATGATGATGAGGCAGCTGAAATATGGTCAGCAAAGATTGGCATTGATCCCGAAAGGATTGTGCGAATGGATGAAGAGGATAATTTTTGGTCCATGGGTGATACAGGTCCTTGCGGCCCATGTTCAGAAATTTACTATGATCATGGCGATCAATATGAAGGTACCCCACCCGGAACACCGGGAGATGAAGGAGATAGATTTGTAGAAATATGGAATCTTGTTTTTATGCAGTTTAATAGAGGAGCTGACGGTAAACTTACCCCCTTGCCAAAACCTTCTGTAGATACAGGCATGGGTTTAGAGAGAGTGGCTGCAGTAATGCAAGGTGTAAATTCAAACTATGAAACAGATTTATTTCAAAATTTAATCAAAGCCTCTGAAAAAGCCATTAAATCACCTGGAGAGCCATCTCATAAGGTGATAGCAGATCACATAAGGAGTATAAGTTTTTTAATTTCTGATGGTATTTTGCCATCAAACGAGGGTCGTGGTTATGTGCTGCGAAGAATAATGCGACGGGCTATCAGGCATGGATATAAAATTGGAGCTAAGAAACCCTTTTTGCATAAATTGGTAAAAGCTTTAGTTAAGGAGATGGGTACTGCTTTTCCTATGTTAGTAGACAATCAAAAATCCATAGAGAAGACTGTTCATGAAGAAGAAAAGAAATTTCTTGAAACTTTAGAAAAAGGCATTGAGATCTTAGAAAAGGAGATTAAGTCTATTGATTCAAATGTTATTCCTGGAGAAATTATCTTTAAATTACATGATACGTATGGTTTTCCATTCGATTTGACAGCAGACATCGCTCGAGAGCAAGATTTAGGTTTAGATGAGGAGGGCTTTAATAGTTGCATGGATGAACAAATAAAAAATTCAAAATCAGCAAGTAAATTTAAAGGATTGCAATTAGATTTGTCGTCGATTAAAGAAACAAAGTTTTTGGGTTATGAAGAGTTATGCGGGAAGGGAAAGGTTTTAGGAATATGGGATGAATCCATTGCAATAGATAATGCATCAGATCAAAATGAGTGCTTCATTGCAGTTGATAAAACACCTTTTTATGCAGAATCGGGCGGGCAAGTTGGAGATCAGGGAAGCTTTTCTTTTTCTGGAGGGCATGGAACCGTTCAAGATTGCATAAAGCAAGGTAAGATTTTTCTCCACAGAATTAAAGTTCAAGAAGGAGTCGTCAAAAAAAATGACAAATTAGAATTATCCGTTGATGCAAGCAAAAGAAAGGCTGCTTCGGTTCATCACTCTGCCACTCACTTAATGCATGCAGCTTTGAAAGATGTTCTTGGTGCTCATGTTCATCAAAAAGGCTCACTATTAGATTCTAATAAGCTACGATTTGATTTTTCACATTCCAAGGCAGTTACCAAGGCTGAAATAAAGGAAATAGAATTAATTGTTAATCAACATATTCAAAATAATTCCGAGGTAACAACTAAAATAATGCAGCTTGATGAAGCGCTTAAGATTGGAGCTGAAGCCATGTTTGGAGAAAAATATGAAGATGAGGTTCGGGTTGTTTATATTGGAGGCGAATTTTCTGTAGAACTCTGTGGTGGAACTCATGTAAGAAGAACAGGTGATATTGGAATGTTTTCGGTGACAAGTGAATCAAGCATTTCATCGGGAGTAAGACGTGTTGAAGCTGTGGCTGGACAAGGTGCTGTTCAATCGATGTTAGAGGCTCGTAATCATTTACAAGATCTGCAAGGAATGTTGAATGTCAAAGGACCTCAAATTAGCTCCAAAGTTGCTGACTTAATTAAAGAAAATAAAGCTTTAAAAAAAGGTACCAAAACAAAAAAATCAGCTGCAATTGATCTAAAAGAAACGGTTCATAAAATTAATAACTTTGATCTAGCTATTATTCAGGCAGATACACAAAATGTTCAAGATTTACGCAACATGGTTGATCAATCTAAAAAAGATCAAACAAATAAATGCGTTTTAATTTTCAGCTATCAAAAATCCAGAGTGGTCATGGTTTGCGGAGTCTCGGAAGATATGCAGGATTCTCTGAGTGCCAACGATGTCATAAAATCAATTGCAAAATTACATAATGGCAAAGGCGGGGGTCGAAATGATTTTGCTCAAGGTGCCGGAGAGGTTGAGAATTTTGAGGAATTTGTTAATTCTATTCCTGATATCGTACAATCCATCGCTTAGTCTTTAAGCTAATTAGTCATGGAAACGATTATATTAAAATTTGGGGGTACTTCTGTTGGTTCAACTGACAGAATATCTGCTGTTGCAAATATCATAAAAGCAGCCAGTGAGGAGGCTACTCCTGTGGTTGTGGTTTCTGCTATGAGCGGAGAAACAAATCGATTGATTGATCTTGCTAATTCATTTGGTGATGAGCCGAATAAAAGAGAATTTGATGCTCTTGTTTCTACTGGTGAGAAGGTCAGCGCATCCTTGGTGGCAATTGCTTTGAATCAATTAGGCTTGAGGGCAAAATCACTATCTGCTGCTCAGGTTGGTATGAAAACAACCGCAAATTTTTCTCGTGCAAAGATTCTTGATCTTGATAAAGAAGTGATTTTTAAAACCATCAAAGACGGATACATCCCAATTATTACAGGATTTCAAGGTATCACCAGTGACGGAGATACAACCACAATGGGACGCGGAGGCAGTGACACTACCGCAGTAGCTATCGCAGCATCAATTCAAGCTAAACGTTGTGATATCTATACTGATGTTGATGGAATATATACAACAGATCCAAGAATTGTGCCGGATGCAAAAAAACTGGATTCAATTAACATTGAGGAAATGTTGGAACTCTCAGGGCAGGGTGCTAAAGTTATGCAAATACGTGCAGTTGAATTTGCAAACAAATATAAAGTTTTAGTTAGAGTTTTATCAAGCTTTGAGCCTGGCTCAGGAACGCTTATCTTACAGGAGGAAGAAGGAATGGAAGATGCTGTCATTACAGGTATAGCTTCTCAAAAAGATCAGACTAAATTTACTTTGCACGGAGTGGGTGATACTCCAGGGATTGCCTCAGGTATTTTAAGTCCAGTAAGTGATGCAGGTATTGAGGTAGATGTTATTGTGCAAAATGTTAGTGTTTCAGGGAAAACAGATTTCACTTTCACGGTAGGTACACCTGATAGAGCCGAAGTTGAATCAGTTTTAAAAGAAAAGATGCAGGGCATATCCTATGATGAATTAATTATTGACGAAGCTATTGGAAAAGTTTCTCTGGTTGGAGTCGGAATGCGTTCACATGCTGGTATTGCAAGTACGGCCTTCAATGCTTTAGCTGATGCAGGAATCAACATTCAAATGATTAGCACCTCAGAAATTAAAATAACAATTGTCATAGCAGTTGATCAGCTTGAAGAGGCAGTTAAAACTTTGCATGCAGCATTCAATTTAGGAGACTAATGTTTGACTTGATATTGAAGAATGGAACTCTTGTAAATGAGGGTAAAATTTTTGAATCAGATATTGCCATTAAGGGAAATAGAATTGAAAAAATTGCAGTATCCATCGATGCAGATACTAAAAAAGTTATTGATCTAAATGGTAAATACGTAATTCCGGGACTAATAGATGATCAAGTTCATTTTAGAGAGCCAGGTTTAACTCATAAAGGTGAGATTGCAACTGAGTCAAAGGCGGGTCTTGCAGGAGGAGTCACTAGCTTTTTTGAAATGCCCAATGTAAATCCAACCACAACAACAAATGAGAATCTTACAAAAAAATTCCAATTAGCTAGCACAAAATCAGTTTCGAATTATTCATTTCATCTGGGTGCAAGCAATAATAATATTGAAGAAATTAAAAGAGCAGATATTC
>CACOHS010000016.1 GCA_902627055.1 uncultured SAR86 cluster bacterium | reverse complement strand
TTAACTCCAGTTCTTATGTTTGTTACTTCTGTACCATCATGACTATTAGTTACAGCAGCAATCCTCATTGAAAGGGTATCTGATAGATGAAAATCGCTTGCAGCCTCAACGATGGAGGTCATATTATCGGCCCAAGTTGTTTTTACATAACCATTTCTTTCGCCACTTCCGACTTCAGCTGATCTAGAGTAGATATGCAATGCTCCAGCTGAGCTAACAACACCTTGTAATGTACCTTGTGCACCTTTGAGAATTTCAACCCTTTCTGTGTCATACATTTGAAGGAAAATCTCACCAGTTCTCAGAGGAACCTCGTCAAGATAACCTTGAATGGGTTGATCATTACCGCCATCAGGATCAAGGGTTTGACCACGAATCATAATCTTTGCCCTTCTTGGATCTATTTGAGTAAATTCGACACCTGACACAATCTGTGCAAGCTCGCTTAAGTCTCTAATTTGATAGTCATCCAGTGTTGATCCAGTAACTGCATTTACAGTTTGAGCGATATCCTGAACATTTTCTTCTTTCTTGGTTGCAGTAACAACAACTTCCTCTAACACTAATGCATTATCTTGGGCAAATGTAGTGGTTGGAATTGCTGTAAATGCAATGATTGTTAATACACTTAATAGTCTCTTCATGGTTTCCCCCTCCAAATTGAAGATTTATAAATAAAAATATACCTGTTTTTTCAAGAAATCCCAAACTTTTTACCAAAAAGAAAACTAAATTTTAAGGTGTATTTTGAGTATTTATGCTAGAGATTTCTAGCTGAATTTCCTGTAGCATTTCATTATTCTGCCTTCTGTAAGTATCAAATGCTTGAACAGTTTCTTCAAGCAACAAAAGACTCTTGCCTAATTCATCTATCTTATTTTGAACTTCTAGGTTGTCTTGTGATAGCTGAGTCAATTGCCTTACTGAATCTTGTAATTTTTGCGATTGATTTTTAATATTTATGATATTTTTTTGATCGTTGGTTTGCGTTAGTGCTATTTCTTTTAAAGTAGAAGAGTGTTTGTCTATTTCTATAGTCAATTTAGAAATATTTGCTTTATTTCGTTTATTGCTTAAATCCCATAATTTCCTTATTTCTTTATCAAGAAATTGGAGTTGTGTATTAATGTCTGTTAAAAATTCAGTAGAGGTTGAGTCTGCCAACTGAAGTTGCTCCTCTAAAATACTTAGCCTTGATTCAAACTTTGAATTCACCTTTTCTGATGATTTAGAAATCTCAGTGACCCAAATAGATAATCCAAGAATTCCAAAAAGAATTAGACAAAAAACAATTCCAAGAAATAAGCCGCTTGATTTTGTATTAAAGTATGAATGCTCTTCTTTATCTGCTGAGATTTTCATTGAAATAAGTTATGAGTATATGCATCTTAAATTGTATTTAATAATATGTTCTAATATTACTTTTTAATTATAAGCTCATACTTAAAACTATATAACAATATAATGAATTTAGATTTCTCAGACGATCAAAAATTTTTGCAGGATGAAGCCAAAAAATTCTTTGACAAAGAAGGCGGCCTTTCAAATGCTCGCGCTGTAATGGACAACTCTTTGGAGGGTGATGAAAAGCTTTGGCGAAAAATTATTGAGCTAGGCTGGACTGGGATCAGAATCCCTGAGGCATACGAGGGACTTGGCTTGGGACATTTGGAGCTTTGTGTAGTTGCGGAAGAGCTTGGGAGATCTCTCGCACCAGTTCCCTTCTCTTCCTCTGTATATTTCTTCACAGAAGCATTAATTAAATTTGGCAATGAAGAAATTAAATCAGATTTATTGCCAAAACTGGTTTCAGGAGAGGTTGTTGGCACTTATGGTATAGCCGAGGATACTCACCAAGCAACTGAATCAAATTTAAGTGTCACAGTAACTTCTGAAAACATTACTGGAGTAAAGATTGCTGTTCCTGATGCTGGGGTTGCCTCTCACATGATTCTTGTTGTCAAATCTAAATCTGGTGCTGATCTAAGATTAGTGAACCTAGAGGATTCCTCAGTGACTATTACCCCGCAAAAGAATCTTGATACTTCAAGAGCTTTTTTTAAAGTTGAATTTAAAGATACTCCATCAAAGTTACTCGGAGAATCAGGTGAGGGTTGGACTCATATTCAACATTTGCTTGATCAAGCAGCTGTTTTATTTGCATTTGAACAAGTTGGAGGATCTCAAGCCGCGCTTGATATGGCAAAAGCATACTCAATGGAAAGGTTTGCATTTGGAAGACAAATTGGTTCTTATCAAGCCATCAAACATAAACTTGCTGATATGTACATTGCTCTCACACTTGCTAAATCGAATTGTTACTACGGAGCGTGGGCACTATCTTCAGAATCCGCTGAGCTTCCTCTTGCTGCTGCAACTGCAAGAGTGAGTGCAACCAAAGCTTTCCAGTTATGTTCAAAAGAAAATATTCAAACTCATGGTGGAAACGGCTTCACTTGGGAATATGACTGTCATTTATTTTATAAAAGATCAAAAGTTCTTTCTGTTTTGCTTGGATCTGAAGCATCCTGGAAAGAAAAATTAGTTTCTAACTTAGAAAAAACAAACACATTAGCAAAAGGATAAAATATGGATTTTAACGACACACCAGAACAAGCTAAATTTAGAGCAAAATGCAGAGAATGGCTTGAAGCAAATGCTGAGCTCAAAGAAAATAAAAGCGGTGGGCACAGCGATTCAACTCTAGAGGATCATCTTAAAGTTGCAAAAGCCTGGCAACAAAAGAAATACGAAGCTGGCTGGGCTATGCTTCATTGGCCAAAGGAATATGGTGGCATTGAGGCTTCACCAATCGAAAGAATTATATGGGGGCAAGAAGAAGCTAAATTTAATGTGCCAGGTGGTATATTTGAAATTGGTCTTGGTATGTGTGGTCCAGTAATGATGCAATATGCAACTGAGGAGCAAAAAGATAGATATTTAGCTCCCATGGCTGAAGGAAAAGAAATTTGGTGTCAGTTGTTTTCCGAGCCTGCAGCTGGTTCAGATGTAGCTGGTCTTAGAAGTAAAGCTGAAAGAGATGGTGATGATTGGATCATAAATGGTCAAAAAGTTTGGACTTCTGGAGCACATTATTCTGATTATGGAATCTTGGTTGTTCGTCATGACCCCGATGTGGCTAAACATAAAGGGCTGACATTCTTTTTTGTAGACATGAAATCTCCAGGAATTACTGTTAAGCCAATTAAACAAATCACAGGTCAAGCTGGAACTGGTGCTGGGTTTAATGAGGTTTATTTTGACGACGTTCGTATTCCAGACTCTCAACGTCTCGGTGAAATTGGAGATGGGTGGAAAGTAGCTATAACCACTCTCATGAACGAGAGATTGGCCGTTGGCGATGCAAAGGGATCCGACATTGAAGAGGCATTAATCTTGTCTAAAACCAAAGATGATGCTGGTGAAGCAATGATAAAGAATGATTCAGTTAGAGAAAAGCTTGCTGATTGGTTTTGTGAAGCCAATGGTCTTAAATACACAAAATTCAGAACTATTTCTGCTCTTTCGAAAGGAGAGGCTCCAGGGCCAGAGGCCTCCATTACAAAAATTGTTAGTGCTAATAAACTGCAAGAAATTGGTAACTTTGGAATTGATTCAGGAGATATGGCGGGTATGCTCATAGATGAGAACGACGGTGTAAGTTCTTTTCAAGGCGCTTGGCTAGGGGCTCCTGGGTTGAGAATCGCGGGTGGCACGGACGAAATTCTAAGGAATGTAATAGCTGAAAGAGTCCTAGGTTTGCCTCAGGATCCAAGGGCTGATAAAGGCATAGCCTTCAAAGATATACCTACCAAGGCATAAATGCTTTTTATGACTTAAGTAGCCTCACATCCTGTTCAATAGCTAGATTGCGATTAGTTAATTTAAGAATTGTATTTTTAATTCCTGAAAAAGCTTGTTTTGATGCCAGTTCATCATAGTTGTTTTAAAAATCCGTTTGCAGAAAAGCCTCAAGATATTACTTGGAAGAATGGTTTTCCCTTCTCCAATGAATATCAAGATAGATTCTTCAATGATGATGCAATCTCAGAAATTACAAATATTTTCATTGAGCCTAATCAGCTGCTTGAAAGAATAAAAAATGGTACTCGAATCTGCATTGGCGAACTGGGATTTGGATTCGGCCTAAATTTTTTAGTAACTGCTAAATTTTGGTATGAAAATAATAAGAATTTTAACTCTCATAACCTAGAATATTTAGCGATTGATGAGGCGTTACCAACCAAAGCACAAATCCTTAAGATTATTGAGAATTTTCCTGAACTTAATGAGATTTGTCATATTTTTTTAGAAAATTACGATCTTTCACATAATGATATGCAGAGAATTTATTTTCCCTCTCTAAAAATACGATTAACGCTTGTTCAAAATGATGTTGAGTCAGGATTAAAGAATCTTCTTGGACTTAATAATAATCAAATTGATGCTTGGTATCTTGATGGTTTTGATCCTAGCAAGAATAAATCAATGTGGAGCAATTCAGTTTTTCAGTACATGAAATTTTTGTCTGCAGAAAATGCAACTTTTGGAACCTTTACTTCAGCTGGTTTTGTTAAAAGAGGATTGAAAAAATTTGGGTTTCAAGTAGACAAAGTGAAAGGCTTTGGAAAAAAACGCCACAAGCTGATTGGAAGAAAGCCCTTAGATACTCCCCCTATTCTTGCTCAAAAGAACACAAGGAAGAAAATAGGCATTATTGGAACCGGAATAGCAGCTAGCTCTGTCGCTTACGCAGCTGCTCAAAATGGCGCGGATGTAGAAATGTTTGAGTCAGCGGATTGTATTGCTGCTGGAGCTTCAGGCAACCCAGTCGCTGCAATGTATCCTAGATTTTCTGTAAATGACTCTCCATATTCATTTTTGACCGCGCAAAGTTATTTTTTTGCAGAAAAATTATATTCACAAATGCCAAATGCATACAGAAAAACTGGGCTTTTATTTGCATACTCAAATGATTATCAACAAGAATGGATTCAAGACATCAAGAACTTAAAAAGAGATGACTTATTTCAGATTTTAGAAAAGAAAGATATGAAAAAGTTACATGGATTTGCATCTGATGGTCTAGTAGTTAAAAAAGGTGGGTATCTATTTCCAAAACTAATTTGTCAGGAAATGACAACTCATCCCAATATAAAAATAATCTTTAATCATTATTTTCATAAATGGTCCAAGAGGGAAGGAAAGTTAGATGTTGAATTTTTAAATCAAAAAAGAAAAAGTAATTTCGATGATTTAATTATCGCAAATGGCCCAAGCCTAGAAGAAATTTTATCTGGACTGAAAATCTCAAAAGGTCAACTAGTTGGCTTGAAGGGTGAACAATCAATTGATTTAGATTTGCCCCTTAACTCGGCTGGTTATATTTTACCTAAGATCAACAATATTACTTGGATTGGTTCATCGCATGAAAAGGAGTATGAAGATCTTAATATCTGCTATGACGTAGGAAAGGATCTTGTTAAAAGGATAGATAAAAACTTTAAAATCAAACTTGCTGGTACATCGAACATGCTTATGGAGGCCCGTCTAAGAACTGGCAGCAAAGATAGGTTGCCATTGGCAGGAAAAATTGAAGAAAATGTTTATGCTTTAGGTGCGTTGGGATCAAGAGGATTTAGTTTAGGCCCAATACTCGGAGAACATATCGCATCATTAATAAATAAATCTCCTAGCCCAATATCTGCGGGAATTGCCTTAGCTATCGAGCCGTTAAGATTTAAAGATTAACTAATAGATTCTCTACTAACATCTCGGCAGATTGCATATCAGTTGGAGCATAGCTTGAACCTTTGCGCCATTTAGTTAATCCAGTCCAAAGAGTCTTTTCAACCTCATTGTCCATAACAGATATTCGAAGAAAAAATTCCGGAATAGAATTTATTCTGTCTGGCTCATACAAATAGCTTCTGTACATTGGATAACCATAAAAACGAAAATCATCGTACCTAATTTTGTCTTTTGTTGTGACACTTACATCAATAGAAATTGAAGAATCATTTGAAAATTTATGCCCTACTCCTTCCAAGTAGTTTTTAGCAGCATCTCCTAAATTTTCAATTAAAATTGGATCCATCTCCACTGGCAAAGAGTCCTTATTTAATTGAATTTTAAAGGTTGTTCCTTCCTCTAATTGAAAATTATCCCTACTATTTAGCTCGGTAAATGGTGAGGATGTGCATGCAGTAAAAAATAATACTACTGTAAGTATTGAAAAATTTCTTTTTAGTGTCATATGTAATAGTAATCTTTGAATAATACTACTAATATAAGGCATTTATTTAATATTTAAACCATGTTTGAACTAAAAGAATCTAAAAAAATAGAATTATTAGACGTTGATGCTCAGATATATAAGCATTCAAAATTTAATACACAACATATTCATCTTGATGCAGATAATGACGAGAAAGTTTTCATGGTTGCTTTTCGAACAATTCCGGAGGATTCAACAGGCGTTGCACATATCCTAGAACATACTTCTTTATGCGGCTCAGAAAAATATCCAGTTAGAGATCCTTTTTTTATGATGTTAAGACGATCACTGAATTCATTCATGAATGCCTTTACTTCTAGTGACTGGACTGCTTATCCATTTGCAACTCAAAATAATAAAGATTTCAAAAATTTGTTGGATGTGTATGTTGATTCTGCTTTCTTTCCTAAATTAGATCCTTTAGATTTTTCTCAGGAAGGTCATCGACTAGAAATTAATAGTGAAGAAAAATTAGAGATAAAGGGAGTTGTATTCAACGAAATGAAAGGAGCAATGAGCTCCCCTACTGATCAATTATGGCACGGAATGTCCAAACATCTTTTTGAAGAAACTACCTATCATCATAATAGTGGTGGTGATCCTGAGAAAATTATTGACCTAACGCATGGCGATTTAGTTGCCTTTCATCAAAGGCACTATCATCCAAGTAATGCGACTTTTTTTACTTTTGGTAATGTTTCTATTGAAGAAGTTCATGCCCATCTCGAAGAAAATGTTTTTCAAAAATTTACACCTGCATCAGAGCAACTAATAATAAAGCCTGCTAAAGCCTTCATAAATCCTGTTTATGCAAGCGGGACATACCAGCCTCTTCCAGGCGATGAAAAAAATCATCATGTTGTTATTAGTTGGCTGCTTGGTGATAGTCATAATCCACTGAATTTATTGGAAAAATATTTTTTATCAAATATTCTATTAGATAACTCCGCATCGCCTCTCAGAAAAGCATTAGAGCTTTCGAAACTTGGTAAAGCGCCATCTCCATTTCTTGGAATTGAGCCAAGTAACAAAGAAATTGTTTTTATGGCCGGTTTAGAGGGAGTAAAAGAAAACAATGCCAAACAAGTTGAAGAATTAATCCTTGCTACCCTGGATAAGCTTGTGTGCGATGAAGTTCCTGAAGATTTAATCAATTCCTCTTTGCATCAATTAGAAATAAGTCAAAGAGAAGTTTCCAGTGGCGGTATGCCCTATGGATTGCAACTAATGCTTGGATGTATGAATGCATGCATACATCATGACGACCCTATTTCTATGCTAGATCTTGATAAAAACTTCAAGAAACTTAAGTCTCTTATTTCCAAAAAAGGATATTTAGAAGAACTAATTTCTACCAGCTTAATAAAAAATCAACACAGATTAAATTTTGAATTAAAGCCTGACCCAAAATTTAACGAAAAGTTAGAAGATTTCTTCACTTCCAATCTTAAGCTTAAAGAAAATTCATTAACTGATGATGAAAAAGCAGAAATAAATGATCTTGCAAATGCATTAAAAGCTCGCCAGGAAGCAGAAGATGATGTTGAAATTTTACCAAAGGTTACAAAAGAGGATATACCCCTTACACGTGAATATGCTAATGAATCTTTCTCAATGAATGATAGATCTGTTTACGAAGTAGGAACAAATGGTCTCATTTACTCTGACTTTTTATTTCCCTGTGCAAACCTTACCTCGCAAGAATTGCTATTTTCATCGTTGTATACATTTATTCTTACTGAAGTTGGTCAAATGAAATCTTCTTATGAAGAGATTCAAGCTCTTCAGTCGAGTATTACAGGCGGCATAAATGCCTCATTCAAAATGCATATGAACGACCAAAAAGAACCAGGTAAACTTTTCTTAAGCATTTCATCTAAAGCCTTGGAGGATAACTTTGATTCAATGGAAAAGCTTATTTTGAACACACTGGAAAATGCCCGCTTTGATGAAGAAAACAGAATATTAGATTTATTTAATATATTTGTTGCTAGAAATGAAGAGTCCTTGAATCAAAATGGGCATATTTTAGCCATGAGTTCTGCTGCCAGCAGTTTAAATAGATTTTCAGCAACAACATATCAAATGTCTGGAATGCAAATGCTAAATAAATCTAAAGAAGCTATTTCTAAAATAAAAAACGTTAGCGAGGCAACTGATGTCATAAATATACTCAAGAGTATTCATTCGAAAGTTTTGCATAAGCCATTCAAAATTTTTACAGCGTGCTCACCAAAAGCCCTGAAAAATATATCAAAAGAGTTTAAAAATACTCAAGATAATGCAATGCAAGACCTATTAGAACCAATTGACGATCAAATAGCATGGATTACTGGATCTCAAGTTTGTTATTGTGCAGAAGCATTTCAAGGAGTTTCAAGGCAGCATCCAGACGCAGCTGCTCTTTCCGTGTTGGCAACAGTATTAAGGAATGGTTTTTTGCACACAGCAATTCGTGAGAAGGGAGGAGCATATGGTGCAGGTGCAATAAATGATACTGCTACCAACACTTTTAAATTTTTCTCTTACAGAGATCCCAAGTGTTCCGAAACTTTTTCTGCTTTTAGAGAAGCAATCGAATGGTCAAAAACTTCCATTACAGATCAGCATCTTGAGGAAGCAATTCTTGGAGTTGTATCATCAATTGATAAACCTCTCTCACCTGTTGGCGAAGCAAAAAATGACTTTAATTTTAACTTGGAGGATATCTCAACCAAGGAAAGACTTGAGATGAGGCAAAGAGTTATAAATTGTTCGATTGATGATTTAATCAGAGTAAGTGAAAGATATCTAACAAAGCCCTCTAAAAAATCTATTCTTGCTGGTAAGGCATACTCAAAAGAAGCTTCATCACTAGGTTTGAATTTAAGAGAAATTTAGATTAGAAAAAGAAAAATCTTTTTTTCTTAAGATCTTTTGCACATCCCCAATATTGTTTTTGATACATTTCAGACCTTGTTTGAACTCTGTCAGCAACCCTAATTAACCATTGTTTTTTTCTATAGGTCTTCTTTTTAAATCCTCCATAACCCTCATGATATGCAAGATACAATGACCTAGCATCAGTCGACGAGAAGCCTTGGTAAAATCCTTTGCTAGCATACCATCCAACGAAATCAGCTGAGTCACTAAAATTGGTTCTGCTAGCCCTAGAATTTCCTGTTTCATCTTTATAGTCTTGCCATGTATTTTTTAAAGCCTGAGAATAGCCCACTGATGATGAGGGTCTGCGCCATGGAATAAATCCTAATAACTTAGTCCTCTCTGGTTTAATTCTGGCTTGAAAACTTGATTCTTGATGAATAAAAGCCATTAAAACATATGGAGGAAGTTTCCATCTTGTTTCTGATTTGATTGCAGCTTTATACCAACTCCTTTTTTCCTTAAAGATTTCACAAATATTATCAGGTTTTTTAGGCGGCGAGCTTACACAGGAGGAGACAACTAGAATTATTATAATTAAAAAACTATTAAAATTTTTCTGGATCATTTATAAAATTATTAATATCAACTGCGTCCACAATTTTAACACCAAGTGTTTTTGCCTTATCAAGTTTAGAGCCGGCATTTTCACCTGCAATTAAATAGGCCGTTTTTTTTGAAATTGAGCTTGTTACTTTTGCTCCCTCCGTTATCAATAAATTTTTCACCTCATCTCTAGACATTGAAGATATTTTTCCAGTGATGGCAATCTGCAATCCTGAAAATTTCATATCTTTAGATGCAGTTTTTAAATCAGGATTGATAACATTTAGACAGTTAAGTAACTTTTGAAGTGATTTTATGTTTTCAATATTATTAACATAATCAGTTATTTTTGAAGACACTCTTGGACCAATGTCAGGGACTGCAATTAAATCTTCAAAGCTAGATTTTAGAAAATGATTCATAGTCCCAAAATAATTAGCTAAATTTCTTGAGGTTGTCTCACCAACCTCTTCTATACCAAGAGCATAAATTAATCTGTGTAATTCGACTGAAGCAGATTTTCTTATAGACTGGATTAAATTATCAACAGATCTTTCTCCAAACCTTTCTAGACTCTCAAGCTTAGATCGATGATCTGCTAAGTAATATAGATCAGAAAAATCTTTAATAAATTTTTTATTAATCAGAGTAAATAAGATTTCCTGACCAAGTCCATCAATATCCATCGCCTTTCTTGATACAAAGTGAGTAAATTTACCTTGAAAAATTTCAGGACAATTATTACCACCCGAGCACTTTATAAATGGAGTCTTTAGACGCTCTTCAGATATGTTAAATTTTGATCTCTGATTTTCATCCAGAAATTTTTTGGCCTCGTAATGGCTAGAGAATCTTTTAATAAGTTTTGAAGTATTTGTATCAACAATCCTCCATTCAGATTGATAATTAAAAACTATATCTGCATTACATCTTGGGCACTTCTTTGGAGTTTTAACAGAGTTTGATCGATTTTTCTTTTTTGGAATAACCTCAACCATTTTTGGGATGACATCACCTGCCCTTTTAATTAAAGCGCCATCTCCTGGTCTAGGATCCAATCGAGTTAGTTCATCAAGATTATGAAGTGTGCAGTTGCTAACATTTACACCGCCAACATTTACTGTTTTAAGCTTTGCAACTGGAGTCAGAACGCCAGTTCTTCCAACTTGGAAATCTATATTTTCAATTTCTGTAAAAACTTCCTCAGCAGGGAATTTATGTGCAATTGCCCATCTAGGTGATCTTGCTATTTCTCCAAGCTGTTTTTGAATAGATAGCTCATTGACTTTAAAAACAACTCCGTCGATTTCATACGGAATAGTATCTCTTGAAGATTCTATTCTTTGAAAATACTTATGACATTCCGTGATAGAGGATGCTAGATGATTTAGATTATTTACAGGCAATCCCCAAGAAGAAAAAACTTCGAATATTTCTTGTAAATCTATAAATTCTTTTCCATGACATGATCCAATACCATGAGCAAAAAAAGCTAAGGGTCTTGAGCTAGTAATTGCAGGATCTAATTGTCTAAGACTTCCAGCAGCAGCATTTCTCGGATTTGCAAAAACTTTTTCTTCATTTTGTGTTGCTTTAAAATTTAAAACATCAAAGTCAGATTTGCTGATAAATACCTCTCCTCTTACTTCAAGTAAATCAGGAAAAGGATGCTCTGATCCTACTAGTCTTAGTGGAATGGATCTAATGGTTCTAATATTAGAGGTTATATCTTCCCCAAGAGTTCCATCGCCTCTTGTAACGCCTCTAGTCAAAATGCCCTTTTCATAAATTAAGGAAATGGCTGCACCATCCATCTTTGGCTCACAAAAGTAATTTATGTCTTGATCATTACCAAGATTTTTAAGAATCCGATCATGAAAGTTTTTTAAATCCTCCTCATTAAAAGCATTCGCTAATGAAAGCATCTGAGTAAAGTGTTTGAAAGTAGAAAAATCACTTGCTGGCTTAATTCCAACTCTTTGTGACGGAGATTCAGAAGTAACCCAGTCTGGATGTTCGGATTCTATGCGATGTAACTCTTTGAATAACTCATCGTATTCACGATCAGATATTGAGGGAGTATCAAGAATATAATACTCATGATCATATGTTCGAATTTGTTCTTGGATAGTCAGATATCTCTTATTTAACTTATTCAATCTGAAAAATTCCTAAGAGATTTAAGGCGGCCAACTTCTTGAGCTTTAAATTTAAGATGTTCAATCATTTGTTTGCTTAATGGTGACCTTGATGCATCACAAATACTCGCATAAATTTTCTGTGAAATACTGGAGGCTACATCGAGCATGATTTCAAATGCTTTCAATGGATCACTAGCTTGATTTAAATCTAGAGCTAGCAAAAGAACATGAGTTTTGACATCCGACTCGAGGATGCCAGGATTAATTCCACTGGCAATTCTAAAAATCTCTTTTCCATGTTGATCTCTATAGCTAAAAAATCCATTATTAAATTTTGCATCTAAATTTTTTAATAATGTGATAATTTGATTCATGTCAAAATTTGACATGTCCATTGAAACTAAATTTAAAATTATTAATTCTTGCTCCTGAAGGGACGCTTGCTCATCCTCAAAGCCTAAAGTACCTTGCTCTAAATCACCCTCAAAAAGCATAGATTGAGAATCATCAAGAGAATTTTGAATTAAAGAGCGAGTAAAAAAGGATCTAAAAAAAAGATATAAAACAACTAAGAAGATTACTGAAGCTCCAGCAATTAATACTATTTGTATATTGCTAAGCATGCTATGAAGCAGCTAACTTCAGCGCTTCTTTTACATCCACTGACACAACTCGAGAAACTCCAGCCTCCTGCATTGTAATCCCCATTAAATGATCACTCTTTTCCATGGAAATTTTATTATGTGTGATGAATATAAATTGGACTCTATCAGACATCTCTTCAACCATGGCTACAAATCTAGTTGCATTTATGTCATCTAAGGGAGCATCCACCTCGTCTAACATGCAAAAGGGAGCTGGATTTAACTCAAATAATGCAAATACTAGAGAAAGAGCCGTCATCGCTTTTTCTCCCCCAGACAATTGAGAGATAGTTGCATTTTTTTTGCCTGGAGGTTGTGCAGCAAGAGTGATGCCAGAATTTAATGAGTCTCCATCTATTAATTGCAAAGCAGCTTTACCGCCACCAAAAAGTTTAGGAAAGATTTCCTGTATTTTTGCATTCACAGCACTAAAACTTTCATCAAACTTCATCTTAGACTCAACATCTATTTTTTTGATTGCACTCTGTAGTTTATCCAAGGCTTCATTTAAATCTTCTAATTGAGTATCAAGCTCATCAATTCTTTTTGATTCTTCTTTAATTTCATCTGGTGCGGCTAAGTTAATAGCGCCTAAAGATATGATAGAGGATTGAGTGGACGCTAAAGATGATTCTAAATCTAATAGATTCATCTCTTCGTAATCTTCAATATTAAGCTCGGAAACGGAGACTCCTGCCCTCCTCAAAGTTTGTGATGCATTATCTAAATTGACTTCAAATGTTCTCAAATCCAATTTATGGTTGTTTAATTTTTCCTCGAGGGATCTTAAGTCTAAAACGGCAATAGATTTTTTATTTTCAACATCTTGTATAGAAGCATCAACAACCGATTGTTTTTGACGAATAGAATTCAGTTCAGATTCTGCATCAGAGCTCTTTTTTACTAACTCTGTTAAATTATTTTCAGCTTTGATTTTATTTTCTTTTGCTTGATTTAATTGATCAGAAATTTCATTCTGCCTGAGTAAATATTCATTAGTTATATTTTTAGATTGTGCTGTAGTTATTTTGAGAATATTAGTTAATAAATCCTTTAAATCGTGAGCTTTGTTACGAATAAAATCAGCTGACGAGCCAAAATCTTTTAGGCCCTCTAAAATAGTTTCAAGCAATTTCATTGCTTTTTCTTTGGGACTTATGTTCTCAAGGCTAGATTCATTATGCAGTGCCTCTGCATACCTATCTTTTACTTTAGACAAATCCTCCTCATAACCTTGAATTGCCTTATTAATATTTTGAAGATTCGTTTCATGCCGAGCAATTTCTGAACCAATGGTATAAAAGCTCTTTTGTGCATCTTCAAAAGCAGATAAAACAGAGGAATGCTCTGTCTTAATTTGATCAATAGAAGTCTGATGAGTATCAACTTCAGAGGACTTAACAGTTATCTGATTATCAAGTTTAGAGATTTTTGAGCTTAATGAATCTTTTTTAGCTTTAGCACTTAAGGTATTTAAAATTGAAATATTTAACTTTAATCGCTTCTCTTCAGTCTGGAGTTTTTGATACTTTTCGGCAGCCTTAGCTTGATTTTGCAATCTATTAATTAATCTTTGAATTTCATCTCTTATATCTTTAACCCTAGCAAGGTTCTCTTTAGTTTTTTTGATTCTTTGTTCTGTTTCTTTTCTTCTTTCCTTATATTTTGAAATTCCAGCTGCCTCTTCAATAAATACTCTCATTTCTTCTGGTTTGGCACTAACAATTTTAGAAACCATGCCCTGCTCTATAATTGCATAGCTTCTAGGGCCAAGGCCGGTTCCGAGAAAAATATCTTGTACGTCCTTCCGTCTGCATGTAGTGTTATTTATTGAGTAGTTTGACTGTCCGTCCCTTGTCATTAATCTCTTAATGGATATTTCATTATATTTTGCATATTCGCCGCCCAATTTACCCATTGAGTTATCAAAAAGAAGTTCAATGCTGCATTGACCTGAGGGCTTTCTTAAGTCTGAGCCATTAAAAATAACGTCTGACATAGATTCGCCACGCAAGTTCTTTGCAGACAACTCTCCTAAAACCCAACGAACAGCATCTATAACATTAGATTTGCCGCATCCATTAGGACCAACAACAGCGACCATATTTGTAGGGAAAGATATCCTCGTGGGATCCACGAAACTTTTGAATCCAGCCAGTTTGATGTGTTTAAGCTGCATTAAATAATTCCTTGACTTATTTTAAACTATTGTTCCCTTTTTAACCATTCATCAGTATAAAAAAACAACTCCTCTTGATAATTTTTTGAATACTTTAAATCTATCGTCTTAAATGCTTCAAAAGAAGAGTTTTCACATCCAATCAAGGCCATAACCTTGACGATTTCTTGCTGCATAAAGGCAGAGGCAATATCAAAACCTCTTACCATTGAATTAGATTTATCAAGCTTGATAGGCTTCTCAATATTTGGAAACAAAAGCTCTTTTGAGGCAATATTTACTCCTGGCCCATTAGGAATTGAAACACCCAGTTGCAATGATTGCAAAATGCAATTTGCTGGATTTTCCAGGTTGATTAAAAGGTTTGAATTTGCTATTTCAGGATATTTCTCATCTCTGAAATCTGCCAATAGATTAAAGATGGGAACTTGGAAATTCTCAGATGCAAACTCTGCATTTAATTGTTTGAGGATGCTTTCTGCTGAAATAAATGATTGCGTATCCAAAGCTTTATAAAAAATCTTAGTACCAATTAAAAATGATTGTTCTTCAGAGGGTTGACTATAAATATATTCATTCAAAAAATTTTCATCAAACTCTTCATCGCGTGAAATAGTCCGTAAAATTGATTCAGACTGAGTAGCTTGGGCCCAAGAACCTATCAGTGGTTTGTTAGAAATGAAATTTAAGACAAATCCTCCAAATAATAGAATGGAAATTAAAAAAATAAATGCTTTATGATTAGATAAAGGATGAAGCAAATAAGCAATTACAGGTAATAATATAATTACTGAAAAAGCAATAATGAGCAGCATTAAACTCTTCGCTTTGAAAAAAAGATTGCAGCAATTACAAAGAAAAATATAAATGGTGATAGCCAAAGGATGTAGTTTGCACCCTCTAATGGAGGCCTATAATCTGCAAAGACGCCAAATCTTTCTGATACATATTCTTTGATTTCCTTGTCTGATGAGCCTTCAATTACTAGCTTGTAAACCTTATTTTTTAAATCTCTTGAGACAGGAGCATCTGAGCTAGCGATGCTTCCGCTGGTGCATTTTGGACATCTAATTTCCGATATCAATGAATAAAATCTTTTTTCCTGAGCGGGATCATCAAATTGATAGGCTATTTCTGCAAAATTGGATGAAGAAAAAATTATAAACGCAGCTAATAAAAAAAAATTAATCTTTATCATTTTGTTTTGCGAGCTTTGTTTATTAGAGGATAAAAAATTGTTTCCCACTTTCTTTGAGTCATTTCTCCCTGTATGTGGGCAATTACCTGATTATCAATCAATAAGAAAGATTCGGGAGCTCCCGTTACTCCGAGATCAAAGGCTAAATCACCTCTTGGATCATATATTGAAAAAATATATGGGTTTCCATTCTTTTGAAGCCATGCATTAGCTTTGTCAGAGGAATCTTTATAATTCAAGCCGACTATTTGAATATTTTCATCTGATAATTTGGTTAAAAAAGGATGTTCAACAAGGCATGTAATACACCAACTTGCCCATACATTTACTAACTTAATTCCATCTAAAGATTGAGACTTGACTGCAACTCCATCAAGGTCATTCAATTCAAAAGAAGGTAAATTTTTAGCATTAAATTTTAAAAATTTTTCATCTTCTTCAACTAAAAGAACTTTAGCAAAGAAAGAAAAAATAATTATAGGTAATAAAACTATTAAAAATCTTAAAGGCTTATTCATATTGCTTTCTTTTTAAAAATTGTAATAAGCATGCCCATAACCATTAAAGAGGCAGAAAACCAAATCCATTTTATAAAATAATTAATTTTTAATGCAAAAGTCCAGCTCCCATTTTCAAGTTGGTCACCAATAGTTAGGTATGTATCTTTAAGAATGGAGGCATGGATAGAGGATTCTGTGGTTATTTGTCCTCTTGTAGCATACTTTCTTTTTTGAGGGTTTAGAAAAATATTGTTTCCATCTTGCAATAAAGATACTTCAACAGAGATCACATCATGATTTGAGGCTTTCAAGACTTTGATATCATCAAATGAAAATTCTTCGATAGATTCGTCAATCAATATAGTTTCTCCGGGCGCGAGATTTAAATTTTTCTCATAGCTTAAAATACTATTGAAAGATATTGCTATAAATAATAATCCAAAACCTATGTGTGCAACAGCACTTCCAATATTAATAAATTTTTTATAAAAGAAATTGCTAAGAATTCTATATAAATAACTAAAAAGAATAAGCGACCCAGAGAAAATTCCTATGTATGAAAGAATTGAAAAAACTGCCGTTACATGCCAAACAACGTAAGTAAATATGAGTGATAGTATCATCGGTACTATTATTGAGGAAACAATGCTTTTAAATGGCTTGGAGCGTTGCCATATAGAATCAAGAGACGCCATAATAAAAATTGAAGCGATAAGAATTAATGGAGCAAAAATTGTGTTGTAATATGGAGGTCCAATACTTACTTTTTCTCCATTTACTGCTTCGATAATAAGTGGGTATGTTACTCCTAGAAAAATAGAGAAAATGCTTGTGATCATGAGAATGTTATTCATGGAAAGATACGATTCCTTAGAACCTGATATTACAAACCTTGATACATTCAATGAAGGAACTCTATATGCAAAAATCCCCAATGCTAATAATGTAATCAAACCAGAGAAAATTAAAAGATATAAGCCTCTTTGAGGATCATTAGCAAAAGAGTGGACACTATCAATTATTCCAGATCTCACAATAAAAGCTCCAAAAAGGCTTAAAGCAAAGATTAAAATCCCTAAAAACATAGTCCAGGTTTTTAGAACATTTGATTTTGAGGAAGCATATAATGAATGCATAAATGCTGTGGCAGCAAGCCAAGGCATCAATGCAACATTTTCAACAGGATCCCAAAACCAATATCCGCCCCAACCAAGCTCATAGTATGCCCACCAACTTCCCAAAGTTATACCAATGGTTAAAAAGATCCATGCTACCAAAGACCAATTCTTAATATCTTTCTCCCATTCTAATTCGAAATTTCCATGAAAAAGATATGCGGTAATAAAGCTAAAGGAAATCACGAATCCTACATATCCTAAATATAACATTGGCGGATGTATTGCTAAGGCTGGATCTTGCAACACTGGATTTATATCTGCACCCTCTATAGCACCAAACGGTAATATTCTCTCAAATGGATTAGATGTTAATAGTAGAAATAATAAAAAACCTAAAATAATTAGACTTAGCATCAGTAAAGTAATTCTTTTTAAAGGATGGTTGCGATGAAGAGAATTGATAAAGAGGATGCTCCATACTGTCAAAAATACTATCCAAAGAAACATTGATCCCTCATGAGCGCTCCAAATCGAGCTAATCTTATAAAAAATTGGCAATTGAGAGTTAGAGTGACTTGCTATATATGCGATTGAAAAATCATCATTTATTGAAAGATAAACGTACATTCCAAACGAAATAAAAACCAGCCAGCAAGCTTGATTAAACATTCTCAAGGAAAGACTCAATTGATTAGAATGAGTCTTGTCGAAAATAAAAAAGAAGTTGAAAATTAAGATTAAACAAAATATGACAACAGCCGATAAAGATAAAAAATGTGATATCTCGCCTATCATATTTTTGCTCCCTCAATCGAAAGTGCTGGGGGCATATAATTCTCATCATGTTTAGCAAAAATTTCTTCAGCTTCAAACATTCCATCAAGAAAATATCCTAAAACTACTACCCCACTATCTTCTTTAAATAAATCTGGAGGAACGCCATCAAAAATGACAGGTACCTCTTTGACAAAATCTGTAGCGATGAATTTAATTGTTGTGCCATTCCTAATTATTGAGCCTGTCTTCACCATCCCACCTAATTTTATTCGATAGCCTGGTTTGATATCTGCCTCTAGCATTTCAGATGGAGTATAGAATAGATCCAATTTTGAATTTAGAGAAAAAAGAATTAATGAAATGCCTCCTGCAGACAAGAAAAGAATAATAAAAAATTTCCAAAGACGATTTTTTCTAGCTTGGAGCATTTTTTATCTTAATTTTTCTTTTTACCCCTTTAATTCTATTTTTAGCAACTAGAAAACTCATAACGAGAATTGAAATAGCAATTGAATAGACCGACCACACATAAATGCCATGACCGTTCATGCCTATTATTTCGTTAACATTATTAAAAGCTATATCAAACATGATCTAGAACCCATTTTTTATTCTTTTCCCTACCCAATATATATGAACGACTAGTCAAAATACCAAGTGAAATTAGCGTAAAACCTAGACCAATTACTGAAATTATCAGCGGATATAACATTGACGGGTCAATTGAGCTTCCCCCTGATACTGAAATTGAAGCAGGTTGATGCAGTGTTGACCACCAATCAACAGATTTTTTTATAATTGGAATATTTACAACTCCTATAACTACAAGTATCGACATTAAACGATCAGACTTTTCCAAGTTAGAGAAAGATCCATGTAAAGTTAAAATACCAAGATACATAATGAATAATATTAAAGTTGAAGTAATTCTTGCATCCCACTGCCACCATGTTCCCCATGTAGGAATACCCCAAATTGATCCTGAGAATAAACCTATAAATGTAATCATTGCTCCTATGGGAGCTGCTGATTTAATTAAATACGCAGCCAGCCTCACCCTCCAAACAATATGCATGAGTGCACAAAGCGCCATGAAGAAATAAATAAGCTCGGCGAAAATTACTGCAGGAACATGAAGAAAAATAATTCTGTATGAATTCCCTTGAACTGCATCTGGAGGTGCAAATAACAAACCCCATGTCCATCCAATTATCAACATGGACAAACCAGTAAAAATAAATAAGGGATAAAGTGTCTTAGTTATTTGAACAAAACTTTTTGGAGAGGAAAATTTATGAATAAATGCTGAAATCACAACGGTATTATAAACCCAAGTTGGTTAATCTATGTGTGTTTTTAGTGCTGTTGAAATAATTAGTGGCATGATAGCTGAAATCAAAAAGCCCATTCCTATCATCAAAGAGATAATTTCTAAAAAACCATTTCCGTATTGAATGCTTCTTATTGCCGTACCTAATAAAATAATTACTGGTAAGGCAAGTGGGAGAGAGGTTAGAACTCCCAACATAGCTCCCTTGTTAATTGACAAAGCATTACCAAATGCAAATAAATTGAATAACAAAAGATTTGAAAGGCTTAGTGATAAAAATACACTCACGAAACTTTCAATTGCAACTCCATTCGCAACGGAAAATATTGCACCAATTAAAGCAATTGGAACACCAATAAAACATACGTATACAAAAATTTTAGACAATACAACTTTATAAAAATCTTGCTCTATTAGAAATTCTTGCTCAAGTGATCCATCCTCAAAATCTTCTTCAAACATACCCTCAGTGGCTAAAAATGAAGTCATTAATAAGGAAACAACGATAATTGAAAAATAAAACTTTTCTAAATCAAATTGTGAAATATCTATGCTCAATGGAAATGCTGTTAAAACAAGAATCATTATTAACATAGGTCCTAACCATGACTTTAGTTTGTAAAATAATTTTGAAGATTCTATTTTGATTAATCTAAGCATTTGCTTTATCCAATTCTATAATTTGGCATTCAACGCTTGGTTGTATGTGTGAGGTGAGAATAAGCCCTGTTCCCTCAGATAGTTTTTGAACAAAAAAACTGTTCAATAGATCACTCGCAGCAGTATCTAAGCCAACAAAAGGTTCATCAAGTACTATTAGTTCTGAAGATTGAGCTAAAACTCTTATTAACGCTAATTTTTTTTGCTGACCAAAAGACAGATTAGCCGTAAGCTCATCTTGAACTTGAAATAAATTTAACTTTTCTAACCATTCAAATGCGTTACTCAAAGAAGCATTACCAAATAATAACTGTAGGTTCTGAGCGGGTGTTAAGTAATTTTTAATTGCATTTTTGTGACCAAGATAGGAAATCTTTAAATCTTGGTTTTTATATTCAATTAAGCCCTTTGATAAAGAAGTTATTCCCAAAAGAATCTTTAACAAAGTGCTTTTACCAGAACCATTACCTCCTTTAATATGAAGGCCTTCACCTGAGTATACTTCTAGTGAAAGATTATGAAAAAGCATTTTTTCATTTATTTTATATGAGATATTTTGAGCTGAAATAAGCTTCATAATTTACTAATTTAGAATAGATTTTGCTCTTATTGTAAGGGATGGGAGTGGGTTTTGTGGATCTAATCGAAGATAAAATCTTCTGGCTAACTCTGAAAATGGATTAGAGCCAGTTTCTCCTAAACCGCCTACAGAGAAATATAATGATTTGGTAAAAAAAATGCCTTGTTCAATCTGAGGCACCTTATTAAAAAATGTATTCAACTTTCCAATACTTTGGAGTGCGCCTTTAAATTTATTTCCAAAATGATACCAGCCCCAAAATTGATATTTGCTTTTTGAAAAATTTAACAGCTGTTTTCTTGCAAGCTTTTTTGGGAAAGCTCCAGCAGGAATTATTGAGATCACATCAGATTGTAGTTCTGCAATTTTAGAATCTAGCAAAGATGGAAGCTCATCTAAAGAAGAGAAAGGGCATAGCAAACACTCTACCCCTTCTTCAATTTGATAGGATTTAACTTTTGAGAGCCTTTCTTTTGAGCCAATAATTATATACGTGACATCAGGAAAATCTCTTAACACACTGAATTATTCAGCTTTTGAGAATGCCTGCTCAATATCTGCAATTATATCGTCAACATGCTCAAGCCCAATCGATAGCCTGACATAACCAGGACTTACGCCAGCTGAAGTAAGCTCCTCTTCATTAAGTTGAGAGTGAGTAGTGCTTGCAGGATGAATTGCTAAGCTCCTAGCGTCACCAATATTAGCAACATGATAGAGCATCTCAAGCGAGTTAATAAATTTTTTACCAGCTTCCAAACCGCCTTTAATTTCAAAACCTAGAAGTCCACCACAACCTCCTGATAAATATTTATCAGATCTTTCTTTTGCTAAGCCAGAGGAAGTTCCAGGATAAGCAACTCTTTCAACCATAGGATGCTTTTCAAGGTATTCAGCAACTTTTTGACCGTTTGCAGAATGCTCTCTCATTCTTATACTCAATGTTTCTAACCCTTGAATAAACATAAAAGCATTGAAGGGACTCATTGCAGCGCCCATGTCTCTTAAAAGAGTTGTTCTAGCTTTAAGAATATATGCTATCGGACCCAGAGGTTTTACAGCTTCTGTCCAAACGACCCCGTCATAATTAGGATCAGGCTCATTAAGCTTTGGTTGTCTTTGTGGATGAGCCTCCCAATCAAAATTACCTCCATCAACAATAACTCCGCCTATAGAAGTTCCATGACCACCTATATATTTTGTTGCAGAATGCACAATGACTGATACCCCGTGATCAAATGGCCTACAAATTAAGGGCGCAGCAGTATTATCGACGATCAATGGAATGCCAAGCGGTCTACCAATATCCGCAACCTCTTGCAAAGGAAATACTTGAAAACTTGGATTAGGAAGAACTTCACCATAGTATGCTCTAGTCCTTTCATCAGTAGCATCAGCAAAATTCTGAGGATCAGATGGATCAACGAATCTTACTTCTATACCCATATCAGAAAAAGGATTTTTAAATTGATTATATGTACCGCCATACAGTTGCGAGGAGGCAACGAAATTATCACCGTGACTACATAAATTTTGAATTGCATAGGCTGATGCACCCTGCCCTGATGCTAGTCCTAATGCAGCAACTCCTCCCTCTAGTGCTGCAATCCTATCTTCAAAGACAGCATTTGTAGGATTCATGATTCTTGAGTAAATATTACCTAATTCACCTAATGCAAATAAATTTGCTGCATGATCAGTGCTATCAAATTGATAGCTAGAGGTCATATGAATTG
>CACOHS010000015.1 GCA_902627055.1 uncultured SAR86 cluster bacterium | reverse complement strand
TCGTTCCAGCATCTGCCATTGAATTTAATAGCCAATTTATATGAATGGGAATCCATTCATTTAAAACGCTGGATCTTCTTAAATTAACTGGATCTCCATCAATCCACCCATATGTGAACCAGAGCTCCCAACCCAATGAGCACATAATGAACATACCAGCATATAAAGATGGAACCCATTTTGGGATTTTATCCTTGTTATAAAAGTAAATAACTAGAGGAACGAGGGCACTAACATAAACAATTAATATTACTCTCAGTTCCTCTAGCGACATAAATCAAATTGGACGTCTTAAGTATATTTGTTTTGGGCCATCCTGAGAGATTAATTCCCAGCCTTCTTTCCCAAGTTTATTTAACTCAATTCTAGACATCTCATATTTCCAATGCACAGCATCTTTATATTCAATCTTAAATGCTTCAGTCTCTTCGTTTGAGTAACCCATAGCTGTTGAACTGCTATGATCGACAATTTTATATTCCCATTTTGTCATTTTTTCATCTCCTGCCGGTTGGCAATAAGATGCGTTCCTTCAGTATCATTACTTACTTCCGTCCTATGAAAGGATGAACGATGAGATAATTTTTACAAATTATGTTCATAGGTGTCAAATTTGAAATAATATTTCATCAAATATGATGGTTATCTGTTACATTTACTTATTTATAAAAGTCTTTAAAATGCCTTACCTTAAGGAATGGAGAGATGGCAGAGCGGTTGAATGCACTGGTCTTGAAAACCAGCAAACCTTCGCGGGTTTCCAGGGTTCGAATCCCTGTCTCTCCGCCAGTTTTTAGTTGCTCAAACTAGAATATAGTAATGTTTTAAGTTCCTCTCGAAGCGGATATTTATCCGATGGCATGTACTGCGTCATCATTGTAGCTGTAACATTATTTTTTTTATCTACCCAGAATATAGTGCTAGCAGCACCACCCCAAAAAAATTCTCCAATTGAAGAATAAGTTCCAGCAACACCAGGATTCATAATAGTTCCAACTGTTAATCCGAAACCAACACCTTCTAATCCAAAAGCAGATCCATCTTTTAGAATTTCATCGGAGAGATGATTATTTGACATTAAATTTACAGATGCCTCACTGAGGATTCTGACACCATCTAAAATACCACCATTTAAAAGCATCTCAGCAAATTTACTATAATCATCTATATTCGAGACTAGACCTGAACCACCATCATAAAGTTTTGAGGAATTTTTAAGATATGGCGACTTATCAAAGGCGTCTATTGGTCTAAGTTCTTTGGAAAACATAAGCTCAGCTTGATTTAAGCCAGAAGGAGCAACAATTTCTCCATCTCTCGAAAATGCTCCTGAGGTATAAAGTGTTGTAAATGAATCCTTATCACTTTCACTTACTGAAAAGCCAATACTTTCAAGTCCCAATGGATCAAATATATTTTTTTGAAGATATTCAGCAAATGTCATTTTTGAAATCACTTCAACTACGCATCCCAAAATATCCATATTAATTCCATATGACCATTTTTCTCCAGGATTATGAAGGAGAGGTACAGAGGCTGCAGCATTAGAAAACTGGCAGGTATTGCCCGGAAATTTATTTAGTTCTGCATCCAGAGCTCCAAAATAATAGGGACGAATATTATATTTTCTATACATTTGGTTAACTGGACCTTCACCGGCCCAGCTATAAGTAAGGCCACTTGTATGAGTTAATAAGTCTCTAATTGTTACTTCTCTTTTTGGTTTTACCACATAATCTTGAAAATCAAGATTGATAACTTTTGTATTTTTAAAAGCAGGAATATATTTTGAAACCTTATCATTTAATCTTAATTTACCACTCTCAATGAGTTGCATAATTGCAACGCCAGTAACCGGTTTTGTCATTGAGTAAATTCTAAAAACAGTTTTTTTATCTATATCTATATTTTTTTCAATATCCGCATATCCGTGAGTGTGACGAAATATTTCTTTACTATCTTTTTTTATTAGAATTGAAATATTAGGTAAACTGCCGTTATTAATATATTCATTAAAATGATTTGAAATTCTTTTTTTGTCTTCTGAGTCAAGCGAGTTTGCAGAAATTTGCAATGATATTACAAAAAATAATATTAATGATCTAAAGATTCTCATAAATTTCACCTATAATTTATGCTAACCATTTTATTACACTAATGAGCTAATGGCATCCTCCAAAGTAAATCTTAATAATCCTCCAAAATTTTTATCAATCTTAGGATCCAAAGATGTTAACTTTGATGAAAATAATGAATCTATTACTATGACTTTTGATATTAGTGATGAGCTTACTCATTCGGGTGGAAAGATAGTGCAGGGTGGATTTATCACAGCCATGCTTGATACTACTATGGCGCATCTTCTAATCTTTGTTAAAGTAGGAGAATATAATCCGTTAACATTAAACATTAATGTTGCATTTGTTGCATCAGGATCACCAGGTATTTTTACTGCAAAAGCAAAGATAGAAAAATTAGGCAATAGTATTGTTTTCACTTCTGGCTCACTGCACCAAGAAGATAAATTGATTGCCACTGCTACATCAACTAATAAACTTATTAAATTTTAAAACTAATTTGTCAGATCAAAATGAATGAGAAAGAAAAGTTTTTTAATTTTATGGATAGTGTAAAACCAGAGAAAGACTTTATGGAAGAAGACGTTCCAAAAGCTCCAAATTATCATGACAAATTATTTTGGGCAGCTTTACCTGAAAGAGATGGCTTGCATAACTTGTCACCTGATGAAAAACCATCAATGGAAATTAAAAATTTTGATGTTTTTTATATTCATCCAACTGGCTATTTTTTAAAACATTGGAATGAACCGCTTGAGGATGATTCAGCTTCATATGAGAGGACTGGTAGTCATCTGGCATCTCAAGCATCTGCATTTTCAGAGACATGTAATGTATATGCCCCTTACTACAGACAAGCAACATATTTCTCATTCTATGATACTCAGTCAAATGGTGTTCAAGCTCAAGATGTTGCCTATTCAGACATTGCGAATGCTTTTGCTGTTTATATGGAAAAATATAACTCTGGAAGACCATTCTTTATAGCAGGTCATAGTCAGGGAGCTTTGCATGGACAAAGATTAATTCATGAATATATTTCTTTGAATCCAAATAGGGAAAAATTTATCGCAGCATATTTGATTGGATACATATTACCAATAAAACATTTCAATACTTTATATCCTGATCTTTACATTTCTAAATCTGCAGATGATCAAAAATCAATTATTTCATGGAGCACAGGTTTAGAAGGATTTAGGAGAAGTAGAGCCTATTCAATGTTTTGGTTGCCTCAAGGTTGGACCACCGAAAACATGGAACAACCCATAGTCTGTCAAAATCCTTTGTGTTGGACATCAAACAAAGATTGGCAACAAGATAAAAATAATATCATCATTCGACTAAGATCAAATAATCCTTTTCTAACCGATTATTCAGCTACAAAACATCAGCATTCTAAGATATCGATTGAATCTATTGATGATCTGGATTTTGAAGCCAGATATTCTAAAAATTTTATGATTGAAACAAGAGGAACACTAATTGATAAAATTAAATCATTTGCTCCTAATGGAGATCTTCATAACTTCGATATGTCACTATTTTGGGGTGCAATAAGAAACAATGTAAAACAAAGAGCAAATGCATTTTCAACATAAAATAATTATTTTTTTCTTTTTAATTATATGCATAGATGTAAATTCATATGACGAGGGCTATTCTTTAAACGAAAATACAAAGATTGCATACAGAGACTATGGTCCTCCATCTGGCACTCCGATATTGCTAGTCACAGGATTAGGCGCTCAATTAACTCTTTGGCCTGAGTTCTTGATAGATGAATTACAAGCAAATAATTTTAGACCTATCGTTTATGACAACAGGGATGTTGGACTTTCGACAAGATTTTCTTCGGAGCCCTCACAATTTCTAAACTATTTAAAATATTTTTTATTTATTCCAATTAATCCTGAGTATTCAATTGAAGATATGGCATCTGATGGTATATCTGTTTTAGATGAATTGAAAATTGACCAATCTCATATTTTAGGAATGTCCATGGGAGGCATGATTTCGCAAGTTATGGTTGCTAATTATCCATCAAGAGTTAAGTCATTTACTATGATTTCATCCACAGCATCAACTCCTAATCCATTTAATGGTCCAGAATTTAAGGTTACAAGACAATTATTAAAAAGAACTGCTGCAAAAGATGATATTGAGGGCAGGATAGATCAATCTATTAAGCTTTTTGAGCTTATTGGGACACCTGATACTAATTATGATACTCCTGAATTTAGAGATGCTATGCGTTCATATATAAAAAGGGGAGGAGATGACGGGGGTTTTATCAGACAAATGGCAGCCATTGTTGGTTCAAAAAATAGAAAAGAATTAATTAAATCTATAGAGACTCCAACATTAATTATTCATGGAGATATTGATCCATTAATTAAAGTGAAAAATGCATATCAAGCTCATAAATATATTGACTCAAGTGAGCTTGTAATAGTTGAAGGAATGGGGCATTTATTAGATAAAAAGGCTTTTGAAAAGTTTCAAACTCAACTAATTAAATTTTTAAAAAATTAAACTGAAAACCTAGTTTTTTTCTATACAATATCGCATGGCTATAGATGTAAAAGAAAAATTTTTTTATGCTTCGGGTGCAATAGCAAATGGAGTTAAGAATGATGCTTTTACATTCTTCCTTTTGTTTTTTTATTCAAATGTTATAGGTCTTACCCCAGGGTTAGCTAGTTTAGCTATTTTTATAGCATTGTTAGTGGATGCATTTACAGATCCATTGATGGGGGTTATATCTGACAGAACCCGACATAAACTAGGCAGGAGACACCCATATTTTTTATTAGGCATGATTCCCATGGCATTGTCTTACTTTATGCTTTTTTCTATTCAGACTTCTTGGGAGCTATCTCAGCAATATTTATTTATGTGGATGCTAAGTTTTACATTATTAACTAGATTAGGGATGACAATTTTTGAAGTACCCCATAGGTCATTAGGAAGTGAAATGACAAGATCCTACACTGAAAGAACCTCCATATTTGCTGCAAGAGAATTGCTTGGGTGGTTTGGAGGACTATTTAATGCCTTTTTGGCATACACAATCTTTTTTAGAGATACTCCAGATTATATGCCAGGTACAAAAAATCCTGATCCTTGGATCTACTACGGTATGACTGGCGCGAGTATTATGTGCATATCAGTTTTACTAACTTATTTTGGTACTCTAAAGTATCGCAATCACTCTGATGAGTATATAGCCACTGTAAACCTGAAATTAATTCTAAATCAGATTTTTATTGCCTTAAAAAATAAATCTTTTTTAATCTTCTTCTTTGGCTATTTATTTATTGCTGTTAGTTGGGGCATGGGGAGTTCATTACAAATATATATGAATACATATTTCTGGGAATTTAAATCAATTATGCTTGCTTCATATCTAGGCATATATGTCTTATCAACATTAAGTGCTTTTTTAATAGTCCCTAGGCTAGTTCGAGTGATTGAAAAAAGAACTATTCTCTTAATTGCAATAAGTTTTGCAGCATTAATTCCGCCAATTCCAATAATTTTATTTATAAATGACTTTTTACCTGATACGGGAACTTGGCATCTTTTTTATGTAACAGTTCCATTTGTATATATTGCTAATACTTGCTTATCCTCAAGTGCGATAATAAGAGAATCCATGTTAGGAGATATCAGTGATGAGGTTGAATTAGAGAGTGGAATTGGGCAGCAAGGATTAATGTTTGCTTCAAGCTCCTTGATTGGAAAATTAAATACAGGATTGGGAATTTTAATGGCAGGCATTACTTTAGAATTTATAAATTTTCCTCAAGGAACAAACGTTGATCCGACTGCAGAAAATATATTTAATCTTGCAATGGTTCAAGGTCCGTTAGTAGCTATTTTAATGATCATTCCATTTGGGATATTTTCACTATATAGGATAGATAGATATAGACATCAAGAAATTCTTGCTAAACTAGGACCTCAATAACATTTTTCATTCAGTATTATGAAAGCAGCACATGTAATTACTTTATTTCTTTGGTCATTAGGAATAGTGAATCTTTTTGAGCCATTCAATGGATGGTTATTTTATTTTGCATCAGGAGTATTTTATTTATTGCTTATTGCGCACTTGATTGAATGTATTGTGTATAGAAATAAAATTTTAAAATCTCAAGATTCTCCATTTGTTGCATTCTCTATGACTCTTCTGTTTGGAGTTATATACCTTGGCTCAATAAAAGATTCCTAATTTTGGAAGTTTTAGACGGGGGAGATAAAATCCCTAGAGGTTCAATAGGTGTATGGAAACTTGCCTGGCCTTCAATTATTACAAATCTTTTCTATGCCACAAGTTCAATTGTTGCAATTAAAGTTGTTGGTGGTCTTGGACCTGACGCGATAGCTGCTGCAGTAACGGGTCAAAGAGTCACCTTTATTTTGCAAGCAGTTTTAACAGGAGTTTTGGCTGGCTCTACAGCATTAATCGCAAGACATTGGGGGGCAAAAGATAAGCATGAGGCTGGAGTGTTTTTAACTAGGACTGTCCAATTAGTAATTTTTTTATCTATTATTTCTGCATTTCTAGTATGGCAGTTTGCTGAACCACTTGTAAGATTTTTTGGTTTAAAAAATCAAGCTTTAATTCTTTCCTCTGAGTACTTGAAAGCTATAGCGCCTTTTTATGTGGCATTTGGTTGCGGAATGGGTTTGATTACAGCATTAAGAGCGGTTGGTGACGTAAAAACGCCCTTGTTTATAGGGGTAATTATGAATTTATTCGCTATTTTTTTTATGTTAGTTTTTGTAAATGGCTGGCTAGGATTTCCCAAATATGGAGTTCTTGGTGCTGCTTTAGGCAATGGACTTTCGTTTGTAATTGGAGCAGTCTTACTTGTTGTTTTCTGGTTATCAAATCAATTAGCTGTAAGATATTCCTCAATATTTGATTTAGATTTCATCCGTGTAATTGAAATCTTTAAGGTTGGCTTACCGGCAGCACTTGAACAAGTTATTTTTCAAATTGGCATCACGGCTTTTCTTATTTTAGTAGCTTATTATGGGACAGAAGCTTATGCAGCATATGGAATAGGTGTTCAAATTTTATCCTTCTCATTTGTAATTGGATTTGGATTTTCAATAGCTGGCGCTACATTGGTTGGACAGCATTTAGGAGCTCAAAATAAAGATCAAGCAAAAAGAGCAGGATGGGGCGCAATGAGACTTTCAATTATCTCCATGACATTTTTTGGGATCATTATTGTTACTTTTGCTGAACCATTGGCAAGATTCATGATTGATAATGATGAAGTTGTAAGGTTAACCGTTATATTTATATGGTTGCTTGGATCAATGCAACCTTTAATGGCAATAGAATTTTCACTTGGAGGTGCATTAAGAGGTGCAGGTGACACAAAGACTCCATTGGTTATCACATTAACATGTTTACTTTTTATAAGAGTTTTTCTGGCTGTAGTCTTCTTCTTGCTAGATGCAAGCATTGAAATAATTTTCTCAACGTTGCTTGCAGATTACATCGTAAAAGGCTTTTTGTATGTTTCTAGATTTAAATCTGACAGATGGATGAATGTATTAAAAATTAAGGAAGTTGATCAACAACTTTAACCAAGGCTTCATTTACTCTTTTCCAAAGTTTATTTTCATTGGCGTTAGTTTTTTTGGATTGAAGATTATTAATAAACTGAATCAATAAATCTTTAATTCCATTGCTTGAAATACTCGATCTAGAGAATTTATTTTGCAACATTTCTAAAGCTATCTTTTGCTTTAAGGCTTGATTAGATTTAGGCGGTTCTATTTGAGCAATCAATTCTATCTTTATAACACTTTCAAGCAATGCATCTTCATCACCATTATAGAGAGGTGATTCCAATACCTTTAAAATATCTTTATGAATAACCTGGTTTTGTGGTTCTTCTTTTTTAAGATTATTTAGAATATTTTGATATGCGTCTAATTTCCTATCTAGCATCATTGATAGTTGTTTTTTTTCAAGTGCTTTAATCTCCTTTTGGAGATTTTTAAATTCTGGAGATTTTCTTACTTTATTTATATTTTTAATTTGATTCTTAATTTCATTAAGTATGCAGTTGTCTTTTTTCAGCTCATTTGATAAATCTCCAATTAGCGCAAGTTCATTCTTTGCTAATGTTTTTTCTTCTGCAAAAAACTTGTCTGCAGCTTCATTTAGTTTTTTCCATAATAAAGGCTCATTTTTTTTTCCACATGGCCCCGTTTCTTGATACTCACGTTTAATTTTTTTGTATTTTTGTATGCATATTTGATTATCAACATCATTAATCATTTTTACCTTTTCAATCAATGATTCTTTAATTTTATAATTTTTATTTTCTTGATCTTTTATAGCATCATTTATAGGCTTTCTAGCAATTTGAAATTCAGATTTTAATTTTGTGAAGTCTTCATCAAGTACGGGAGCATATTTTTGCCATGACTGAAATGTCTTATTTAGATATTTAATCATATCAATTAACTCAGGCCATTTTCCTGAATTCTCATTAGTGTATTGATTAAGACTTTCTATTATTTTTTCTCTTTGTTTAGCATTTGATATTTTAATCAGCTTTAACTCCTCGTAATAATGTGCACATGGCTCCCAAGCTTTATCTGTAAGCTCTTTAAAACTTGTCCATTGATCTCGACTTGCTGGTTTAGACGTTTGATCTAAAAGCTGCCATCTAGTCTGTAAATTATGAATTTCGTTAGCTTGTTTCTTTGGATTTTCTAGAGGTTTAGAGATTAATTTTTCAATAGCCTGAATAATTTCATTTCTTTTTGGATTTGTTGCAAAGGAAGAAATTTCATTGAAGTATCTAGATTGTGCAGACATAAAATTAAATCTATGTCTTAACTTGTTAGAGACTTTTCCTTCAGCTTTCATTGTTCTAGAAACTTCGCTGACAATTTTTTGTGCTAATTTTATCTCACCAGCTTCAAAGTGTTTTTCAGCTTTTTCTAGTGATTTGAATAAAGTTTTATGAGTTTCCACAATAGTTAATTTTGATGTTTATAATTATCTTTAATGAAGAAAAGAATTTTAACAGGTATTACGACAACTGGTACTCCTCACATCGGAAATTATTTAGGTGCAATTAAGCCTGCCCTTGATTTAGTAGAGCCAGATAATGATTCATATTTTTTTCTTGCAGATTATCATGCTTTGATAAAACAAAATAATCCTAATGAAATTGAGAAAAGTGTTAAAAATGTTGCTCTAGCTTGGCTTTCATCAGGTTTAGATCCTAAGAAATCGAATTTTTATAGGCAGTCAGATATTCCTGAGGTTCATGAACTAACTTGGATTTTAAATTGCAGCGCATCAAAAGGATTATTAAATAGGGCTCATGCATATAAATCAATGGCAGCTGAAAACACTCAAACTGGAAATGATGAGGATAAAGCCATTAATATGGGTTTATTTTCATATCCTGTTTTAATGGCTGCAGATATTCTGATATTTGGTGCAACACATGTGCCTGTTGGACCTGATCAAGCACAGCATATGGAGATGACTCGTGATATTGCAGGCACTTTTAACCACACGTATTCTAATTTATTAACTTTGCCAGAAGCCATAATTCAGAATGAAGTATCTGTACCTGGAATTGACGGAAAAAAGATGAGTAAGTCTTATAATAACATTATCCCATTTCTATCATCTGAAAAAGATTTAGAAAAATCCATTTCAAAAATTGTTACCAATTCTTTAGAACCAGGTCAGCCAAAAGATACTAAAGATTGTACTCTTTTTCAGCTATATTCATGTTTTGCTACGAGTGATGAAATAAAGGAAATGAATCAAGCATACAAGGATGGTATTGGATGGGGTGATGCTAAGAAAAAATTATTTTCAATCATTAATTCTGAAATTTCTCCAATTAGAGAAAAATATTTGGAATTAAATGACAAGCCAAATTTATTAAATGATTTATTTTCTGAAGGAGCTCAAAAAGTTCGTCCCCAAGCTAAAGAGCTTGTCGAAAAATTGCGTGAGGCTATAGGCATAACTAAAATTGTATAAAGCTTCATCTTGGCTAAAGTTTGGTTTATTTTCAGTAGGACTTGGCCAGTCATTTGCATTTGTTTTAGTTCCACCATTAGCAAGAGATTTGGGTTTATCGGTTATTGAGACATCAATAATTTTTTCTATATCAGCAGTAGCTTGGGCTATAACTAGTGCTTCATGGGGAAGAGCATCTGATAAATATGGCAGACGAAATATTGCAGTCGTAGGTTTGATCGGTTACTCAATTTCAATAATAGCTTTAATAACTCCACTTTTTCTTGTCGAAAGAAATTTATTAGATTTTGCATTTCTTTTACCTTTATTAATCCTAGGAAGGCTTATAAATGGTTTAATTGGTTCAGCCACAAGACCTGCTGCGTTTGCATATATTGCTGACATTTCTAGTAGAACTAAAAGAACAAAGAAATTTGCGAGACTTGAATCCAGTTTTTTAATTGGAACGATAATGGGTCCCATGATAGGAGGCTTTCTTTTCTTGTACTCAAAACCTCTACCATTTTATATTTTTGCTATGTGTGGATTTATTTCTGCTCTAGGAATTTTCCTTACATTTCCAAAAATAACTCCACTCAAAGAAAAAGCCGATATTATGCTATCGAAGCTATCCTTTAAAGATAAAAGCGTATGGCCGTTTCTTTTTATTGCGGCACTTTCATCCTTTTGCCAAGCGTCATTATTACAGTCAATTGGATTTTTTATTACCGATGTCTTTTCTGATGAAAAAGATTTACCTTTGGTAATTAGTCTAACATTTGTTGTGCTTTCATTATCAACAGTTGTGAGCCAATACATATTTACCGATATGAAGCCAATCTCTAATGATAAATTACTAATTTACGGTACTTTTCTTATACTTATATCTTATATTATGGCCGCATTATCGTCTTCAATAGCATTATTTTATTTAGCAATGATGATTAATGGCCTAGGCGCAGGTATGTTTAGACCTGCAAATGCATCTTCCTTATCACTAGCTCAAACCCCTGATAATCAAGGCAAGGCTGCAGGTTATTTAGGTTCTGTTATGCCAATTGGACATGTGCTTACACCAATTATTGCAATGCCAATTTATCAACTTAGCCCTGAGTATTTATATTTTTTTAGTGCTTTCTTATGTTTTGTATCTTTATTATTTATAATGTTGCATCCAATATTAAGAAAGCATGAACAAACCAGCACTATTATTAATTAATCTAGGAACGCCGGACTCTCCTTCATATTTCGATGTATTTAAATACTTGAGAGAATTTCTAATGGATGGGCGAGTGATTGATGTACCTTCTTTTTTTAGGTTTATCCTAGTTACTCTTATTATTTGCCCAATACGATCATTCGCATCAAGTAAAATATACAAAGAATTATGGGATCTTTCAGGCGGTGTTTCACCGTTACTAAAAAATACTGAAGAGTTAACTAATAAATTAAATTCTAAGCAAAACAAATATGATGTTCATTTTGCTATGCGATATCAAAAACCAAGCATTAAAAAAGCATTAGAGGTTATTAAAAAATCAAATCCTTCGGAGCTTGTAGTACTGCCTCTTTTTCCTCATTATGCATCAGCTACTTCTGGCAGTGTATTTGAGGATCTAACTAAAAAGATTTCAAGAGCATGGGTTATTCCTTCTTTCAGATATATATCACAATACTATGATCATCCATCATTTATTGATGCATGGATTGACGCTGCTCGAAATTATAATCATCAAGATTACGATAAAGTAATCTTTAGTTATCATGGACTTCCAAACTCTCAAGTTAATAAAGTTTATGATGACAATTTATGTGATGGAAAAAATTGTGAGCATGAAGTTAATGCAGAGAATTATTATTGCTATAAATCAGCCGTTTACGAAACTTCTAAGCTGATTGCAGAAAAATTATCTCTTCCTTCTGACAAATATGAAGTTACTTTCCAATCTAGATTAACTAATAATTGGTTGGAGCCATTTTCAGATGAGGTTTTAAAGGGGTACCCGGAGCAGGGTATAAAAAAAGTGCTAGTATTTTCCCCTGCGTTTACTGCAGATTGCTTGGAGACTGTTATTGAGATTGGTGCAGAATATAAAGAACTTTTTATTGAAGCAGGCGGTCAAACCCTTGATTATGTACCGTCATTAAATTTTTCAGATGCATGGGTTCAAGCTATCATAGATATTGTGGATAAAAAATAAGGATTATTATGTTTAAAGATGATGTTTTAAAAGGTAAGAAAATTTTAGTGACTGGTGGTGGAACTGGTTTAGGCAAAGAAATGTCTGAACATTATGTTCAACATGGAGCTGATGTTGTCATTTGTGGCAGACGAGAGAGCGTTCTTGCGGATACTGCAGCAGAATTTAAAGATAAATATGATGCTACTGTAAGGTTTCAACCTTTGGATATACGGTCACCCCAAGATGTTGAAGATTTTATAGATACTATTTTTCAAGAAGGCCCACTTGATGGTTTAGTTAACAATGCGGCAGGTAACTTTATATCACCAACTAAAGATTTGTCGGCGAGAGGTTTTGATGCAATTGCAAATATTGTTTTTCATGGTACATTTTATGTCACTAATGCTGTTGGTAAAAAATGGCTTGAGCACAATATTAAAGGTTCAATCATATCTATTCTTGCAACGTGGGTCTGGACAGGATCTCCTTTTGTTGTGCCATCTGCAATGTCTAAATCAGCTTTGCATACAATGACAAAATCTCTCGCTGTGGAGTGGGGTCCTCATGGAATAAGAATCAATGCTATTGCTCCTGGACCATTCCCTACAGAAGGAGCATGGGCAAGATTAAGTCCTGATGGTGCTCTGGAAGATTCTAGTTCAATGAGCACTATTCCAATGGGTAGAGTTGGAGAAATGAGTGAGCTACAAAATTTGGCAACTTTCCTAATGGCAGATGGTTGTGAATATTTAACAGGACAAACTATCGCTCTTGATGGCGCACAATATCTTTCAGGTGGAGGGACTTTTTCACAACTTTCAAAGATGTCTGAGGATGACTGGTCGCAAATTAGAAGTATGATCAAAAAAACAAATGATTCTGATAAAGCGAAAAGATCAACATAAGAAATTACATTTTAAATTGTTAGGCTAAAATATAAATTAGAGAGGTAAAAATGGAACATCAACAAATTAAAGAAATATTAAATAAACAAAAAGCATTTTTTATTAAGAATGGCCCACCATCTTATGAATTAAGAATTGATAGATTGGATCGAATGAAATCATTGATCATGGAAAATCGTTATAAAATTGTTGATGCTCTAAATGAAGACTTTGGTGTTAGATCCAAGAATCAGTCAATGGCTACAGATGTTTATACAATTGTTCCAAGTATTGAGTATGCCAAGAAAAACCTAAAAAAATGGATGGCAGGATCAAAAAGAAAAGCAAATTTTCCACTAGGTTTTCTTGGAGCGAAAGCTTCCGTAGACTATGAGCCTCTGGGCACTGTTGGAATGATATCACCATGGAATTTCCCTGTATTTTTAACTTTTTCGCCAGCTGCATCAATTTTTGCAGCTGGAAATCAAATTATGCATAAGCCAAGTGAGTACACAGAACAAACATCTGCTTTATTAAAAGAATTATGTGATGCTGCCTTTGACCAAGAGGAATTTGCAACAATTCTTGGTGGTCCAGATGTTGGTGCGTCTTTTACTCAACAGAAATTTGATCACCTTTTGTATACAGGTAGTGGTGCAGTAGCAAAACATATCATGAAAGCTGCGTCTGAGAATCTAGTTCCCGTCACTCTTGAACTTGGTGGTAAATCGCCAGTTATAGTAAGTAATTCTGCCGATAGTGCTATCGCTGCAAAAAGAATTATGCTTGGCAAAACAATGAATGCTGGTCAGATTTGTCTAGCCCCAGACTATGTCATGGTGCATTCAGATAAAAAAGATGAGTTGGTATCAGGAATGAAAGAGGCAGTTGCTGAATTTTATCCTGATCTTAAACATAATGACGATTACACATCGATTATCAATCAAAAACATTATGATCGCTTGCAAGGCCTGTTAGCCGACGCAAAAGAAAAGGGAGCAGAAATTGATGAGATAAATCCTGCAAATGAAGATTTTTCTCAACAAGAGGCATTCAAGATACCTCCAACTCTTGTTATGAATCCTTCGGATGATATGGAGATTATGAAAGAAGAAATATTTGGTCCATTGCTTCCCATAAAAGAATTTTCTGAGGTTGATGAGACAATTTCTTATGTCAACTCTAATGATAAACCTTTAGGTTTGTATTATTTCGGTTCTAGTAAAAATGAAGAAGAACAAGTGTTATCTAGAACTTCGTCAGGAGGGGTAACCATTAATGATGTACTAGGCCATATTCAGCAAGAAGATCTTCCATTTGGAGGTGTCGGACCCTCAGGGATTGGAAGTTATCATGGTGAAGAGGGGTTTAAGACTTTCAGCAATGCTAAAGCAGTTTACAAACAAATTGGTTCCAGGTTTGATAAGCTCTTATCTGCAATTCGTCCTCCATATAAAGATGATATTGAGAAGGTATTAAAGCAAATAACCTAGATAAAATGAACTCATTGCCTATTTACTTGGGCTACAAGTATTTTCGATCAAATAAAGGTGCATTTGCGTCATTCACTTCGCTAATGGCAATTGCGGGGTTGTCTTTGGGAGTAGCAGCTCTAGTAATAGTGCTTTCAGTCATGAACGGCTTTGAAAAAGAGTTGCAAACAAGAGTCCTAGGTGTTGTTCCTCAATTGATTATTCGCTCTAACGAAAATATTGATAATTATGATCAATTGCTCTCTAAAATAAATAATATAGACAATATCATTGGGGCGAGTCCTTATATTGAAACACAAGGGTTAATGAGTGCTAAGGATAGATCAAGAGGTGTATTTCTAACTGGAGTAGAGCCAAATTTAGAAGAATCTATGTCAATCCTTCCAGAGTATCTAATAGAAGGATCTATGGAAAATCTTACCTCTAAGAATGGAGTTATTATAGGGGCTTGGTTATCAAGATATCTAGGCGTAGGTGTTGGTGAAGTTGTAAATATAACTACAACTAATCTTCGTTCGTCTATTTTAGGAACTTTCCCGAGAACTATTTCATTAGAAGTCTCTGGCATATTTGAGCTTAAAGCAGAACTAGATCAATCACTTGTTTTAATCCATCATGATTTAGCAGCAAATATTATTAATCTTCAACCAAATGCAACTCAAGGTATAAGAATTAAAACAAACAATTTGTTTGCAGCAGACACTATTGGTTTTGATTTATTAACCCAATCTTTTTTTGATGGAAGTGATTATTACTTTACATCATGGAAACAGACTCATGGAACATTATTTCAAGCAATTAAATTAGAAAAAAGATTAATTAGCTTGATGCTATTTTTAATTATTACAGTTGCTGCATTCAATATTCTGTCTACGATCGTGATGACTGTAAAAACTAAGGAAAAAGAAATAGCAATTTTAAAGACTATGGGCTGCTCAATAAATCAGCTAACTTTAATTTTTATAAATCTAGGTTTTATCATAGGTATTTTGGGTACTCTAATAGGTTTATTAATAGGTCTTGCTATTACTCCAAATATAGATGAGCTCATTAATTTTATTGAAGCTTTTACCAATAAAAACATGATGGATAGTTATTTTATCAATTACTTTCCTTATGAATTTAGATTAAATCAACTCATTTATATATGTTTCTCAGTCATTGCAATGAGTTTAATTTTTTCATATTTTCCGGCTGGTAGAGCAGCCAAATTAAAACCCGTTAGCATACTTCGTCATGAATAAGTTAATAGCTACAAATGTTTCTAAGGCTTACAAGACCGGAGCACACCAAATTCAGGTTTTATCTGATATTTCAATTGATATTATTCAAGGAGAGACCATCGGAATAATTGGTTCATCAGGAAGTGGTAAAACAACTCTTCTTCAAATCCTTGCTGGGTTAGAATTCCCTGATCGTGGAGAAATTTTTTTTAACGATATAAATTTATTAGCTAATAGCGGACTGCAATTTAATAAAATGAGAAATAAATTGTTTGGTTATGCATATCAATTTCACTATTTATTGGATGATTTAACTGTTTTTGAAAATTGTAATCTTGTTTTCAGAATATCAAATAATAAAAATCTTGAAAAAAACTCAAAAAAAATATTTGAAATTTTAAATGAGCTAGGCATAGAAGAGTTAAAAAATAGTTACCCCTCCATGCTTTCAGGGGGTGAAAGGCAGCGTGTTGCTATTGCGAGAGCAATTGTTCATGAACCTATGTTTATATTTATGGATGAGCCAACAGGCAATCTAGACCATGAAAATGCAAATGTAATTCAAGATTTAACAATAAAATTAGCCAAAAATCATAATATAGGTATTATGGTGGCAACCCATGATTTAAATTATGCTAATAAACTGGATAAAGTATTTCGCATAGAAAATGAGGGCTTGGTAAAAAAATAAAATGAATAATTTATTAATATCTGGCGGATGGTTTATATGGCCTTTACTAGTTTGTTCAATTTTGCTCATTTCCATTATTTTAGAAAGACTATGGTTTTTGCAGAGGAGGCTAGTTGCACCAAAAGGATTGCTCAGACAGATTCAAAATCTAATTAAAAAGGACTCTTTTCACTCGCAAAATCAACAAGATATTTCAATTACATCTTATTTAGGAGATTTACTTCAGCACTGCTATCAATATAAATCATATCCAAGAGAATTTGTTGAAGTAAAAGCAGAAGAAAAAGCTTCTGAAATTAAAATACTTTTAGAACGGAATTTATCAATGTTAAGCACGATTGCTAGCATAAGCCCTTTGTTAGGACTTTTAGGGACAGTGGTGGGTATGATAAAAGTATTTAGCAACATTGATATCAACGGATCTGCAAATACGGATTTACTAGCAGTAGGTATATCGGAGGCTTTAATAACAACTGCTTTCGGACTGATTATTGCTGTTCCAGCAATAATATTTTATAAATATTTTGATCAAAAGACTTTGATCTTGATGTCATTATTGCAATCAAATACATCTATTTTTCTAGACTTTTTGTATAAAAAATGAAGTTTTATAATAATAAAGAGAGAACTCTATCCGTTGAAATTACTCCATTGATTGATATTGTTTTCTTGCTTGTAATTTTTTTTGTTGTTACATCTAAAATTGAAACTAATCAATATCTCACTCTAGATTTACCTCAAACTCAATCTTTTTCCTCTGCTATATCAAACAATGCACAAAATATTATTTTATTAGAATCAGGCAAACTCATTGTTAATGATCAAGAATTTTCTATGGCAGAGATTGACGTATTGATGGCTGGTGTTGGCGTAAGTTTTTCTAAATCCGAAGTTGTAATTCTTTCCATAGAAAGTAAAGCCTATCATGAATGGGTAATCACATTAATGGATGGTCTTCAAGCACTTGGATTTCAAAACCTGCAGATTAAAACTTATAATGATTAGTCATGAGTCCCCTAAAAAGATTATTCTCATACACCTTTAGATTTAAATTTTCATTTTTTTTAAGTATTTTAGGTTTTATTCTTTTTGCATCTGCTGATATAGCTGCGGTTGAATGGATAAGAAGAATTATTGAATTTATTAATTCTGATCAACAAGATTTCAGCATTTACCTTGTTTTAGCATTAATTTTTATTGCTATAGGAAGAGGCTTAGGTTTTTTTGTTGGTAATTACTTTATGTCTAGAGTAGGTTTTGGAATTGTGCATGATTTAAGATCTGAGCTTTTCTCAAAATTAATAAATCTTCCAAAAAATTACTTTGATCAAAATCAATCTGGCCAACTCATTAATAGAATTACTTTTACAACTACTCAGGTTTCTGGAGCTGCATCAAATGCAATCAAGACCTTTGTAAGGGAGGGATTCCTGTTGCTTGGATTATTGGCTTACATGTTAACTTTAAACTGGAAACTTACCTTGCTTTTATTGATTACAACACCGTTTATAGCACTGATTGTCTATGTAGCAGGACGAAGATTAAGAAAACTAGCCAAGACTATTCAGACAGCTATGGGTGATGTAACTCATGTGGCATCCGAAGCTGTTGATGGAAATTTAGAAATCAAATCATTTAATGCAGAAAAATATGAAACAGATAGATTTTTTGCTGCCAATGCTTCAAATAAAAATCAAAATTTAAAACTAGAAGCCACGAGTAATTTGGCAACACCAATAATTCAGCTTCTGGTTTCTATATCTTTATCCATAGTCGCTTATTTTGCTTTAGGTTCACAATTAGGTATAGAGTTGAAAGCAGAAGATTTTGTTGCGTTCATAACAGCGGCTGGACTGATGGCTAAACCAATAAGACAGCTCTCCAGTATTAATGCAGTGATACAAAAAGGCTTGGCAGCAGCTATAGAGATTTTTGATCAATTAGATGCTAAGGAAGAGGAAGATTTGGGTAAAGTTGATTCAAATATCATAGGTAATATCGAGTTCTCAGATGTAGGTTTTTCCTATAATTCCAAGGAATCAGTTCTCAGTAATCTTAATTTTAAAATTTTACAAAATGAAACTGTTGCTATTGTAGGTAAATCAGGATCTGGAAAATCAACTATTGCAAGTTTGATATCTAGATTTTACTCACATTTTTCTGGAGATATTTTTATTGATGGAGTCAGTATTCACGACTATCAGCTATCTCATCTTCGTCGATGCATTTCAATCGTAAACCAATCACCGACTTTATTTAACGATACCATCGAAAAAAATATTGCTTATGGAGATAGCAATATTGATCAGGATAAATTAGTTGAAGCTGCTGAGATTTCAGGCTGCAATGAATTTATTTCTAAACTTCCTGAAGGTTATAAATCTGAAATTGGTGATGATGGTGTCTTACTTTCCGGTGGTCAACGTCAACGAATAGCTATAGCAAGAGCATTTTATAAAGACTCTCCAATAATCATTTTAGATGAGGCAACGTCTGCCTTAGATAATGAATCTGAATTAATCGTTCAAGAAGCAATCGAAAAACTTATTAACAATAGAACTACCATTGTTATAGCTCATAGATTATCAACTATTGAAAATGCTGACAAAATATTAGTGCTTGATCAGGGAGCAGTGGCTGAATCAGGGACTCATTCCTCATTACTAGATCAAGAAGGAATCTATAAAAATCTATATCAAAATAAGTTTAGTGATTCGTCTGATATAGACAAATCTTCAAAAAGAATAGCTGCTCAGGATCATCTTCCGTCTTTCACTGAAGAGCCAGTGGAGCAAGGATATTTAATTGATGCTTGGTATAAAAAAAGTTTTTGGCTTTATCTGTTAATTCCCTTCACGTACTTATTTACATCGTTAATTAAACTTCGTAAAAAATCTTTTGCAAATAATCCAAAAAAAGTTTGGAATTCTCCGATTCCTATAATTGTTGTTGGGAATATATCAATGGGCGGTACTGGAAAAACTCCATTAGTAAAATACATTGCATCTGAATTATCTAAACGTGGATTTAAACCAGGGTTGATAAGTAGAGGTTATGGCGGGAAATTTTCTTCAACACTTGAGGTGACTCACGAAAATTCTCATAAAGAAACTGGAGATGAGGCTCAGATTTTAGCAAAATTAAATCTACCATTTTATATTGACAAGAATCGATCAAGGGCTGCAAAAAAACTTCAAGAAAATCATGATGTTGATGTGATTATTTCTGATGATGGACTTCAGCATTATGCAATGGGAAGGGATATTGAAATTGCTGTTGTTGATGGAGTAAGGAGACTGGGTAATGGTTTTGCATTTCCTGCAGGACCGTTGAGAGAGCCAAAATCAAGATTAAAGGAAGTTGATTTTATTGTAAATAACGGTGGTCCAACTGAAGGTGATGAGATCCTAATGACTTTAAGTCCAAGCAAATTTGTTCATTTAAATTCAGGTAAAGAATATTCCGTCGATAAATGGCCAATGCACAATCAGGTTCATGCTGTTGCTGGAGTTGGAAATCCTAATAGATTTTTTGATTTGCTATCAAGATTAGGATTTGAATTTGATAAAAATCCATTTCCAGATCATCATAAATATAATAAAAGAGATTTATATTATCTCGATCATCTTCCAATCTTAATGACAGAAAAAGATGCAGCTAAATGTAAGCATTTCAAAAATTCGAAAATTTGGTATTTGAGCATAGAGTCTAAAATTGAATCGCAATTTATCGATATGCTTGAGGAAAAATTAAATGATAGATAAAGATATTCTTGACATTATGGGATGTATAAGATGTAAATCAAAATTAATTGACAGAGAAGATTATCTCGAATGTTCTAAATGTAAAATTGGTTATCCAATTGAAGAAGATATACCAAGAATGCTTGAGGAAAGAATATTTACTTTGAATGACTGATCGTTTTGTAATTATCGTTCCGGCAAGAGCTGCTTCAACTCGTCTTCCTAATAAGCCCTTGGCAATGATAAATGGCAAGTCATTGATTTCCAGAATTATTGATTTAGTAAATTCATCAAATGCAATGAGTTCATATATAGCAACAGATAGTATTGAGATAAAGGATCATGCAGAATCATTAGGTGCTAATGTTGTAATGACTTCAGATGAGCACTTATCAGGTATGGATAGAATTGCTGAGGCAGCAAAAAAAATAAATCTACCTATGAATATTCCAATTATAAATTTACAAGGTGATGAACCATTTATGCCTCTTCAGATTATTAATAAATTACCATTGCTTATATCTAAAGAAGCGCCCATATCAACAGCATGTGTTAGTTTTAATGAAAATATGGACGTCAATAATCCCAATGAAGTAAAAGTTGTAAGATCTAATTCAAAAAAAGCTATTTATTTTTCTCGTTCTGTTATACCCAACTCATTCACTTTCGATTATAAAAATTATCTTAAACATTTAGGAATATATGCTTATAGTAATGAAACTCTTCAAATCTTAAGCAAATTGCAACCAACAGCTAATGAGAAAGCTGAAAGATTAGAGCAGCTAAGATTTTTAGATAACGGTTTTAATATTTTGGTTGAAGATTTTGAATATGATGCGCCTATTGGCATTGATACTCCAGAAGACTTAGAAGCAGCAATAACTTTTGCTAAGAAGAATGATTGATGATGCTATCTAATTCTTTTGGTTTGCAGGCAAATGCAAAAAACTTGATAAGTATAAATTCTTTGGATGATTTATCAGCTTTATCAACTTTAGGCGATGAGAAAATATTGATTCTTGGTGCAGGCACTAATGTAATTTTAGATGAGTATTTTAATGGAACTGTTATTAAAATTCATTTGAAAGAGATAGAAACTTATAAAGAATATATTTCTGTTGGTGGGGGAGTTGATTGGGCTGATTTGATTGAATATTGCTTAAAAAATGAGTTGTATGGTATAGAAAATCTAACACATATACCAGGATCCGTTGGAGCAGCGCCAGTTCAAAATATAGGAGCCTATGGAGTTGAAATAAGTTCATTTATTAAAAGCGTTGAATGTTTTAATTTAAGGACAAGAAAAGTTGAAACGTTGCAAAGTAATCAATGTAAATTTTCATATCGTTATTCAATTTTTCAATCAAAAAATTATATTATTTTAAAAGTTAATTTCATATTTAATAAATCTTTTGCACCTAATTTGACCTATCCAGCATTAAGTCATTTTCTTAAAGATAACTCAATTGATGTTTCCTCTATAACTCCGCGAATGCTTTCTGAGTTAATAAAAGATATTAGAAATTCTAAATTACCTGACCCAAAGCTGCAGCCAAATGTAGGAAGCATCTTTAAAAACCCAATAGTAAGAGCTAATGATTTTGATCATAATTTTTTAGATGGCCATAGGTGGGATCAGGATGATGAACATATCAAGCTTAGCTCAGCCAGATTAATAGAGCTCATTAAGCCTGATTTAGTTATTCCTGATACTTTACGTTTTTATGAGAATCATTCTCTTGTACTGATTAATAATGGTGGAGCATCATTTCACGAAGTTATTGATTTGCTTAATCAAATTAAATTAAAAATCTTCAAAAAATTTAAAATAGAATTAGAAATAGAGCCTGAGATTATCTCATCATGATGTTTTTTTCTGCAGCTTTGGCACACTTATTAGCAGTAATGTCACCTGGTCCAGACACTGCTATTATTTTTCATCAATCATTTACAAATGGTCGAAGAGAGAGTGTTCTCACCGCTCTTGGCATTGGTTTTGGGATATTTGTGCACTGTTTTTTTGCTATTTCTGGTATTTCATTATTAATTTATAGCACTGAGGAAGCAAAAGTATTTATTAAAATTTTTGGTGGCTCATACTTACTATATATAGGATTAAGCTTTTTTGTTTTTAACAAATCGTCTAATAAAAATGATTCAAAACCTTTTCTGCAAAATCCATTTCTTATCGGATTAATTACAAATTTATTAAATGTGAAAGCATTTTTATTTACTATTTCTCTATTTTCATTTATTGATCTTGGCTCTAATTTATTTATGACCTTAATTTATTTATTCTATTTTCCAATTGTAACTGCTGTATGGTTTTCATTCTTAAGTTTTGCACTTACTCACGACTCTTTGGAAAATATTTTTAGTAGGCACTCTAATAATATTCAAATCATTTCTTCTTTGTTTATCTCGGCATTAGGAATATTATTATTATTTCAAACGTTTTATGGACTTCGCTAAACTTTTAAATTCA
>CACOHS010000014.1 GCA_902627055.1 uncultured SAR86 cluster bacterium | reverse complement strand
GGATGATCCCATCTAAAACATCATATTCATTAGAGATCGCTCTTAAGATTTCGTGAGCTGATTCATTATTTAATAGAGAAAGATCAGCCTCTAAAATTAAGTGTTTTTGAGAATCAAAAGAATGATCAAGCTGATCATATACCGCATCAAGCTTTGATGAATTCTTTCCTAAAAGAATTATGTTTGAACCAAGTTTTGAAAACTCTTCAGCTAAAACCTTACCAATCCCATCAGTTGCACCAGTAATTAGTATAGTCTTATTAGTTAGATCCATTTATATTTTAGAGATTAGCCCATACAATTCGTTTGGATGATTGGCTCCGAGAATATCTTTATTATGATCACTTGGCTTGATTGAATATCCAAAGTAACAAGCAATGACATTTGTCCCAGCATTAATTCCTGCTTCGAGGTCTTTTATATGATCACCAATATAAATGCAATCAGCAGGCTGAATACCTAAGTCCTTACATCCACGTAAAATACCTTCTGGATCTGGCTTAATGGATCCCAAATGTTCAGGACATATAAGTGTTTTGCAATTTTTAAATGCAGCTTCATTCATTAATATTGGTTTGGCAAAACGCAAGGGTTTGTTTGTAACTACACCATAAGGAATGTTGTCTTGATCTAAAGATAAAAGCATTTCTTTAATCCCATCAAATGCTTTTCCATGTTTTAGAAGATTTGTTTCATATTCATCAAGAAGTTCCTCTCTGAGTACAGAACACTTATGATCGGAAATATCTATCTTAAAGCCTAAGCTTGTAAGTTTCCAACTTCCATCAGAAACATGACTTCTAATTATTTCAGGATCAAGTTTTGGTTGATTATGTTTTGTTAGCAAACTATCAAGACTAGCAATAAAGTCTGGAGCTGAATCTAAGAGAGTGCCGTCAAGATCAAATAAAACACCTTTAGGCATTTTTAGATCCATGCATCATATAGTTTACTCCAAGATCATTATTTAGATTGGCAGTATGAAAAATAGGGTTATAAAACATACCCTTACTCTCAATTAATTTTATACCCGCATCTCTCATAAACCCTTCTAATTCTGATGGTTTGATAAATTTAGCCCACTCATGAGTGCCTTTGGGCAAAATATTAAAAATATACTCTGCACCTACAATTGCCGTTATAAATGATCTAGGGTTTCTATTTAAAGTAGACAAAAACATTTGACCATCTGGCTTTAAAAGGTCAGAGCATGCCTTTATCAACTGACCTGGATCAGGGACATGTTCAATAACTTCCAAACAAGACACGACATCAAAAGATTGACTTTCTTTTTGTGCTAACTCCTCAGCTGTAACCAATCTATAGTCTATTTTAACTTGCATTTTTTGTGCATGCAGTTTGGCAACTTCTATATTTGCTTCTGTGACATCAATCGCAGTTACTTCTGCTCCTTTAGAATTTAGAGCCTCTGCCAACAAGCCTCCTCCACAACCTACATCAAGTACTTTTAAGCCATCAACAGGAGATTTATTATTAATATAGTTTGCTCTTAGTGGGTTAATAACGTGAAGAGGTTTGAAGTCACCGGTTGGATCCCACCATTTTTCAGCGATATCAGCAAATTTATTTACTTCATTTTGATCAATATTTTGAGTCATAAAAACTACTTCTATAAAGTGGCAGATTAAATCATTGCATGCAAGAATAGACAAGTTTATTATTTTTTACATAAGGAAGCTAACAAAATATGTCAGATAATCCTGTTGCTATTGTCACCGGAGGGAGCAGAGGAGTCGGAGCTGCGACTGCAAAAATCCTATCTGAAAATGGATGGAATGTTATTATCACTTGCTCCTCTTCTATTGAAGATGCAAAGTTAGTAGCAGCAAATTGTTCAAATAAAGCTAGTGAGGTTTTTGCATTTCAAGCAGATGTTGCAAATGAGCAAGACTGTATCGCAACGATTGATAAAGCAATTGAAAAATGGAAAAGAATTGATGTCTTGGTAAATAATGCAGGAACTACTAAGTTTGTTTGGGATCACTCTGATTTAAACGGGCTTGATGACAAGGACTTTCAAAAAATTTATGGTGTTAATGTAATTGGGCCTTTTCAAATGGTTAAAGCTGCAAAAGATCATTTGCAAAAAAGTAATAATCCTTGCATTGTGAATGTATCTTCTATTGCAGGAATTAAAGGAATAGGAAGCTCTATTGCCTACGCTGCATCAAAAGGAGCTTTGAATACAATGACTTTATCCATGGCAAGAAATCTTGGTCCCATAAGGGTTAATGCTATATGTCCTGGATTTATTGAAGGAGAGTGGCTTGAAAAAGGCATGGGTTCCGAAATGTATGAAGCTGTAAAATCACAAGTTCAAACTACCACTCCATTAAAAAAGACTTGCTCGCCTGAATCTATTGCTGAAGTTATATTTAATTTAATTGAGTCAAGTGAATTGATGACCGGTCAACTTGTCACAGTGGATGGTGGAGCAAGCCTTAATTTATAAGAATTTCTCGATTTAATGTAGCGTAGCTACATTTTTTTTAAGTTTTTATGCTTATTTTTAAAAGTTTTTTTAACATATTGACAATAACCTTTAAATAATTTGCAATGTACTACAAATATACCTAAAACATTTTATGCATATAGTTGCTTTAAAATCTCCAGATTCCAGAGATCACCGGTCGGTCCTTCATCCAGATACAGTTGGAAAGATAACTGCTTTAAAAGGAGCATCCATTTCATTTGAATCAGGAATAGGTGATGGCATTAATGTCTCAGATCAGACCTTCAATGATCTAGGTTTAAAAGCAATTTCAAGAGATGAATGCTTGTCTCAAGGAGACCTAATTATTACTCCTACTTCATTATCAAAAGATGAATCATCAAAATTAAAATCTGGATCAACTGTCCTAGGAATGCTTAATCCCTTTTATGCTGGCGAAGAGCTAAAAGCACTCAATCAATCGAGAATAAATGCAGTGAGTATGGAATTCATACCAAGGATAACAAGGGCTCAAAAAATGGATGTTTTAAGTTCTCAAGCAAACCTTGCTGGCTACGCAGCTGTTCTTGAGGCTTCTAAATATTTATCATCTGCGTTGCCTATGATGATGACTGCTGCAGGAACACTCAAACCTGCCAAGGTGTTTGTAATTGGTGTAGGTGTTGCTGGCTTGCAAGCAATCGCAACTGCAAAAAGATTAGGTGCTAGAGTTGAGGCGTTTGATACTCGTGATGTTGTCGAAGAGCAAGTTAAATCTCTAGGTGCAAAATTTGTAAAAATTGATTTAGGTGATACTGGTGAAACAGATCAAGGTTATGCCAAAGAGCTAACCCCAGAACAAATTGCTAAACAAAAAGATCTTCAAAGCCAAGTATGCGAGCGATCAGATATAGTTATTACCACTGCTCAAATTTTTGGTAGACCAGCACCCAAAATTATTGATGAGAGCACAATTAAAAAAATGAAGCCTGGAAGCGTTATTCTTGATATGGCTGTTGAAACTGGGGGAAATGTTGAAGGATCAATAGTCGATGAAGTTGTTGATATCAATGGTGTTAAAGTAGTAGGTGTATCATACTTAGCCTCCAGAGTTTCAAGTCATGCCTCTTTTGCACTATCAAATAATATTATTAATTGGCTAACTGATTTTTATGATGAAGAAACCTCTCAAATAAATTTTGATTTTGAAGACGAGGTGATCCAAAGCAGCGTGCTTGCTTATGATGGAAAAATAATGAATGAGAGGTTTGCATAATGGAAATGTATGTTTTGTTGGGTTTCGTTTTGTTGTTATCTATTTTTTTAGGTCTTGAGCTTATCTCAAAAGTTCCAAGCACACTTCATACGCCGTTAATGTCTGGAGCTAATGCTATTTCTGGAATTGCTTTAGTGGGCGCACTGATGCTTTCAAGTGCTGGTCAGATGCAAGATATATTAGCCTTTGGTGCAATTTTGTTTGCTTCTATCAACGTATTTGGTGGGTATCTTGTTACCAATAGAATGTTGAGCATGTTCAAAAAGAAATAAATTATGGAAAATCTAGCTAATATCCAAGTTATCCAGAACATGATTTACATCATATCTTCCGTGATGTTTATTCTTGGAATAAAAATGCTTGGAAAAGAAGCTACGGCGGTTAAAGGAAATTATTTATCAGCTCTAGCAATGTTTTTTGCTGTTGCAATTACTTGTTTGAGTCTCGAGATAGATATAAAAATAATACTTGCCGGTGTTTTATTGGGTGGTCTTATAGGTTCTTTGATTGCTATAAAAGTAAAAATGACAGCCATACCTGAAATGGTGGCATTGTTTAATGGTTTTGGCGGCTTGGCAACATTTTTAATAGCTTGGTCGCAATTCAATGAACCGGATAACTCTATTTTTCAGCATGTTTTGGTGATGCTTACAATATATATTGGAGGCATAACTTTCTCCGGTTCTTTAATCGCTTATGGCAAGCTCTCTGAAAAGTTAAAGCTCGGAAAGGGCTCAATCGTTACTAATGTTTTTATATCTTTCTTTTATCTCAGCATGCCCGCATTTATATATGTAGTGATTGAGCCATCAATAGCTGGATTTGTTCCTCAAGTGCCGTCTTATTTTTCAATCTTTTTGGTATTAACGCTAATGGCTGGCATTGGTTTTGTAATGCCTATAGGAGGAGGAGATATGCCTGTTGTTATCTCTTTGCTTAATTCACTTTCAGGCATTGCCGCAGCTTTTGCTGGCCTTTTGTTACTTAACAATGTGCTCATTGTTGCTGGTTCACTGGTTGGAGCTAGCGGATTAATTCTTACAATCATAATGGCTAAGGCCATGAATAGAACAATAACTAATATTCTATTTGTTGGATATGCTTCCTCTGGTCAAACTGCTTCCTCTGAAGAACAGGGTGAAGTTAAACCAATTACTTCCGATGATGCATATCTAATTCTTGAAAATGCATCCAGTGTTTTAGTAGTACCTGGATATGGCATGGCAGTTGCGCAAGCACAGCATGTTGTTAGAGAGATGGGAGAATTACTTGAGGATAATGGCACTGAGGTAAAGTACGGTATTCATCCAGTTGCTGGACGTATGCCAGGTCACATGAATGTGCTTCTTGCAGAAGCAAATGTTTCATATGATTTGCTAGCTGAACCAGAGGACGTAAATCCTTCAATGGATACAATTGATGTTGCAATAGTTATTGGTGCCAATGATGTTGTTAATCCTTCAGCAACTGAGGAAGAGGGCAGTCCAATATATGGAATGCCAATCATAGAAGTACATAATGCTAAGACAGTATTTGTACTCAAAAGATCAATGTCATCTGGCTTTGCTGGAGTGCAAAATCCTTTATTTTTTAGAGAAAATACCAGAATGTTATTTGGCGACGCAAAGGAGTCAATTGGCCAAATTGTTGCTGAATTTAAAGACTAAAAAGCCCCCGAAGTATGGTAAAATTTACCCTTAAATAGGGGAATTTTCTATAGTTACAAAATACCACTTTTTTGAGCAATAAAATGACTGATTTTGCGAAACAAATCTTGCCGATAAATATTGAAGATGAGCTAAAAACTTCATATTTAAGCTATGCGATGAGTGTTATTCATGGAAGAGCACTTCCAGATGTAAGAGATGGCCTAAAACCAGTTCATAGAAGAATTTTATATGCACAGCATGTTTTACGGAATACATATCGACAACCATACAAAAAATCAGCGCGTGTGGTTGGAGATGTGATAGGTAAATATCATCCCCACGGTGATTCAGCTGTATACGAAGCAATGGTTAGGATGGCGCAAGACTTTTCTATGAGATATACCTTGGTAGAAGGTCAGGGTAATTTTGGTTCGATAGATGGAGATTCTCCAGCCGCTATGCGTTATACCGAAGTCAGAATGGCAAAAATTACTGACATGATTCTTAATGATATTGAGAAAGAGACAGTAAGTTACTCTCCTAATTATGATGGAACTGAGCAAATCCCAGATGTTATGCCTACACGAATTCCTGCATTACTTGTGAATGGCTCCTCAGGTATTGCAGTTGGGATGGCGACGAATGTCCCTCCTCATAACTTAACAGAGGTCTTGAATGGCTGCTTGCTTTTATTAGATAAGCCGAAAGCAAGTATTGATGAAATTATTCAAATTATTACGGGTCCAGATTTTCCAACAGGTGGAACCATTGATGGAAGAATTGGTATTTATGAGGGCTACAAAACTGGCAGGGGTATTATCCATGTTCGAGCTAAAACCTCTGTAGAAGAAGATAAATCAGGAAAGAGCTCATTAATAATTAATGAAATTCCCTACATGGTAAATAAAGCAAAGATGCTTGAAAAAATTGCTGAATTAGTTAAAGAGAAAAAAATTGATGGAATTAGTGAGATCAGAGATGAGTCTGATAAAGATGGTCTAAGGGTCGTCATTGAAGTTAAACGTGGAGAGTCTGTTGAAGTTTTAGAGAATAATTTATTTTCTCAGTCACAACTTGAGCAATCATTTGGAATAAATTTTACTGTTCTTGTAGATGGCCAGCCCCGTGTGTTAAACATCAAAGAGATCCTTCAAGAATTTATCAAACATCGAAAAGATGTTGTTATCAAAAGAACAAAGTTTGATTTAAGAAAAGCAAAAGAAAGAGGCCATATTGTTGAAGGGTTAATGGTTGCTATTGCAAACATTGATGAAATTATCAAAATTATTAAGAAGTCCAAAGATACCAAGATCGCAGCAACCGAGTTGTGTAAGAAATCTTGGAAAGCAGGCCCAATTTCTGCAATTCTTAAAAAAGCTGGTAAGGATGCTTGTAGGCCTAAAGGCCTATCATCTGAATATGGCTTAAAAGGTAAAAATTATAAACTTTCACCAGATCAAGCTAAGTCTATTCTCGAATTAAGACTTGGAAGATTGACAGGTCTAGAGCAAGATAACCTCTCAACTGAATTTAATGAAATTTTAGAAATTATATTAGAGCTTCAAAAAATTCTTGATGATAAAGACACACTTCTCCAATTAATTAAAGATGAGTTAATTGAAGTTAGGGAAAACTTTGGCGATGAAAGAAGAACAGATATTAATGACACTCGCCATGACATTTCCAATGAGGACTTAATACCCGAGGAGACTCGAGTATTGACCCTATCAAGAAGTGGCTATGCAAAAACTCAGCCACTAGATGAATATCGAGAACAACGCAGAGGTGGAGTTGGAAAAGCTGGAGCATCAGTCAAAGAAGAAGACCTCATTCAGAATCTCTATGTATTGAGCTCTCACAGCCAACTTCTCTGCTTTACAACCAAAGGGAAAGTTTTCTGGTTGAAAGTTTATGAAATTCCAGTTGCAAGTAGGACTTCTAAAGGAAGGCCATTAGTCAATATGCTTAAATTAGATGACGATGAAACAGTTACTCAAATTTTACCAGTAGATGAATTTTCTGAGGATAAATACATTTTTATGGCAACTCGTAATGGAGTTGTAAAGAAAACAAACTTAAATTTATTTCATAAAAAATATAAATCTGGAATTAAAGCGATTCGACTAGATGATGATGACAAATTAGTCGGAACTGTTATAACTGATGGCGATAATGATATTTTACTATCATCATACTCAGGAAAATTAATAAGGTTTCATGAATCTAAAGTACGTCCTATGGGCAGGACAGCAAGAGGTGTCAAAGGCATTACATTGAAAGGTGACATGAAAGTTATCTCTTTAATGATTGGTGATCCATCTAAAACTATTTTATGTTTATCTGAGAATGGTTTTGGTAAGAGAACGAAGCTTGAGGATTTCCCTTCATATAATAGAGGTGGTCAGGGTGTCATTGCTTTAAAGACGAGTGATCGAAATGGCAATATGGTTTCTGCTGTCTCTGTAGATGAAGACGATGGAATAATGCTAATTAGTGATAAAGGCACATTAATTAGAACGGCTGTAAGTCAAATACCTACATTAGGAAGAAATACTCAAGGAGTTAAAGTTATAACGCCAAAAGATGGAGAGAAATTAATAGAAGGTGTTAGAATTCCTCCAGAAGAAGAAGAGGAATAATGAGAAAATGGAATTTTTCAGCAGGTCCTGCTGCTATTCCTGAAGAAGTTTTAAAAGAAGCTCAATCTGAAATGCTAGAATGGCAATCCTCGGGTATGTCAGTCATGGAGATGAGCCATAGGTCCTCTCAGTATATCGATATAGCAAACAAAGCTAGTCAAGATTTAACTGATTTACTAAAAATCCCAAACAATTATCAAGTGCTTTTTCTTCAAGGAGGAGCTACCTTGCAGTTCTCCATGGTCCCTATGAATTTTGGCTTTAAAGGAGTAGCTGATTATGTTTTATCTGGAAGTTGGTCAAAAAAAGCTATCAATGAAGCATCTAAAATAGTTGATGTTAATGTTGTTTGTTCCTCTGAGTCATCTAATTTTAATAATGTGCCCAAGGAGAGTAGCTGGAAGAGATCAGAAAATGCAGCTTACTTACATTACGTTGCTAATGAGACAATTCAAGGCAATGCGTTACATATCCCACCTACAACTAATGCGCCGTTAATAACTGATATGTCATCGGTAATTCTCAGTGAACCAATTGATATTTCAAAGTTTTCAATGATTTACGCAGGCGCCCAAAAAAATATTGGGCCAGCCGGGCTAACTATTTGTATTATCAAAAATGAATTTTTGAAAACAGCTTCAATTGATTTGCCCGGCATGCTTCAATATTCTAAACATGCAGATGCAGATTCAATGTTCAATACTCCACCTACTTTTGCTTGGTATTTATCAGGTAAAGTTTTTGCTTGGCTTAAGGGCAAAGGAGGCTTAGATTCTATAGGTAAAATAAATAGGCTTAAGGCTAAAAAATTATATGATTTCATAGATAATTCAGAATTTTATACGAATCCCATTAATCGCGAAAATCGATCTATTATGAACATACCTTTTCTATTAAAAAATTCTGAATTAAATGCTGAATTCTTGCATGATGCAGAAAATGCAGGTCTACTAAACTTAAAAGGACACAGATCGGTTGGCGGGATGCGAGCAAGTATTTATAATGCTACTCCAATCGAGGCGGTTGATGCATTGATAAATTTCATGGGAGATTTTCAATCCAAGCACGGATAAAGTTGTGAGTAAAAGTAAAATTAAACCAATTAGGCAGAAAATTGATGCTATTGATCATCAAATTCTTAAGCTGATTCAAAGAAGGGGCTTGTTAGCTCAAAAGATTGGTAAGTTAAAAAGTTTAATCAGCTCAAATGTGTCATTCTATAAGCCAAATAGAGAAGCAGAGATCATTAGAAATATATCTAAGTTAAATCAAGGGCCAATTTCAGAAGAAAAAATACAATACATTTTTAGGGAAATCATCTCATCTTGTCTTTCTCTTGAGGAAGAACTAACCATTGCATACCTTGGTCCTGAGGGAACTCACTCTGAAGGTGCTGTAATCCAGCATTTTGGTTCTTCTCCAATCAGATCACCTAGAGGAACCATTGAGGACGTATTTCATCAGGTAAGAAGTGGTTCCGCAAATTTTGGCGTTGTGCCTGTAGAAAATTCTTCTGAAGGAGTTGTTAATGCCACTTTAAACTCTCTTGCAGATGAAGAGATTAAGATCTGTGGTGAAAGTTTTCTTCCAATCCATCATCAACTTGCTTCTGCTAGAAAATTTAAATTGGCTGATGCTAAAATTGTTGCCTCTCACCCCCAAGCTCTTGGACAATGCAGTAAGTGGCTGGATGCTAACTTGCCAAATGCAAACAGGCAGATCACATTAAGTACTGCTGAAGCTGCCAAGCTCTCAAAAACTCAGCCAAAAACTTTATGCATAGTAAGTTCTATGGCAATCAGTAAATACAATCTGTATTCTTATCAAAAAAATATTGAGGATTTTTCAGGCAATAACACAAGATTCTTAATTATTGGGAATATTGAAATTGAGCAAACTAATAAAGATAAAACCTCCTTTTTAATTCAAACAGATAACCAACCTGGAGCACTTATAAAGATTCTTCAGCCTTTTAATAAAAGAAAAATTAATTTAGAGAGAATTGAAACGCGTCCCTCAAGAGAATCATTAAATGCACATAATTTTTTTATAGACAGTAGCGGTCATTATAAAGATGCAAAGCTAAAGCAAGTTATTGATAGTTTAGAGAAATTAGGAGCATCCGTTCGAATTCTTGGCTCATATCCTTCAGGCTCATGAGTTCAGACATTCTTAAAAATCTTAATCCTGGGATTGAGGACCTCAATCCCTATGAGCCAGGCCGGTCTATTGAAGAGGTCGTTGATGAGTTTGATCTTGACGAAGTGGTCAAACTAGCAAGCAATGAAAACCCACTTGGAGCCTCCCCAAAGGCGCTTTCGTCTCTTACAGAACTTAAGAATGATCTACATTTATATCCAGATGGAAATGGTACTAAGCTAAAAAAAGAGATTGCTTTTCATGAGAATGTTTCCGTTGATAATATTATTATTGGAAATGGTTCCAATGAGATTTTAGAACTTGCTGCAAGGACTTTCCTTAATCCTAATACCTCGGCTATTGCATCAAAACATGCTTTTGCAGTCTACAAAATTGTTACTCAATCTGCTGGAGCATCGCTAATTGAAATACCAACATTAAATTGGGGCCATGATTTAGATTCATTTGCAAATTACTTAGAACAAAATACAAAAGTAATTTTTATTGCCAATCCAAATAATCCAACTGGTACATATAACAGTCACAAGGAAGTGCATACCTTATTAAAAAAAGTCCCCGCATCTGTTTTGGTTGTTCTAGACTGCGCCTATTTTGAGTATGTGACTAAAGCAGATTATGTAAGGCCAATAGATTTATTAAAAGAATTTAATAATTTAATAATTACCAAATCATTCTCAAAAATCCATGGCTTAGCTAGCATTAGAGTTGGATATGGCATTGCCAATCCCTCACTGATTGAAGTACTCAATCGGATCAGGCAGCCTTTCAATGTTAATGCTATAGCTCAGGCTATGGCTTCAATTGCGATTAATGATAAAGAGCATATTCAGCAAAGCATTAAACTAAATTCAGAACAATATGAATTTTTATTTAATCAATTATCTAAACTTGGACTTGAGTGTATTCCATCAGTTGGAAACTTTATTTCTTTCAAAGGAGGCTTCACTGGACAAGAATTATTTTATGGCTTGATGAAAAAAGGAGTTATTGTAAGGCCTGTAGATTTATACGATATGAAAGACTTTATCAGAGTGACAATTGGAACTGAGTCCGAAAATTTAAAGTTTATTGGCGCAATAGAAGAACTTTTATGAGAATTATTATTATTGGTTTAGGTTTAATTGGTGGGTCAATAGCTAAAAGCTTATCAAGTTCTAAAAACCATGAAATCTTAGCTTTCGATATTGATCAAAGTAGTATAAAAAATGCATTAGACAATAAATCAATTTCGGGATCAGTAAATTCTCTTGATGATTTAAAAAATACTGAATTCGATGATTCGCTAGTTATTATTTCAACTCCCCCAAATGTAACTGTTGAAGTCCTTCAATCTATAGATTTTTTGTTCAATTCCTTAGTTACCATTACAGATACAACAAGCGCTAAAAATTCTTTGCACAAAACTTTACAAGAATTAAATTTTCCAAAAAATATTATTTTTTCGCACCCTGTAGCTGGCTCTCATCTCTCTGGAGAAATAAATTCAGTTTCTGGTCTTTTTGAAGGAAAATCAACGGTTTTGTCTTATCATGATTCAGCAACATCGTTGCATATAGATCGAGTAAGAAGTTTGTGGGAGTTGCTTGGATCTAAAATAACAGTTTTGGATGCAGAGTTACATGATCAGATATTCGCATACACAAGCCATTTACCTCATGCAGCTGCTTATGCCTTATTAAACACTCTTAAGGGACTTGACCAAGATGATCTTGCAATTTTTTCAGGTGGCGGCCTTGGAGAATTTTTGAGATTAGTGTCATCATCTCCTGAAATGTGGACAGATATTTTTTCAATGAATGAAAGGAATATATCCATTGCAATAGAAGAATTAATTAAAAATCTCAATTTGTTAAAGGGTCAGATTAAAAATGATCCTGAGATTCTGAGGAATCTTTTAATTGAGCTAAAAGACTTTAAGGAATCAAACTATTGAATTTAACGACTTCAACTGATGGTCAAATTTTAGGAAAGGTTCAATGTCCGGGTGATAAATCTATTTCACAAAGAGCTTTAATGATTGGCGCATTCATGAATCAAAATATGATTATTGATGGTTTTTTACATGGACAAGATCCTCTTTCAACTATGAATGCACTTAATCAAATAGGTGCAGGCATTTCTATTGATGGGGATGGTCGAGTACACCTATGCAAAAGAAATCAAAGTTTTCATAATTGTGAAAATGCACTTAATTTTGGTAATTCTGGTACAGGCTTGCGCCTCATGCTTGGCTTAACTTCAGGCATGGGTTTAAAAGCTTCTTTTTGTGGAGACGAATCCTTGTCATCTCGACCAATGGACAGAATTATAAATCCATTAACTGAAATGGGCGCTAATATTGAGTCAACTAATGGAAAGTTACCAATTTCAATATCACCCACTAAATTTAAAAAGCAATATAAATATGAGTTACCAGTGGCTAGCGCGCAGGTTAAATCTAGTATCTTATTGGCTGGTTTGGCTGCGGGAACAAGCATTGAAATTATTGAACCTATTCAGACTAGGGATCATACAGAAAAAATGTTAAAACACTTTGGAGCAAATATAGAAACTTCCTCACAGGATGGTAAAAATGTTATCAAACTTGCTTCATCAAATTATTTGCATGCTAAAAACTATAATGTAGTGGGTGATATATCTTCAGCTGCTTTTTTGATTGTTGCTGCTCTAATTGGCAATTCACCTGGACTGGAAATTATGAATGTTGGAATGAATCCTTCAAGGACAGGAGTGCTTCAAGCATTACAAAAAATGGGTGCAAATATAGAAGTTAAAAATAACAGATTAGAGTCAGGAGAACATTGTGCTGATCTTTTTGTTAAAAAATCTGAATTAAAGGGAGTAGAGCTTTCAGGAAAAATCATTCCAAATATCATTGATGAAATACCTATCATTTCAATCGCTGCTGCATTTGCAAATGGAGAGACCGTGATAAAAGATGCAAGAGAGCTGAGAGTGAAGGAATCAGACAGGTTGAGGGCAGTTTCAGAGGGTTTTAGTTCACTTGGCATAATGCATAGAAATTTTGAAGATGGCATGAGTATTCAAGGAGCCCCAAATCAACTTTTAATAGACCCATCAATTTCAATAGATTCCTATGATGATCATAGGATTGCTATGAGTTTCCTTATTGCAGGCCTTAAATGCTCAAAACCAATAATTGTGAAGGATTGTGAGAATATTTTTACATCATTTCCTAATTTTATTGAGCTAATTTCTTCTATAGGATATGAGCTTAAAAAATAATAATATCATTACTATTGATGGTCCTTCTGCTTCCGGTAAAGGTTCGCTTGCAAAGGCATTAGCAAAAGAGCTAAATTTTATTTTGCTAGACAGTGGTTTGCTATACCGAGCATATTCATATTGTTTTGATCATAGTCAAAAGCATTCTCTTGCTATGGATCTTTTTTCTCAATTAAATATTCAGAGCATTGATCATGAGATGCATGTTTTTGAGAATGAAAAAGACATTACCTCGATTCTTCGACATGAAGACGTAGCTAAATTTGCATCCGAGCTAAGCAGTTTTAAAGAAACTAGAAATAATTTAATTAGCTTTCAAAGAGATTTGGCAAGTGACTATGGATTGGTTGCTGATGGAAGGGATATGGGTACTGTTGTGTTTCCTGATGCAGGGACTAAGATTTTTTTAGTGGCTGATGTTGAAGTAAGGGCAAAGAGGAGGTTTTTAGAGTTGCAGAATGCTGGTCAAGAAGTTAATATGCGCGATCTAATTGACGATATTAGATTGCGGGATGAGGCAGATAAGTTAAGAGAAATATCTCCTTTGATGCCTGCAGATGACTCCATTGAAGTGAACTCATCAAATCTAACTCCTCAAGAGGTATTGAAAATAGTTTTAAAAATTTATAATGAGAAAATCAAGGAAGTATAAAAAATATGTCAGAAAGTTTTGCCGCATTATTAGATGAAAGTCTAAGCACACTTGAAATGCAACCAGGCTCAATAGTTACAGGAGTCGTCTTAGATGTTGACAAAGAATGGGTAACAGTACACGTCGGATTGAAGTCAGAGGGAATCATTTCCTTGGATGAGTTTAGGAATAATGATGGCTCCATCGAAATAGAGTCTGGGGATGAAGTCCAAGTTGCTTTAGAGGCAGTCGAGGATGGTTATGGAGAAACAAGAATTTCTCGTGAAAAGGCAAGAAAAATTGGTACCTGGAAAAAGCTAGAAGAAGCTCTGGAAACAGGAGAATTTGTTGAAGGCAAGGTTTTAACTAGAGTTAAAGGTGGTTTTTCTGTCGAAGTAGATGTCGTTAAAGCATTTTTACCAGGATCGCTTGTAGATATCAGACCTGTAAAAGAAGCCCCAGAGCTTGAGAATACTGTTCAAGAATTTAAAGTCATTAAGCTTGACTACAAGAGAAATAATGTTGTTCTTTCAAGAAAAGCCGTATTAGAAAAAATCAATTCAGCTGAAAAAGTTGAGTTATTAAAAAATCTTGATGAAGGTCAAATTGTTAAAGGAGTAGTCAAAAATCTGACCGACTATGGAGCTTTTGTCGATTTAGGTGGTCTTGACGGCCTTTTACACATAACTGATATATCATGGTCAAGGGTCACTAATCCATCCGAGGTTTTAAGTCTTGGTCAAGAAATTGACGTAAAAATTTTAAGCTTTGATAAAGAAAAACTCCGAGTCTCATTAGGCTTGAAACAAATCCAAAATGATCCATGGGAAACAATTGAAGGCAAATATTCTGTTGGCGGTATTTATGAAGCCATAGTTTCAAATTTAACAGATTATGGATGTTTTGCTGAGCTTGAACAGGGCGTTGAAGGTTTAATACATTTATCTGAGCTTGATTGGACCAATAAAAATATCCACCCATCAAAGGTTGTCAATCTTGAAGAAAAAATTAAGGTTATGGTTTTAGAAATTGATCATGATAAAAGAAGAATTTCTCTTGGTCTTAAACAGACAAAAGCCAACCCCTGGACAGAGTTTGCCAATAAGTATGGATTGGGTGATGCCGTTGAGGGTAATATAAAATCTGTAACTGATTTTGGCATTTTTGTTGGCTTGGAGGGCGACATAGATGGTCTAATACATCTTTCTGATATTACTGAAGATGAAAATCCGGCTGAAGCAATGGAAAAATTTAAGAAGGGTGATAAGCTTTCTTGTATTATTTTTGGTATCGATGCTGAAAGAGAAAGAATTTCACTTAAGCTAAGCGCTTGATATTCCAATATACTGAATTCAAGAACATACTTGAAAAACTAATTGCCCAGGTGGTGGAATTGGTAGACACAAGGGACTTAAAATCCCTCGAAGGCAACTTCGTGCCGGTTCAAGTCCGGCTCTGGGCACCATGTTATTAAAACACTCATGATTAAATTTATTAATCCTAGTTCTGAAAAACCATATATTCGTTTCCAATCTCTTTATCAGGAAGCCCTTGAAAATGATCAAAGGGGAATAGAGGCAATTTCTGTTTCATCATATAGTCAAGAAATGAGTGAAGTTGAAGCAAGGTATGTGAATCTTAAGTATATTGTTGACAATGAGTGGATATTTTTCTCAAATTACAATTCTCCCAAAGCTAAGCAGTTTGAATCTCATAGTCAAGTTTCTGTTCTAATTTTTTGGTCAAGTATTAACACCCAAATAAGAATGAAAGGCTTAATTTCTAAAACATCCATAGAATTTTCTGATGAGCATTTTAAAGGAAGAACTAAAGAAAAGAACGCATTGGCTATAAGCTCCAATCAGTCTCAAGTCATTGACTCATTTGAAGAGGTTGCAGAAAATTTTCATCAGACTTTAAAAGTGATGAGTTCTGATACAGTCAGACCTGACTTCTGGGGAGGCTTTTCATTTACCCCTTATTATTTTGAGTTTTGGCAAGGTCATGAAAATAGGTTAAATAAAAGATATGTCTTTGAACAACATGAAGATGGTTGGATAGAGCGTTTGCTTCAACCATAAGGCTGTTTTCTTTTGGTGAATAATGCTATAAAATCCATGTCAATGTTAAATCACTTAACAATTCAATCCTCAAATCAAAGTCACTTTGATTAATATTTCCTCATTTTATTAGGTCTCTAGCCATCGCTTTGAAGAAAAAATCTACGACACCCATAAATAACAAAATCTATGCAAAGGAGGTTATGTTAATTGATTCTGATGGAGAAAAAATCGGACTACTTGCCATTGATGAGGCTTTAGATGCAGCTCAGAAAAAAAGTCTTGATTTGGTTCAGGTTTCATCATCCGACGCTCAGCCAGTAGTTTGTAAGCTCTTGGATTTTGGAAAATTCCAATTTGAAAAGAAAAAAAGCACTGGCGGAACCAGAAAACCAAAAAAGCAATCTTTAAAAGAAATTAAATTTCGACCAACTACTGATATTGGCGATTACAATATTAAATTAAAAAAGATAAAAAGCTTTATTAATGATGGAGATAAGACTAAAATCAGCGTTCGATTTAGAGGAAGAGAGATATTAAATAGTAATTTAGGCCTTGATCTCTTAAATCGTTTGAGAGAGGACTTGCAAGATATTGCGCAGGTTGATCAAGAGCCATCCCTTGAGGGCAGGCAATTATTAATGGTTCTCTCGCAAATAAGAAAGAAGTAATTATGGGTTATAAATTAAAAACACACTCAAGCGCAAAAAAACGTTTCAAGGCTACTGGTAGTGGTTTAAAAAGAAGAAGTGCCTCTCGCGCTCATATCTTGACGAAGCAAACTACTAAAAGAAAGCGTCACAATCGTGGAATGATTAAGATGGCTGATGAGACAAAAAAAATAGCTCAAAAACTTCTATATAACATCTAACTATTATGCCAAGAGTAACCAAAGCATTAGCTGCAAAAGCAAAACATAAGAAAGTTCTTAAAGCGACTAAGGGACATTATGGTGCTAGAAGTAGATTATTTAGAACTGCTAAACAATCTAATATAAAAGCTCTTCAATACGCATTTAGAGACAGAAGAAATAAGAAGCGCACCTTTCGATCATTATGGATTTCAAGAATTTCTGCGGCATTAATTCCTATGGAAATTTCATACAGTAGATTCATCAATCAACTCTCAAAGGCAAATATAAAATTAGACAGAAAATCATTGGCTGGAATTGCATTTTCTGATCCTAATACTTTTAAGAAAATCGTAGAAAAAGTCAGGGTATAATGTTCTCATGCAAATCCCTCAGGATTTAATTGAAACAGCCGCCCTTAAATTAAAATCCGTTCAATCAGAGGCTGAATTCTTTCAACTAAGAGCTCAATATCTTGGTAAAAAGTCATTTGTTGTTTCTTCATTCTCTATGCTTAGAAATCTCAAGTCAGAAGATAAGGTTATTGCTGCAAAGGAATTGAATATCCTTAAAAATGACTTAACTAAATTATTTGAAAATGCCTTGGAAGAAATGGAAGGTAGAAGTGATATTGTGAAATTAGATGTAACACTTCCAGCTGATCCATTTTTAGTTGGTTCAGAACATCCAATAACTAAAATTTCAAAAAAAATTATTAACTACTTTACCCCGCTTAATTACCAAATCTTTTCTGGAAATGAGATAGAAACAGACTTTTATAATTTTGAAGCATTAAATTTTCCAGAAAATCATCCTGCAAGACAAATGCATGATACCTTCTATCTCAATTCAAATAGTAAATCAGAATATTTGTTAAGAACACACACCTCAAATACTCAAATCCATGCACTATTATCAGAGGATTTGCCTCTGTATATGCTTTCTCCTGGAAGAGTATTTCGATGTGATTCTGATACTACTCATCTTCCAATGTTTACTCAAATTGAAGGTTTGGTAGTGGATGAAGGGGTCACATTTGGAGACTTAAAGGGAATTCTTATTGATTTCATAGAGGACTTCTTTAATGAAAAAATGGATGTAAGATTTAGGCCATCTTATTTTCCTTTTACAGAACCTTCAGCTGAAGTAGATATAAAATTTGGAAGTAAAGGATGGTTAGAAATTTTGGGTTGTGGAATGGTCCATCCTAATGTTCTAAACGGATGTAATATTGATACTAAAAAATTTCGTGGTTTTGCTTTTGGCATGGGGGTTGAGCGATTAGCTATGCTTTATTATGGTGTAACAGACATTAGAGAATTTTATTCTTCAAATTTAGATTTTTTAAACCAATTTCCTTCATGAAAATCCAATATTCATTTTTAAAAGATTTTCTCAATACAAAGCTTAGCCAAAATAGATTAGTAGATGTATTTACTAAAGTGGGCTTTGAATGTGAATCTGACCAAGATTTAATAGAATTTGATATAACTCCAAATCGTGGAGATGTCTTATCCCTCAAAGGTCTGGAAAGAGAATTTCATGCCCATCAAGCAAAAACATCTAAGAGAAAATTAGAAACCACTAAACTAAGTTCAATTAAAGACCTCAAAATCATCAGTCAAATTGATGATTCCGGTTGTGGAAATTATCATTTAATGCTTATTGAAGGATTACAAAAAATAAAAAATCTAGATTCTAAAAAGCTAAACTTTATTGATTCTGCCGGAATACCTTTAATCCACCCCTTAGTCGACCTGGGTAATTATGTGATGCTAGAGATTGGTGCCCCAATGCATGTATTTGATTTAGATAAGTTAGATTTACCAATTAATGTTAAATTTCCTAAATCAAATAATAATTCACTAGAAGTTATAGGAGGCGATTTAAAAGATATCCAATCATCCTCGTTAACCATCCAAGATCAATCTGGCATTCAAGCTATTGCCGGTATTATTGGAAGTGAAAGATCTGCAGTTTCATCTAATACTGCTAATATTGCTGTAGAAGCAGCTTTTTTTGAACCTAAAATAATTGCTAATCAAGCCAGAAAATATGGTCTTTCAACTGATGCCTCGCATCGCTTTGAAAGAGGAGTAGATCCAGAAATTCAGCAACTAGCTTTAGAAAGATATCTATTTTTATTAAATGAAATAGCAGCATACGAATCAGTTGAGCTTTATCATTCAGGTTCTAAAAAAACAAAAAAGAAAAATGTGCGTCTTGATATAAAAAGATTTAATAATTTTTCTGGTCTCAACATGAAGACAAGCGAAGCAAGCTCAATATTAAAAAACTTAGGTTTTGACATTGAGACCAAGAGTTCAAAAAGCCTTTTATTTAATATTCCTAGTCACAGATTTGATATTTCTCTTGAAGAAGATTTATACGAAGAATTATTAAGGTGTTATGGGTATGACAACATTCCGATATCAACGCCCAAGGCTGGACCAATTACCAAAAATAAAAGGGACGATGTCTCAGATAAACTAAGGACTGGACTTGTTCATGCAGGGTTTAAGGAGCTTATGCATACTCCGTTTGTATCCAAAGAATCCTTTCAACAATTAAATTCTCAGGATTGGGCTGCTGCTGAACTTCAAAATCCCATCAATGAAAATGAGCCATGTCTGAGAGGAAGCCTTTTTCGATCTCTTTTTAGTGCAGTAAATAACAATGTAAAAAAAGGATATACATGTATTAAAGTTTTTGAAGTAGGAAATGTATTTAAAAAGAAAAATAAACATTTCGCACAATCATTACATTTATCTGGAATTATTTATTTTCATGAGCTGCACCAAGGGTGGAGCCAGAAAAAAACTCTATATGACTTCTTTTCATTAAAGGCTGAGGTTTCTAAATTATTACAAACACTTGGCATACAAAATGCTGAATTTCATAAAGGGAGATCCTCAAGTCCATTTAATGAAAATGCATTAGATATATTTTTAGGTAAACAAAAAATTGGGGTAATTGGTGAAATTGACCTTTCCATTACAGAAAGGTTAATTAAAAAAACTACTTATGGGTTTGAAATTTATCCAGAAAAATTTTCGTTATCTTTTAAGAACCCTAAAATCAAAAAGACAAGCAAGTTTCCTCTTTCAACAAGAGATATTAATATTGTTGTAGACAAATCTTTTGTTTACCATGATGTTGAAAAAGTTATGTCTAAGGGGGCTATCAAGAACCTAAAATCATTTCATCTTGTTAACACTTTTGAAGGAAAAGATATCCCAAAAGGATTTCTTAGCATTACATTGAGATTTACTTTTCAAAATAATACAAAATCTTTATTAGACTCTGAAATCAATAAATCAATGCAAATGATTTTGAAGCTTTTAGAAAAAAGATTGAATGCTAAAATAAGGTCATGAATTTGACTAAAAAGGATCTAAGCGCAATATTAAAAAAAGAATTGAGACTGTCATTTGATATCTCTGATTCATTAGTTGATGAATTTTTCTTATCTGTTAAATCAACTCTTAGGTCTCAAAAGAATATTAAGCTGTCTGGGTTTGGCACTTTTGAAACATTTAGAACAAAAGAAAGAATTGGTAGAAATCCAAAGAATATGGAAAATTTTAAAATTCCATCTCATAACAAAGTTCGTTTTAGTCCAACCTCAAAAGCCAAGTATTTCTTAAATTAAAAAATGAAGAAACAGGTACAAAACTTTAATAAATCAGATCTAGCGATTCATCTTTCAAGAAAATTTCCATCGCTGAATGATGAAACTGTTATCGAGGGAATTGATTTAATACTTCAGGAAATAATTAATACTGTTGCATTAGATAATAGAGTTGAGATAAGAGGCTTCGGTACATTTTCAAAAAAAACTATCAGACCAAGAAAATTTATTAACCCTAAGACAAAAAAGGAATCTTATTTGGGTGAAACCTCAATAATGCATTTTAAACCTTCCAAGAAGCTCCTGCATACTCATGACTAATCCAAGATTAATTGTAGCTATTGATACATTTGATCTTAAACAGGCCAATGAAATTTTAGATCAATTGAATCCAGATACTTGTCTGGTTAAAATTGGAAGCGTTATATTTAATGCTCTTGGAAAAAAATTTCTTAAGCATGCATCTTCTCTAGGATTTAGAATTTTTTTAGATTTAAAATTGCATGATATCCCAAATACTGTATACCAAACAATTATAGGTTTTAACGACTGCAAAGTAGATATGCTTACAGTTCATTTGTCAGGTGGCGAAAAGATGCTAAATAAAGCTATGCTTGCAGGTAAATCTATTAATGCAAAAGTGATAGGAGTATCGATACTCACTAGCCTAGAGGAGGAAGATTCATTGGCTTTATTTGATAATAAACTTGAGGATCAAATAAGCTATTTATTTAAAATAGCTGCTAAAGCTAATATAGATGGAATTGTTTGTTCGCCTCATGAGTTAGAAATAGCTAATAGAATTTTAGGCACTCATTCAATAAAAGTTACTCCAGGGATTAGGGATATAAAAGTAGAGGATGATCAAGAAAGAACTATGAGCGCAAAAGAGGCTATTGATAGAGGCTCTACATTTTTAGTTATTGGCAGACCAATTACTCAAGCTGAGGATATTGCCAAAGCACTTGAAAATTTTAACGATATTATCTATGAAAAATAGATCTTTCAAAAATATTTTTTCAGAGCTTAAGAAACTATCCAGATCTGATGCAACTAAAAGATCGCTTTCATTTAAATTTCAATCAGAGCTTTTAAATTATCAACCCTATTTAAAGGATTTTTCTGGACGCCACTATAAATTATTTGATGAGCTTGCACATGAATTAGATCTTCAAGGTTCTATTAATGATCTCTTTGATGGAAAGATTATTAACAAGACTGAAAATAGAGAGGCCTTACATCATCAATATCGCTCTAATCAAAAAGCATCGGAATTTGATTTTAAAAAGATAACAGAGCCTTTTATCAACAGAATTAAGCAAAATGGTTTTGAGAATATAATTTCTTTTGGTATTGGGGGTTCATATGAGGGGCCAAAATTACTTCAAGAATTTACAAAAAAGCAGTCATTGAAATTAAATTACTATCACGTATCTGGGCCTGATAGAGACGAATTTGATTCAATATTAAAACCACTAAGAGGAAAAAAAAATTTTTATATTTTTTCATCAAAATCTTTATCAACAGATGAAACTCTGTTGTGTTTGAAGTGGTTAGGACGAGAGCGAAACTCAAAAAATTCAATAGTTATAACTGCAAATTCAAAAAAAGCCATTGCAATTGGTTTCTCTGAAAATTGCATTGTCACCTTTCCAGAATCTGTTGGAGGAAGGTACTCAATTTGGTCACCAATATCTCTTAGCGCAGGACTAGAAAATAATTTTCCAATGTTCCTCAAAGGCGGCCTAGCTGCAGATAAAATGATTTTAGGAACCTCAAGGGAAGATAAGCAATATCAAAAATTTGTTAAAATATTAGCATTTTCAGATTTGTGGTTTAGTAATTTTAAAAACAAAAAGAACAGAATTATACTTTCTTATAATTGGAAACTGCGATCACTGACTAATTACATTCAACAGCTTGAGATGGAGTCACTTGGAAAGCAACCTAATCCTAAATCTATGTTTAAAGAGACAGGACAGTCAATATTTGGAGGTTTTGGATCTACTGCTCAACACTCATACTTTCAATTGCTACATCAAGGTACAGCTGACTTTTGTACTGATATTGTTTATTCAATCTCAAAAATAAGTCCCTTATTATCTGCGCAGGCAAAAGGCCAAGCTTCTTTACTTTCCTCTCATTTGTATAATTCTAGTAATTTGCTTGAACAGACTAACAGTAATTCTCCAGTGAATATCTTCCATTTAAAAAAATTATCTCTTGATAGTCTTGGCTTTTTGTTAGCAACCTGGGAGCATCGTGTTTTCATAACGGCTTGCATGCTAGAAATCAATCCATTTGATCAATACGGAGTTGCTGCAGGAAAGGTTGTTGCAAAAAAATTTCTTAGTTGATGGCTTTAAATTTAAAACAAGTTCCCAATACGCCCGGAATATATAAGTTTTTTTCTAAAAATAAAATTATATATATTGGTAAGGCAAAGAATTTAAAAAAAAGGGTATCCTCATATTTTGGAAAATCTTTTAAGGATAGAAAAACACAACAAATTAGACTCCTTACGGACAAAATTGAAACCTTTTCCACAACTACTGAGGCAGAAGCTCTACTCCTAGAGCAATCATTAATCAAAGAAAATTTACCCCGCTTCAATATTCTTTTAAGAGATGATAAAACCTATCCATATGTGCATTTTTCAATGGATCATAAATTTCCAAGTATCAGTATGAAGAGATCGAAGCACGCTGTTTCCAAAAATTTTTTTGGTCCTTTTATAAGTGCTCAAGCTGTAAAATCGACTATAAAAGATTTACAAAAGATTTATCAAATTCGAAATTGCAGCGATACGACATTTAACAACAGGTCTAGACCATGCATTGAGCATCAAATGCAACGATGCTCTGCTCCATGTGTTGATTTGATTTCTGAGTTTAGCTATCAGTCAGATATTGAATCTTCCCAACAGTATCTTACGTCCTCTGGAAAAGAGACCAAATCGTTAATGACTTCTCAAATGTATAAGCTTGCAGAGCTACAAGAGTTTGAAAGAGCTAATGAGATTAAAAGAAGAATTAGAAGTTTAGATCTTTTGCACCAAGAGCAATCTTTCAACAGTTCTCTAATAAGTGTTGATTTTTTTTCATGCGTTTCTAAATTAGATAGAACCGGTGTCTCCATACTATCAGTAAGAGATGGCAAGATAAGAGGCACCAAAACTCATTATATAAAAGGAAATCAATTGCATGATATTGATAGTTTGTTTCAAAGCTTAATTTTTTCTTATTACCAAAATAGTTTTTCACTACCTAAAAGAATTGTTTTAAATACCAAACCAAGCAACTTATCCCTTATTCAGCAAGCTGTTAAGCTTAAATTTGGAAAAAAAATATCAATTTCATCCAATATAAATGCAAATATGAGGAAAGTTGCTAAATTAGGTAGATTAAATGCCAATCAGGTTATTGAAAATCGTATAAACCAATCTGATAGATATTCATTTGCTCTAAAGGATCTATTTTTAAACTTAGGTTTAACAGATAAAAATATAACAATCGAAGGTTATGATGTAAGTCATCATAGCGGTCAAAATGCAGTGGCTTCAGCTGTAAGATTTTCATCTCATGGACCTGAAAAAGATCAGTATAGGCTTTTTAACATACCAAAAGAATTATCTGGAAATGATACTGGTTCAATGAGGCATGTTCTTGAAAGGAGAATAAATAAGGCGAGCTTGAATCCATTGCCAGATATTATTTTAATTGATGGTGGAAAGCTTCAATTAGATGCAGCATTAAGCACTTTTTCTGCATTGACTAAAGAATCACCTATGATTCTCAGTATCGTTAAGGGGTCCAAAAGGATCAGATCTACAGAAACAATTCTGTCTAAAGATGGGATAATTGAAATGCCAAAAGATAGTCCAGGATTTAATTTACTTCAACAAATTCGAGATGAGTCACATAGATTTGCTATTACGAGTAATAGAAAGAAAAAAACTAGATCGATAAATAGATCGTCTCTCGATAACATTAGAGGTTTAGGACCCAAGAAAAAAAAGGATTTATTAAAGTATTTCAAATCAATTCAATCAATAAAGCAGGCTTCAGAGTCTGAACTATGTAAGGTGAAAGGAATTAGTATTAATATAGCAAAAGAGATTAACTCATTTTACAACCTATGAATTTTTTTATTCAATTTTTAACTTATTCTAGAATTCTTATTTCTCCAATAATTTTTTTCTTCATCACCTTCTTTGATCTTTATGGCTGGGCTTTGATATTGTTTGTTTTTGCAAGTATTTCTGATTACTGGGATGGTTTTCTTGCAAGAAAGTATGATCTTGAGTCCAGGCTTGGCGCTGTATTAGATCCAATTGCAGATAAAATACTAGTTACTTTTTTGATAATTGGCTTGAGTTTAGAGCTTTCAAGTTATTTTATAGGTTTATGTGGAGGACTTATTCTTGCAAGA
>CACOHS010000013.1 GCA_902627055.1 uncultured SAR86 cluster bacterium | reverse complement strand
ATAATGCGTTCGAGTCAACATATGTCCCTATGTATTCACAACCAATCCTTTTTAGGTCAGCCAATATTTACGATGGTCTTGGTGGTGAATTCTTAAACTATGATTTGCTTCTCTCAGATGGAGTGATTAAGGAAATTAGTAAATCTATTTCAGCTCCAGGAGTATTCATTATAGACGCAACTGATAAATGGATTACTCCCGGCATTATTGATATTCATTCGCACATGGGAGTTTATTCTGCCCCTGGAGTCTCTACAAGTTCTGATGGGAATGAAGCAACTTCTCCAGTGACTGCCGAGGTTTGGGCTGAGCATTCACTATGGACTCAAGATCCTCAATTTGCTTTGGCACTCAAAGGGGGAGTGACTACTTTTCACGTTTTACCTGGATCCGCGAATTTATTTGGTGGAAGAGGCGCAACTTTTAAAAATATATCCCGAAATACTATTCAGGCTATGAAATTTCCTGGTGCACCCCATTCATTAAAGATGGCTTGTGGCGAAAATCCAAAAAGGGTTTATGGTAATCGTAGGCAATCTCCTTCAACAAGAATGGGAAATATGGCAGGTTATAGAAGCGCATGGATAGACGCAGTTGAATACGCTTACGGAATGAATGAAACTAATGAAGATCGTCGGCCAAAAAGAGATTTAGCTTTAGACACTTTGATGGGCGTCTTAAACGGTGAAATTTTAGTTCAAAATCATTGTTACAGAGCTGATGAGATGGCTATGATGATTGAACTATCAAAAGAATTTAATTATAAAATTACCGCCTTTCATCATGCTGTTGAAGCTTATAAAATAGCAGACCTTTTAGCAGATGAAGGAATTTGTGCAGCATTATGGGCAGATTGGTGGGGCTTCAAGCATGAGGCATACGATATGGTGCAGGCAAATGTTGCGATTGTTGACCAAGCTCGTAATGGAACGGGTTGCGCCATTGTGCACTCTGACGACCCAGTTGGAATTCAGCATCTTAATGAAGAAGCAGCCAAGGCTATGGCTGCAGGCAATAGGGCTGGCTTCAATATATCCAAAGCTCACGCAATGAGATGGATAACAAGCAATCCTGCTAAAGCCGCTGGCATACTTGATCAAACAGGAAGCATAGAAATTGGTAAAGATGCTGACATAGTTCTCTGGTCTGGTAATCCTTTAAGCGTTTATTCAAAAGCTGAAAAAGTTTTAATTGATGGCGCTATGGCATTTGATATTAACGATCCTAAAATTCAACCAATCACTGATTTTGATTTAGGAATCATTCAACCACAGAATAATAGGATTCAGTAACATGAAAGGACTATCAAAAAATATATTGTTACTTCTTTTTACAGCTCATATTTCATCAGAAACCGTTTTGCTTAAAGGTGGCTTGGTTCATGTAGGTAATGGAGAACCTGCAATATCCAAGGATATTTTAATTTCCGATAATAGAATTGTTAGCGTTGGCAAAAACTTAATTATTGATGGCAACACAAGAGTTATTGAGGTGAATGGATTGCCTATTACTCCAGGGTTGATTTCCCCGATGAGCAATTTAGGGATAGTTGAAATTAACTCCTTAGACGTAACTCGTGATGATGAATCAAATATTTTAAGCGCAGGATTTAGCATTTTTAATGCGTTTAATCCAAATTCTACAGGTATTCCTTGGAATAGAAGCAATGGAGTTACTAGTGCGATTAGCACTCCAAGTGCGTCATCTTTTCCAATTTTTGGTCTCGGATCTTATTTTGTTCTTGATGGCAGTCTTCAAGTCAAAGGCTCAAAAGATATAGCCATGTTTGGAAGATTGGGCAGCTCTAATGAGTCACGTGCAGAAACTCTAGCAATTCTCGAATCATTGCTAGAAATAGGAAGATCATTACAAAATTTAACCGTTGATGAAATTTTAGATATGAATTTGGCTGAAAAATTAGAACTTCAATCAGCAGATATTATTGCTCTAGGCAAAGTTGTCAATGGCGGTATGCCATTTGTTTTAGAAACAAATAGAGCAGTGGACATCTTGCAAGCATTATCCATAAAGCAAAAGTATTCATTGAATCTTGTCCTAGCAAGTGTAGAGGAAGCTCCGATGGTCTTAGATGAACTCAAAGACAGTAATACCCCGGTGATAATAGATCCTATGGATAATATTCCTAACTCATTTGATGAGCTTGGATCAAATTTGAATCTTGGAAAGATTCTAGATGAGGCGGGCATTCCAATTATGTTTAGTACTCAAAGAAGTCATAACTATCACCTTATGAGACAAGGATCAGGAAATGCAGTTGCTCATGGAATGTCTTATGAAACCGCGATAAAAGGCATGACAGACACAGTAGCAAAAACCTTCCAACTTAATGACAGAGGATCAATTCAATCTGGAAAATTTGCAGATATTATTGTTTGGGATGGAGATCCATTAGAGCCCTCATCTTTTCCTAAAATCGTAATGATTGAGGGGAAATTACATGATCTAACTTCACGATCATCTAAGTTAACTGAAAGGTATACCAATGGTGAAGAGAAGCCTTCCTCCTACAAACATTAGTTTGATCTTAACTAAGAAGTTCCTTAACCAGCTTGCTTACAATCGACATATCAGCCTTGCCTTCAAAAATAGGTTTAAGGTGACCCATAAGCTTACCTATATCTTTCATGCTTTCAGCTGACACAGCTGCAATTCCATCTTGAACTAGTTTACTTATTTCTTCTTCTGATAATTGCTCTGGTAAGTATTTTAATATTACATTCAGTTGCTCTTCCTCTGTAGCAACTAAGTCTTCTCTTCCGCCGCTTTTAAACTGTTCTATTGAGTCCCTGCGTTGTTTAACGTTTTTATTTATTAAATTAGATATTTTTGCATCATCAGCTTCAACTTTTTCATCGATTTCAAATTTCTTAATGTCTGATATCAACATTCTCAAAGTATCACGGGTAACAACGTCCTTACTAAGCATTGCAGCTTTTAAATCTTGATTAATTGTGTCTAGAAGGGACAAATTAGCGATACGATCGTTGTCTAGAGAAACTAAATTTTCTATTGGTTTTATGAGCACGCTTTATAGCAGCTGCCATTTTTCTCTTTCTAACAGCTGTAGGCTTTTCATAAAATTCTCTTGCACGAATTTCGGGAACTATTGCTGCTTTTTCACAAGCACGTTTGAATTTTCTAAGACCAACGTCGAAGTATTCTGTATCTTTTATTATTATAGAAGGCATAATTGCGTTGTAGTTTATTCTTTTTACAGAGGGAATGCAAAAAACTTTTTATGATTACGTTAGGTATTGAAACTTCATGCGATGAGACCGCGATCGCCTTATTTGACTCAGATAAAGGCTTAGTTGGCGAGGCAGTTTTTTCTCAAATAGATATCCATGCTGAATATGGTGGAGTCATACCTGAGTTAGCTTCTAGGGATCATTGTCAAAAAATAATATACATTTTCAGACAAGCACTAGGAGATATTTCACTTAATTCTATTGATCAAATTGCATATACAGCAGGACCAGGTTTGCTTGGCACCTTGCTTATTGGAGAAAATTTCGCTCAAGGTCTCGCTCTTTCATTAAATAAACCATTAATACCTGTTAATCACCTTGAAGGTCATTTAGTAGCTCCATTTCTGAGTGGTGATAAATTAGATTTTCCTTTTTTAACACTTTTAGTTTCTGGGGGTCATTCATTGATTGTTGATGTGAGAAATTTAAATGACTATAAAATTATTGGACAATCCAGAGATGATGCGGTTGGCGAAGCATTTGACAAAGTTGCCAAGCTTCTTGGCTTGGGTTATCCCGGTGGTCCTGAAATTGAAAAGATGGCGCAGAAAGGTGATCCAAAAAAATTTTCTTTTCCTCAGCCAATGCTTAATAGTAAAGATTATGATTTTAGTTTTAGTGGTTTGAAAACAGCAGTCTTATACGCTGTTCAAGGTTTAGATAAAATCACTGAAAAAATAAAAGCAGATATTTGCGCATCATTCCAGCATGCAGCTACCGAAGTATTAACAAAAAAAATATCGAAAGCTCTAGAGGATACTGGAAGAGAAGGAATTATTTTGGCAGGAGGTGTTGCAGCTAACAAATTACTGAGAGAAAAGATGACCTACTTGCAAGAATCATTAAAAATTAAGGTTTTATATCCACCAATAGCTCATTGTACAGATAATGCTGCCATGATTGCATATCTGGGTAGTCTTAAAGCCAATGAGGCAACTCGTAAATTAAACTCTCATGCCAGACCGCGCTGGCCATTAGAAACAAACTAAAATGAAAGACATTATCTATATTAAAGATTTAAGAGTTCAAACTATTATTGGAATCTTTGGATGGGAAAGGGAGGTGAGACAAGAAGTTAGCATTGATTTAGAAATTTCCTTTGATTGCAAAAAAGCTGCAAAAACTGACTCTATAGAAGACACTATTGACTATAAAAAGATTACAAAAAATATTATCAAGTTTGTTGAAGAATCCTCATTTCAGCTTCAAGAATCTCTAGCAGAGGGAATCGCAAAACTTGTAAAGGATCAATATAAAAGTTCATCTATCAAGTTGAGAGTCTCAAAACCGGGCGCTTTACGACATGCTGAAGATGTTGGGGTCATCATTTATAGGTAATGAAGTACTTTCTTTCCCTTGGAAGCAATATTGAGCCTGAGAAAAATTTAGACATAGCTATTGGCGCTCTTGAAAAAATCTTAGATGAAATAAATTGCTCTTCAATACATCAGACAAAAGCAGAAGGCTTTGAGGGCGAAGACTTCTTAAATCTCGTTATTTCCGGGATTTCTCCTTTATCTTTTGAATCTCTTAATAAAATGCTGAAGTCAATTGAAGATACAGCTGGTCGTGATAGAGGAGCTCCCAAATTTTCTGCTAGAACTCTCGACATTGATATAGTTCTTCAATTAAACGATGAAGAGGAGATACTCTTTGAAAGTGATGAAATAGCTAAATATACTTTTGTTTCTGAGCCATTGAAGGAACTGCTATAGATTTATTTGTAGTTTTTTTTCACTAAATCCCATGCAGCTTGTGCTAATGGAGCTACCTGATTACCTCTTTCTTCTGCATGTTTACTTGCCGCGGTTCCATCTCTCACTCTACCCATTATGCCTTGAAGGATTCCTGCAAGCTTAAAAATATTAAATATCGTATAGAACTCCCAGTGCTCATCTAGCTTTTTACCAGTATGCTTAGAATACATATTTCTATATTCCTCTTCAGTGGGTATTCCATTTTCTCTGCAAAATTTTTGATCAGCTAATTGGGGTATGTTTCTCCAGCTAATGCAATGATAATTAAAATCAGCAATAGGATGTCCAAGCGTAGAAAGCTCCCAATCAAGTACACCCATAACATTATTACCAGCACTAAAGACCATGTTATCAAGCCTGTAGTCTCCATGAACAATTGATGTTTCATCTTCATCAGGAATGTTTGGTGGCAGCCAATCGATTAAATTATTCATAGCCGGAATGCTCTCTGTTTCTGAGGCCAGATATTGCTTTGTCCATCTTGAAACCTGTCTCGCAATGTAATTTCCAGGTTTACCGTAATTCGACAGCCCAACATTTTCATAATTAACTTTATGTAATTCAGCAATCACCTTATTCTTGCTTGCATAAATCTCCATCCTTTCTTGTGGAGATTTATCTGCTAATAATAGATCCCAATAAATAGTGCCATCTAGAAAATCCATTACAAAAAAAGAAGTTCCAATAACATCTGCGTCCTCACAAAGACCATAGGTTTTGGGAACAGGCACCTCAGTATTTTGAAGAGCTGTTATAACTTTATATTCTCTATCAACCGCATGAGCAGATGGGAGCAAAATTCCTGGAGGTTTTCTACGCAAAACAAATTCCTGACCCTTTGAGGTGATCTTATAGGTAGGATTTGATTGTCCGCCTTTAAACTGTAAAATTTTCTCTATCTTGCCGGCAGATGGAACATTGTCTCCAAACCACTCTTGAAGTCTTTTCTCATCAAACTGAAGATTTTCAGCTACCTCTTTAGTGCCTGAAAAAATTAGCGTATTGTCAGCATTATTTGAATTAATATCACTCATTAAAGAGATTTGCCTCCATCTACATTTAATATTTGTCCAGTTACATATTCAGCTTCAGATAAATATATTGCAGCATCTGCTATATCTTTTTCATTCCCCATCCTAGACATTGGTATTAATTTAATAATGTTATCTTTTTGTTCTTTTGTCCAAGAAACATTAGGTGGCTCAAGAATAGCTCCAGGAGCGATTGCATTGACTCTGATATCAGGAGCTAACTCTTTAGCTAATGATTGGGTGATTGTTTGAAGGCCTGACTTTGCTGCAAGATATATGGAGTGATTTATTAAAGCTCTGTTTACGTTAATATCAGTAATATTAATAATAAATCCTTTATTCTTTCTTAGTGTGTCACATAAGAATTGGATCAAGAAAAGAGGAGCCTTCAAATTACTTCCCATCAAAGCGTCCCAGTGTTCTTCAGAAAAAGATCCCATTGGTGTTGGATAAAATGTTGACGCATTATTTATCAATCCATCAATATTTCCGCTTAATGAAAGTGAGGTTTCTGCAAGCCTTATAACATCCTCTGCGTTATCAAGATTTGCTTGAATTATAAAAGCACTGTTTTTTCTTTGCGCATTCATCTTATCAGCCAAAGACTGAGCCTCTTCGGTTGAGCTATTGTAATGAATGATAATATTCCAGCCTTTTTTAAAGAATGATAGAGCCATTTCTCTCCCAACCCTTTTTGCAGCACCAGTAATTAGAATAGTCTTATTCATAAGATTCCTTTCAAAGTTTCATGATAAAGGAATTGTTTTTTATGGGAAACTTCAGAGACAGGAATATCAGCAAGACAAGAAAAGTCAATTTCCAATACAGACTTAAATATTTTTTCTAAATAACTTTTATGATCTTGCAAACAGTTATATTTTTTAATTTCTTCTAAAGTTTCAAAGTTTCTATTAATACTCATTTTTTCTATGAGCTTTAGCTTATCCTGCATATTATTACATTGAAAAAAATCTAATACTTGCCTTAATAGATCTTGAGTTTTTTTAAATGAATTAGGAATTGGAAGCAAATCAGATAGTTGAAAATTATTAACTCTTTGAATATCTGCCCATCTTAATTCGGGCGAACTACCATCACATGAAACCGTATTTAATTTTTTAAACCATGGATCAGTTAATTGATATTTAATTAGCACTTCAAAGAACTTCTCTGGGTGTTTGTTCTCAAGCGCTTTTTTAGTCTCCATCCAAACCCTCTCAGGAGAGAGCTCCTTTAGTTCCCTAGCATTTATAATTTTTTCAAAACAATCAACAGTTTCGCTACAAATCTCAAAGTCAAAGAGATGATTGTATGATTGAAATCTAGCAAATCTAAGTGCCCTCAGAGGGTCTTCTATAAAAGCCGAGGATGTATGCCTAAAGATCTTTTTTTCTATATCTAATTTTCCATTGAATGGGTCAATAATATTTCCATTTTTATCTTTGGCAATTGAATTAATTGTAAAATCCCTCCTTTTAAGATCTTCCTCAAGAGTCACATCTGAGTCAAAATAAAATTGAAATCCCTTATACCCAACACCGGATTTTTTTTCAGTCCTTGCAAGGGCATATTCTTCGTTTGTGTCAGGATGTAAAAATACCGGAAAATCTTTCCCAATTGGTTTGAATCCCTCTTTTTCCATTTCTTCCGGACTAGAATTAATCACAACCCAATCTCGATCTTTCGGTTGAACTCCCATTAACTCATCTCTTACTGACCCTCCTACTTGAAATATTTCCATATTAAAAGTTCACCGAAATTCTTTCTAAGTCGTTTAACCTTAGAGCAGTAAGTTTTCTCTTCCACACACAACCGGTATCAAGTCCAATGAAATGAGGATCATCTGTTTGCCCATTTAAAGCTGCCCAATGACCAAATACAAAATATTGTTTCTTTTTTTCATGAGTTTTAGAGCAATATTTGAACCATGGTTTGAAGCCAGTAGAAGCTGTTGCAGTATTATTTTTTAAATCTAACATGCAATTATTATCTACAAATCTCATTCTTGTTAAATAATTAATAATGATTCTATACCTCTCATCATCAATTAATTCATCGTCCCATTTATTGGGATTATCACCCCACATTGATTGAAGGACCTTTAAGGGATTATTTTGTAGCATTGAAGTAACTTCTGAGGCAAGTTCTTTAGTTTTCTCAGGTGACCATATTTCAGGAATACCGGCATGCGAGATAAGGAAGGAATTTCCATTTAATTCGTTAACGATTTCTATTATAAAAGGCATTTTAAGGAGCCATTTAAAAATTTGTTTTTTATTATCAGCTTCGACAACCTCTTTCAAGCCTCCTTTAGCCCTATCAATGCTCAAAAGATATAGTAAATATAGATCATGATTTCCTAAGACCGTAGTAATGTTGGAATCAGCCATGCAATAATTTAAAACCGATAAAGAGTCAGGGCCTCTATTTACTAAGTCACCCACTAGAATGATTTGATCTTCATCTTTTTTGTAATTAATCTTGTTAAGCAGATCTATAAATTGATCAAAACAACCATGTATATCACCAATAACGTAAGTACTCATTTAAATACTTATTTCTCTAAAAATTGAAACGAATTCCTCGATCGATAGCTCCTCTGCTCTTGCAAGTGGATTTATATCAAGTTGTTTAAAGTCAATATTAAATTTTTTTAGATTGTTCTTTATACCTTTTCTTTTATTTGCAAAAGAGTGATCTATTAATTTAGAAAACCTTATATTTTCATTCATTGAAATCAGTGGTATTGATCGAGGCATTAACCGTATAAAAGAAGACTGAACTTTTGGTTTTATATCAAAAGATTCTGGTGGAACATCAAAGAGTACTTCAGTATGAAAAAAAGCAGAAATTTTGACTCCAAGCCTGCCCCAGTCTCCTGAATGATTTGAGGAGCAAATCCTGTGAGCAACTTCTTTTTGTACCAAAAAATGCATATCCTCGATTGCATTAAAATAATTTACTAACTTTAAAATTATCTGAGTAGAAATATTGTATGGAAGATTTCCGACGATTCTGTGCTTTTTTGTTCCTAAAAAATTTAAAGATTCTTTTAATATATCCCCATGGATAAATTGATGTTTAGAAGTATCAAATTTTTGCATAAGCAAATTTATATTTTTTTGATCAATATCCATTGCAATAATTTTTATATTTTGACTAATCAATTTCTCAGTGAGAGCACCTGTGCCTGGGCCAATTTCAAAAAATAAATTATTTTTTTGGGGATTTATAGCTTGCTCAATCTCAAATAAAATTACAGGATCGATTAGGTAGTTTTGACCTAATTTTCGTCTATGAGATCTATCGCTCATTGAAGCTGCATCTCTGCAAGCTTTATAGCTTCTCTAATTGACCCTAGGTTTGGTTTAATTTTGCCAGCAATCTCCAACGCTGTTCCATGATCAACAGAAGTTCTTACTATAGGCGTGCCAAGTGTAATATTGACAGCTTTTCCAAAGCTTAAAGCTTTTAACGCTGGCAACGCTTGATCATGATACATAGCAAGATACGCATCAGTTTCTCTTAATTGATCACTGTTAAAGGCTGTATCTGCAGACCTAGCATACGAAACATTAATCCCTATTTTCCTACATATTTTTACCGCAGGATTAATTTTTAATAATTCTTCTTTACCAATTTTGCCATTTTCTCCAGCATGAGGATTTAAACCAAGAACTTTTATAAAAGGATTTTTGATTTTGAAATTACTTTTAAGGCCAGAATTTAATATTTTAATTATTTCCACAAGTTTCAACTTTTGAATATTTTTCGATACTTCTGCAAGAGGAATATGAGTTGTTGCAAGGGCTACCTTTATGTTTTTTGCAGCAAGCAGCATTACCACTTCTTTTGATTTAGTATTTCTTTTAATCCATTCGGTATGACCTTGAAAAGATTTAAATCCACCATCAATGATATTGCTTTTTTGTATGGGACCAGTAACCAAGCCTATTTTTTTATTTTTTAAGGCTTGTTCAATTCCAAAATTTAAATTTTTAATAATATATTTTGCATTTTTAGAATTTAATTGACCAGGAGTGTAATCTTTACATTTAGCAGCCTGAAAAAATTGAATAATGCCTTTTTTATTCTGCTCAGCTTTGCTTAATGACTTGAGTTCTTCAAATTTAAGATTTAAATTTAGTGCTTTTGCTCTTGATCTAAGCAAGTCCACATCAGCAATACATATTAAACTTGCATTCATTTCCTCCCAGAATTTGAGTTTTGATATGTGCAGGATCGAGTCCACACCAATTCCTGCAGGTTCACCGGGAGAGTAAAGTAATTGTTTCAATCTAATTCTTTGAATTCTACGAATGCTTCAGAGCGAATGGTTCTGAGTGTATTTTCAAGCTCTTCATCAAACTTTCTTGAAAATAAAATTCCATAGGCTCTGTCTTTTATAACTTCCTCGGTCAGATCCTCTGTCCGTTTATCGAGAACTTGAAGAAAATGAAAACCGAATTCTGATTCAAAAATAGGAGAAATTTCATCAATAGGAGATGCTAGCATCATTTTTTCAAACGCAGGGGCTGTCGTTCCAAGACTTAACCAATCAAGATCACCACCTCGTGATGCCGAACCAGGATCTTCTGAGAACTCTTTAGCAAGCAAACTAAAATCTTCTCCTGCGAGCACTCTATTTCTAACGTCTTCTAATTCTCTTTTAGTAAACATGGCATCTCTAAGCTTGGTTTCCATCATAAGAATGTGTCTTACATTCCATTGCTCTTCGAATCTAACCAAATCACCTCTTTTATCCTCAAGTTTTAAAATATAAAAACCAGAACCAGCTTTCAAAGGCTCTGAAACAAAACCCTTCTTTTTATTTTTGAGTGCACTAGCAAATAATGAAGGCATATCACCTAAATTTCTCCAACCCATTTCTCCACCTTGAGAAGCGTTATTGCTTATAGATTTTGATTTCGCAAGTTCAGCAAAGTCTGAACCATTTTTGATTTTTTGGATTAATTCCAAAGCTTCATTTTCATTAGACACAAGTATCTGCCTTACAAATAACTCCGGTGATAATTGATTAATAACTCCTTCAGTTGCCAGAAAGCCATTAAGCTCTTGTTCAGTGATATCAACTTCTCTTCCGACCCTTCCTCTTTGTACTCTTTGAATGATCATTTCCTCTCTTACTTGTTCTCTTAAATCTTGATAAGACTCGCCTTCAGACTCTATAGTCTCAATGAATTCTTCTAAGCTTAATTGATTATTCTGCGCAATATTTTGAAATGATGCATTGAGTTCGGTGTCACTTACTCTTATGCCAGCTCTGTCAGCCATTTGGAGCTGTAATTCTTGAATAATTAAACGTTCATGGACTTGTTCCAAGAGCACCTCATCCGGCGGTAAAACAGCTCCTTGTTCTGAATATCTTTTTTTAATATTTTGCATCATGCTGTCAACCTGAGATTCAAGCACAACGCCTTCTTCAACAATTATTGCCACCCTATCAAGGATTTCAATTTTTGCAATTGTTAAAGGGGCCATCATAAAAAATGGCAGCAAGATAAATATTTTTAATTTCATTTTTTTATTCTATTAGATTTAGTTCACTAAAGATCTAAAAAAGCATTAGAGAAGAACCTATTAATTCTTTTGTTTGCCCCAGTCAGACCCTTAAGTTCAAACTCAAAGTTAATTCTACTTTTGTTTTCAATTGAAATCATTTTTTCCCAATACATCTGATCAAGTTCTTGAAGCTGAATATTCATAAAATTATATTTAGAGAGCCTTTTATCAGAGGCATATATTTTAAAAGCAAGACAACAGTTTTCAAAACCAAAGCCAAAATAAGTTTCTAAATTTTTATTCGTTACCAAATCTTTACTTATGCCACCAATAATTTTGTAGCCCCCAGGCATAATTTGCTCCAAAGAAAATTCCGCATAATCTAATTCATTTTTTAAATCTAACAAGGGAATATTTCTCTGGAAATTTCTTGATATCTTTATGCTCATATCTGAGCGATTAATTTCTAATCCCGTTTCTCCATAATTGAGTGAATTTCTTTTTTGAGAGTAATTCCCAGCAATATATGTTTTTAGACCATTGTTCTCAAAAGATAACTTAGTACCAATTTGATTATCTTTTCCTAATGGGCTGCTCAACATAGCATTAATCACTCTGCTTGTTTCTAGCTCATTCTTTTTAATTAATTGAAAAGCAAATTTTTGATTATTAAGTATTCTTTTTTGCCAGCTGAACTTGGCAGCAAGAAATTCTGAATCAGGAACTCTATCTTTTCCAAAAAAGTAATCATTAGTTAGCGCATTTAGATTGCCAGAATTACGTTGATGAAGATCAAAAATAGGATTTAAGCTTTGATTTTTGTAATCGGTTTTTTGATAAATAAATTCAGGCATTATTAGTGAGATTCCTGAGACCGATGATTTTTTCAACAACGATGAAATATTTATTTTTACTGAGGGTATTGAAGATGAAATAGAGCGTGAGTTTTTTTTATCCAAATTATATTTTTTACGCAATGTTGAGCCACTGATTGCAACATCTAGATATTTAAAATCATAAAGAATTTCGGCGCCAATTTCTGCTAAAGATCTTTTTCCAGTGTCGGAAATAGAATTATTGCCAAAAAATAGGCCTGTGCTTTTATCGATATCAAAATTTGCATAATCTAACTTAGCAAAATAGGAAATTTTTGAACTGTTCTTTAAATATTCAATATGAATGCCGGGGCTTTTAATATATCCATTATTAATAAATGGATTTAAGCTTTGATATCCTTCTCGACTTAGGCTTAAGGAAAGATTCTTTAACAGAAAATTCGCAAAAAATGTTTGATTTAGATAATGATCTCTTTGATTAGCAATATTTGTGATGCTAGATGGTAAATCAAGCAATACCACAGAATCTGATGATTTTGACCAATCAATGTATGTTTTAAAGTTTAAGAATTGTCTATTTTCTTTGAATCGAAATGCCCATCTTTGATCTTTGTTATTAGCAAAATCTTTTCTATATTCTTTATCTTTCGGAAAAAATATTAGATCCATAAAATTTTCAGATTTAGTATTTGTAAGATAGCGATAATTTGCTTCAATACCAGCACCTCTGTCATTAATAATTCTTGGTGCAATGGTTATGTCTGATTGATTAGATAATACCCAAAAGTAAGGTAAAAAAAGATCTAAGCCATCTGATGTGAGGTTCAGCTCCGGTTCCAAAAAACCGCTTAATCTTTTAGTTGTTGCAGGGAAGGGTAGGTATGGAAGAGAAAGAATTTCTTTATTAAGAATTCTTAGCTTCATATCTTTAATGAGTCCGCGACTTGTATTTTCATCAATATTTATAATTGCAGCTTCAATTTCCCAGCCATGAGAATTATTATTACAAGAGGTTAGAGTGGCATTCTTAAAGTTTAAATATTCTCCTAAATTTCCATCTAACGACTCATAATTAATCAACAAGTTTCTTGCGCTCAGGAATGTTGTTCCATTATCAAGCTGAAGACGACCAGATTGTTTATCTAAAGCACCAGTTAAAAAATTAAAATAATTATTTGAGTGATAGATACTCCCATTTTTTATATCTTTAATTGAATTTTGTTTTTGTAAAAAAGTCGCACTTTCTGCGTTTATTTTGCCATCATCCAGACCAATAAAAACATTCCCATCTAAATACATCTCTCCGCTTGATTTAATATCCATCGTGCCGGCATTTAGCACATCAGATTCATCCTTATAAATTAATAATGGGTATTGAGGGTAACTACAATTTTGAATATCATCCTTATAATTCAAAAAGTTGGCTTCATCAAAAGCAAAAATATTTCCGGACACAGTATAAAGAAGTAAAAGAAGATATTTGTATGTTTGCCTTGCAGGCTTGAATTGTCGTTTATGAAATTTCAAAAATTTTAGGATGAAGATGCCATTTCTTTTAGCTCTCTCAAAGTATCTTTGCCATAAAACATTTCTTCTCCAATAAAAAATGTTGGAATCCCAAAGGCGCCTTTTTCTGCAGCTTCACTGGTATTTTTGATTAATTCTTGCTTAGTTTCATCTTTTGCAATTTCTTCTATGACAAGATCAGCATGACAGTCATGCTTTTTTAAGAGTTCATGCAGGGCTTCCGGAGAATCTAACTTCAATGATTGTTCCCATAGCCCGCTTAAAACTATTTCAAGATAGCTCTCAAAAAATTCATGTTTCTGAGCCACTATTGCTCCTCTTATGAGAGAAATAGTATTAACAGGAAAATGCTCATTCATTTTAAATTTTGTAATGTTATGTTCTTTCATGAATCGATTAAAAGCGGTTTCAAATTCATATTTCATCTTATTAGGAATTTCAGCCAAGGTAATCATAGGAGGCTGGTTATTCGACAACTTCATGATGCCGCCAAGAAGGCATGGTATGTAATTAAAATTAATGTCATGGTTTTTTTCAATATTTTGAATTGCCTTATGACATAAATATGCATTTGGACTAGCAAAGTCAAAAATAAAATCTACATTCATAGTCGTCCTCACTTCTAAAGCTTATAATAACTCTTTAACTTGCATCAACCAGTTAAAAAATGCAACATCAAGCAATAATTATTACAAAAGAGGGAGAGAAAATGAGTTTAAGAGGAAGAGTTTTATTTATTACTGGAGGCAGCAGGGGAATTGGTCTTGAAATAGGTAAAAGAGCTGCAAAAGACGGAGCTAAAGTAGTTTTAGCTGCTAAAACTGCTGAGCCTCACCCTAAACTTCCAGGCACTATTTATACAGCTGCTGATGAAATTGTCGATGCTGGCGGAGAAGCATTACCCGTAGTTTTAGATGTTCGAGATGAAAAAAATGTCATTGATGCTGTGGAAGAAACAATTAGTCATTTTGGAGGTATTGATATTTGTGTTAATAATGCCTCAGCTATTTCATTGACGACTACACCTGATACGGACATGAAAAGGTACGATTTGATGCATCAAATCAATGGAAGGGGCACATATTTAGTTAGTAAATATTGCATTCCTCACCTTAAGCAATCTAATTGTGCTCATATATTGAACTTAGCTCCGCCTCTTGATATGAAGCCGAAATGGTTCGGTCCTCATCTTGCATATACCATGGCAAAATACACTATGAGTATGTGTGTATTGGGGATGGCAGAAGAGCTTAAGTCTGATGGCATAGCTGTAAATGGATTATGGCCGAGAACTGCTATTGCAACTGCAGCGGTTAAAAATGTACTTGGCGGAGAAGAGTTAATGAATATTTCTAGAACCCCAGAAATTATGGGTGACGCAGCATATGAAATTTTCAATAAAGATCCGGCAACTTTTACAGGCAATTTTTGCATTGATGATTTAGTTTTGTATGAAGCGGGCGTTAGAGATTTCAAAAAGTATGCTGATTTACCATTTGCTAAATTAGCTCTTGATTTCTTTTTGCCCGAAGACACCCCTTTGCCATCGGAGATTGAAAATAGCTGAAGCATTAAAAAATAAGATTCTTAAATATGCTCAAGAATTCAATAAAGAATTAGCTTCTATAGAGCCTTTAAAAATTGAGGCAAGCGGAAGACAATACTTTAGAGTAACCTCTAAAAAAAATTCCTATGTCATTTCATTTGATGACAGACCAATCAATGGCCAGAATGTTTTTATTAATAGGGCAAATGAACTCGCTGCTTCAAATGTAAGAGTTCCAAAAATTTTTGAATACGATACAGCAAACTTTTTTACTATATTAGAAGACTTAGGAGACCATTCATTAATCGATGAAAAGGATTTTTATCAAAACGAAAAACTTGTAACTTCTGCTTTAGAGTTACTCAACAAAATGCATCAATCGACTCATGTTGACTTGCATTCAACTTTTTGGATGGGGTTAGAATCTCATACAAAAAAATTTTCTAAAATTTTTTGTAAAGAATTTTTAAAAATAAAGATGTTTGAAGCATATGAAGATATTTTTCCTGATCTGCGAACTGAAATTATGGATCAGCAATGGACAAATTGTCACTTTGATTTTGAAAGAAGAAATATTCAAGTTTTAGATAATTCTGAGCTTGCGCTCTTGGATTTTCAGGATTTGTGTCACGGCCCAATTGGAATTGATTTAGCTGGGATTCTTATAGATCATTACATTCCATTAAATCTAGCCACATTAAAAAAATATTGTAATTGCTTTGCAGAGCTTTCCATTTATAACATTTCAGCAGAAGACGTTTATAGATCTACTTTATGGGGCGGCCTCCAAAGAAATTTGAGGATCATGGGCACTCTTACAGAACTTTATGTCAACTTTAAACGCTCGTTCAGGATGAACGATTTACCTCAAATCGTTTCCAATACTGCTTTATTATCTAAGGAACTAAACCTAGTGCAACTTGCTAATTTTCTTCTTGAAAATGTATCAGAAAATTTAGAAAAGGAATTATTAAAAATATGAGAGCTATGATTTTAGCTGCTGGTCTCGGTTCAAGAATGCAACCCTTAACAAGGAACCAACCTAAACCTTTGCTTGATGTTAATGGACTGTCATTAATTGAGCACACAATAAATAATTTAAGAAATTACGGTATAAAAGAATTCATCATCAATGTTTCATATCTTGGAGAGAAAATTAAACTAGCTTTAAAATCTATTGAGAGTGCATCAAATATAATTTTTTTAGATGAGCCTTATCCTTTTGGAACCGGAGGCGCTTTATTGAATGCAAAGGATTCTCTTGGATCCGCTCCATTCATTTTGAGTACTTCTGATATTTTGTTTAATCCAGATTTAACAAAAATTCCAGATAATGTAGAGACAGCCCATTTAATAGCTACCAAAAATCCTGATCATAATAAAGGAGGGGATTTTTCGTTAAATGAGGAATCAGTTTTCATAAATGAAGGATCCAATGATTACACCTATTCAGGATTGTCTGTTATTAATCCAAGAGTTTTAGAGAATCATGTTTCTAGAGATTATCCATTTGATCTTTGGGGAACTATATTGACACCATTAATTAAAAGTTCAAAAGTCACCGGTCATTTCGATGATTCATTTTGGCTAGATGTTGGCACACCCGAGAGATTAAAGCTTGCAAGGACAGTTCTAAAAGATCAAAATTAATAATCATGCGCTCTAAATCTTTAATCGCTCCATCAATTTTATCTGCAAATTTTGCTAGGTTAGGCGAAGAGATTAATTCAGTAATGTCTGCAGGTGCAGACTGGATACATTTTGATGTTATGGACAATCATTATGTACCAAACCTTACAGTTGGCCCTATGGTTTGTAAGTCATTAAGAGACGACGGAATCAAGGATTTTATTGATGTGCATTTAATGATTGAGCCTGTTAACGATTTAGCAAAAAGTTTTGCAAGTGCAGGAGCAGATTTGATCAGCTTTCATCCCGAAGCAGTAGAAAGTTCAAAGGAAACAATAGATATAATTAAAGCATGCTCATGCAAGGTTGGCATTGCAATAAATCCTGATACATCTTTGTCTGTTTTGGATGAGATTATTAATGAAATCGATTTAATTTTGTTGATGAGCGTTTATCCAGGATTTGGTGGACAAGAGTTTATTGAAGATACAATTGAAAAAATTCAGGCTGCGAGAAATCTAATAGATAAACAAGACCATAAAATTTACTTAGAAGTTGATGGCGGCATTAATAATGAAACTATTTCAAGAGTTTCTAAGGCAGGAGCAGATGTTTTTGTTGCGGGGTCTGCAATTTTTGGATCATCAGATTATGAGCAAACTATTGAAAGTTTTCGTCAAAAAATTTCCTAGCCTCTTTTTAGTAACATTTTCACTTTCTTCGTTTGCTCAGATTGATGCAACCTTTGCGAATAAAAATGTTTCTCTAACTTTGATAGTATCCAACACAGATGAAACAAGACGGAAAGGCCTGATGCATCAAAAAGTATTAGAAAAAAATAGTGGGATGATCTTTATTTGGCCATCAAGTAAAAGACAATGTATGTGGATGAAAAATACTCCACTACCCCTAAGTGTTGCCTTCATTTCCAGCAGTGGGAGAATTTTAGAAATTTATGATATGGTCCCCTTTTCTGAAGAATCTATCTGTTCCAATCAAAGATCTCGAATGGCAGTTGAGGTTAATCAGGGATGGTTTGCAAAGAATAATATTATTGTTGGAGATAAAATAAATTTCTAGCAAAAGCAGAATGATTACAAAAAAAGAATTTGAAGATTATAAAAAGAATGATTTTTCTATCCTGCCTATGGCTAGAGAAATTACCTCACCTGGAGACAATCCTTTATCTCTGTTCTCAAAGATTACTGATAAAAAAAATAATTTCTTGTTTGAATCTGTTGAAGGTGGAGATAAGTGGGCTCAGTATTCAATAATTGGTTTTGGATGTTTGGATACTATCAAGGCATATGGAAATGTAATTGAAACATCAATCAGCGGTAAAAATGAAAGATTTGTTTCTGATCACCCCCTTGAAGATATTGAAAAAATAACTTCTAAAGATCAATCACCAGATTTAGACAACTTGCCACGTTTTTATGGAGGTTATGTAGGTTTTTTTGCATATGAAAGTGCCCAATATGCTGAAAAAAAAATATCCAGCTTGCCTGCAAAGGACTCAAAATTCTCAGATCATATGCCAGATGTGCTTTTAGTTAAAGCAGAGCAATTAATTATTTTTGATAACTTAAAAAACTCAATAAAGATAATTTTTAATGCAAATTTGAGGAACATGTCATATTCGTTTGCTCAAGCAAGATTAGATGAAATTGAAAGCACTATTTTAAATTCATCCTTTGAACAGATTGAAAAATTTAATGATATAACAAACACATCCGAATTTGACTCAAATTTTTCAAAGGAAGAATATCTTCAGGCTGTTAAAAAGGTTAAGTGTTACATTGAAGAGGGCGACGTAATGCAGGTTGTATTAGCGCAGGATTTTTCAGCAAGTTTTAATAAAGACCCTTTTGAATTATATAAAGCAATTAGAAAACTTAATCCTTCGCCATATATGTATTTTTTAAATCTTGGAGAGTATCAAATAGTTGGTGCTTCACCTGAAATACTAGTGAGATTAGAAAATGAGGAAGTAACCCTTAGACCAATAGCGGGCACAAGAAAACGTGGAAATAATCCCAAAGAAGATAAAGCAAATGAAGATGATCTACTAAATGATCCAAAAGAAATAGCTGAACATTTAATGTTGATTGATCTTGGTAGAAATGATGTTGGAAGGGTTTCAGAGATTGGAACAGTTAATGTAACTGAAAAAATGATCATTGAAAAATATTCACATGTGATGCATATAGTTTCAAATGTGGTCGGAAGACTGTTAGCAGGACTTACTTCTTTTGATGTTCTCAAGGCAGCATTGCCCGCAGGTACATTATCTGGTGCGCCTAAGATAAGAGCTATGGAAGTGATCAATGAGTTAGAGCCAAGCTCTAGAGGAATATATGGTGGCGCAATAGGATATGTTGGTTGGAATGGCAACATGGATACAGCAATTGCCATAAGAACTGCTGTTATAAAAGACAACAAAATACATGTTGGAGCTGGGGCTGGAATTGTAGCGGATTCAATTCCTGAAAATGAGTGGGAAGAGTGCAAACAAAAATCTAAAGTATTTCTTGATGCTATGGAGATGATTTCATGATCTTAGTTATTGATAACTATGATTCGTTTACCTATAACTTGGTCCATTATATTGGAGAATTTGATTACGAAGTTTTGGTAAAAAGAAATGACGAAGTTACACTCTCCGACATCAGGAACATGAATCCTGAAAAAATCGTCATTTCTCCAGGTCCATGCACTCCAAAAGAAGCTGGAATTTCAGTAGAGCTTGTTCAAGATTCTCAAGTACCATTATTGGGGGTTTGTTTAGGTCATCAGTCTATTGGTGCGGCCTTTGGAGCAAAGATTGTCAAGGCTCCAAATGTTTTTCATGGAAAAAAATCGGAAATTAGGCATTCAAATTCAAGCTTGTTATACAAAGGTATTCCAGACCCATATTCTGTTGTGAGATATCATAGTCTAATAATAGATAATGCAACTCTGCCAAAAGATTTAAGAGTCACCAGTTCACTGATTGATGATCCTAATATCATTATGGGAGTAGAGCACATTTCAAGACCAATTCATGGCGTTCAATTTCATCCTGAATCCATAGATACTCAACATGGCGTGAAATTAATATCAAACTTTTTAAATTTATGATTCAAGAATTTATTGAACAATTAGAAAACAAAGAAGATCTTGATTTTCATTCAATGCAATCTGCAATTGAAATGATTATGACAGGCGAGGTTGATGATTTATTTATAGAAAGATTTTTACTAGCTTTAAATGAAAAAGGTATCAGCGAAAAGGAGATAACTGCAGCCGCTAATGTGATGAAAGATAAGTCTTTAACTTTTGATATTGGCGATGGAGATCATATAGATACTTGTGGTACTGGTGGCTCTGGACTGCATACTTTTAATTGTTCTACTGCATCAGCATTTGTAGCTGCTGCAGGCGGCGCTTCAGTTACAAAACATGGCAATAAAGCTGTTTCCAGTAAATCGGGAAGCGCAGATTTATTGATAGCAGCCGGAGCTGACATTGTGCATGAAAGGGAAAAACTCGAAACTATATTTAATCGTGTTGGATTTGTTTTTTTATTTGCCCCATTACATCACCAATCTATGAAATATGTAATGCCTGCAAGACAGAAGATAGGTAAAAAAACTTTATTTAACTTACTTGGGCCTCACACTAATCCTTGTGGAGCAAAAAGACAAATTTTAGGTGTCTATGAAAAAAATTTAGTTAAATCTTTTGCTTCAGTTGCAAAAAATCTATCCATGGATCACGTTCTCATCGTTCACGGTTTCGATGGATTGGATGAAATTACAATTACTGATTCAACTTATGTTGCAGAATTAAAAGATAATTCAATAACTGAGTATCAAATTTCACCCAAGGATTTTGGTTTAAATCTGGGAAAGCTCTCTGAAATATCAGCGCAATCACCTGAAGACAGTTTGCAATTAATTAGAGAAGCATTCTCAGGAGATCAATCGGCTGTTCAAGATATGATTGCTCTTAATGCGGGCGCTGCTTTATATTTAGCAAATGTAGTAAATTCTATTGCTGATGGTATCGAGCTATCTTTCGAGCTTATGAATAATGGCATGGCCGCCAATAAGCTAGCCTCATATGTAAGAATATCAAATAGCTGATGAGCATCCTTCAAAAAATAGTCGAGAATACAAGAGAAAACCTAAAGGTTAAAAAGAAAAAATTACCTCTAGAAGAAATAAGGTCTTCTCTGAGAGAGCTCAGTCTTCCTAAAAGTAGATTTAAAAGTAGTATTTCTAATAAAAATGAGGCAATCATTGCAGAAATAAAAAAGGCTTCACCAAGCGCTGGAATAATTTCAAAAGATTTTAATCCAGTAAGCAAAGCAAAAGATTATGAGGCTTTTGGAGCATCAGCTCTTTCAATTTTAACTGAAGAAGATTTTTTCCTTGGCAGTAATGAATATTTAAAAGCAGTAAAGAAAATAACTTCCCTCCCCATATTAAGAAAAGATTTCATTATTGACGAATATCAAATATATGAATCAAAGCTAATTGGATCAGACTGTATTTTATTAATTGCATCAATTCTTCCAGATCAACAATTAGAAGAATTTGTAGCAATTGCAAAAACTTTAGAACTTGATTACCTAATTGAGGTTCATGATGAAAATGAACTAAAGAGAGCAGAGCACTTCGAAGATGCTTTAATTGGTGTAAACAACAGAAATTTAAAAACCTTTGAAGTTGATCTAGATAATTCTGTTCGCTTAAGAAAATTATTTACAAAAAATAATATTTTTATTGCTGAGTCAGGTATTAAATCTAAAAAGGATGTAGATTATTTGAAATCAAATAGTATTAAGGTTTTTCTTATCGGCGAGAGTTTAATGAAAGGAAATTTTTAAATATAAGCGCTAGACGATGTCATAAGCTTAGCGGTTAGACTCATAAATTTTTTTGTTGGCTCAGACAAAGCCTCACTGCCATTTTCAGCTGCTTCTTGAGCGTGTTCATCTTCGTCAGCTCTCATTGTTTTCAGGATGTTAATCGTCTCAGAGTCATTTGGCGATACTCTATCAAGATGCCTTTCAAGATGTTTTACAACTTGTTTTTCGGTCTCCTCAACAAATCCTAAGCTAGTTTTTTCTCCCATGCTTCCAAAAAAAGCACCGATTGCAAATGATCCTGCATACCATATTGGATTTAGTATAGACGGTTTACCATCAAGATCTTGTAGACGTTTTTTACACCAAATTAAATGATCTGTTTCCTCATCTCCAGCCTGAATAAGATGAGCTTTCACATCTTTATCTTTGCAAACCATCGCCTGACCTCTATAAAGGGCTTGAGCTGCCACCTCACCAGCTAGATTTACCCGCATCAGTTCTGCTGACAAGTTCTTCTCTTTTTTTGTTAAGTTTGAAGTTTTGGTATCGCTTGGATAGGGTCTATCCGTCCCACTTTTTTTGAAAGACAAGGTTTTTAGTGCAATATCGCACTCAGTTATAAAACCATCAATAAAACTCATTTTATTCCTTTATTTCCAATATCTTGTCTAAAGAAAGCACCTTTAAAGTGTACTGATTCTACCAAATTATATGCTTTTTGTTGAGCATCTTTAAGATCATCACCAAGAGCAGTTGCACAAAACACTCTGCCGCCAGAAGTAAGAATTTTATCTTGATCAAGTTTTGTGCCTGCATGAAAAAGTTTTGTTCCATCTATATCTGTAGCTTGAATAGAAACCTCATTATTTTTTGTATAATTTTCAGGATAACCTGCACTTGCAATTACCACACCACAGGCATGTTGCTCGGTCCATTCAATTTTATAATTATCTAAGTCATCATCAATTGCAGCTATACATAATTCAACTAAGCTTGATTTTAATCTTAATAAAATAGGTTGAGTTTCAGGATCACCAAACCTGCAATTAAATTCAAGCACTTTTAATTCTCCATCATTGATCATCAGTCCTGCATACAAAAATCCTAGATATGGAGAGCCTTCATTGATAAGGCCCTGCATAGTTGGTTGCATTACCTCATCAATAATTTTTTTATGCAGTTTTTCATTTACTATTGGTGCCGGTGAATATGCACCCATTCCGCCAGTATTTAGTCCTACATCGCCATCACCTACTGCTTTATGATCTTGACTTGTTGCCAACGGGATAATTTTATCTTTACTAACGACAGCAATAAAGCTCGCCTCCTCACCAATTAGAAATTCTTCAATGACAACACTTGCTCCAGCAACTCCAAACGCATTATCTTTAAAAATACTTATCAAAGCTTGTAACGCTTCGTCTTGAGTTTGGCAAATAATAACTCCCTTTCCAGCAGCTAAGCCGTCAGCTTTTACTACAGTGGGGTAGGGAATTTTATCTAGGTGATCTTTTGCACTTTCAAAATTGTTAAATGCTGCATAATTAGCTGTAGGGATTCCATATTTTACAAAAAAATCTTTTGAAAATGTTTTTGATCCCTCTAATTGTGCTGCAGCACTAGAAGGCCCAAAGGTTTTAATATTACTATTTTGTAAATAATCCACTAACCCATCAACAAGAGGCTGCTCTGGACCAACAATAACCAAGGCTACCTCTTTTTCAATACAAAAATCTTTTATAGCTTCAAACTCACTTATATTAATAGAAATATTGGATAATTTATTCTCTAATGCCGTACCTGCATTTCCTGGGCATACAAATACCTCAGAAACCGAATGATCTTGAGCCGCTTTCCATGCCAAAGCATGTTCTCTTCCACCGGATCCAATAACTAAAATATTCATCTTAGTGCCTGAAGTGACGATTCGAAGTAAACATCATAGCTATATTGTTTTCATCAGCAGCTGAAATGACCTCTTCATCTCTGATTGATCCACCCGGCTGAATGATAGCTGCGATTCCACTAGATGCAGCTTTATCTATGCCGTCTCTAAATGGAAAAAAAGCATCTGACGCCATTACAGCTCCTTTTATCTCCAAACTCTCTTCTTTTGCTTTAATGTTAGCAATTTCAGCACTTATGACTCTGCTCATTTGTCCAGCACCAATTCCAATGGTTTGTTTGTTTTTTGCATAAATAATTGCATTAGATTTAACAAATTTTGCTACCTTCCAGGCAAACATTAGATCATTGATTTCCTCTTGAGTTGGCTGTCTTTTTGTTACGCATTTAAGATTTGATTCATGAACAATTAAAGTGTCATCGCTTTGAATTAATATTCCACCCGAAACTTTTTTAATAACCCCTGGATATGGATTGTCTTGCTCAAGGTCAACACATAGCACTCTAATATTCTTTTTTTTCGCAAGCTCCTTCAAGGCATCATCCTCAAAACTAGTCGCTAAAACAACTTCGACAAATTGGCGAGAATTAATTTCCTCAGCTGTTGCTATATCTAACTCCCTGTTAAATGCAATAATTCCACCAAATGCTGAAGTCGGATCAGTCTTAAAGGCTAAGTCATATGCATCATATATATTGTTAGCTTCAGCAACCCCACATGGATTAGCATGTTTAACAATCACGCATGCAGGCTCATCAAATGCTCTAACACACTCCCATGCAGCATCAGCATCAACTATATTATTATAAGAAAGCTCTTTACCCTGAAGCACATCTGCATTGGCAATATTTTTATGCTTTAAATTAGAAAATGTTAACAAATCAGCATTTTGATGAGGATTTTCTCCGTATCTCAATGACTGACTCTTCTCAAAATTGTAGTGATGAGAGTTTGTGGAAATATCTTTTAAGTAATTCGCAATAGAAGCATTGTATTCAGCCATAAGTTGAAAAACTTTTTTTGAAAGTTCTTTTCTAAATTCATACGAAATGCCACCTTGACTGTTCCATTCATCCATCAACCGAGCGTAATCATTTGGATCAGATATTACTGCAACATCTTTGAAGTTTTTTGCTGCAGCTCTGATCATGGTGGGCCCACCTATATCAATTTTTTCAATGGCCTCTTCGAATGAACAACCTGAGTCAACGGTTTCTTTGAATGGATATAGGTTAACAACAACCATATCAATAACCTCAAAGCCTCTATCGGTTAAAACCTCTAAATCAGTTTCTCTTCTTGCCAGAATCCCTGCATGAATTTTTGGATGCAAAGTTTTAACTCGACCATCCATCATTTCTTCAAACCCAGTAAATTCAGAAACTTCTAATACTTTATCAGTAATTTTTTTAATAGCATTGAAAGTTCCCCCAGTTGAAATAATTTTGACTTCTTTATTTAGAAAGGTTTAATTGATTTAATTTCTCACTACCAACTTTGTTCTAGCCCTAAAAAAAGAGCTCTTGAAACCATGGAAATTATTAATAATGAAAATAGATATCCTATAAAAATTGATTCTCATTTTATTGAAATACCATCAGCAAATATTCATAAAGAAAAGAAGAATGACTGGTTAATTAATATCTTTACTTGTCCAATAGAAGAACTGCCCGATGCGGTAAAAGAATGGCGAAATAATTTAATACACTGGCTGCAAAATGTAGAGGGTAATTTCATAATTACTACGCAC
>CACOHS010000012.1 GCA_902627055.1 uncultured SAR86 cluster bacterium | reverse complement strand
GCGTTTTTCATATCATCCAACTATGTGTGACCCTACATATTATTTAGAGCTTGGAAAAGCGGCTGAAGCCGCTGGTTTTGATTGTATTACATTTCCAGACAGCATCTGTTATCCAAAAGAATGTGACTCAACATATCCCTACAATGATGATGGAAGTAGAGAGTTCCTTGATGGAGTCCCTTTTTTAGAGCCATTTTCAATTATTCCTGCAATCGCAGCTGTTACTGATAAATTAGAATTTTCAACTTCAGTATATAAACTTGCTCCCAGACAGGCAGTGACTACTGCAAAATTTGTTACGACATTAGGAGTAATGACAAACAATAGATTTCATTTTGGAGTTGGTGTTAGTCCTTGGTATGAAGATTTTTTAGCTACTGGTGAGAGATGGGAAAAACGTGGAAAAAGAATGGATGAACAAATTGATATTCTTAAAGGGTTAATGAATGGAGAATATTTTTCTTATAAAGGTGATTTTTACGATATTCCTGAATTAAAACTGTGTCCTGTTCCGACAAAACCAGTCCCTATATTAATTGGAGGACACTCAAAACTTGCTCTAAAAAGAGCTGCTCGAGTTGGGGATGGTTGGATAAGTGCTGGAATAACCTTAGAAGAGACAGAAGAATTTATTAATCAAATTAATGCTTTCAGAGATGAGTTCGGAACACTTAATCATCCTAACTATCAATTTCAAGTGATGGGAGAAGCTGCTTATTCACCAGACGGAATAAAGAAACTTGAAGATTTGGGAGCAACTGAGGTCATTGTTGCCTTTAGAAATGCATATGAGGGCGGTAAAGATGAAAGAACTCTTGACGGCATGATTGCTGAAATAAATTGGTACGCCGAAGAGGTAATTAATAAATCTCAATAAAATGGTCGGGATGGCCGGATTTGAACCGACGACCACCTCACCCCCAGCGAGGTGCGCTACCAGGCTGCGCTACATCCCGAATAAGATTTTAATATTAGAATTTTTAATCTTTTAACTAAAAATTATTCGCTCTGTTTATATTAACCAAGAAAGTAATATAAAAACAATTAAACTTTTAGTTAATAAATATATTTTAAAAAGGTTTTTATAATAATTGCATTAAATCTCTTACTAAGATAATATGCCTGCGCTTTAGGCAGAAATATAGAAAAAAAATGTTGCCCTATTTCTTGCATTAATCTAAGATTAGGTCAAAATGTTGCTTTTATATGTTTAATTTAAGATAATATAATTTAACTGTTTAACAGGAGTTTATGAACAATGGCCAAGATCAAAAACAAACTTAGCTACTTTTTAGCACTTCTTGCTCCAATTTTTGGTGTAAGCGCTCAAGCAGACGAGCCTAAAAGTGCTGGAACTGAAGAAAAGGCAGCTGAAGCTGCTTCTGGCTCTTTAAGCGCTGGAGCTATTGCCGCTGCAGTTGCTGCTGCTGCTGCTATTGCTGCTGTTGCAGATTCAGGTAGTGGCGGAGATGCTGCACCCGTGCCAACTCCTGCACCGACACCTGCACCGACGCCTGCGCCTACACCTGCACCTACACCTGCACCTACACCCGCACCTACACCTGCGCCGACGCCTGCACCGACGCCTGCGCCGACTCCTGCACCGACACCTGCACCTACTATTATTGTTACTGAGACAGAGACAGTGCAAAAAGCAGTTACTAAAGAAGTTATTGTTCCTATATCCACTGAAACCACAACAAAAGAACAAGTTTCTACAACAACAGCCTCAGCTGTTCTAACTGAAACAACTTATCTTTCTAGAACTGCTGTTAACTCAAGATCAACAGCTAATACAGTTACCTTAACTCAAGCTACACAATCAGGTCAGGCTTATGATGCTAGCTTAGCTGAAAATATTGCTAATAAAACTGAAAATGATGGTATTGCTGAGACTGGTGAATTTTACTATGTTGAGGTTCCAACTGAGGTTGACTCAGAGCTCATAATTGATCAAGTTATTACCACCATGACTAGAGATGAAGATTCAAACTCCAAGCCATGGGAATATGAGATTGACGTAGTTACTGACGTAACAATCGAAGTGCCCGTCCAAACTACAAATATCGAAGATGTTGGAGTAGCTGTTACAAGAACTGCCCCTGCAGAATAAAAAATAGATTTCAATAAAAAAAACCACTCATTCGAGTGGTTTTTTTTAATATTTGTATACGAAATCTATCCTCAATTTTGGTAACATAGGGTGAATTTTCTGTTTAGTTTTAATTGGCATTCCAGATTTTCTATCTAACCAATAATAATTTGAATAACTTGAATTTAGAACGTCTACTTTCATATTTTCTTCAAAAAGAAGGTTTTCACCTTCATCTATTAAACTAATTACGAATTCTTGCTCAATAAATGCAGAGGGATCTTTAAGCATTACATTAAATATTCCCGAATAATTATTTGAAGGACTGAAATACTTAAAGTCTTTAAAGTTTATAATATCTATATTGTAAATTAACCCTGATGTCCTAATAATTTTTCCATTGTAAGTTATAATTTTTTCGCCTTCATTGGAAATCCATGTATATATTCCATCATTGATCTTTTGAAGAACCATGATAATGTTTGCTCCTTTGCCAAGATCAACTCTAATGAATGAATATGATTGTTGAGCAATAAATTCATCTGATAACTCTACATCATCATCACCAACAGTTGCAGTTTTAATTAAGGGAACAATTTGATTATATGATATAAACGCACAAGATTGTAAAAGGAGAAGGAATAACAAAAATAATTTTTTAATCATAAATATCATCCCAATCTCTATTTATGGTGTGTGCTTGTGCCTGGTCTGTTACGCCGTATAAAGTATTTCGATGCCTTAAAAAAGCAGCTCCATCTCTGGTCAATGGCCTCAATCCAAAGCCAGCCGAACCTTTAGAGTATTTATCAAAGAAAGTTTCTACAGGAATGAAGAAGTAAAACCCTTTATCAAAACTTCCTTCCCCAAACTCAAATTCAGATATATCTGTCTGAGCAAAGAATATCCCCATTCTAGCTCCACTTTTAAAACGTCTTGAGAAGTCAAAATGAATACCTGAATCTTCTGCTAAAAACCTTCCACCTTTTAACATAATTAAAACTTGTGTTCTTGGTTCTTTATAGAAAAAATTTATATGCCCTGTTAGGGTTTCATAATCTCTAAATTGAAATAATTGATCATATTCTCTTTGCTTGACCTTCCATAATTCTGCGCCAATCGCCCAATCCGCATTGAAAGGTCTATAAAGAATTTCGCCTCCCACACCGCCAAACATTTGCTCAAATAAACCTAAACTTGCTTTAGCATAAAAACTTTTTGCTGGTTTTAAAAATTTATCTAACTGAAGATGGTTTACAGTTAGCCCTGTACCTTGCTTAAGATATTGAACAATATCTGTTCTTACATGTGGCAACACACTGTCAGATTTTAATTTTAATTCTCCAAAGTTATTAGCAATACCTTGAGATATTGCAGTTTTAATTGACAAACTTTTACTTAATAGTAACTCGCCTTTATAATCTAAACGTAAGTTACCAAAGAAAAACCCATCTGGGCCACCAAATTGGGTGCGGAAAGTAGGAACTATTGATTGAAATAGTGCTGGCATTTCAGCTCTTGGACTAAATTCAAATTCATCAGGATTATACTCAAATTCTGATAATTCAATATTTTTTACTGCTAATTTATAAAGATTATCCTGCTTATTATTTGAAAAATCCGACCTATTTACCTTTGCGGTATAGGTCCCCAGGCCTCCATTTATATTCGAAATTTCAAATTTAGTAATTTTTTCAGGAGCAATATCATCTAAAACTCTCAATACCCTACCAGTGCTTCTAGCCCAACTTCGATGTTTAGATTGAGCATATACAATTTTCAACGTTTCTCCATCAACATCTGCATCTTGAACAGGGAAACCCCTTGGATTCAACTCCATCAAGCTAACTCTGTATAAATTATCATTTGATTCACCAGTAACTTCTTTATAGGCTTTGGGATTAATGATCTTTTTATGTTTATCTCTTTTTTTAATAATTGGATCTTTGGGTCCAAAATTAGCATTGAAAGCAAAACCAAAACTAAGCGTATGTCCCTTTATGTAATTTAATTTTAAATGAAAAGACTCAAATACTGGATACACAAATCCTACATTAATTTTTGAACTTGGTTGTCTAACATTTTCAAATGCAAAATTAAAGGATTGTTCACCATAAGGAAATCCCTCCAATTCATAATCTGTAGAGTCATATTCAATTTTTAATCTTGTGCCATTAAGATTTGGCAAATATATTTCTGCGCCACCAAATACTCCTACTTTGCCACTATAAAAGTAGCCTAAATTAAATTCTCCACCTTGAGTAGAATTCTCACTTACATCTCTAACCTCAAAATTATCATCAATCCTAGTCAGAGGATTTTTCATGCCATTATCAGAGTATGCGCCCCAACCTAATCCAAATGTAAAATCAATATTTCCAAATTTTTTACTTGCAACTAAATATTCTGAGGAAAAAACACCAGTTCCCGCCATATCTCTTACGCCTGCTGCAATAGCAGGCAAATAATCAGTTTCTTTAAATAAAAGAACTTTAGCATCGAAACTTTTATCTTTATAAGTCTGGTCACCACTAAAGGATGGAGTCAAGCTATATAAGGCATTATTTATGTCAGTATATTGATATGATGCCTCAAACCAGTCAAAGGGCGTTCCAATAAATGAGCCTCTTTGATATGGATCTGAGTCACTCCATGAAAATGCTATCGATCCGGCTGGCATCATCCGGGCTGATGGCATCTGAATAAGCCCTATGGTGCCACTATTGCTATAACTAGGATAAGCACTTTTAGGATAAATATAATCATTTATTCCGGCAAAAATTTGACCCGACAGAGTCAGAATTAACAAGAGAAAATAATAAATTAATCTCAAGAATTATCCTTTATAACAAGCTAATCAGAAATGCTATTTAAAGAGGCAAGAGATAAAGCTAGGCTACTAAGAATTGGGGAAACTGCTGATGCATACATAACTCCAGAAAGCTTACCAATATCGCGGGGCGCATAAATAATCGAACCTGGATAAATATTTATAGAATTGTTAAACATTAATGATTTCAATTTATGCACATGTGTAAAGCCATCGGGATCAATCACCAAAATTTCATTATATGCAGAATCTTTAACTCCACCTACATTTTTAATATAGTCATTAACAGATAATTTTGATTCATAGGCTAAATTTGAAGGATTTTTAAAATCTCCAAATAAATAAACTACTTTCTCAAGCCTTGGTATAACAATTCTGTCATTGTTTTGTAGCTTAATATCATTACTTGAATTTTTTTCTAATTTAGAACGCTCAAAATTGGTAACAACTCTTCCACTGTGAGATTGTGCACGTAATTCTTCAGCAAGGAGATCTAATGCAGACGAATCAACGCTTCTGTTTGGCTTGCCAATATTTGATACAATGTAATTCACTGTGTCCGCATAGTTCATTTGAGCATAAGTTTTCTCTTTGTCTTGTGCAGTCTTCCTAAACAAAGCTCCTCCATAAGAATAAGCATCATCTTTGTAACCCCCTGCTCTATCTATAAGGCTTGAAAGGGTTTCATCCTCGTTTATAAAGTATTCTCCGGGTCTTTTTACCATTCCCTCAATTAGCACTTTTCTCATAGGTTCAAATGAATTTATATACGAAGGAACCAAAACCGAATCTCTAGGCTTTAGAGCAACTTTATTCATGTCATCAAGATTAATTGTTTCAATTTTTGATGATTCAAGATCCACTCTTGCCAAAGATACAGAATCAAAGCCAGTAAAGCCAGATGAGAAACCTCCGGCAAATGTAATACCATTTATAACTGATTCGCCGGGAAGAATTTCAAAAAGCGCCTCAAAATTTACGCCACCAGAAATTGGCACTACAAAGGATCTTGGATGAATATATATTGTGTCACCAGATCTAAGTTTATTTTGTGTATTAAAGTTTCCAAAGACAAATATATTGTACAAATCCAGTGTTTCAACTATTGCACCACGCCTTTTGAGATCAATCTTTCTATAAGAACCATTCTTTGAGATTCCACCAGCAACATTGATTGCACTTAGTACACTTGAGCCTCCACTTAGAGTATAGATTCCAGGGCTCTCAATTCCACCAAGTACAAGAACTTGAATATCTCTAACCTCTGATAATCCTAGATATGCTGAAACACCAACTGTTTTTGAGCTGATAAAGTTAGTTACGAATTCTTCGGCCTCGGCAAGGGTTTTACCAGATATGAAAATTTTTCCAAATTCTGGAAGGATCAAAGAGCCGTCTCTGGTAACTTCTAGCTCAAGCTCATCAGATATTTTTCCAGTTAGCAAAAGGTTAAATTTATCACCAACATTTACAATATGTTCAGCATCAAGATTCGGAACATTTACGGGCATAAAAGATGACTGTAATGACTTAAAGAAAATTTCTCCATATCTCTGTAAATTACCATCTGTATTAGATTGATCTTCTTCTTGTAGCTGCTGCTCAATAGCAGTTAGCTGTTTTTTAATTCTCTCAAGGATATATTTATTCTTTTCCAAGGAGGTATCAGCTCTAAATAAATCCTCTAATTTCCCATCATCTTCTAATTTATTTTGAACTTCGATTTGCTCCCTCACCGATGGAGGAAGGCCCTCTAAAAATTCATCAGACAAGTTGGTAGCTTGTGAAAAGATATCTACAGAAGAGAATAAAAAAATTATTATGAGAAAAATTACTTTATTTTTGAGCATAATTACCTAAGTTTTAAATTTACTAATTATATCTTAACTTTAATTCAAATACTTCTACTAAGTCTATCACCTACAGACCTTTAGATCATTAATATAGTGCAGTTTTACGGTATGTGTCTTCACTCTGATAAGCATTGGTTAACAAAAATATTTGGTTGTAATATACTTAACATCAACTATTTAGGATCTAGATAATGATCGAGAATTTTTCAAGATTTCTTCTTGTCGGACTTGGCTCAACTTTCATTAACTTCGTTTTTTTTTATACTTGTCAGTTACTCGAGTTTAAAATATTTATATCTTCGCTTACAGGATATCTTGCAGGTGTTCTTAATTCATATTATTGGGGATCAAAATGGGTACATTTTAAAGTTTACAAGATTGAGATTCTTTCATTTACTAAATTTGTTTTGCTTTATGGGATAAATGGAATAATAGTTAGTTTTATAATACAAGAAGTTCAGCTATTATATGGTTTAGATTATAGAATTTGCTGGTTATTGGGAACTTCATATGGTGTTGCCGCAAACTTTGCTGGTCAAAAACTTATAATATTTAACAAACCTTAATTAAAAATGTTTTCAATATTCTCTAAATCAAAATTTGGTTTTTTAGGAAAGCTTGAATTCTTGCAAACTTTTGCTTCATTTATTATCTCAAAAATTTCGCCTGCCGTTGTTCATAATCTTGAGAAATATCAAGCCATAAAAAAAGTATTCTATTTATCTGCAATTGAAGATATTGAAGGTGACTATCTAGAATTTGGAATGTATGCCGGTAGTTCTTTCTGTCATGCTATTCGTTGCTCGCAAAATCTAAGTCACATTAATCAAAAAATAAAAAAAATGAAGTTTTTCGGGTTTGATTCATTTGAAGGTTTTGGAAATATCGATAAAAATGAAAAACATCCTTTTTATGAGGATCAAAACTTTTCTACTGATATCGTAAAAGTTAAAAGGAGAGTTTCTAAAGTCTCAAAATCAGAAAACTTCAATATTATCCCAGGTTTTTTTAAAGATTCGCTGAAACAAAGTCCCGCATCTTACGGCATAACAAAATCAAGAATCATATTTATTGACTCTGATACGTATTCTAGCGCAAAAGAAGCATTGCAATTTTCACTTTCAATAATTCAATCTGGAACATTTATTATCTTAGACGACTTCTATTCATATAAAGGAGATCAATCATTGGGAATTGCCGGAGCATTTAATAATTTTATAGAGGAAAATCATCTATCTGCCAGGCGAGTCTTTGATTATGGAATGGGGGGGATTGTTTTTGTAATTAAAAGACAAAAGTAAATCATGCTATACAAGCTTCATTACCTTCTGCTAAGCTTGCTTGCTTTCGGTTTCTATGGAGCCGGTCTTCTTGATCCTTTTGAATACTCCTTTTCATCTAAGTTCATAGTTTTCTTAATTCTTCCTTTAATAGCTACATTTGCAGTAATTCTTCTCTCTAACAATGTTAAAGAAGAAAATTTAAATATTTTACATATAAAAAAAAATTATCTAAATAATGACCTTTTAATATTAATTTTTATTTCTATTTTCTTAACATTTATTTCATTAAAATTTTTGACTCTATCCATATCGAATGATGCATATTTCTATGCAACGAGTGGCTTAATACACGTGTTAAAAATTGCTGAGATTTTAGCGTCTAGAACAACATTTTTTAATGATCTAAATGTATCTAGCCTAATCCAGATCCTATCTTTTTTTATTGTTTCTGGATTCATTCTTATATGCTTTATTTTATATAGATTAAATTTAAATTTAAAAATAAAGGTTGTTATATTCCTTTCGCTGATTTTTCTTCTAAGGTTTTCTGTTTCATTGCTTGGTGGCAATCAAAATCCTCACCCACCATTTGTTGGCTTTCCATTCTTTTTGATGTCACCTTTATTGGGTATTAGTGATATTTCAGCAAAACTATCTTTCTTTTTGCCATATCTATTTTTTGCATTTTTCTTATATAAGGCATTTAGAAATTATGCATCAAGAATAGTTTCAGCAATCCTTTGCATTGCTTTATTGTCAATTCCTGCAATTTTATTTCTTGGATCAACATTTGAGCAATCCTTTTGGGGGATGTTATGTTTTTCAATTTCACTAATTCTTATTTCACAAAATAAAAATATTCATTACCAAAAAATTTTTTTTCTTATAACAATATTTTGTTTCTTTAGATCCTCATCTATTTTGGCATGTATCCCCGTTGCTCTTCATTTTTTATTCCATAATAATGAAAACTTTAATTTTAAAGAAAAAATTATCAAATTAACTCAAGCGTCTATGCCTATTTTGATATTTTCTCCATTTTTTTTATTTGCTTTAGTAGAAAATTCAGATGCCAATATTGGAAGAATATCTTTTGATGAAAATATTTTTCTTGTTTCTTGGTATGTTGAGATTATAAAAAATATAATTGATGCCTTTAGCATTCTACCAACTTTATTTTTAGCAACCTTAATTTTTATGACTGTTAATCAAAGATTGTTTTCAGTTGGTCTTCTTTTCTTTGCAATACTGATATTGATATATAACTTGATAGATGAAACTGGTCATCCTAAATATCAATTAGAGTATATTGTACCAATCTTAATTTTTTATTTAATATTATTTTTAAAAAAATATACCTCTCAAGCGTCAAGAATCTTCATTAGCATAATTGCAATTGGCTTGATTATAAATAATGTAAATCTTATTTGGAATTTTAATGATCAATGCTTAGAATCAAGCACTCCATACAATGAGCAAAAATTTGAATATGAAGCAAAATTTGGATGCAATTTTGTATCGCAACCTCCATTCAAACTTACCGATGCCTATAATGAATTAGGGCGATTAGATGGCTTCAGCTCAATGTATCTTCCGGGTGTTTATTATGACGGCACTTTGTCACAAATAATGAATGGTGCAACTGTTCAGGAGTGGAAATCAATTACGAAAATTCTTAAAAATCAAAAAGAAATTGAAAGAAATAATAAAATAGATTGGCGAGGCTCAAATGCACTAGACATTGACCAAAATAATAAAATCAGATTCGTTATTATTGCAGACGTTTTAAATGCAGCTGAACTGAAAGAAAGTTTGATTGAGTTAGGATGGCTGGTTAGAAGCTCATATACACATCCAATGTTCTATACAAATGTAACTTTACTTGAAAGAAGGAAATAAAAATTCAAGAAAATAAATCTAGCTTATGAAACTTATCCCAGTAATCTACTGTTTTTTCATAAGTTTCATAATCATAAGGGGTACCCCAGCCGATATAATTGACATCGAACTTACTGACATTTAAACCATCCTTGATAAAGTAATTTAATATCTTATCAACATAAAATTTTCCATTATATGTATCATTTTTATTAATCATTAATTCTAGATATTTTAAGAAAACCTTAGAACTTTTAAACCAAAACATACCAGTAGTAGCATGATCATTCATAGGATTTTTGCTAATAGTCTTCTTGAAAGAAAGTTTTTGAAGCCTATGTGTATTAACTTGTAATTTTGCCCAGCTATGTGCAGATGGATTTTGAGCGATATTATTATCATTAGTATGACTTAACATTATTGCATCTGAATTTTTAGTAAGCTTGGTAAATGATTTTAAATCAATGTCAAAACCATTGTCACAAGTTCCTATAAATAACTCTTCGTCATTTAAAAGAAATTCTCGCGCTAAATAACAACCATAGGCCTGATCTAACTTAACATGATCATGAATAAAAATTGTATTTGGAAATTTAGAACTAATCTTTTTTTCTAGGCCATTTTTTTGATGAGATGCATCATTTACGCATATGATCTTTGACGATTTTTTATGAGCCCATGGAATATCAATCAAAGAACTTAATGCCATTGGATTTGATGATCCATCAAAACGTGATGTTACTGGCAGCATTGATTTATTTAATTTATAGCCTTTCTTTGCAAAACGACTGCCTTTGCCACCCATTGGAATCAGAATAATCATTTTTTATTCCTGGCCGATGCACCCCATCTGTACCACATTAAGTATTCCTCAAGATCTTTAGGTGTTCCCCACTGGCAAAAGTGATCTACTATTGGAGGACATAAAACTTTTAATCCATCTTGAACAAGAAAATTATATGGCAAACTCATGTAATACTCTCCGTTAATTCTTTGTTTTGAATCAATAAGTTGTTGGCAATATTCTTTTAAAAGTTTGCCGCTGCTAAAGTAATATAAACCTGGAGAGTATAAATCATCCTCTTTATTTGGGTTTAATTGAGCTTTCTCGCTAATTTTTCTTAATAAAAAATTTTTATCTGTATCACAAGAAGCATATAGATTTTCCTTATGTACAATATGAGGATGAAAACCTGTGTAACATGGAACAATTCCATCTATTTTTTTATTGTTAGCTAATGACTTGAATTTGATGAAGTCCCAATGAGCAAAAAAGTCACAATAACTTACTAATACAGCTTGATCATCATCTATAGCCTCTGAGGACATCAAAACATCATGAGCTGGTCCCAGTTTTTTCCAGTTATTGACAAAAAATATACTTGAATTTGGAGCAGCGGATCTAAGCTCTTTTTTAAAATAATAATTGTTATCTGCTTGATCTTTCCTACAAATAAAAGTGATGTTCTTTTCAGCTCCTGGAAACATTCTGACAACCCATTTTATCATTGGTGACCCATGAATTTTAATGAAGGGCTTTAGTCTAGAATAACCAGCTCTTGCAAACCTTGATCCTTCTCCTGTCATTGGAATTATAATTTGCATATTATCTCCAAAGCTCTGGATATTTTGTGCAGACAGAATGTATTTTGAATTCAGTTATTTTTGATTTCATTGGCTCAATATCTTTTTTAGACTTGCCTTGAAGCTCTGGAGAAACTAAACATATTTTTAAGTTCCGGTTAATAATTTTTTTATATGCATTCAAATCTAATGGAAAAGATTCAAATGTATCAACCCATACCCACTCTATCATAGAAGAAAATGCTAGAGCATACTCCAATGGCTCATAGTCAGAGAATCTTGCACATAAATTGGCAGATGAAAATCCTTCAATGCTATTATTTTTTGCATGAATTGCATACTTAACAAAAAAAGGCATGCTCATATCTAAAAAAAACCAATTAAAAACTTTATACCTCTTAAGAAGCTCAATACATTTTTCCTCAACTCCTTCAGACTTCAAATTTAAAATTAAGGTTCCTTCGCAATGCCAATTTGATAAAAATAGTTCCAATGTAAGTATTTCTTTACTGTCATGATTATAAGGATCATGATGCAATACTAATTGATCTAAGTGATATCGAATATCAATTTCGGCTCCATCAGCATGCTGAAGTTGACTAAGTTCATCTAGAGTATTTATTCTATGACGTATAAATTGCATTTATTTTGAAAGCCTTTTTCTGTACTTTTCTGATTGCATGTTATTCAATATATCTACATTTTTCTTAGATAGATACCTTGGAGTGAGCATTTGATCAGACATACTTGAGTGCAAGTACTCTGCAGTAGAAATAGTCTCGACTGATGCTTTTGTTTTTGCTTTTAATTGGTCTGAGCTCATATAGATTACTTGATCTGGAAAAAGAAAATTCTCTGGCTTAGTAAAGTTAACTTCATTTAAAATATTAAAGTCTTTTAAATTATGGAGGGATTTAACTGTACTATTACATTCATCATGAATTTCGAGACACCTTTGATATGTTCTTGAAGAAACAATCACTCCATGACTTTCTAAAAAAATTAATCCCTCGAAGGGATCTTCTCTGTCCCTGAGTAATTTTTTAATTGCTAAAGTAAGATCTTTTCCAGGAGTATAGTAATCAACCCATATAGATTCAGGAAAGTACTCTAAAATTAAATCCTTCCCCTCTTTCGCACAAAGCAAGACATTTAAGAAAACAGAATGTGAATGGATAACGTACTCTCCAAGCAAAGCATGAAAACCTGTCTCAATAGATGGTTTTGCATTACTGTTAATTGCAAAACTAGCTATCGACTCTGAATACTTGTCCTCTGAAGAATCTGGGGAGCAATGATATTTATTCACTTTCTCATAATTAACTACAGAAAATCCTCCCTCAACATTCATAAATTTTAAAGGAATTCCTGATGCTTTTATGGCCATTCTCTCATCATCAAGCTTAACTGATGTATTTCCACCGCCGCCCTGAACATATGCTATTTCATCTCCAATCTCATGAGACATTTTAATTAAATTATCTAACTTAATATCTTCTTGCATATTCTGCTTCTTTAAAAATAATATATGTGATTATAAAAATAATTGTGCCAAATGCATTTGAAGGCCAAATAGGCTTAGATATTCCAAGTTCCTGCAAATCCTCTATAAATTCGTATGCAAGTAATTCTAATTCTTGAGAAGAAATTGTTCCTTTTACAATTATTGACTGTTTGCTATCACTTATAAATTCATGTTTTAGATTCAACTCTGGAACTCTTGAAAACATCTCAAAAATAGCGTCTATAGCAAAAGAATTAGCTAGAATAATTTTATAATTTAAATCATTAGGTTGCTGAGCATTAAATTCTTCATCTATGAATGGCTCTATGATTATATCTGCAAACTTTAATTGACTTTGAATATAACTCTGTGAATCTTGCATACGATAGTCAATTTGCTCTTTTACTTCTTGCTCTGATTTTCCCCTATATTTAGTATCTCTTAGAATTTTCCAAGATGATCTAAGATCTGATTTAGGATTTAAAAAAATTTTTAAATCAAATAAATCTCTTTGTCGTTCAAGGAAAAATGGATGAAGACCCTCGTATATCAGAAAGTTTGCAGCAGTTACTGCTAAAGGTTTATCAAATTTTCCGGTGTCATGATTATATTTTTGTCTATATATAACCTTCCTACTTAACAAATCTTGAAGAATTTGAGGTTCATGATGAAGCATGTTAGCTTTTGGATCTAGATGAGTATGCGATGACCAATTATCGCTGCCTCTCTCCCATCGATGCAGATCATCCCCATGAAGTTGAGATGATTTGTTATAACCAAAAACTTGTACCAATGAATTAGATAAAAGTGTCTTGCCAGATCCAGAATCACCACCTATTCCAATTAAAAATGGAATAGAGGTTATCTTATGCTGAGAATATTGATTCAACCCATAGATATAAATCCAATAGCAATTAAAAATAAGTAATGATTGCAAGAGTGTAAAAGATAAATTGATTAAAAGATCTCTACTTATGGATAAATCTTGGTGAATATAATCAATCAATGGAATTGAAAAACCAAGAAAACTACCATTGTATATAATGAAATTTACATTTTTATCTAATAAAAAATATAGAAGAAATGCTACTTGAAGTAGTAAAACCATTATGAATTCTTTTGAAGAGGACTTGGCAAAGAAGTAAAAGAGAAATGGAAGCAACCAGTAATACCATCCAGGACTTGGATGAGTAAAAATCAGGAATATCGCAAAAGAAAAACCCAAAAACATTACAAATATATCTTTATTCAATGTATTTAAGGACAAACCCTTTAGTAAAATTCCCAAATACGCTATGGGCAAAAGGTACAAACTTGAAGGTCCGAAATCAATTGCACTCAGAAAAATCTTAGATTGTTGTTGATTATTAAAGACCATCGAAAAAAAATATTCATCAAAGATAAAAGTTGCATTTATCAAAAAGAATGAAGCTATGAATAGTGAAAGATATTTCCCAATGGTCAAAATCGGCAATCTTTGAGAAAAGAAGAAAATTAATAATAAAGGAATAATCACTGCAATAACTGTTTTTGCAGCCATTGAGCAAGCTAAAAAGATTGCAGATAAACTCAGCGAATTACGCAATAAAAAATAAAAGCTTATAAACAAAAATGCAATAGGAATTGCATCAAGTTGACCATTAATGTAAGAAATATATATTAAAACAGGAGAAAACCAATAAAGCAGAATCAAGCTTAAGACATTTTTATGATTCAACCAAGACTTTAGTACATAAAATATAGCAATATCAGCAAGTAAAACGGGGAGTTTAAAAAGGAAAATTGAAAACTGCAAGCTTGATGAAATCCATGCAAATAACAGTTTAGGTATTGTCAAAACATATAACATAAGAGCTGGATAAGGAAATATTTCAATTGGCTGAGATGCAAATTGTTGATAAGGATTACTAAAATCTGAATTTATAAAATAATCTATAAAAGGTAGGAAATACTGATCGGTATAAATACTGGAAAAAGAAATGATCGCAATTAATTTGAGAAAGATGCCTCCAAAAAAGAGAATTGAGCAAACTCTTGATTCAAGACTAAGCTTTGAAATAAATTGCCTTAATGCCATACGACTCTGCTCCTTTAATGTCTTTTGCGATATTATCACCCACCATCAATATCGTATCCTTATTTAATTTCATCCTTTGTAAGGCCAAATCAAAGATCTTTTTATTTGGCTTTTCTGCACCGGCTTCTTCTGATGTTACTAAATGATCTATGTAATTAGTTAAATTGAGTTTTTTAAGCTTTAAAATTTGAATGTGGGCCTGCATATCAGAAACTGCACAAGTAGTTAAATTATTTTTTTTGCATTTTTTTACAAAATTTAAAATTTCCTTATTTGGTGAAATTGCATTTATAAATTCTTTCCAATATATCGAATCAAATTTTAAAGCTAATAAATATGATGGATTAATTTGAAGCTTTTCAAAAAACAGATTAAAAGCAAACAATCTTGATCTACATGAACCTTGAGGACTTAATCTTTTTGTAATACTTTCTCTAGCATTAGTATATTCATATACAAAGTCCTTGAAATTTAGTTTCTTTTTAATAGATGGGTCTAAATATTTATAGCAGCTATTAAGAGCTGCCTGATGTGAAATGTCATAATTATATAAAGTATCATCTATATCAATCATAAGTCCACTAAACAAAGATAAGTCTATTTGTGAAAGTAAAGACCTTTGATTATTTTGCATTTTTCTTGAAGACTTAATTCTCATCAAATAAATCCCTTGTGAAAATTTTATGTTGTATATCATGAAGTTCATCGGAATTTCTATTTGCAACTATGAGATCACAATCATTTTTAAAAGTAGAAAGACTATTACAAACCTCAATACCCATGTGAACTTTTTTGGATAGTGTAGGTTCAAATATTTTCATTTTTATCTTTTTTTGATCCAAAAAGTTAATTATTTCATTAATAGCTGAAAACCTAAAATTGTCAGAATTCTTTTTCATAGTTAAACGGAAAATACCTACGCATTTAGGATTTTTATTTAAAATCTCCTCCGCAATAAAAGCCTTTCTAGTATTGTTTGCTTCTACAACTGCTTGAATTAAATTCTGAGGAATATCTTCGTAATTTGCTAATAACTGTTTAGTATCTTTTGGTAGACAATACCCGCCATAACCAAACGAAGGATTATTATAAAAATTACCTATCCGCTCATCATGACATATCCCATTAATGATACTTTCGGCATTCATATTTCTAATAATAGTAAAACTATCTATTTCGTTAAAATACGCAACGCGCATTGCTAAATATGTATTAGAAAAAAGCTTTACTGCTTCTGCTTCTGATGAACCCATAAATAACACCGGAACATTTTTTTTTAGAGTTGCATCTAATAGCAAGTCTGCGAAAACTTTTGCCTGCTTGCTACTGCATCCTATAATAATTCTTGATGGATTAAGGTTATCATTAAGGGCAGATCCTTCTCTTAAAAACTCTGGTGAGAAAAAAATAATTTGATTTGGATATTTTTCTTTAATCTTAGCAGTAAATCCAATTGGTACCGTTGACTTGATAGCAATTGAACATTTTGGATTAAATTCAACAGTAGACTTTACTATATCCTCAACACTTCTTGTATCAAAGGAATTAGAAGAAGCATCATAATTAGTAGGCGTAGCAATAATTACATAATCTGCATGAGAAAGTGATTCTTTCTGATCTATAGTTGCAGTTATCTCTATCTTGTTTGATAAAAGAAATTCATCAATTCCTTTATCCTCAATAGCTGATTTATTAGAATTTATTCTTTTTACCTTATCATGATCTATATCTAAAACACTCACAATATTTTTTTGCGCTAGGATTACTGCTAACGTAAATCCAACGTAGCCTGCGCCTACCACTGTGATATTAAGCTGTGATGTCAACTATTTCTTCCGTATTGGTCTTCAAATCTAGTAATGTCTGATTCTTCTAAAATAGTCCCGCATTGCACTTCAATTACTTCAAGATCTTCTGAGCATTCATTGCTGAGTCGATGAATAGATTGAAGAGGAATATTAGTGTATTCACCTGATTTAACGATTTTCTTATGACCATCAATCTCAACAGTTGCTTGACCTTTACCCACCACCCAATGCTCTGATCTAAATTCATGTTTTTGCAAACTAAGAATACCGCCAGGCTTCACCCTTAAAATTTTTACTTTATACCCCTCTTCGCTCAAAAAACACGAATGAGAGCCCCATGGTGCATCAATAGTAATTAGATCAATTTCATTTGATTCAGAAAACCCTTTAAGATATTTGGCTATAAATTCTGATACAAGCCAAGAGCTGCTATTAGCTTTATTATTTCCCCCTACTCCAAATACAAAATTCACAGATTCATTATTTAAAAATTTTGTAATTTCTGGAATATTTTCTTTTTTTCTATCACCACCATTTGCAAAAGTCACTGATTCGGAAATTTTTAGGCATTGTTGGATTGCATCAACTGCAGAATCATCTGAATCATCAAATGAAATAACTTTATCTACACCATTGAGATTAGATATAACTGAAGCTCTCTCTTTGAAAGGAAGGAAAAAATACTTTTTTTTTCTAATGAGCCAATCATCAGAATTTAAGCCAACAACCAAATATTCTGATAATTTCTTTGCAGCTTTTATATACTCAATATGGCCGCTGTGTAATGGATCAAAACCACCCGTAATTAATATTAAAGATTTCATAAAATTTTAAAAATCAAGAATAATTAATTTTATCAGATTTTAGATGTTATATATAAATAGTCATAGTTATATAAATTTTTAAAATTTTTAATTAAGATTTGATAGATTATTAATATACTGAACTGTTCTTTTAATAAGGCTAAGTCTGTTTCTCCAGCTACCTCCTCCACCCTTTGCAGTTCCTGCTGTTCGTTTTTTAAAAAAAACACTGAATTCTGAAATAGGAATATTGTTTATTTTTGCCATAGCAAGAAGATAAAGATCCAAAGAAAAATCATTAGGAGCCTCCTCAATTAAATATTCCTCATAAAATTTTCTAGAAAACATTTTTGGTTGAGCATTTATATCGCTTAAAAAAATACCCAGCTTCAAGAAAACATATACTTGCATTCCAAAGGTAAATAGCTCGGGCAATATAGGGCGATTTTTTCTTTTGCCTTTTAGTACAATATCTATTTTTGAATTTTGTATAAGGGCATATCCTATTTTTAAATCATTGATATCTGTTTGAAGGTCAGCATGAGTCCAGCTTAAATAATCAAATTGTGCAGCTTTGATACCAGTCATGATGTCGAAACCATAACCATATTTTTTATTCATTTTTATCAAAGAGAAATTTATCTCTTTATTTTCTTTAGCAAGCCTCTCAATAATAGATACTGAAGAATCAGATGAATTACCATCAACAATAATAAATTCATGATTAAAGTCTACCTCTTGATTAAAAATTTTGATGCGCCTGAATAATTCAGGAATATTGCCCTCTTCATTAAAGATCGGAATGACTATTGATAATCCAGGATTAGTTTTAGACATTTTAAGATTTCATGAACCTGGATTAGAATTTTAAAAAATTTTTTATTTTAAGAAAAAATCTAGTTAAAAAAGGTGGTCTCTCGAAGACTGTTAAGTCATATGCTAAGTCAGGTACAACAAATTTATTCTCTTTGAGTGGCAACTTTATTTCACATCTAGTTACTTGAGCCTCATCTCTTCCTAGGGTATGAGTTGCATTGTCTCCAAAGCCAATATTTTGTATTTGGCTGATTGAAGGTATGCAAGTCAATCCATTATTTTTATGACGGGCATATCCCCATTGAAGAGCCCAACTATCGAGAGATTCTTTCTTTAGTCCTGAATAAATCATATTCTGTTTAAGACTACCAAGTGTTTTACCAAGTGAATTTATAAAGCCGTCTTCTTCAATAAAACTCTCAATATCTTTAGTATCAACATCATAATGCTTCCATGCTCTTTTCCAGCTGGCCCAACCCCAGATACCTCCAAGGTTTGAAAAAAAATAATCTTGTTGATCTTCTTTCCATTTCTGCTGCTTATTGTAACCACTAATTAAGAAAATTCTTTCGTCTTCCTTGTAATGATGAAGAAGTTGCTCGCAGAACGGAAAAAAAGATTGAGCAGGCAGACAATCATCTTCTAAGACTATACCCATCTCCTCATTTTCAAAAAACCAATTGATAGCATTGCTTACAGCAAGTTTGCATCCTAAATTATCATCATTAAATAAAGTAAAAACTTTACACTCCCAATCAATATTTTCTATAAGAAAACTTCTTAAATCTTCAATCAATCTATCTTCGTTATCTACATCCTTTCTGGCACCGTCTGATGAAATATATAATCGCTTAACATTTGTTTTCTTAATTTCTGCAAAGACCCGCTTAACAGTATCAAGCCTATTAAATGTTAAAAAAAGTATAGGGATTTCAAAAGGTTGTTCTGCTGTCATATAAGAAAGGATTTAAAAAAATAATTATTAATTTTAACTTATAATCAATTTTTACTTAGAATTTTAGTAATTTTATTTGGCAAGATTTGTTTTAACAAGTTTCTGAATAGATACCAAGCAGTGATTAGTGCCATTTGCAGTTTTGGAACATCATGCTTAATACCAATTAAAAAATTTTCAAAATGTATTTTATATGAGCTGCTCAACCCACCCAATCTGAAAGCACCAATGGGCTCATTTCCATATGAAATATTTTTATATTTTTCTGATAATCGAAGCAAAAAATCATAATCTGAGCTTATTTTAAAATTTAGATCATAGCCTCCTAGATCTAAAAAGATTGTTTTTTTTACAAAAACAGACAGGTGAGGTGCGGGCATTCCCATATATGAACCTTTTTGATAAATAAAATTATTTAATGGATATCTAATTCTTAAATCTTGATTATTCTCATCTCTTATAACGGCTGGAGCAACATAATAATCAAAATTATTTCTTTGTGCCCTGTTTATAACTTTGAAAAGAGCATTCTTAAAATAGATATCGCTTGCATTTAAGAAACAAATATATTTTCCACTCGCAAGCAAGGCGCCCTTATTCATTGCGTCATAAATGCCTTCATCTTGCTCGCTTACAAAATGATCAATACAAGATTTATATTTTTTTATGATCTCCAAAGTTCCATCTGAAGACCCTCCATCAATTATAATGTATTCAATATTTTCATTTTTTTGGTGAACGACACTCTTAATTGTATCCTCTAAGTATTTTTCACCATTGAATACTACAGTGATGACAGATATTGATGGATTTGCTAATCCACTAAATGCAATATTGTCATTGATTTTTTTGGATTCTTGCATTTTATATTCAGATTTTTGATTCGGTTGTATGAAAAACTATTCCTTCACAGATAATCACTTAATTTTATTTCAAGAATCTAGCATTTAAAAAGGCTGCAGATTTTACAATATCTAAAATTAAAGAAATAAAAACAATCATTGGAATGTTGAAAATTATAAAAAGTATTGGGACTCCTTTTTTTATAGGTATAAATACAGCCCTGATTGAAATGTAGAAAAAACTAAAAAATAAAATACTAATTTTTGTTACATTGGGTATGTAAGCAAAACTTTCAGTATTCCATCCTCTTATTGCATCATCGTATGACAGATTATTCCAGTTTGCAGCAATAATAACTACGAGCATAGCAAAAAAGTAAAAATATAGGTCTTTATGTGCATTTAGATATGGAAGTTTTGCACTGTAGCTATAATTTCTAAACCATTTCTTGATTAAGCTTAGTAAAGTCATTTTAGTTAACCCTATATAATTTAAATTTTTTAATGATTTTGTAAAATTGAACTGATGTAGGCGAGCTCTGCTCATCCAGTCTGCGTCCTCACCCGCTCTTGTCGATTCAATAAATAAACCTGAAGTTTCAAATGTTTTTTTACGGATAATTGAACCTGGTATAGTTTGCAAAGGCAGATTTCCAAAAGTTGCTGATCGAATTAATTGATGAAACCATGAATTTGCTTCATATAATGTAGAACCCCATGCGCCATCAAAACTTTTATCATTTAAAGAATCTAAAGATGACTCGAACCAATCAGCAGTAGGAATAGTCGATACATCCAGAAATGCTATAAGGGGACAAGAGGCTTTTTTAATTCCAATATTTCTTGCTTTTCCAGGAAATAAATTTTTTTTTGAGACTAACTGAAAATTTATTTTATTTTCAGCGCAAAATTCTTCAAACTTATTTGATATTATTGGCTCTGAATTAGAAGAATCTATTACTAAAATCTCGCTTGGCAAAACAGACCAAATGATAATTCCCTCTAAAAGATTGTTTAATTCTTTTTCAGAATTATGACTCGGAATAATTAATGATGCTTCTGCGTTCATTGAATTATTATTTATGATTAATGACTGTAATACAATGATTCATATTAAGCGAAATAACCTGTGTATCATTTAAAATGCCTAATAACTATTTCTGCAAGATTTTTGTTACTCTCAAATTCAATATGTGTTTTTAAAATTTTTCCTCTCAAAATATCTAACAATATAATTAAAAATGAAGCAGGATAAAGGATTAAAAGAAATTTATTTTTTTTCAATACAGGCCAAATCTCTATGGCTTTTGATACAGAAATATCTCCGTGAGAACAATAACGAAAGAAATTTATTGAAGTATATATTTTTTGCTTTAATGACATTGCATCAAACTGCTTAAAGGAAATTGTTCCCCCAAGTGAATATGCCGAACCCCTGCAATATTGCAATACTTTTCCAAAACTTACGCTATTTTCTGCAGTCCTATCCATTATTTTTAAGACCTTATTAGTTAAATAAAAATGCTTATTTCTATATAAAGGTCTTAATAAAATACTTTCTGTAATAAGAAAATCAACCTCTGGCCACCTTTGGTTTTTAAATATAGAGCTTTTAACGCAAATAGTGCCATCTCCAATTAGATGCTTTTCAAGTTCATCATAACTATAAATATTATCATTAAGAATTTCTGCATTAAGATTAAATGTTTGAGATTTTCCAAAAGTATCTAAATTCTGGCCAATTACTCCAATAAGGCTGGGATTTTCACTAATATTTTTTTTCTTTATTAGGTTAAATATAGTTTCAAGTGCATTGCTTTTTAAAAAATCATCAGCGTCACACCATATCAAATACTCTCCTCGAGCATTATCAAGCAATAAGTTGTCTAACTTTGATTTGCCTATTCTTATATCTGAAGAAATATATATTTTAGGAATCTTTAAATCATCAAATCTTTCAAGTAAAAGCTCATGACTTCTATCAGTTGATCCATCATTACCAATAATCCATTCAAAGTCTTGAAAAGTTTGATCTCGCAAAGAATTAATTAAAGTTCCTAAAAAATCTGCTCTATTCCAAGCTGGAGTAAGTACAGAAAAAAATGGTTTGATACGCTCTTGCATCAATCAAACTTTTGAGCTGAATTAAAACTAACTCCATTTAAATCCCTATCCGAAATAATTGGATTTTCAGCATTCCAGTCAATGTTTAGATCGGGATCGTTCCACAAAATAGTAATCTCTGAGTCAGGGTCATAGAATTCATCTACCATGTATGAAAATATTACTTCCTTAGATTGAACATAGAAACCATGAGCATAACCTTTTGGAATAAAAAGGGAATTCTTCAGCTCAGAATTTAATTCAACTGAAAACCATCTCCCAAAAGTTGAAGAATTTAACCTTAAGTCTACAGCCACATCCAAAACAGAGCCATGAATGACTGTCACAAGTTTTGATTGAGGGTTTATGGTTTGATAGTGCATACCTCTCAATACTCCAATTGAAGAGAATGACTCATTTTGTTGCACAAAATTAATCGAATTACCCAATGCATCCATTAATATCTTGCTATTATATCTTTCTAAAAAATAACCTCTCTTATCACCAAATATCTTCGGCTCCATAACAAGAAGATCGTTTGATCCATCTAGTATTTTTGTTTCCATTTTTTATGTTTGGATTATTGTTAGAGAGGGAAAAACATCAATAATAGAAATTTTCAAATCAGGCCTTTTTTTTTGAAAATTTTTTATTACAGGTAATATTTCTTTTGCGCCATATTTCTTTATCCAGGTATTTTTATCGCGTTCAAAACTACCTCCTTCCATCAGAATGATTGAATTTTTTTTGAATTTTGATGAAAACACTCTTTCGTACAAGGTACCCTCATTTGATAAATCTATATGTACTAAGTCATGAGTTGATAATACATCTTCTATTAAATTGTCCTTCAGAGCATTACATTTTTTTAAGTTAATGCTATCGCTTAATCCAAAATATTTAATTCTTTTAAGCGCATCACTAAGAGCAAAAGACGTAAATTCATAATCTTCAAATAAATCATAACCAATAATAGAGTTCTTGATATTTACACTTTTCGCACCAATAGCCATCGAAATAATGCTGTAACATCCCAGAACACCAAATTCGGCAATTTTATCCGGCTTGAAGTGTGAAGAGAGAAAATAAAACAGCTTTGAATAAAAATTTTTTGAATAAGAGCTAATAACTAAATCATCTAATTCATTTAAAAGATAAGTATCGTCAGATTTAATATAAAAATTTGTATTTAATGAATTTATAAAACTATCTATAGAAGAAAAATGGCTTACTGATCTCATTTTGATAGTTTACAAAATTAATATCGCTTTATTAAATCTACGATATATTGTCTTTGCTCATCAGTAACCCACCATCCCACAGGAATCGATATTTGAGTTGAACAAAAAGAATCTACTCCAGGCAAATCACATGCTGAATCGGCGAAACAATCATGCTTGTCATTTCTTTCATGCACTTTTGATGTTGCAACATTGTTCTCAGACATGTACTTCATAAATTGATCTCTTTCTTCAACATGGAGGGTATATAACCAACTTGCTGATAATGCTTCAGATGATCTAGGAATCAATCTTACCTTATCAATATCATTTAAATTCTTATCATAAAAATCAGCATTTGATATGTGTCTTTTAACTAAATTATCTACGTAATCCATTTGCTCAATGCCAATCACTGCGCAAATATCATTCATATGAAATTTATATCCATACTCGACTATATTTTCTTCACATCTAAAATCTTTTCTGGGTGTATCTCTGTCAATTCCATACCACCTCAATAACTTGGCTCTTTTTGCGTCTTCGTCACTTTTGCACAAAAGTAAGCCTCCATCTATAGTGGTGATGTGTTTAATCGCTTGCAATGAAAATATAACAAAGTCGGAATGATTACCTATCTTTTTGCCCTTATATTCTGAACCAAATGCATGAGCTCCGTCTTCAATAGTCTTGATATTATAAGATGCGGCAATTTGATTAATTGAATCAATATCACAGGGAATACCACCGAAATGAACCATATTTATAGCTTTGGTTTTATTTGTTATTTTGGATTCAATAGAATGTGGGCATATTAATCCCGTATCTTTATCTATGTCTGCCCAAACGATTTTTGCGCCAGCAGCTAAAATTGGCATATTTGTTGCGGTGCATGTCATAGGTGTTGAAATAACTTCGTCTCCGTGACCAACACCTGCCAGACGTAAAGAGAGTTGCAAAGCGGCAGTGCCAGAATTTAATGTGACCACATTATTGTTATTAAAATATTTGGATAGTACTCCCTCGTACTCCTCTACTTTTGGTCCCTGCCCAATAAATCCACTAAAAAGTGTCTCAAGAAGAGGATCTGCCACAGATTCCGGCATATGAACTTTAAAAAGAGGTATAGTTTCCATGAGACGTCATTATACTGGATCAATTTAAATTTGTTATATTTTTTTATTCAGCAAAGGTGATATTTTTAGATAAAATTATAAAAAAGTTAAAATTAATTTCATGAAGTTTTTAAAAATTGTTGCATCCAGCTTTCATCCAAGAACTGTAAGAGAAAAAACTACTCTTACAGGGAATCCGTTAGGTTTTTTTGCTCATAGCCAAAACTTTACCTCTCAAGAGGAAATTATTGAGCTTTTAAAACTAAATTTAGATTATGAAAATAATTATTTAACAGATCACGAAATTGATTTTTTAATCGTCTCGTCAAATAGCCCAGATCAAGACTTTGAAATAGGCTATGAATATTTAAAAAAAATCAATAATAAGCAACTTAAGAATGGAAAAGTTTATACTTTAATTAGAGGAAACTTAGGGCGTCAGTTTGGTGGTTATAGTGAAGCATTTTTGAAATATAAGGATCAGTATGATTTTTATATTTTTCAAGAAGACGATATGATTTCTCACTTACCAGATTACTTAGAGACGGCAATCAATATATGGGATAGAACTAAAAACTGTGGCTTTGTTCCATTTATTGGCGCTACAAAAGTAAGAAAATCTCACCGAAAAGCTTTAAACATAAAGAAAAATGAAGTCGTATCATGTCATGGTGCGCATGGCATGACCAGTAATGAGATTTTAAGTTTAATCTATAGTCAAAACGATTCGTTGCCATATAATAAAAAAAACAATTCTTTCGTGGATCATCTAAGATATGGCGAAATAATGTTTACATATAGCATACTAAAATTAGGTTATTCTTTTGGAGAGCTTCCAAAAGACTTACTTCTTATTGCACCTGCATATGATCTTATGCGAAATTTGGAGATTAAAAAAAATCCTAAATTTTTAGATTTAGTTGAGTACTACTTTGGTGAAATCGTTAAAAAACCTTTATATCCTTATTTTAAGGCAACTGGATTATTAAGATTTTTTAAAAAATAGAACTAATCTTCGTCTCTCCAAACAGAAGATGCTGTTTCAATTCCAGAACGAAGCTTAATCAGATCCAATACCTTTTTATCATCTTTC
>CACOHS010000011.1 GCA_902627055.1 uncultured SAR86 cluster bacterium | reverse complement strand
CCCTCCTCTGACGCTTTTGATATTCTAGAATTAGCAAATGTTTCAAAAAATGATGCGTTAAAACACCTGAAGGAGTTTATACTTTATTGGAAAGAGAATGGAACTGCTTTAAGGTCATGGAACTCAAAATTTGTAGATTTTGTTAAAAGAAAAGAATTTATTGGCTCCTACGAAGAAAAAGATGACAAAAAAAATTACAGACATAATGAACCAGGAGAGTTTTCTCAAAAGTTCAAAGAACGAACAAAAGATGACTCCTGGGCAGAAAATCTCGAACTCTGATCGAAAGAGCTTTATTGCTGCAATTGATAATCTCTTTTTAAAGCTTGAGCTATCCTATCATTATCAATTCTATAAGGTCTTTGGTACAGATGACAAACTAATAGAGGCAAAAAAACTTTGGGCAGAAAGCTTAAAAAAATATCCATCAGAATGTATAGATTCAGCAGTTGAAATAGTTATTCAATCCAATGATTATCTCCCTACACTCACAGAAATAATTAAAGCATGTTCGGGATCAATGGGTTCAATCAATATCCCAAATCCGCAGGAAGCTTTCATTGAGGCGCAAAAATCTTCGCCTCCCAGAAATAGTTTTCCTTGGACGCATCCAATAATTTACTGGGCAGGCAAAGAGATTGGCTGGGAATTGATTAACTCATCAAATAATACAAACACTTTTCAAGCATTTTCTAAAATCTATATGCGCCTTGTAAGGGAACTAAAAGCTGGAAAAAAATTTGAGGTAACCCCAAAAGAGAATAATGAAATTACTGAACCATTAGATATTGAACTTTTTGAAAGTTTACGAAAAAAGCACGATCTGTAGTACTGTAAAGTATACTTTACAAAAGCCTTGAACTATAATCTTTTTCCCCCATCTAATGGTTGTAAAAAAGAAAAATTTTAATTTATAAATGTCTAAGAACGTAAGAATATCTCTATACATACTTATCCCGATAATTGCATGGTTAATTTCTGGCCAATTCATTGAAGAGGAAATAATTCAAAAAAAATCCACTAAAGGTTTGACATCGGTAATCATAGAAAAAAGTGAAGCAGAATTCTTTTCTCCTAAAGTAACTCTTAACGCTGCAGCAACATCCGAAAAGAGAGTGAGAGTTATTGCAAAAACTTCAGGCGAAGTAATGCCAAACAATGTAACTCAAGGTCAATGGGTGGAAAAAGATCAAGTTTTATGCAGATTAGGAGTAGTTGAATTAAACAGAACAGAAGTAAAAGCTCCGTTTAGGGGTTATGTAGAAAAAATTATTAAACCAGGAAACTTTATAAATAGAGGGGAAGTTTGCGCCGTAATAATTGAATTAGATCCAGTAACTTTTGTAGCTGAGGTGCCTGAAGCTGAAATAAAAAATATCGTGAAAGGTCAGAATGTATCCATCATGCTTGTAACGGGTGAAATAATTTCAAGTAAACTAAGTTTTGTGTCCAAAAGTGCTACTCCTTCAACCAGAAGTTTTAGGGTAGAGGCAGAAGTTAGAAACCCAAATGGCCTAATAAGGGATGGAATTACAGGAACTCTTGAAATTAGTACAAACAAGATTCTTGCCAATAAAATTTCTCCTTCAATTCTTCTTCTATCCGACTCAGGAACTCTTGGAGTCAGAATTGTTAATAGTGAAAACGTTGTTGAATTCCGTCCAATAAAAATCCTAGAAGATACTCAAGACGGTCTTTGGATACAGGGTATACCAAATGCATCGAGTCTTATAGTTCGTGGGCAAGGTTTTGTGGAGGACGGTCAAAAAGTAATTTCTATTCCTGCAACTGAATCATGATCAAGATAGTAGATTTTGCTTTATCTAAAGCTAGAACAACTCTTGCTTTAGCATTGGTTGTGATTATTGCAGGTGCTTACGCTAGAACAACACTTACTGTTGCCTCGGAACCCAATATTTCACTTCCCTTAGTAAGTGTGTCAGTTTTCTTAGATGGGGCTTCTCCTGAAGATGCTTCAAGATTAATAGCACGCCCCCTAGAGACAAGATTAAGGAGTGTTCCTGGAATAAAAGAACTGTCTTCATCAGCAAGATTAAGCTATGCGAGAATTGTTGGCGAATTTGAGGTTGGCTATGACATTGATACTGCATTAAGGGATATCAAACAAGCCGTTGAGGAAGTAAAATTTGAGCTGCCTGTAGAAGCTGAGGATCCTCAGATAAGGGAATATTCTTTTGCAATGTTTCCTGTAATGAATCTAAGTCTAGTCGGCTCAGCTTCAATGAGAACCAAAGTATTTTTTGCAAGAGAATTGCAAGATAGATTGGAATCCATCAGTGAAGTTCTTGCTGCAGACCTAGAGGGCGCACCAGAAGAAGTTCTAGAAGGGTTAATTGATAAATCCAAAATGGAAACTTATGGAATCACCTTAAGTCAACTATATAGTGCTATTGCTAATAATAATTTAATAATTCCTGGTGGTGCTCAAGATACAGGATCTGGAAAATTTAACATTGAAGTTCCGAGCGTTTTTGAGACTGCTGAAGATGTCTACAACATACCAATTAAAGTCACTCAAGATGCAGTTGTTACTCTTAGTGATATAGGTCAGATCAATAGAACTTTTAAGGACTTTTCCTCATATGCAAAAGTAAATGGTGAGGATGCCGTTACTTTAGAAATTAGAATGAGAGTTGGTGCAAATGCTATCGAGGCAAAAAAGAAAATCTTAAAGGTTAAAGAGGAATTTGAAACCTCTATTCCGAAAAATCTTTCAATAATTAGAACTAATGATGATACGGTTTGGGCCGAGGTAATGATATCAGAGTTGGAAGGGAATATTATAACTGCAATATTTCTCGTGATGATTTTAGTTATTGCTAGTATGGGAGTTAGAGTTGGTATGCTTGTCGGATTATCCATACCTTTTTGTTTTTTATTAACATTCATTATTTTAAAAGCACTGTCTATAGAATTTAATTTTCTTGTCATGATGGGTCTCTTGCTTGGTCTAGGAATGTTGATAGATGGCTCAATAGTGGTTACAGAATATGCAGATAGAAAAATTTCTGAGGGATTGAATAGGAAAGAAGCTTACAGACTTGCCTCTAAAAGAATGTTTTATCCAATAATTTCTTCAACTGCAACAACGATTGCAGCATTTACGCCCTTAATTTTTTGGCCTGGCTTTACAGGTCAATTCATGAGATTTTTACCAATTACTGTATTTATTGTACTTAGTTCATCCCTAGTTTATGCAATGGTTGTAACACCAGTTGTAGGTTCCCTTTTTGGTCAAAGGAGATCTACATTAGTCTCAGGTGAAAGCGAGCAAACTGGTGAAATTCTATTTGACAAACTATCTTCATTTTATTCCAAAGCACTTAGAAAATTTGTTAAGAATCCTGGTGAAACCATGATTGCAGTAATAATGCTTCTATGGTTCTTCGGCTATGCAATGTACGGAAACTTCAACAAGGGGACATTGTATTTTGCAGACGTTGATCCTGTTGCTGCTGAGATAAACGTAAGAGCTAGAGGCAATTTTTCTTCTCAAGAAGCAAAATCAATAATGGAAATTGTAGAAGAAAGGCTACTTAACGTAGAGCATGTAGAGAATCTTTACATGACAACTGGATCCCAATGGTTCAATTCTGGAGGAGATACCATGGCAAGGGGTTACATGGAAGTTGTTGATACTCAATTCAGGGATATTTCTGGAAATGAAGTATTTATTAAAGCTCAAGAAGCAACCTCAGGCATTCCAGGTGTAATAGTAGAAATTACTGCTGAGGAAGGAGGACCCTCTTTCGGCTCTCCAATCGAACTAGGTATTTTTGGTGATAGTGAAGAATCTGTAGCTAAAACAACCGAAATTATTGAAGAATATATGCTTAATGAGGTAATAGGCTTAACTAATATAAGATCAACCTTGCCATATTCATTGATTGAGTGGAAAGTTGAAGTAAATAAACAAAAAGCGGCTCAGTTGGGAGTCAGTATCCGAGATGTTGGTGCTTTAGTACAAATGCTTACTAACGGATTTCAAGTTGGCGAATATAGGCCAGATGACTCTAAAGATGAAATTGAAATAAGAGCTAGATTTAATACAGAAAATAGATCTTTGAGTGGCATCGAGGATTTAAAAGTAAACTCAATGAACGGACTTATACCTATAAGCACTTTTGTAAAATTAGTTCCTGTAGAAAATAGACAATCAGTTGTTAGAAGAGATGGAAAATTTTTTCACGAGATTGGTGTTGCAATAGATAAAACTCAACTTGATAGTTCGGGTCAAGTCTATCTTGTATCTGATAAAGTCCAAGAGATTGGTGAATGGCTATCGCGACAAGAATTTGATGAAGGAATCAATACTAAATTTCGAGGTATGCAAGAGGAGACAGAGGAAGTTACAGAGTTTCTATCAATTGCTGCAGTAACAGCATTAGCTCTAATGTTAATATTATTAGTGACACAGTTTAATAGTTTCTACCAATCAACGCTTGTATTAAGCGCAGTATTCATGTCAATAGTAGGAGTATTGGTTGGATTGCTTATCACAGGCAAACCTTTCAGCACAACAATGACTGGAATTTCTATTGTCGCTTTGTCTGGTATTGTTGTGAATAATAATATCGTTCTGATTGATACCTTTAATAGACTGACAGGAGAGTTTCCAAATCTATCCAGAGAGGATGTGATTATAAAAACTTGCAAACAAAGATTACGCCCTATCTTATTAACAACTGCAACAACCATTTTTGGGCTATTGCCCTTAGCCCTTGGAATAAGCATTGATGTTCTTGGAAGAGAGATTGTAGTAGGTAGTCGAGTGGTTGGCTGGTGGCAAAATTTAGCGTCATCGATTGTATTTGGATTGGCCTTCAGTACAATTTTAACTCTTATTTTTACTCCAGCTGCATTAACGCTTCCATCAAGAATTAAATCATGGTTAGAGAGTCGATTTGATATCTTAAAACCATCAGGTGAAGTGATAGATAAAAGATCATAAGTTACAATAGACTATGACAAAAAAAGATACAGTAAACTTTGAAACATCCCTACAAAAACTCGAAAAAATTATTGAGAGACTTGAAGATGGTGATATAAGTTTAGAAGATAGCGTCAAATCATTTGAGGAAGGCATAGGATTGGTAAAAGAATGTCAAAAGCAATTGTCCCAAGCTGAACTTAAAGTAAAAAAATTACTAGATAATGGCGACATTGTAGACCTGGATAATTAAGATTAAATCTATGTCTGTAAGCTTTCTATCAGAATGCAAGGAGAAGGTGCTCAATCGAATTGATTTACTCATACCAGATAAAAATAAAATTACTGCATCGATGAGGTTTTCAGCTCTGGCTGACAGTAAATGTATTCGCGCTGGTCTGATTTTTGCCTCAGGAAATTTAAATAAACAAATTTCTCATAGTGCATTAACTGATATGGCTGCGAGTATTGAACTTATGCATACTTACTCATTAATTCATGACGACCTGCCGGCCATGGATAATGACGACATCAGAAGAGGTCAAGCCTCTAATCATATTAAATTCAATGAAGCTACTGCAATTCTAACTGGCGATGCATTGCAAGCTTTGGCTTATGAAATAATTGCTTCTTCATCTGATTTAACCGACACTCAAAAGATCGAATCTATAAAAGCCTTGACAAGTGCATGTGGGCATAAAGGAATGATTTTGGGTCAACAATATGATTTGGATGCTGAAAATAATGAATATAATGATATTCAAAAAATCCATGAGCTTAAAACTGGAAAACTTATCCAAGTTGCAATCTTATTACCTCATCTAGGAGATGATAAACAAAAAAATGAACTAACGACTTTACATGATATTGGAAAGGACCTTGGCCTAGCTTTTCAAATAATGGATGATGTTTTAGAGGCATCCTCAGATTCAACTACTTTAGGTAAAAGTAATCGATCAGACATAAAAAATCAGAAATTAACATATGTTACTGTCTTTGGTGAAGAGGCGTCAGTTGAACGAGCACATACCCTTGCAAATAATTGTATTTCAAAATTAAATGATTCGTTTGTGTCAGAAGAAATTAAAGATCTATTATCTTTAGCTAAATTTATGGTTGAAAGAAAAAAATAAAATGAAAATATTTCCTGAAATTCCAACAAAGAAACCTAAAACTCCTGTTTTAGATAAGGTAAATATTCCATCAGATATTAAAAATTTAACATCTGTTGAACTTGAAGGATTAGCAGATGATGTCAGAGCGCACATGCTTTTTTGTGTTGGTCAAAGCGGGGGTCATCTTGGTGGTGGATTGGGAGTGGTTGAACTGACAGTAGTTTTACATTACCTGTATAACGCTCCAGATGATAAAATCATATGGGATGTTGGTCATCAAGCCTATCCTCATAAAATATTAACTGGAAGAAAAGAAAGTTTAACCTCAATCAGGCAAAAGGATGGATTAGCGCCTTTTCCTAGCAGAGAGGAAAGTCCTTACGATGCTTTTGGAGTTGGTCATTCAAGTACATCAATAAGTGCTGCGCTTGGAATGGCGATTGCAAATAACAATTCAGATAAAAAAGTTGTCGCTGTTATTGGAGATGGAGCTATGACAGCAGGTATGGCATTTGAAGCTTTATCTCATGCAGGGCATGTAAAACCAAATATGTTAATTATTCTTAATGACAATGATATGTCTATTTCAGAAAATGTTGGTGGATTAAATAACTATTTCTCTCGTATTTGGGCATCTAAAGTTTACAAAGGAATCAGAAAAAGTGGAAAAGGTTTTTTGGAGAATCTGCCCCAAGCTCACCACATTGCAAGAAAGGTTGAAACTCAAATGAAAGCTATGGTTGCACCAGGAAGCATTTTTGAAGAGTTAGGTCTAAATTATATTGGTCCAATAGATGGGCATGATATTAATGAATTAACCAAAGTAATAGGTAATTTAAAGGATTTTGAAGGTCCCCAATTTTTACATGTGATTACAAAAAAAGGAGCAGGTTTAGATCCTGCTGAAGCAGATCGCATAGGCTTTCATGCAATTGGAAAAATTAAACCACTAGACTCAATCAATAAAAAAAATGGGCCGAAGTTTCAAGATGTTTTTGGTCAGTGGATTATTGATATGGCAAAGCAAGATGAAGATTTGATAGCCATTACACCAGCAATGAGAGAAGGTTCAGGCTTGGTAAAATTTAGCAAAAAATTTCCTGAAAGATTTTATGATGTTGCAATTGCCGAACAACATGCAGTTACTCTAGCTGCTGGGATGGCATGTGAACAAAAAAAACCGGTTGTTGCAATATATTCTACTTTTTTACAACGTGCTTATGATCAACTCATTCATGATGTAGCTTTACAAAATTTAAATGTGCTATTTGCAATTGATCGTGCAGGTTTAGTTGGTGAAGATGGACCCACTCATTCAGGAAACTATGATCTGACTTATTTAAGGTGCATTCCAAATATGATCATTGCAGTTCCAGCAGATGAAAATGAAGCAAGAATGTTATTGACAACCTCTTTTAAACACAATGGTCCTGCTGCTGTTAGATATCCAAGAGGTGGCGGGATCAACGCAAATATTAATCTTGAGCTAAAATCTGTTGAGGTTGGCAAAGGCAGAGTGATGAACTCAGTGGACTCAGACCTTCTAATTCTAAATTTTGGAACGTTAATTGCGACTTCGATAGAAGTTGCAAAAGAATTAGATGCTACTTTGTTAGATATGAGATTTGTAAAACCATTAGATAAAGATTTAATAAATAAACATTCAAAAGGCAAAAAAGCTATCATCACAATTGAGGATGGTGCTATATCTGGAGGTGCAGGTTCCGCAGTAAATGAGTGGGCTCAAGAAAATAAAATCAGTGCACAAATCGTTATATGTGGCATTCCAGACGAATTTATTGACCATTCAAGTAGAGAAGAAATGATTGAAGCGGTTGGTCTAGATAAAGAAGGTATTCTTGCTAAGGTAAAAGATTATTTATCTTAGATGTCCCATCTTATCTCTTTTAGTATTCAGATATTCGCTGTTTTCATCATTTTCTCCTTCATGGAGAGATGTTCTCTTCTTAACACTGATACCAACCTCTTCCAAGGCGCTTACTTTTTTTGGGTTATTAGTTAATAGGTTTACTGAGTTAATTTGAAAATGCTGAAGAATATCCAAACATATATTGTATTCCCTCAAATCAGCTGGAAAACCTAACATTTCATTTGCCTCTACCGTATCATGACCCTGATCTTGAAGCGCATAGGCTCTAATTTTATTTACCAAACCAATCCCTCTGCCCTCTTGGCGTAAATACAACAGAATGCCTGATTTATTATCAGCCAGCATTTTCATTGCAGCTTGTAATTGAGGGCCACAGTCACATCTAAGACTATGCAATGCATCTCCAGTTAAACATTCAGAATGAACTCTGCACAAAACAGTTTCCTCATTTTTAACATCTCCGATAGTTAATGCAATATGATCCTTGCCGCAGGGCTCTTCAAATGTGGAGATAGTAAACTCACCAAACTTAGTTGGCAGTTTTGACTCAGATGCAAATTTACAGCTATTCAATTTTTTTTAAATGTTGGTTAGAATTCCGAAGATTATACCACCAGCAAGCAATCCTGCTATTAAATCATCAAGCAGAATTCCAAGCCCACCCTTTACATTTTTATCTACCCATGAAATAGGCCATGGTTTAAAGATATCAAATAATCTGAACAATAAAAAAGCAAAGAAATATAAAATTGCTTCATGATAAATAAGAGACAAAGCTACTAGCATTCCTGCCACTTCGTCAATTACGATAAAAGAATTATCTTTAGATTCACTGTCTTGATCGGCCTTTATACATACCAACCATGCACACAGGATAAAAATTGGCAAAATAACATAAGTATGGGGGTGTAAAAAGTCTAAAAAATACCACAATAAGGCTGCTGCTAAGCTACTCCAAGTTCCTGGTGCTGGTTTCAATAAACCTATCCCAAAGAAAGTCGCTAAAAGATGAGAAGGTTTATTTAGTTTAGGAAAGCTCATGTTATTTAAAATGATCCCAATTTTTTGTATTGACTGTCTTGCTTGTAATTCTTAATTTTTTACCACTCATTACGCCAATAGTATGGCATTCTTTTCCAATAGATTTCAGATTAGCCTTTAGAGTCTCTAATTTCTTTGGTGCAACTGTATAAAGGATTTGATAGTCATCTCCAAACTCTAAACAGCGTTTTTTAGATTTTCTCTCTGCAACAGGTACTTTATCTAAATCAATATTACAGCCGACTCCAGAGCTTGAAATAAGGTGAGAAAGATCCTGAAGGATTCCATCAGAGATATCAATTGCGGAGGAAGCAATATTTGAAATTGTTAAACCATAATTTATTTGAGGAGCAGGATATAGATATGATTTAGTTATTTTATCTACTACACCACTATTTTTAAATTCTCTAAATCCAATGTAACCGCGTCCTAACACATCAGATATACACAAAATATCTCCAGCCTTGGCTGTAGATCTAAGAAGAGTTTTTTTTTGAGGTATGCCAATGACTGTAACACTTATTTGCAAAGGTCCTTTTACAAGATCGCCACCGATTAAGGGAAACTTATACTCTCTTGAAACCTTTTGTAGGCCCTTTCTAAAACCTTTCATCCAGTCAGGTTTAAAATTAGGCATCACCAAGGAAAGGTTAAATGCTAAGGGTTTTCCACCCATTGCTGCTATGTCACTTAAAGCAACTGCAACCGATCTATAAGCAATTGCATCAGAAGGCATAGACTTTAAGAAATGCACATCAACTATTGAAGTATCAGTACTAATTAATAATTTGGATTTAGCTGCAAGAATTGCACAGTCATCACCGACAGATAAATCTATGCCATTGCTTGTTAAGTAAGAAGTGCCTATGCCTGATAGGTACTTCTTAATGATTGAGAATTCTGAGCTTATCTTAACTTGGATATCTTTCAAATAAGCCAGTTGCGCCCATGCCGCCGCCAACACACATTGTTACTATACCAAATTGTTTGTCTTGGTTATTAAGTTCACGAACTAAATGCCCAACCTGCCTCGACCCAGTCATACCAAATGGGTGTCCAATTGAAATTGAACCACCATTAACGTTAAGCTTATCCATAGGGATGCCTAACTGATCTCGACAATACGCTACCTGAACTGCGAAAGCCTCATTTAGCTCCCAAAGATCAATGTCCTCAACGCTCATATTTTGAGATTTTAAGAGCTTAGGTACTGAGTAAACAGGTCCAATGCCCATTTCATCTGGCTCGCAACCCATAGTTGTAAATCCTCTAAAATAAGCCAATGGTTTCAAGCCTAATTCAAGAGCTTTTTCTTCGCTCATGACAAGTGTTACAGAAGCACCATCTGAAAGTTGCGATGAATTACCAGCAGTTACAGATCCATTTTCTGGATCAAATACCGGTTTGAGTGCGGCTAAACCCTCTAAAGTAGTTGTTGGTCTATTACACTCGTCCTTATCAACCGTGTAATCAACTTCTTTTGATTCGCCAGTCTCTTTGTTCATAAGCATCATTTTTGTATCCATCGGAACAATCTCATCAACAAATTTTCCTGCCTCTTGAGCTGCTGCTGTTCTTTTTTGACTCTCAAATGCAATTTCATCTTGAGCTTCCCTAGAAACGTTATATCTGTTAGCAACACATTCAGCTGTAATACCCATTGGATGGTATATGCCAGGATGACTTTCAGCTAATTTTTCATTAACAAATCCATCCATATTTTGTTTACCGGAAAGCATAGTAATTTGTTCTACGCCTCCTGCAATAACAGTATCGTAACAACCAGCCATTATCTGACTTGCAGCCATAGAAATAGATTGCAATCCTGAAGAACAATAACGATTAACCGTTGTGCCTCCAACTGATAGAGGAAGGTTCGACAGGACAGCTGCATTCCTGCCAATATTGTGCCCCATGGCTCCCTCTGGATTTCCACAACCCATGATGACATCTTCAACCATATCAGGGGGAAGATTAGGGTTCCTATCCAACATTTTATTTATAATGTGAGCCAACATATCGTCTGGACGCGTCATGTTAAAGCCTCCTCGATGAGATTTTGCTAGACCAGTCCTTACGCTATCTACAATAACTGCTGTTTTCATATTTTTTAACTCCAAAGTTAGTAGTGAGTTATTCTAAACGATCATTATCATTACTTAAAGACTTATACCAATTAGGTATCAAATCGATATTAAGTTCTTTTGCTTTCGAAAATATATAAGGTAATGTGACGGGGCTAAATGGAAGAACAATTAAAATTCCCAAGCCTAAACTTTTTAAAATTTCTTTAAGTTGCTCATTCGCATTCTCTAACTCCTCTTCACTTACATTGCCCTCAGCATATTTAATATAGATATCTAGCATTTTTTTATTTTGAATATTCTCAGTCAAAAAACTTTGCTGAAGTTTCTTCAATGTTCTTGAAAAGCTTTTAGTAAAAATTCTCATCTAAATTAAATAAAAAAGCCCGAAAAAATCGGGCTTTAAATTTTTGTGATCTCAGTTTAGAAATTTATTCCAAAATTAATACCCATAATTTTCGGATCTAATGCCACACCATTTGCAAATCCGCCAATGGTAGGATCAGTATTATACTTAGCATAGATATGATCACTGTCACTTAAGTTTCTAACATAAGCTCCAACATACCAATCTCCATTGTTTGGAGTATAGTTAAGTGATAAATCAACCACGTCATATTCTTCAATATAATCTCTAGTTCGATTATATGTATCTGAGTAATTATCACCTCTAAAGGAGTAATCTACCCTAAGGGCAAATGTGCCTCCGGGTCTATCAAAGAATTTTGTCAAGCCAAGTCTATAGTTATCTTCTGCTGATCCTGGAAGACGGTTACCAGAAAGATCCTGCTCCACACCATCAGTTACAGGACAAGGCAAGGTTGTGCTGTCTAGACCAAAGTATGGTTGGGTACAAAGACTTCCAAAAGAAGAGAAAATCAACCCTGCATCAGTATTTTTATATTTAACCAAAGCTCCAAGTTGAGGATTTGAAGCTGTTAATCCAAGAAGACATTGTGCAGAAGGTGCTGCTTGACCGATCAAAACAAGCGGATCACAGGTTGCTGCTAATGGAGCAAAATCACTGAAAAATCCTGTTTGACCAGGAGCATAAGGTAAAATTTTTGTAGCCCCGCCTGGATTTAATGGATCAACTGTCAAGAAACTATCAATGGTTGCATCTGTCCATGCATAAAAACCATCTAACATAAGAGTGTTAGTAACAAAGAAGGTAAATTCTGCTTCAACCCCTTTGATAGTTGCATCTGCATTTTCATTGATAGAAGATCTTCTAACAATCTTAGAAAGTTGCAATCCAGTAATTTCATTTTGATATGCAGAAACATTTAGTTGTAACCTTCCGTCCATGAGAGTATTTTTCATCCCAACCTCAAAGACTTCTACCTCTTCAGGATCATATGTTGCGATACCGCCACCATCTCCACTAGTTGGATTTGAACCACCTGGTTTAAAGCCAGTTGAAAAAGTTGCATAAAGAAGTTGTTCATCATTTAAGTTATGATCGAATCCAACCTTGTAAGTAAACTCTTCACCCTCAAAGGTTCTGGTTACAGGACTAGGTTGAACCGCGCTAATAACACCTGCACCTTGTCCAGTTAAATCCGCAAGTGCCGTATAAGCGTTATCAATAATTCTATATTCACTGTATCTTCCGCCCAATGTAAGACGCGTATCATCAGAAATGTCATAATAGATTTCACCGTATGCAGCGTTTTCATCTCTGTTAAGATTACTATCATTTCTGTATGTCTGTTGCCAAAGTGGCAAGCCGCCAGATCTTCCTGCAGCAATTGCAGTCTGTGTAGCAGTGCCTGAAGCTATTCCAAGACCTGTACCTAAAACAGCGCTAGGAGGTATTAATCCTGCTTGAGCCATTCCTGTTGCAGTTGCTATACCTACAGGAAGTTGTGCAAAGAATGTGCCCCAATAAGGCAATCCACCTAAATTACAAGTTGTTGCAAAAACTACGCAATGGGGTCCATTGCTGGTATTTCCATAGTACATCAAACTAGGTGATTTAATGTGGTAATCAGTTTCTGAACCTGTTTCGTTGTAGTAGTAACCAGCAGTAAAATTAAATTTACCATCATAATCTGATGAGAATCTAATTTCTGTCTGAGACCACTCTGACTCGTTGGCAGAATAATCAATGTTTTGCTCGCTGTCATAAGTCCTCATTCCAACTCCCGGATTTCCAGTTGTTGGATCAACACCTACATTTGTTTTAATTGGTCCAAGTGCATAAGGTACAACAGAAACTGAATGGTCATAGTCAGCCCAATCTTCATAATCCCTTGTATGGTAGGAGTATGAAAGAACCATATTCACGTCATCGGTAAGCTGATGATCAATTTCAAGCAACGTACTCTCAAGCATGGTTTCATGTTTAGGAGTGAAATCTAAATCAACTGTTCGCACATCACTAGAGGGGTTATCTCTGTTATAAGAATTAGCTAAATCAGTATAAGTAAACATAAAGTAATTAATCCAATGGAAGTAACTACCTGTTGAATGCACTGAATCCAATCCAGTTTCAAAGGGGCTACAACCAAAGAAATCATCTTGCTTACAGAATTGTCGTGCAGCTCTTAACCTATTATCATCAGCTGTAGTGTTTTCATAAATTAGAGAAACTGTTGTATCGTCAGAATAATCCCATTCAAAAGATGCCCTACCTGCCATAGTGTTTCTATCATCAAGAGTTTCGCCATTGTAATTATTAGTTACGAATCCGTCTCTTTTTAAGCTTGCAAACGCAAATCTAGATCGAAGATTATCTGATAAGGGGACATTTATAGCGCCAGAAAGTCTTCTTGAATCGTAATCAGCCATATCAACTTTTACATTTCCACCAAACACTGCATCAGGTCTTTTTGTAATAAGTTGAATCGCACCACCTGTTGTTCCTGAACCAAACAATGTTCCCTGAGGTCCTCTAAGTACCTCTATCCTTTCAACATCAAAAAATTCAGCTTCATACAAACCAGATTGAGATGCTGTCTGGCCATTCCAAAAATAACCAATGGCATTACTGGATGAGTTTCCAACTGCAAAGTTACCAATACCTCGTAAAGATATACCAGAGCCAGAATAAGCTCCTTTAGCAAAAGTAAGAGTTGGAACAGCAAACTGTAGATCTTCAAAATTTTCTAACTGTTTTGTTTCAAGATCAGATGCGGTAATCGCAGTGATAGTAATAGCTGTGTCTTGCAAGTTTGATTCCTTCCTCAAACCTGTAACCACAATTTCTTCCACCACCCTATCAGCACCGTCTTGAGCATAAGCTGGTACGATAGAAAAACTAAAAATTATCCCGATGGATAGTAAAAATCTGTTCATAATCTTCCCCCTTTAAGTTGATTAAATAGAACTGACTAATGATATACCTAAAGTTTGGTTCATGGCAATTTTTTTAGTAATGTTAATAGGTTGTTATAAGCCATATTTATAAGAGATTTTTTAGTTAAAAAACCTTTATTGATTTTTATTTTAGATCTCTTGAACTTTTTCCTAGTACTTGTCTAGCCACTATCAATTGCTGAATTTGTTGGGTGCCTTCAAAAATGTCCAATATTTTTGAATCTCGAGAAAATTTTTCAAGCAAATGATCTTCCGAAAATCCCTGGATAGAGCATATCTCAACGCATTTTAACGAGATTTTATTGCCAATTCTGCCTGCTTTGGCTTTACCCATAGATGCTTCTTTAGAATTGGGGATTTTGTTATCCATCATCCATGCTGATTTGTAAACAAGCAATCTCGCAGCCTCTAATTCTGCCTCCAGCATTTCAAGCTCTCTTTGAACGGCTGTTTGCTGATGGATGGATGCTCCAAAATTATCCTCATAGCCTTCCTCTGCAAGGAGTGCTCTTGTCATGTCTAATGCAGCCTGACCGAGTCCGATTGCCATGCCAGCAACCATGGGCCTTGTATTATCAAAAGTTTGCATTGCGCCACCGAATGACTTTTTGGCTGCATTTGCGTCGGTTTCAATTTCCTCCTTACCACCAAGTAAATTTTCTCTAGGAATCCTACAATTATCAAAAATCAATGTTGCGGTATCTGAAGCTCTAATACCAAGTTTCTTCTCCAGCCTTGCAACTGAAAACCCTGGCGTGCCCTTTTCAACTAAAAATGATCGAATCGCAGTTTTTCCCATGTTTTTATTCAATGTTGCCCAAACAACAACACAATCACATCGATCACCGTCGGTTACATAAATTTTTTCACCGTCTATGATCCACTCATCTCCGTCAAGGACTGCTGAAGTAGAGATATTTTTTGAGTCTGATCCTGCTCCGGGCTCTGTGATTGCCATAGCGGCCCATCTTTTTCCCCATTTAGTTTTTTGCTCTGCATTGCCAACAGCCATAATTGCTGCATTTCCAAGACCAGTTCCAGGCCTTGCAAGAAAAAGGCCAACATCACCCCAACACATTTGCTCTAGCGAAATCACAGCCCATAGATTTCTGCCACCCAAATCCATAGATTTAACAGAATCATCTGTCACACCTGTTTGTTTTTTTTGCGCTGCAGCAGCTTGATTTAGCTGCTCCATTTCTAAAGGAGGCTCATGCTCCGCTTTATCATACTTTCTTGAGATTGGACGCAAAATAAATTCTGCAGCCATTCTCATGGTCTCTTGGGTTTTTTGTAACTGATTGGGTAAAAGTGGATGAATCATTTTATACGCCAGCGCCTCCTTCAAATATTCCTATAGCTCTTAAATTTCTGTACCAAAGCTCAACTGGATGTTCGTGAGTATAACCATGGCCTCCAAGCAACTGGACTCCATCTGTTCCAATTTTCATTCCATGATGAGTTGCAAATCTATATGTCAGTGAAGCTTGCTTATGGAAGTCTTCATCTAGGTCTTTGAGAGCTGCAGATTTATATACCATTAATCTTAATGCTTCAGTTTCTATTGCCATATCAGCAATCAAAAAAGCTACAGACTGTCGGTTTGAAATTGGCTCGTCAAAAGCGACTCTTTCATTTGTATATGGAACTACATAATCTAAGACAGCCTGACAAACGCCAAGCGCTAAAGCAGACATACCAATTCTTGAGGAATCTAAAAGTGATTGATAATTAATAGAATAATTATGCCCCCCAAGCTTTTGCGAACAACTAATTTTACAATTAGAAAAATTAATTTGAGAAAATGGCGTACCTTTTAAGCCCATAAATTCTTTTTCTTCGAGCTCAAGACCCTCTTGATCTTTATTTACAAAATATAAACCGCATTCACCCGATTCATTGGATGCAGAAATCAAAAAGGATTTTGCATCATTTGCAAAAGCAACACCAGCTTTAGAGCCATCAAGAATAATTTCTTCGCCAAGCTCTTTTGCAGTAACACTTGATTGGTATGAATCAGTTGAAATCAATGCATTATTGATGCCCAAGCCTACTTGAAAGATTGAACCGGCAACAAACTCAGGCAAAAGCTTTCCTTTTTGCTCTTCACTACCATGTTCAGCAATAATCTGAGCTGTCAATAAAGGTATAGATATAGACATTGCCAAGGATAAATCTCCGTATGCAAGCGCCTCTAAAGCTAAAGCACTTGAGACAGAGTCTTGCTTTAATCCCATGCCACCGTACTCCTCTGGAATAATTAAAGGAATGAGATCTAAGGATTTAATCTTCTTCAGCAATTCTTGGCTTGGCATCCCTTCAGCCTCAGTTTTTCTAGCTTGAGGCCGAAGCTCGGTCTCAGCAAATTTTCTTAACATATCCCAAGTGATCTGCTGCTCTTCGGAAAGAGTGATATCAAAAGGAAATTCTGTTTTATAGTCTTGCATAAGGTTTTAGTATGAATTTTGTTATTGATTACTTGTAAAAGTAAATCAATGTGTGAAGATGTTAAAGGTATTAATTGTTCAAATCAATGTCTATTGATACAACGAATATTCGAAAAGTGGAATTATAAAAATCTAGTATTACTAGTAAAATATAGAAAAGATGCTAAGAGCAGAAAGAGCTTTAATTGTAAAAAAAATTTTGGATCAATATTATCCTAAAACTCCAGTTCCACTGGATCACCAAGATAATTTTACTCTCCTTATCGCAGTCCTGTTATCAGCTCAATGCACTGACGAAAGAGTTAATCAGGTAACTCCAAAACTTTTTAAGCTTGCTGATAATCCAAAAGATATGAGCACTAAAAAACCTGATCAGATATACAAAATAATAAAGCCCTGTGGCTTAGGTCCTCAAAAATCTAGGGCAATTCATAAACTTTCAAATATTTTATGCACTTCATTTAATGGAGAAGTTCCTGATGACATCAAAGCATTAGAAAAACTTCCTGGTGTTGGACATAAAACTGCCTCTGTTGTAATTAGTCAAGGTTTCGGTCATCCAGCATTTCCAGTAGACACACATATTCATCGACTTGCTCAAAGATGGGGACTTACAAAGGGTAAAAATGTTCAACAAACTGAAAGGGATTTAAAAAAAATTTTTTCTAAAGATTCGTGGAATAAACTTCATCTTCAAATCATTTTTTGGGGAAGGGAATTCTGTCAAGCAAAACAATGTTATGGGATTAAATGTAAAATTTGTAAGGCAACTTATCCAAAAAGATCGCATCCTTTTTCCCACAACAAGCCCTAGATAATTTAGAATACTCACCTCAAACTTTTTTAAAAATTTAAATACTTTTGGAGTAATTAATGGAATCTAAAGCTGATTCAATCTTCGCTAATACACAAACAATAGAAAACTATGATGCAGAGCTATGGCAGGCACTTAATAAAGAATCTGTTCGTCAAGAAGAGCACATCGAACTTATAGCATCTGAAAATTATGCAAGTCAGAGAGTTATGGAGGCGCAAGGAGGCCTTCTTACAAATAAATATGCAGAGGGCTACCCTAATAAAAGATACTATGGTGGATGTGAGTATGTTGATCTTGCAGAAGAAATTGCAATTGACAGAGCAAAAAAGCTATTCAAAGCAGATTACGCAAACGTTCAACCACACTCAGGGTCTTCCGCTAATGCTGCTGCTTTTTTGGCGATGCTTGAACCGAACGACACGATTCTTGGAATGAGTCTTGATCAAGGCGGACATTTGACTCATGGGGCAAAGGTAAATTTCTCAGGCAAAAACTATCAAGCTTTTCAATATGGTTTACACCATGAAACATATGATATTGACTATGATAATGTAAGAGATTTAGCTAAAAAACATAAACCAAAATTGATCATTGCTGGATTTTCAGCCTTTTCAGGAATTATAGATTGGAAAATTTTTAGAGATATTGCAGATGAAACTAATGCTTATTTTCTTGTTGATATGGCTCATGTTTCTGGACTTGTTGCAGCGGGTGTATATCCATCGCCTGTCCCTTTTGCTGACGTCGTTACCTCTACGACACACAAAACGCTTAGGGGTCCGAGATCCGGCATTATTATCGCTAAGTCAAATAAAGACTTAGAAAAAAAATTAAATTCTGCTGTATTTCCTGGATCTCAGGGTGGACCATTGATGCATGTTATTGCTGCAAAAGCAGTGTGCTTCAAAGAAGCTCTTGAACCTGATTTTAAAACATATATGCAGCAGGTATTAGATAATGCCAAACTTATGTGTAAAGTAATCCAGGACCGAGGAATTGATGTTGTTACAGGTAAGACTGAAAATCATATCGTTCTAATGGATTTAAGAGCAAAAGGTTTAACGGGTAAAGATTGCGAATTGGCATTAGGCCAAGCAAATATAACTGTAAATAAAAATGCAGTTCCTAATGATCCTCAATCACCATTCGTAACTTCTGGCATAAGATTAGGTACGCCTGCAGTTACTACAAGAGGTTTTGGTAGTAATGAAATTGAAATATTAACTAATTGGATTTGTGATGTTGTTCTTGATAACAGCAATACTGATAAAATTAATACCATTAAAGATAAAGTAGTTGAAATGTGTTCAAGGTTTCCAGTCTATAAATAAAAATGTTTTGTCCATTTTGCCAAGCCCAAGATACCAAGGTAATTGACTCTAGGCTTGTTGGAGATGGTTCGCAAATCCGAAGAAGAAGGGAGTGTGAAGTCTGTCATGCAAGGTTTACAACTTTTGAAACAGCTGACCTAGCATTACCAAGAATAGTGAAAAGTGATGGAGAAAGACAGCCCTTCAATGGTGTAAAATTAAAAGGTGGAATGCTTCGAGCGCTTGAGAAAAGGCCGCTATCTGCCGAAGAGGTAGACGGTGTTTTTGGAAGTATCTTGACAGAAATTCGTCAACTTGGTGAAAGAGAAATTGCCTCTCGTCAACTTGGTGAAATTGTTATGCGTAATCTAAAAAGAGTTGATCAAGTTGCATATGTAAGATTTGCATCTGTGTATCGTGATTTCCAAGATATCAAAGAATTTGCGGAAGAAATCTCTTCTCTTTCTAAAGAAAAGTCAAAAGTATCTAAAAAGAAAAAATGAAAGATATTGACTTTATGGCTAGAGCCATCGAGCTTGCTAAAAAGGGTCAACTAAAAACTCAACCAAATCCAATGGTTGGATGCGTGATTGTGAAAAATAATAAAATTGTTGGCGAAGGTTGGCACCAAGAATACGGAAAAGACCATGCAGAAATAAATGCTATCAAAAATTGTAAAAAAAGATTTGGTCTCAAGAAAGCTTTAAAAATTATTGCAGGGTCAGATTTTTATGTAAACCTTGAACCATGCTCAATAGAAAAAAATACACCACCATGCTCAAATGCGCTCATCGATTATAAAATCAAAAGGTTATTTTGCGGAACCCTTGATCCAAATCCCAAAATCAATGGAAGAGGAATTAGATTGCTAAAAAAAGCGGGAATCAAGACAAAAGTAGGCCTGCTCAAAAATGAATGTAAACAGTTAAATAAAATATTTTTTACAAATCAAAAAAAATTACGGCCTTACATTATCCTAAAAAGCGCGCAATCGATTGATGGTAAAATTGCTCTAAAAAATGGAGATAGTAACTGGATTTCAAATCCTGAATCCAGAAAAGATAGTCATCATATACGTTCAAAAGTTAGAGGTATCCTTATAGGCAAAAAGACGGCTGAAAAAGATAATCCCTCACTCACAGTCAGACTAACGAATAAAGAATTAGGTATAGGTAAAAATGAAATAATTAAGCAGCCAACAAAAATTATTATTGGCAATCTAAAAAAATCTAAAAACAATAACAAACTTTTTGCTAATAATGCCAATGTAATTATTGGATCAAGATTGTCAGCTAAACAGGTAGAAAATTTAGAGTACATTGAATACAAAGGAAGGGACTTTCTTGAAAAATTTCTAAAAGATCTTTTGTCTAGAAATATATCAAGTATTTTAGTTGAAGGTGGTCAAAAAACTTTAAACACATTTATTGCGAGTAATCTATTTGATGAATTAGTAATATATACTGCGCCAATATTTTTAGGTGATGGAAGTATTAGTACATTAAGCTTAAAACCGCCAAATAGCATAAAGAAATCAACAAGACTTAAGAAGGTAAAAATTGAAAGATTTAAGAATGATATAAAAACAACTTATTACAATACAAATATTTAATTGTTTTTAAATTTTTAATACTTATATATGAACAATGGAATTTAATTCTACAGAAGAAATCATCCAAGATGTTGCTGCTGGCAAAATTGTAATTTTGTTGGACGATGAAGATAGGGAGAATGAAGGTGATTTAGTTTGTGCTGCTGAACTTATTGATGACAAGAAAATAAATTTTATGATCAGCAAAGCCAAAGGCTTGGTGTGTTTACCCTTATCTCCCCAAAAGTGTGATCAACTAAACTTACCAATGATGACCAACAATAACAGAGCCAAGCATGGAACAGGGTTTACTGTTTCTATTGAAGCAGCAGAAGGAATAACTACAGGAATTTCTGCCGAAGATCGGGCAAGAACTATTAAAGCGGCAGCAAAAAAAAATGCAAAAGCACAAGATATAGTTCAACCTGGACATATTTTTCCATTACGTGCATTTGAGGGAGGAGTTTTAAGTAGAGCAGGACATACAGAGGCTGCATGCGATTTAGCGAGATTGGCTGGTTTAGAAGAGGCCGGTGTCATCTGCGAAATAATGAATGACGATGGCACGATGGCAAGAAGGGATGACTTAATTAAGTTTGCAGATACTCATAATCTCAAAATTGGGACCATAGCTGACCTAATTCATTATCGAACATTGAAAGAAAAATCGGTTCACCTTGAGTACTCAAAATCAGTAGAAGTTCATGGCATTAAATTTGAGCTATCAGCATGGAGAGATAGTATTTTTGATAATCTGCATTTAGCTTTTGTAAAAGGAGACCTCAAAGCATCTAAATCACCGCTAGTACGTGTTCATGTTCCCAACACCTTACATGATTTAATTGGCATTGAGGAATTTGGTGAGAGACTTAATCTTGAAAATGCTTTTAGAAGAATTGGTTCAGAACAATGTGGTGTTTTGCTTTTAATTGGTATCTATCAAAATGCTGATGGAGTTATAAATGATCTGATGGGAACAAAATCATCAACAAAACCAGAAACAAAGACTGTTGGAATTGGCTCTCAGATATTGAAGGAGCTTGGTTTGACTGAGATTAAACTATTAGCTACTCCGGTAAAGTACCCCTCATTATCAGGGTTTGATCTAGAAGTTATAGGGTTCGAACAATGAGTCAAGAGGGTTTTCCATTTTCGACAGATAAAGTGAATGTAGATAAAAAAATTACAATAGTTGCCTCCAAATGGAATTCAGAACTTGTGCAAGAATTAGTTAAATCTGGAACTTCACATTTAGAGAAGCTAGGCGTCAAGAACTTCAAAACTGTTTATGTTCCAGGAGCATGGGAATTAGTGCATGCGGCTCAGAAAGAATTAGCTCATGCAGACGGAGTTATTGCATATGGAGTAGTAATCAGAGGAGAAACAACTCATTACGAGCTGATATCTGAATCAGTTGCACAAGGCTTAATGCAAATAAGCATTGATGCAGCTAAACCAATCGCCTTTGGTCTTATTGCTTCAGAAAATCTTCAACAAGCTAAAGATAGAGTCAGTCCATCTAAATTGAATAAAGGTAGAGAAATCGCTCAATCACTTGTTGAAATGCTGAGCTAAGAACATGTCTAAAAATCTTGGTAAATATAAACAAGAGCTCAAAACACGAGAATGTTTAGTTCAAGCTATTTATCAATATATATTTCAAGAATCAAAATTAAATTCTTTGATTGATCAATTCTTAAAAGAAAACTCTCCAAAAAAAATCAGCTTTAACTATTTTAAGAAAAGACTAGAAAATATTTTCGAACTTTCAGATGATTTAAAAAGTATTACGCGCAGCCAACGAAATAAAAAAAGTGAGAATCTTGAAAAAATTGACGAAGCTATTATTTGGCTTGGAATTGTTGAGATTCGTGCCAATGAACTTGATCATCCTATTGTAATTGATGAATGTATAAGATTAGCAAAGAAATTTTCTAATCCTAATTCTTATAAATTTGTTAATGCAAAACTTGATGAGTGGCTAAAAAACTCAATAAATTGATTTAAGATGAGTAGTTTACATAAATTGGGCTAGACCACGCTCTATTCTCTGCTGGTGCTAGACAATCTCCCCTATTCTCATGAACGCCTGTTCTGCAGATCTCAGTTTTAATACATTTTCCATTTTCATCAAATTCACATCCCAGTGGATCGGCAGATAATTTTAGAGATGGCTCTTCAATGGCTCTAACATAATAAACTGCATCTCTTTGGCCAATCGAAAATTGCTCATCCTGAAATGACACCTGACAACTTGTGCTATTACAAGGGAATGTCTTCCAAACATCATCTACTAGTCCTTCTATGGGTTCATTTTCATATTGCTGTGGCAGAATCTTAATTACCTCAATTCTTGTTATAAGCCTTCTTTCATTGCTAGGGTTATAACATTCAGAATTGCATATCTTCTCGAGACGCTCTTTAGTTAATCCATTATTGCTGTAATCTGGACAACCAGGTTTTTGCTTAAGAGAGCCTGCTGCTTTTACAGTAAAAATTGGTGATTGAGTGCTGTCAACTTCAGAACCCATAGATAATGATTGAGATTGAGTTTCTGCATCAAACCATAAGAGTATTCTTGGCCCTGATGTTGCATAAACCTCCTTTCTTTCTAAAGCCTCCCAAATTGATTCTCTTTTTCTAGATGTTGAATGAGCAGCCACTAAACCACCTGACATAAAATATGCGCTTTGCCTTTCAGCGTCTGTGGCTATATTTAAATCCATGATGCTTGTCAAATTAGTATTACCTAAATCAACATAAGACGGCTCTAACTCACCTTTGGGACGTCTTAAGTCACTCATTTTTTCATACAAGGGATCATTAAAGCCATTGGCTTCAGTATTATACAGTCGGTCAATCTCTTTATACCCAGTACCTGGTCGAGCACCGTGATTGTCACTTGAACCAATAAATCCAAACTTAAATCGTTGTGGATTATCTTTATCAGTGAAATCACTCAATGCTAAGACATATTGTGCTGATCCAAGAGGCCTATAATTAAACGAAGGCAAAAAACAATCATTACATTGTCCGGCGTTTAAAAAATCATCCGGATGTGTCTCATTAATTGCAGCATATCCCGTCGCACCCATTTGAGCTGCAAATAGTTTTGTTTGATCAACGAGATATTTACAAGTTTGATCATCCATGCCGGAAATTTCACATCTTTCAGCCATAATATTTCCGGCTTGCTGACAGGTTGGCAAAAAATCTTTGGTCTCCTCAGGACAAAAAAGCTCAACATTCACATCTGTGTCTGCATCATTCCAGGTTCTATATTCTTCTGAGTTGCCATGACCAGAATATATCTCAAATAAAAATTGAGATTCATCATCTTTAAACTCTTTTAATTGTTTTTTCCAATCTGAAGTTGGAGGCGTGTAAAATCCCCAAGTAGTACCGTGAGGAATAACCATGTAGGGAGAATCCCATTCCTTCAATTTCTCAAACAAAATACTTGGATTGGTTGCCTCTTCATAACAATTAACTGGTAAATCTCTTGTATTTACTCCCTCAGGGCATATGGGTGTAGCCTGAATTTCATCAAAAAATTTATCGAATGCAAAAAACCTATCTCGATTTTTAAAATCTAAAGTTGCCGGTAAAGCAGACATGGTCCAAGGAAGACCTAATCTCATTACCAAAGGAGCAACACCTCCTGAGCCAATAGCTCTTGGAGGCACCAGAGAGTCATCTGTTTCTAGAAAAATAACATTTTTATGTCCATAGTGATTCTCTGGATTTGGATCAACTTGAGTCCACTCCCATCCCAAAAAACTTACTAAATCATCTGTGCCCTCCGAAAGATTATTGCATTGTTGAATGCTTTGTTTTGTATCTAGCCATTTTCTTGGAGTGCTGGCTTCAGCATGATCATTGATAGACCAAAAATCTAAAGCTGAGCAAAATCTAGCATAATCACATGCATCAGCTAATGGCGAAGCACCCTTACCATTCATGAATGGCAAAGACCACATAAAGGCATCTGTTGAATAGGTTGTGTGAACATGAAGATCGCCAAATAGAATTTGCTTCTCATCTAAAACCTCTAAATCTGCTTTAACAACATTGATCCTTGAGGCTCTATCTTCAACTGCTTTTTGTGGAAGAGCTTTTCCTTCAATAACTCCAGGTCCATCCAAAGTTCCAAAGAGCTTTAGTACCGCTCCCCCAAAATAAATAGCAACACTAAAAATGAACAACAGGATGATTGAAGTAAAAATTTTTTTCATATATCTCCAGAATTAATAATTTTAATTTCTATAAATTGTTTGCTCTCGGGATGGTCCCACTGAGACTATGTCAATTGGGCAATCCAAAGCCTGTTCAATAAATAGTATATAGTCCTGGGCAGCCTCAGGTAAATCTTCAAAAGATTTGGCTTTAGAGGTGTCTTGTTTCCAGCCAGAAAAAGTTTTATAGATCGGCTGTTCAGTTTCATCATAGTCAATACATACCTTGATTTCATCAAAGCCATCCAAAACATCTAATTTTGTTAGACAAAGATTAGTAACGGAATTAATAAAAACAATAGTTTCTAAGGCTTTAAGATCTAGCCATCCGCACCTTCTTGGGCGACCAGTTGTTGCACCAAATTCATGACCAACCTTTGCCAATTGTTCCGCATTAGAATCGAATAATTCGGTAGCAAAAGGTCCTTCGCCAACTCGTGTGGTGTAAGCTTTAGTAATTCCCAATATAGTATCAAGATAACGTGGACCCACTCCCAAACCTGAGGACAATCCTCCTGCTGTTGTACTAGAGGAAGTTACATAAGGATAAGTTCCATGATCAATATCTAACATAGACCCCTGCGCACCTTCAAAAAGGATATTTTTTCCCTCTTTTACCCATACCTTTAAAAGATCTTGGGTTTTACAGTGATATTGATTATAAAGATCTAGGTTGCCAGTCAACTCTTCTAAAACATGCTCAAACTCAACAGGTTTAGCTTTATATAAATGCTCTAAAATTTGGTTATGATAATTTACTAATTTAGCTAATTTCACTTTAAGTTCTTCAAGATTTTTTAAATCCCCAAAACGTAAAGCGCGTCTGGCAATCTTATCTTCATACGCCGGACCAATCCCTCTACCTGTAGTTCCAATGCCCTCGGACTGATCTCGAACTTTGTCAATTGCAATATGTGTAGGAAGGATTAATGAGCAATCTTCACTGACGTAAAAACGGTCTTTAAAATTTATATCACTCTCTTGCAATTCCTTAATTTCTTTTGCAAGGGCAGAAAGGGATAAAACGATACCATTGCCCAAGACGCAGTGAACATTAGGATGGAGGATTCCGGATGGGACCAAGTGAAGGACTTTTTGAACACCATCAACCTTTAGGGTATGGCCTGCATTGTGCCCACCTTGAAAACGACAAACAGCTCCGGCTTTCTCAGCAAGAGCATCTACAATCTTTCCTTTGCCTTCATCACCCCACTGTAAGCCTAATATCAGGGTGTTATTGGCCATAGACAGTTAGTTATCGCCTTTAGACTTATTTAGATATTTAAAGAAATCTGATTTTGGATCAATCAATAGAACATCAGACTTGTTATTAAAGGTGGCATCATAAGCTCTCATGCTTCGGGTAAATTCATAGAATTCAGGATCTTTTGAGAAAGATTCGGCATAGATGGCAGCTGCTTTTGCATCACCATCACCTCTAATTTGTTCTGCTGTTTTGTATGCTTCAGCCAAAATAATAACTTTTTCTTTATCAGCGGTAGATCGTATTTCATTAGAAAGTTCGTTTCCCTCTGCCCTTAACTCTTCAGCCAATCTATTTCTTTCTGAACGCATTCTTTCATAAACAGAGTTACTAAGTTCGGGAGGTAAATCAATTCTTTTAACTCTAAAATCTATTATCTCTATGCCTAGATCAGAGACGGAATTACCTAAATTCTCTCGCATATCACTCATTAATTGATCTCTTTCACCTGAAACAAGCTCAGTTACTGTTCTTCGACCAAATTGATTTTTTAATTCAAATGCAGTTCTTTGACCTAATAAGTTATTTAAGTTAATAAAACTCCCGCTGGTAGCATCATAGAAAGTTCTTACGTTGGTAATCCGGTATTTTACAAAAGAATCAACAATCAAATATTTACTTTCAACAGTCAAAATTCTGTTAGGTTCCTCGTCCAGAGTTTGAAGCCTGGAATCATATTTTTTTACATTTTGAATTATAGGTAACTTAAAATTTAGGCCGGTTGGTAGATCAGATCTTATAGCTTCACCAAACTGAAAGACGATTCCATCTTCTTTCTCATCTATTACAAAAAGACTATTTAAAATCAATGCAAGTATAAGCCCTGCAAGAATAATGAGATTCATTCCTTTAGGCATTAATCTTCCTCCTGTGGTTTGTTTTGTTCAAGAATTTTATCTAAAGGCAAATACATTAAGTTATTACCTCCCTCAACATCCATCAATACTTTGGTTGAGTTGCTATAAAGGCCTTGCAAAGCATCAAGGTACAATCTATCACGAGTTACTTTTGGCGCTTTTTGATACTCCGCTAATAATTTATCAAAACGGACTGCCTCACCCTCTGCATTTGCAACAACCTCTTCTCTATATGCTTCAGCTGCTTGAATTCTTGCAAATGCTTGACCCCTAGCTTCTGGGACGATAGATAATCCATATCTATCAGCTTCATTCTGCAATTTCTCTTTGTCCTCTCTTGCTGCAACAACGTCATCAAAGGATGCTTTTACAGCAGAAGGTGGATCTGTTTTTTCTATATTCACCTGTTGGACAACAAGTCCAGTTGCATATAAATCTAAATAACTTTGTAGTCTAGAATTAACATCTTGAGCAATTTTTTCACGTCCAGTTGTAAGTGTCTCTTCAAGAGTATTGTCTCCAACAACATGTCGTAGAGAACTTTCTGTAGCTTCTCTTAGACTACTTTCAGGATCACGGACATTAAGAACGAAATCTTTAAGATTTTTAATCCTATATTGGACTGAAATTGTAACATCAACTAAATTCTCATCTTTTGTAAGCATATTAGCTGTTTGCGAATAGCGTCTTGTCAATGCAACATTTTCAACATATCTCTCATCAATTCCAGCAAACATAAAGTTAAGACCCTCACCGGTCTCAGCATGATATTCCCCAAATCTCAAGACTACTGCCCTTTCAGGAGAATCAAGTTGATAAATTGACATACTTGCGTAAATAACTAAAAGTCCAAAAAATCCATACAGAAAGGCTTTTTTAGTTGGAAAATTAAATCCGTTTCCATCACCACTTGAGGAACCGTTGGAGCCAGATCCTTGCTTACCAAACATGGCAGAAAACTTTTTAACTAAATCGTCAAATGAAACTTCGTCTTGATCTTTTCTACCCCATGGATCTTGATTATTTTGATTATCCCAATTCACATGTGCACCTATATTTAAATTTTTATTATAAAGATTATTTGGGGTTAAATCCTTAGAATTAAATAATTTAACGCAAATTAAGTTGCTTTTTTAATTGATCAGAAGCAATGTCGATTGCATTGAGGTCAAAGCATCGGAGGCCTTCCCATTTCTTCATCCAGGTACACTGTCTTTTAGCTAATTGACGAGTAGCGAAGAGCGATTTATTAAATAACTCTGATTTTTTAATTTGACCATTTATCACCTGCAATCCTTGTCGATAATTGATAGCTTTCATTGCGGGATGTTCATCAGAAATATTAAATGCATGATGTATGCTTTCTATTTCATTGAGGAGCTTGTCTCCAACCAAACTTTCTTGCCTCTCTTCAATTCTTTGATGAAGTTCTCCTCGTTGTTTTGGGTAAATTCCATACTCAATTAAATTATATTTTTCTGTAAGTCGATTTTGTAATGAGTGATTCAAACTTAAATCAATACTTTTACCTGTAGAGGAAATAATTTCAATCGCCCTAATAATTCTTTGAGAATCTTTTGGCTTAATTTGCTTCGCTGCAAGAGGATCAAGCTTAATGAGATCGTCATGTAAACTTTCTACTCCCTCATTTACAATTTTTTGTCTAAGTTTTTCCCGCAAATTTTTGTCAGCAGATGGAAGAGAGCTAATTCCATTTTTAAGCAGGTTGAAATACATCATGCTTCCCCCCACCATTAAGGGTATCTTGTCTTGAAGATGAATATCTTTAATGAGCTGATGAGCTGCATCTATGAAGTTTGCAACTGAAAAAATATTCTTCACAGAAACATGATTAATTAGACGATGAGGATATCTCTTTAAAACTTCATTGGATGGTTTGGCAGATCCAATATTACATTCCTTATAAACCATCACAGAGTCTACGCTTATAATTTCCAAAAATTGAAATTTGTTTTGCCAATTAATAGCCCAGTCAGTTTTGCCTGCTGCGGTTGGACCTAATAGAAATATCACAGGTTTTTTGATCTGCTTCAATTGCTTTTATATTGCGTCTTGATCAATTTCACCAGTTCTAATCCTAATTACTTTATCAAGTGATGAAACAAATATTTTTCCATCCCCTATCTTGCCAGTATTAGCACTTTTGGTGATTGCATTAATTGCATCATCTAGCTGATCAATTGATACAGCAATTTCTACTTTAATTTTTGGTAAAAAATCGATGACATATTCTGCTCCTCTGTACAATTCAGTATGGCCTTTTTGTCTGCCAAATCCTTTTACCTCAGTAATGGTCATACCGGTTATTCCAAGCATATCAAGTGATGCACGAACTTCTTCAAGTTTAAAAGGTTTAATAATGGCTGTTATTAGCTTCAATGATTTTCTCCCAATTGCTTAATTATATAAGATGCTTGAACTTCTGTTGAGCCTTTATTCTTTTCAACAACCTCTTTAGCTCTTTGGGCATATTCATCAGCTTGCTCTTTATCCCTAGCAAAAAACTCAATAGCATCAAGAAGCTGTGCTTGATTAGAAACTCTTAAACATGCGTGATTATTTAGAAACTCTTGAACAATATCTTCAAAATTAAATGTATGTGGGCCAACAATTATTGGAGCTCCAAAAACTGCAGGCTCTATTAAATTATGTCCGCCCCTTGCAACTAAGCTACCGCCAACAAAAGCCATGGAAGCAGAGGCATAAAACTCTGATAAGAATCCAGTACTATTAATAATACATACTTCATATGGCTCGTCTCTTAATTCTGAAAATAGACTAACTTTAAAACCCATTGAAGTTGCTTTTTGAACTATCCCTTCAGCTCTCTCCTCATGTCTAGGGCAAATAAAAATTTTAAAATCGTTTTTGGCTGAAAAATTATCATAAACTTTTAATAATTGTTCCTCTTCACCAGGATGAGTGCTTGCAGCCAGAATAAATTTACCAATGTTTTTGGGCTGAACATCTTTTCTAGCAATATCAAATTTAACTGAACCGGCTATTGCAATTCGATCCTCTTTAATTCCAAGATTTAAAAACCTCTCTTTATGCGCACTTGTTTGTACAAATAAAAAAGTA
>CACOHS010000010.1 GCA_902627055.1 uncultured SAR86 cluster bacterium | reverse complement strand
AAGTCATGGTACTTGAACTTCTGTTAGCGCCATTAAGTTTACTGCTGTCTACTTCTTTATAGTTTACGGTTAATCTATGTGCATCATTTAAATCATAATCCAGTCTTAAAGTTGTAAACTCTTGAACTGATAGATTTGAACTGGTGTAGCCAAGTGGGTCAAAACCATAAACATTCTTGGTAATTTCTCTTATGTTAGCAACTTCATCAGTTGTGATTCTAATATTATTTGGTAGACCAGAGCCTATAGGGCCATGAGTAATTGGTTTTGAAATCTCAGCTTCTTCATATGTAACATAAAAGAAAGCCTTATCTTTTATAATTGGACCACCAAAAGCAAAACCTTCAGATGTATCGTCTAAATCAAATGTATAAATGTCTCCATTTGATTCATCTCCCATGAATGAATCTCCTCTATCATAGCTGAATACTTCTCCAGTAAATTCATTAGTTCCAGATTTTGTAATTACTTCAATTACTCCACCTCTAAAACCAGAATACTCAACAGATGCTGGTGCAACTTTAACAGCAAGCTGCTCAATAGCATTAAGTGAAATTGGGCTTCTTTGGGAGGGATAACCATTATCATTTAGACCAAAATCGTCATTGAAAGAAACTCCATCTACCCTTAAATCATTGGTTCTGGGATGGGCTCCTCCAATAGAAATGGCCTCGTAATTTTCTTGGGCATCATCTAAAGAAACAAGTGGATTCAATCTAATAAAATCCTTTAGATCTCTTTGTACTGAAGCATTTTGCTCGATATCTTCAGCAGTTAATGCAGTTCCGAAACCATAACCAGTATCAAGAGTCGTTCCTGCTGATGCAACTACCACCACCTCGTCAATTGTTTCTAGAACAAAATTAATTCTTTTTGTATCTCCAACAATAAGAGTGATTCCTGATGTGGTTTCAGAATTATATTGACCTGATCTAACAGTAACTTCGTATGGACCACCGGGTTTTAAACCACCAGCATTAAATCTTCCACTTGAACTAGTTGTTCTTGAAATAGTTGAATTTGTTGGTTTGTAAGTAACGGTCACATTTGCGCCACTCAATGGAGTTCCAGAAGAGTTGGTAACTACACCTGTTATATCAGAAGTAAGTTCTTGTCCAAAGGCTGGGATTGCAATTAAAGCGGCAATCATAAAAAAGTTTCGTAATAATTTCATATTTCCCTCTAAAAATTAAAATAAAGACGATAGATTAATTCTATACCTGTTTGATGATTATGAAAAGGAACAATTCTGCAACATTTTGCAGTTTATGATCAAACTTCAATATGTGAGAACTTCGTATAATCTTGAAGTACTTCTGGGATAGCAATTTTACTTTTTTGATCAAAATTATTTTCAATAATTGCAATTAAAGCTCTACCTGCAGCCAACGCAGAACCATTAAGCGTATGAACAAATTTTGATGCACCCTCTTCCTTAAATCTCATCTTAGCTCTTCTGGCCTGAAAATCAGTACAATTTGAGCATGAGGATATCTCTCTGTAGGATTCTTGGCTTGGTATCCAAACTTCAAGATCATAGGTTTTGGCTGCAGAAAAGCCCAAATCTCCAGAGCATAATTCAACAACTTGATATGGAAGATTAAGCTCAATTAGAACTGCTTCAGCATGTGAAGTAAGCTCCTCTAATGCTCCAAATGAATGATCTGGATGACAAATCTGCACTAGCTCAACTTTTTCAAATTGATGTTGTCTGATTAATCCCTTTGTATCTTTACCATAACTCCCCGCCTCAGACCTAAAACAACTCGTATGAGCAGTTAGCTTTAAAGGTAATTTATCAATATCTAGAATCTTGTCTCTAAATAAATTAGTTAAAGGCACTTCAGCGGTTGGTATTAGATAATAATCATCAGTAAGCTGAAACAAATCATCTGAGAATTTTGGTAATTGACCAGTAGAGGTTAAAGAATCCGTGTTTGAAATCATGGGTAAATAATGTTCTATGTATCCGTGCTCTGAAGCTTTATCTAACATAAAAGCTATCAATGCACGTTGTAATTTTGCAATTTCTCCTTTCAGAACTGCAAAACGAGATCCGGCAAGGAGATTTGCTGATTCTGTATCAATCATTGATGTTATATCCAGATGATCCATGCCGTTTAAAATTTTAGGCTCACCATGCTTCCTAATTTTTAAATTATTCGCCTCATTAAGGCCTATGGGAACTGATTTATCTGATAAGTTGGGTATATCCAATAAAAATTCTTTTAAGGCTTGCTGAACTTCATTTAACTTACTTGAGCAGACTTCAAGATTATTGTTAACAGACTCAATATTTTTACTGAGCTCTGGATCGTCCTTGCCTTCTTTTTTCAGTATGCCAAATTCCTGTGAAAGTGTTTTACGCTCGGCTTGTAAATTTTCAGTTTCGGTTTGATATTTTTTTCGATCAGACTCTAAACTTTCATACAATTCATAATCTAAGTCATAATTTCTGGATTTAAGATTATCAATAACTATCTGAGAGTTATTTTTTATTAAATTTGCATCAATCATTTTTTTAAGATGTCTTAAACAATGAAAAAGCTAAAAATGTTCCTACTAAGCATGTAATTATTGAAACTAAAACATAGATTAAAGCGTTTAATTCTTTTCCATTGTATAGCAATTCAATTGTTTGCTGTGAGAAGGCTGACATTGTTGTAAAAGAGCCAAGAAATCCAACGATTAACAAATAATAAGCATTGGATTTAAAGTCAGAAATATATGCCATCGCAATGCCAATAAAAAAACATCCAATAAAATTAACAAGCATTATTCCACTGGGCAGCATAAAAAAATAAAAATCTTTCATTGAATCATTAATTAAGTATCTTAATGGAGCGCCTAATGAGCCACCCAATGCTATCAAAAATAATTTTGTCGTCATAATGGTCTTAGTTCTATTCCGTGCTCTACTCCAATGGAGTCTGTATATCTAATAAGTTCAAGTCTATTTTTAAAGAATAAAAAACTAACCAAAGTACTCTGCTCAGTAGACATAATTTCTATTATGTCATTATTAACAATGTTTGCTCTGTATAATGGATTATTTTCATCAATGCCTTCAATTAAAATATTAAGAAAAAAATTGTTTGCCTGTTCAACATTTATGAGTTGCTTTTGATCTAAGAACAAATCATGAATCTCGATCATGCCGCCTTCGATTCTATAGTTTTCTTTAAATGGAGTTAGAACATTTATTGTGATTCCAGTTTCATCAAAAAATATTTTTCCTGAAGAATTTTCAATCTTCATTTGGGACTTATTTAAAGATCTCTCTACAAATGCATAATTTTTTTTAAGCTCGGCATTAAGTAATGATAATGAAATTTTGTCATCATCAGCTAAAACTGAAAAATTAATAGCAAATACAATTAAAATTAAGCGGGCAATCATTGCTGCTTGGGAACCAAAACTTCTCGGCTACCATTGCTGCTCATTTCGGAAACTAGTCCAGCCATTTCCATTGCTTCTATTATTCTAGCTGCACGGTTATATCCAATTCTTAATTTTCGTTGAACGGCAGAAATTGATGCTCTTCTAGATTCTATTACAAAACTAACTGCTTCATCATAAAGTTCATCATTTTCATCAGATAAATCTGAATTATCTGCATCAGACCAACCTGGAATTGGTCCTGTTTCTTGCATATCAGAGGTTATCTCATCCAAATAATTAGGCTCGGATTTTTGTCTCCAACTATCAACAACTCTGTGAACCTCATCATCGCCGACAAATGCTCCATGAACACGCTCTGGAACACCCTGTCCTGCTGGGAGGTATAACATATCACCTGCTCCAAGAAGCTGCTCTGCTCCTCCTTGATCAAGAATAGTTCTTGAATCAATCTTAGAGGATACTTGAAATGCAATTCTTGATGGAATATTAGCTTTAATAAGTCCGGTGATAACATCAACCGACGGTCTTTGAGTTGCCAGAATTAAATGAATTCCAGCAGCCCTTGCCTTTTGTGCAATTCGTGCAATGAGATGTTCCACTTTTTTACCAACTATCATAATCATGTCTGCAAATTCATCTACAACCACTACAATAGAAGGTAATTCTTCAAGGGGAATTTCCTCGTCCTCTTGAAATGGATCAAAGAGTGGTTTACCTGCTGCATTAGCTTCAGCTACTTTCTGATTAAAAGCTGAAAGACCTCTAACTCCCATTTGAGACATTAATTTATAACGTCTATCCATTTCAGCGACACACCACCTCAAACCATTCGATGCATCATTCATATCGGTAATAACCGGGGTTAAAAGGTGTGGTATGCCTTCGTATACAGAAAGTTCAAGTATTTTAGGATCTATCATTATCAAACGAACAGTCTCAGGATCTGATTTAAATAATAAACTTAGCAACATTGCATTTAATCCAACCGACTTACCTGACCCAGTAGTGCCAGCAACTAATAAATGTGGCATTTTTTCTAGATTAACGACTATTGGTTTACCAGCTATATCATGACCTAGAGCCATTGAAAGTGGTGAATGTGCATTATTAAATGTGTCAGAGGAAAGTATTTCAGTTAAACGAACCATTTTTCTGTTTGTATTAGGTATTTCAATTCCCACGACTGACTTTCCTGGTATCACCTCAACAACTCGAACACTACTTACAGCGAGTGATCTAGCAATATCTTGGGCTATATTTGTTATTTTGCTTGCTTTTGTCCCTGGAGCAGGCTGAATTTCAAATCGTGTTACAACCGGTCCTGGAATTACAGAAACAACAGATGCCTCTATTCCAAATTCTTGAAGTTTAATCTCTAGTCTATCTGCAACTTCATCAAGCTGCTCTTTTGTAAGAGAAGATCCATCATCAAGAACTCTGTCAAGAAGATCAGTTGATGGCATCTCTTGATTCAAATTTTTATCTTTAGATTTAAAAACAGTCGATGAAGAAGTAGATTCAATTTTTTGCGGTTCAGATTTAATTGATGGTTTTGAAATTTCATCAGATTTAACATCTTCTTGAGTTGATTTAGATGCCTTAGGTAAATTAAGCTCCCTGGGTTTAGCCTCCTCAACAGAGCGCTCAGATACAATTTTATCGGCTGGTTTGAATTTTGATACATCAATTAATCTCAAAGAATTAAAAATAAATTTAGCTAGACGAGTAAGTTGAGAAGAAAATTCTTGGAAAAAATATTTAGAGCCTTTACCAAACGCATCCATTACTGATAACCATGAAAATGAAAAAGTCAGAGATATTGAAGCAAGAAAAAAAATTACAATAAATATTAACGAACCAACAACACCAAAAATATTTGAGAGGTTGGCAAATATTAAATTGCCAACCAATCCACCAGATGAAGATTGTGGGAAATAGTCACCTGAATAATAAAACTCGCATAAAGCTGAAAATGAAGAAATTAAAAAAATTGCTGAGGTAATTTGAATAGCTTTATGAAAACTATCAGTTCGTTGATAGAAAAAAAGAGCTTTGACTGCTGCAAAGGATATGACGGTTAAAAACAAATATGCGCCTATACCAATAACTGAAAATAAGGCATCAGAAAGATAAGCTCCAAAGGGTCCACCAAGATTTCGGATATCTCCTGATAGAGAGCTTACAGAAGACATGCTTGGGTCTAGAGATGAATAAGAAACAAGAGATATGAAAATGTACAACATAGAGCCCAAACAAAAAAATGCAAATACATTTTTTAATGTTCCAATTGGCAAGTTTGATTGCTCTTGTTTTTTAACGATGATTATCTCCTGTTTATTTAATATTATATTGAGATATAAGTTATTTAGTTAGAAAAGATAACAATTTCTTTATTCTCTATCTTATAATTCGTTCATGGAATATCAACATCATAAGCTTATTATCTTAGGATCAGGACCAGCAGGTTATGCGGCAGGAATTTATGCAGCTAGAGCAGGACTTGAACCATTGCTTATAACTGGTGCAGAACAAGGTGGTCAGCTAACAACTACCACAGACGTAGAAAATTGGCCTGGAGATCATGATGGCTTGCAAGGTCCAGAATTAATGGAAAGAATGAAAAAGCATGCAGAAATGTTTGACGTTCAAATAGTAAATGACCACATAGATACAACGGAACTAACAGAAAAACCATTTAAGTTAAAAGGTAGTCAAAATTGGTCATGTGATTCGTTAATTATTTCAACTGGAGCAAGTGCAAAATATTTGGGATTACCTTCAGAAAAAGAATTTCTGGGCAAAGGTGTTTCAGCATGCGCTACTTGCGATGGATTTTTCTACCGAGATCAAGAAGTTGCTGTAGTTGGAGGGGGCAATACCGCAGCTGAAGAAGCTTTATATCTGTCTAGAATTTGCTCAAAAGTCCATCTAATTCATCGAAGGGATGAGCTCAGAGCTGAGAAAATCCTTAGAGATAGAATTGCTGAAGCTGTAAATGAAGGAAAAATTGAGATGCATTGGAATTCTCAATTACACGAAGTTTTTGGAGATGAAAAAGGAGTTCACTCAATTGAAATGAAGACTGATAGCAAAAGTAGGAAGCTTGAATTGACTGGAGTCTTTATTGCAATCGGTCATCATCCAAATACTGAAATTTTTAAAGGTCAACTTGAAATGAAAAATGACTACATCATTATTAAATCAGGTACAGATGGCATGGCCACATCCACTAGTGTTCCAGGAGTATATGCTGCAGGCGATGTTTCAGATCAAATCTATAGGCAGGCTATTACTTCAGCTGGTTTTGGTTGTATGGCTGCACTTGATGCAGAAAAGTTTTTATCTGAATAATTACTGTCCGGAAATCCAAAAAATCATTCCTGCTACAAAAGCTGCAATCAAAATTAATGCAACTCTTGCATCTGATTTACTGTCATCATTTGCTTCTTGGGATTCAAAATACTCATCATATTTATCTGCCATAACTACTCTCCATGTTCTAGTACCACTCTTCCTTGTTGTCCACCTTTCAATATAAGATCAATCTCTTGCTGTAAATCTTCCTTCGTAACAATTTTAATCAATGATGAAAGATCTAGCTTCCACTCATCAGCAAATTTGTTCCAAATACTGGTTTTAAATTCTATTGGTGATTCTGCAGAATCTATACCAGCTAAGGTTAAGCCCCTTAAAATGAATGGAAACACTGTTGTATTAACTTCTATACCTGCAACATTCCCACAACATGCCACTACTCCATGAGGGGAAATTTGAGGGAGCATTTTACTCAATATTTTTCCACCTACCGTATCGATTGCTGATGAAAATGATGCTCTTTCCAAAGCTTTTGTATCGGTTTGTAAATAATCATCTCGCATAATTATATTTGATGCTCCAATTGATTTAAGAAAATCAGTTGATGAGGACTTTCCAGTTAATGCTGAAACCTCTTTACCGAGCATGGAAATTAACATTACGGCAATAGAACCAACGCCTCCTGTTGCTCCGGAAACTAAAACAGGGAGATCTGAATTTTCTGATGACTCATGAATTTTTAGTACACTCGCTGCTGCAGTTAATCCAGCTGTTCCAATAGACATGGCTTCAAGAGTTGATAAATTCTTTGGCTTTTTTACTACCCACTTGGCCGGCACATTGATGTACTCTCCAAAACCACCTGGGGTATTCATCCCCATATCGTAACCAGTCACAATAACTTCATCACCATCTATAAAATGTGAGGAGTTTGCATCAGCAATCTTTCCTGCAGCATCAATTCCTGGAACAAATGGGTAATTTCTAGTCACTCCTTTATTGCCTGATGCTGACAATGCATCTTTATAGTTAAGAGATGAATGAGATACTCTTATCTGAACAAAACCATCTTCCGGTTTTTGAAGCTCCAATTCTGAGATTGAGGCTGAAAATACTCCATCATTTTCCTCAACATAATATGCTGAGTATTTCATTATCTTGGCTTCATTCTCATGGCTGAATCAAGTCTTATTGTTTCACCATTTAAGTATGTATTTTCAACTATGTGTGCAGCAAGATTGCCAAACTCAGAAGGGATGCCAAATCTATGAGGGAATTGAGTTGATTCTAACAATGGATCTCTTACTTTTTCAGGCGCCAATTTCATAAGTGGAGTATCAAAAATTCCTGGGGCAATGGTATTAACCCTTATTCCATGTCTTGCAAGATCTCTTGCCGCAGTTAGAGTTAATCCAATGACACCAGCCTTTGATGCACTGTAGGCTGATTGTCCGATCTGTCCTTCGTAGCCAGCTATAGATGCGGTGTTTATTATTACACCCTTTTCACCATCTTCGCCAGCCTCGTTTTTGTCCATAAGTTCAGCAGCTAAACGCATTACGTTAAATGTCCCAACTAAATTTAAATCAATAATAAACTTAAAATGATCCAATGGATGAGGTGCATCTTTGCCTATAATTCTTGCTCCATATCCAGTTCCTGCACAGTTAATTGCAACATGTAATTTACCAAAATCTTTCTCAATTTTTGCCATAGCTTCCTTCACAGGATCCTCTTCCATGATGTTAGTATTTACATATTTAACATTCTCATCGCCCAACTCATCACAGATTGCTTTAGCGTTATCATCATTTATATCTAAAATCATTACTTTTGATCCTTGAGATACAAAATGTCTGGTTGATGCTTCACCCAAACCTGACGCGCCGCCTGTTATTGCTATAACTTTATCTTTTAATTCCATTGATAATCTCCTTTAATCATATGAAATTATACCTAGCTATTTTTAAAAATGTTTGCTTTCAAAGCTTAAAAAATAATTGGCATAATAATTGCATTTATAAAATTGAAAACTCATAAAAACATAGGAGAAATTATGAAACGATTATTATTATTATTTATAGGTGTTCTTTCTATACCCTCTTTTGCAGCAGTAAGTGCAAATGTAGCATTCACCTCAGATTATGTCTGGAGAGGTATGACTCAAAGTGATGGACCTGCAATTCAAGGTGGATTTGACTTCGAAGCTGAAGGTGGTTTTTACGCTGGTCTATGGGGATCAAATGTTAATTTTAACGATGGTGCTGGAAGTGAGTTAGATTACTACGCTGGCTATGGCTTTTCTCTAGGCGATGTAGGCGTTGATATTGGTTACATTGCATTCGATTATCCTGAAAATCAAACAGGATTAGATTTTGAAGAAATCTATTTAGGTCTTTCCTTTGGTGATTTAGGCTTATTCTTTGCTTCTGGTCAAGATGGTGCTCCAGATTACACAGAAGTTTCATATGGAATTGGTCCTGTATCCATTTCATATGGCACTTACGATGATGTTAGCGATAATGTCACTTTAAGCTATGGTTTTGCATGCGGTTCATATGAATGTGGGCTAACCATGTACGACATGACTGATGAGGGTTACGGAACTGGTGATGAAGATGGAATCCTCTTTTCAATTTCAGCGAGCCTATAAATCATGAAATTAGTTGTAGCAATTATTAAGCCATTTAAACTTCAAGAGGTGCGTGAAGCACTTGTTGATGCAGGCATTGAAGGCTTAACTCTCTCAGAAGTTAAGGGGTATGGCCGACAAAAAGGACATACTGAACTTTATCGTGGTGCTGAATATACGGTAGATACTCTTCCAAAGATAAAACTAGAAATTTTAGTAGAAGACGAGAAACTCAGCACAGTCACTAACACCATTACATCCACCGCCGGCACTGGAAAAATAGGTGATGGAAAAATTTTTGTAATTAACGTTGAAGATGTCATCAGGATTCGAACTGGTGAAACTGGCAACGAAGCTATTTAATTAGGAGAAAAAATGAAATTATTAAATTACTGTCTTATAGGTTTAACAGCCCTACTTTCACCGGCCGTGCTTTCATCTGAAATTAATACTGGAGATACTGCTTGGATTCTTACTGCTACTGCTTTGGTATTATTTATGACCCTTCCAGGACTAGCGCTTTTTTACGGAGGGCTTGTCAGATCGCAGAATGTTTTATCTGTGCTTATGCAATGCTTTGCAATTTGTTGCATAGTTTCTGTTGTATGGGTAGTCTATGGTTATAGTCTTGCATTCACTGGTGATGGTTTAATTATTGGTGGAACTGATGCTTTTTTCTTATCTAATTTAATGAGAGATTCAGTATCTGGATCATTGCCTGAAAGTTTGTTTGTTGTTTTTCAAATGACATTTGCTGTAATTACTCCAGCTTTGGTAGTTGGTGCATTTGCTGAGCGCATGAGATTCAGTGCTATGTGCATTTTTACAATTCTTTGGGTAACTTTAGTATATCTGCCTGCATGTCATATGGTTTGGGGCGGAGGGTACCTTGGAAGAATAGGTGTCATTGATTTTGCTGGAGGTTTAGTTGTACACGCAACATGTGGAGTTGGAGCTTTAGTTGCTGCAATGATGCTTGGCCCAAGAAAAGGTTTTCCTGGAGGCTCATTAATTCCGCATAACAGACCTATGGTTGTTATGGGAGCTGCTATGCTCTGGGTTGGTTGGTTTGGATTTAACGGAGGTAGCGCAGTGGCGGCAGACTCAAGTGCTGCAATGGCTATTTTAGTAACTCACATAAGTGCTGCAGTTGGTGCGCTAACTTGGATGTTAGCAGAATGGTTCAAAACTGGTAAACCAACAGTTGTTGGAATAGCTACTGGAATGGTTGCTGGGCTTGCTACTATTACACCCGCCTCTGGTACTGTGGGTCCCCAAGGAGCGATACTAATAGGTCTTTTAGCAGGCTTTGTATGTTTTTATGCAACTCAAATGATTAAGGTTTATTTTAAAATAGATGATTCATTGGATGTTTTTCCTGTTCATGGAGTTGGAGGTATTTTAGGAATTTTAATGCTTGCCTTTGTAGGTAAGCCAGATGGATTCCTAGGTGCTGGTGCAGCTGGATTTGATCCATCTGTGTTTGAACAATTGATGATCCAGCTGCAAGGTGTTTTAGTAATCTGCATTTGGACTTTAATATTTTCTTGGATTGCCCTGAAAATTACCTCATATGTTTCAGATTTAAGAGTAAGTGATGAAAATGAACATGAGGGTCTGGATTTAACCGAGCATAACGAGAGTGGTTACATTACTAGTGGCTAGTGCGATTGCTGCTTTCTTATAACAGGATTAGCGTACTGTTCTAATAATTTTGAACGTGCGCTAATTCCTAAAGACTTAGTTCTTTTCTCTAATTCTTGTATTGCTAAATTAATTTCTTTACTTGAAAAATCTGTTTGACTTTGACCTTGCCAGTCCCAACCAAGCAAATTGCATGCAGCAAAATTTGTTGAGTGAAGCTCATACATTTTTAATATCGAATTAGTTATTTTGTTTGAGATTTCTTGATAATCGTCATTAGGTTCAAATATCATTGGTTCAGATATATTTAATGTGACGTGTCCTTTAAATCCTGTTATCCCATTTGCAATGCTTTTTAGATCTTCATCTTTCTCTTTGACATATTTGTTGTTCAATTCAGATGCATCAAGCTCCATAGCTTTTAATTGATCATTTGGATCAAATTCATATGAGATAGATACGGGAACAACACTCAAAGAATTAAAATATTCAGCTATAGATTTTGATTTTCTCTCGCTTAGATGGATCATTTTAAGCAATGCGGGATCAGTTTCGTCAATTCCATCCTTTGCTCTGCCTTGTTTTTGAGCAATCCAAACTGAGTCATTATCTTGAAATATACTTTTATTAATAAATTGTGAGGCAAGAGATAAACCAGAATAAATTTCTTTCTTACTTGCTCCTGATCTTTGAATAATAAAGCTTTTGTTTAATCGAAATAAATCAGAGGCCCAGCTTTCTTCCATTAGATTATTTCCCACAGCAATATTGAATGTTTTAAAGCCAGATTGATAAAGATTTAGAGCAAGAAGCGCTGCGTCTAATGTAATATCTCTATGATTGGAGATAAACAAATAGCTATGATTTTGGTTTAACTTTTCAAGTCCATTTACAGAAAAATCTGTAATAGATTCTTTTACAACTTTTTCCATCAATTTTTTAAATACTTTTTGATAATCATCAATTGTGTGAATTGTTTTTGCTCGAGAAACAAGTCTTTGCTTTATAAAGTATTTAAGTAAAGGGATTTTTGATAGAATGCCCGGAAATTGAAGCCCCATTAAAGCATTTAAAACTGATTGATTAGATGTAAGTGATAACAGTACGTCTGCTACTTCAGTATCATTGTAAGGTCTGATGTTTTTAAATGGATCCATGGCATCACGCTAGGAGTTGAATCATAACTCCAGCTGCTACTGCTGATCCAATTACTCCAGCTACATTTGGGCCCATGGCATGCATTAGTAAAAAGTTTTGTGAATCATTTTCAAGGCCTACCTTATTTACAACTCTTGCAGCCATAGGAACAGCAGATACTCCAGCAGCTCCAATCAAAGGATTTATTTTATTTTTGCTCAGAATATTCATCATTTTAGCCATTAGGATTCCAGAGGCTGTGCCTATTGAAAATGCAATTATTCCTAAAGAGAGAATTCCAAGCGTTTCAGGAGTTAAAAACTGATCAGCTGCAAGTTTAGATCCAACAGCTAGTCCTAAAAAGATTGTAACTATGTTGATGAGTGAGTTTTGAACTACTTCACTTAATCTCTCGACCACAAGGGATTCTCTCATTAAATTACCAAAACAAAACATACCAATTAATGGAGCAGCACTTGGGAGCATCATACCTACAAGAAAAACTAGTATTATTGGAAAAATAATTTTTTCCTTTTGAGAAACCTCTCTTAATTGAACCATTCTGATTGTTCTTTCTGAATTTGTTGTTAAAAGCCTCATAATTGGAGGCTGTATTAATGGGACTAATGCCATGTACGAATAAGCAGCGACGGCTATAGCACCCAAAAGCTCTGGGGCTAAAATTGAAGAAACATAAATTGCAGTTGGGCCATCAGCGCCACCAATAATTCCAGTTGCAGCGGCTTGCTTTAAGGTAAAAGTAACCAAACCTAATTTATTTAATAATAAGGCGCCAATAACTGTCGCAAAAATACCAAATTGAGCAGCAGCTCCTAATATTAATGTTTTTGGATTAGCTAACATTGGACCAAAATCAGTCATGGCACCAACACCCATAAAAATAACTAGAGGGGCAACTCCTGAGCCAATTGCCACATTATAAAAAGTATTTAAAATTCCAGCCTTATACCCTAACTCTGCTGCATATTCATTTAATAGCCACAACTGAGAATGTGATGCTGTTTTAAGAAATGATGTTAAAGATTCTCCATCAGTAGCCGAGACTAAAGACATCGCTCCAGCTAACTCATTTCCATCAGAGTAATAAATTAGCTTTTCAATTGGACTTAGAGCCAATCCAATTTCAGGAATATTTGTAAGGATTGCACCAAAGCCAATAGGTAATAGTAACAGAGGTTCAAATTTCTTACTTATAGCTAAATACAAAATTAATAATCCAACCAATAACATAATTGATTGTCCTGAGGACAAACTGAAGATTCCTAAATTAGAAAAAATTGCTTCTAGATTCATTAGCTTTGAATTTCAAACAAGGGATTGCCGGGTTTTACTGTATCTCCCGGTTTAACAAAAATTTTTGCAATGATTCCAGCTGAAGGTGCCTTAATTTCTGTCTCCATTTTCATAGCTTCTAAGATAAGAACGGTTGCATCGGCTTCAACAGAATCTCCCTCTGAGGCGATCGTTCTGAAGATATTTCCGCCAAGAGGAGCCTCTATAATCGTTCCAAGACCAGCTTCAACTTTAGCATCAGACTTCGTTTCATTTATTTGAGACCCATCATTGATTACCACTGAATTATCAGCCTTTAATGTAACCGAATATTCCTTATCGTCCACGGTCACCAAATATGCAGAATCAGTTAACTCATGAATTTCAAGAGGCTCAGCTTCGAAATAGTCTGGATTATCAATATTTGCTAAAAAATTCACTCCAATTTCTGGAAACATAGTGTAAATGAGGATATTTTCGTCAGATGATTCAGACATAAGATTATTTTCAGTCATTGCTTTTTCAAAATCCTCTTTTGCTGATTGAAAATCATCATTCAGCAAGTCTGCTGGCCTGCATGTGATAACAGCGCTATCGCCAATAGCCTGTTGCTGCAGATTTTTATCAACTGAAGCAGGAGTTTCTCCATATTCACCTTTAAGCAAAGATTTAACTTCATTGGTAATTGTTGAATATCTTGAACCAGATAAGATATTTATTACAGATTGTGTTCCTACAATTTGTGAAGTAGGAGTTACCAAAGGAATGTATCCTAATTCTTTTCTAACTTTTGGAATTTCTTTAATTACATTGTCAAATTTATCTATAGAATCTTGAGCTTTTAGCTGATTCTCAAGGTTAGTAAGCATGCCTCCTGGAACTTGAGAAGAAATAATTCTGGCATCTACTCCCCTCAAAGATCCTTCAAATTTCTTGTACTTTTTTCTTACTGACTGAAAATGCTCAGCAATAGGTTTGAGTTTTTCAAGATTTAAATCCGTCTCGCGATTTGTTCCATCTAGAATACTTATCATTGTTTCAGTCGGAGTATGTCCATATGTCATGCTCATTGAAGAAATCGATGTGTCAATTACATCTAAACCAGCTTCAATTGCTTTTACACCAGTAGCTACTGAAAAACCTGTTGTGGCATGACAATGCAAATGAACAGGGATTTCAAGCTCATCCTTAAGTTTTGAAACAAGCTCAAAAGCCACATAAGGCTTCAATAATCCTGCCATATCTTTTATTGCTAATGATTGAGCGCCCATATCTTGAATTCTTTTTGCAAGATCTACCCATAAATCAATAGTATGAACAGGACTTGTTGTATAGGAAATTGTTCCTTGAGCATGGCCTTCAACACCAATAACTGCTTGTAATGCTTGATGCATATTTCTTGTATCATTGAGTGCATCAAAAACTCTAAACACATCAACTCCATTCTTTTTTGAGCATTCAACAAACTTATTAACAACATCATCTGAATAATGTTTATAACCAAGTAAATTTTGTCCCCTCAAAAGCATTTGTTGAGGCGTATTAGGCATCATCGATTTTATTTTTCTAATTCTTTCCCAAGGGTCCTCGCCTAAATATCTTATGCAAGAATCAAAAATAGCTCCGCCCCAAGATTCAACTGACCAAAAACCAACGCTATCGAGATCTTTTAATGCAGATTCCATATCAGAATATCTAAATCTAGTTGCAAGTAATGACTGATGTGCATCTCTTAATACTAATTCGGTAACACCGATTTTTTTAGAATCTGTCACGACCTAATACCTCCTAACACTTCTTTTATTATTTTATGATGAATATTATTCTGCTCCTCTAGCAATGGATCAAAGCCCTCTTCAGCTGGATTACTCTGAATTAATAAAGCAAAGAAAATTCTTAATAAATTGACTGAAATTATCAGTAAAATCAAAAAGCTAAATACCACGATCATTCCGCTGTAAAGCAGATTCATTCCTTCCTGCATTAAGATATCCTGCTCATTCATTTACACTTCTCATGATATTGATATGAATTTAGTGATTTTACACTAATCTAAGTACAATAATAAAATGTCGACACACCCATATTTAGATGTTTCAGGCGTAGCAATATCTGCTCACCGAGGTGGTAGCATGGAAGCGCCAGAGAATACTATCGAATCCTTTGAGTATTCCATCGAAATTGGTTCCTCATATATAGAGACAGATGTTCAACTTTCATCTGATGGAATTCCGTATATATTTCATGATGATGACCTAAGTAGATTATTTCAAAAAGATATTGTTTTTAATTCGTTACCTAGCGATGAAATAAATAAATTGATGCTTTTTGATAAGTACAAAATCCCTACGCTAGAATCAACACTTAATAAATTTCCTGATACATTTTTTCAAATAGATGTAAAAACTGATGAAGTGGTCTTACCAGCATTGGAAGTAATAAAAAAAACAAATTCAATAAATAATGTTTGTCTTGCTAGCTTTAGTAGTAAAAGACTAAAACAAGTGCATAACTTGTATCCTGAAATTTGTTTATCTATGGGTCCTTTAGAAGTAATGAAACTGTTATTAGCAAGTTTTAACCTTTACAAAAAGAAAGTTCCAGGTAATTGTTTGCAAATTCCTATTTATCAATATGGAATAAAATTAGTTACAAAGCGATTTATAAATTATGTCCACAGCATTGGTTTGAAGATTCATGTCTGGACAATTAATGATGAGGATACAATGCTTAAACTCATTGATTTAGGGGTTGACGGAATTATTACTGATAGACCTAAAACTCTAAAAGATCTTTTATCGCACCATTAATTCTGAAGAAATTTTGCAAAGATTTTTCTTGCAAAAATGTACATGGGAATAATTACGCAAGAAGTGATTAAAATTTCTAGCCATGTAGAAAACTGAAGCATTTCTCTTATAAAGCCTGCTAAAAAAAGACTCACCAGACCTAGCAAACTATATAAGATAATAGATTTTCGACTAAATAGATTCATTGTTGCTTTGAACTTTTAAAAGAATAATTGCACCCATGATAAAGAGTGCTGCTATTGGTATCAAGCCAAATCTTGTATCTTGAAAAAAGGTAACAAAAATTGCTACTAATGCGGGGCCCATAAATGCGCCTGCTCTGCCAAACATATTATAAAAGCCGAAGTACTCTCCAGATTCATCTTGTGGAATAAGGGTCGCATAATAGCTCCTAGAAATGGATTGAATGCCTCCCTGAATAGCTCCTACCATGGAAGCTAAAACATAAAACTCAATTGCATTAGATAAGAATGCAGAATATGCAATCACAAGAAGATAAAGAGAAATAGTAAATAATAAAGTATTTTTCTCACCAAATTTGTATGCAAATTTCGACCAAAGTAAAGTAGTTGGAAAAGCTACAAATTGAACGAGTATAAGAGCAACTATTATATCGCTGCTAGGTAATCCTAAATTGAGAGCAAAATCGGCTGCCATTGCCATAATGGTATGAACACCATCAATGTACAAAAAGAAAGCTAATAAAAAAATAAAAACATTTTTTTTTGAGGATACAGTTCGTAATGTATTAATCACCCTCGAGTAAGCCATTTTGAAATGGGATCCAGGTAAACTTACTCCCTTATCTTGAATTTTTAACAAAATAGGTATCAAAAATAAGGTCCACCAAATAGATACGCTGAGGAAAGACCATCTTACTGCATCTGCAACACTGGATAGTCCAAAAAACTCTGGTTTAATGGTCATAGCTGCATTAATGAGAAATAAAAAGCCTCCTCCTAAATATCCAAATGCAAATCCATAACTAGATACTTTTGCAATATTATCCTGATTAGAAACTTGAACTAACATCTTGTCATATAAAGTATTGCCGGCAGCAAAACAATAATTCGCTATACCAAAAAATATTAAAGCCTGAAGCCATGAGCCTGCGGGAACAAAAAATAAAATTGCAACTGAAATTATTGATATCGCGCCAAATCCAGAAAATAAAAATTTCGTTGTTCTTGAAACATCAGTTATGGCGCCAATAAATGGAGAGGTAAATAAAAGAACTAAGTTTGAAATTGTTAAACCCCAACCAAGATAAGCAGTCTTTACTTCAGCCTCAAGACCGGTTGCCCAGAAATCATTAAAAAATATTGGAAAAAAAGCCGCTATTACAGTTGTAGCAAAAGCAGAATTACCTCCATCATAAAGGATCCATGCCTTCGCTTCTGTTGAGAGCTTAGTTTTGCTCATACCAACACTGATTATTTTGATCAAGGGATTTCTTTATCAGCCCACGATAATACAAACAATTCAAGTGAGCTAGTGATTCACCAGTTGCCATTATTAGATTACTATCATCAATTTCCCTTTTAAATAAAATATCAAAAACATCGACTGCTCGTTTAGGTGTTTTTAAAATAGCATGGAGTTTATCTAAAGAAGTTTCATGGTGATCTATCAGAGCCGTTAGTCTTTTGTGAGCACCGACAAATGGCCTTCCATGACCAGGCAAAACTAACACAGTCTCAGGTAATATTTTTAATAGTTTATGACAGGATGCAATCCAATCCTCTACTGGGTTAGCCTCTGGCTCAGTTGGAAAAGTGCCAACGTGGGAACTAATGGTCGGGAGAAGCTGATCCCCACTTATAAATACATTTAATTCCTCAGAAAAGAAGGCTAAATGCTCCATCGTATGGCCCTGACCATCAATAACTAACCAATTTGTACCGTTGATTTCAATACTATCGCCATCTTTTAATCGGTTATAGGATCGCGGTAATGGATGAACAATGGAGCCAAAAAAGCCAAATCTTTCAGTAAAAGAATGAATCTGATCTTTTGTCATGCCGGCTTGAGTATAAAATTTTATTGCATCATTCGGAACATCATTTCCAGTATCCGCAGATAACATTCTGCATTGCAAGTAATCAGTTCTGCTCATACTAAAATTTGATTCATATTTTTTTACAAACCAGCCAGCTAAACCAACATGATCCGGATGCATATGGGTTGCAATGATATGTTTAAAAAACAGATTTTCTTTTTTAATTAAATTTTTCCAAAGATTTTTGGTATCTTCTAGCTGCATACCTGTATCAACTAGAGTTAAGCTATCTTTATCACCAATAGTCCACAAATTTACATGATTCAATGACATTGGTAATGGCATTCTTACCCAATGAATTTGTTCATTTATCTGATGCATAACTCCATATTTCGGCACTTCATCAATGGGAAATTCTAATCTTTTTTCTACATTCATAATTTGATTAAAGAATTATTAGGTGGTTATACTTACTGTATGGATGAAGATACACAAACAATGAAAAGTTTAGGACTATTTGTTATCGGCATAGGTGGGTTTGTATTTATGTTAGGTATTGTAGCCTATTTATTTAACTTTTAATTTTCCAGGTTTTGAGCCGCGCCTTATAGCTTTTAGAAACTTATTTGCTTCAACCGGCTCTGATACATCATTGTCTCGAATATAATCACTACTCCAAAACTCTTTCCAAGAAGGAAATAAGTCATGGAAAAATCCCTCATAGCTTTCTTCATCTGGCCAGCGCATTTTTTTATCACCCAGAGGTGGTTTGTTTAAATCAGTTGCATACCAGTACATCGGAAGTCTTTTTTTAAAAAGCCATGTTCCATTAACTCTTTGATATGAATCCCAATAAAGCATTTGCATAATAACCCACTCATTATCAGTTTCATGTTCATTTTTTGAATAGACCAAGCCGATTGCTGAATCAGGTGTCTCAAAATCAATGATGTGATTTCCTATATGATGAGAAGTTCCTGTAAATTTATCTCTAAAAGTTGCATCAGCCCATTTCTTTAGGGCTTGACGACCACTCTTCTCTTTACCTACTCGAACATCTGGAACAAAAAGATTTACATGCATGTCAATATCTCGCATGTCTAGAGTTACAGAATACTTAGCAGCTAATTGCCTAATTTCATCAAGTGATTCGAGTCGATCTATTCTTTTTTCAATCGACATTCACTACCCAGGTGGCCATTGAAGTGGTCTGCCGCTTAATAAATGCAAATGAAGGTGAAAAACACTTTGACCTGCTTTGGCTCCATTATTTGTAACCAATCTAAAAGTTTCATCCAAACCAAGTTCTCGAGATATCTCTCCAGCAACCCACATTAAATGTCCAAGCAACTCTTTATCTTCTTCTGAGGCATCGGATAGCTTAGGAATAGGTTTTTTTGGAATGATTAATAAATGAGTGGGTGCTTGCGGATTGATGTCTTTAAACACAAGAGATAAATCATCCTCAAAAATAATATCGGCAGGGATTTCTTTATTAATAATTTTTGTGAACAATGTTTCCATAAATTTATATCAAAAACCTAAACAGCCTTAAGCCAACATAGAATACACCAGCAGAAATTCCCAATGCTAAAACTATAATCAGCAAATCTCTTAAGGATTTTAAGAATTTACCCTCAGGTGAATTCTTTAATAATTGCTGAACCAGGAAAAGAAGAGCAATAATAGATAAGAATAATATTACTAAAGTCATCATAATTATTTAAATATAGAGCCTACTGAAACTACAAGCAAGGCTAAAGCAATAGCCCATAAAGTACAAGCAATTAAATCAGCGACATAAAATCTTTTTAATTTTAGATCGGTCACTCCAAGCATAAAAGGCACCAAGGGTCTTATTGCGGGAATAAATCTTCCAACTAAAACTGTATAGGGTCCAAAGCGATCTAAAAATTTTTGTGTTCTGTGAAGAGCCTTTTGTCTTTTTTTAATAAAATTTGAATTTAACAAAGTAGGTCCAAGGGATTTACCAACTAAAAATCCTCCGACATCACCAACATGGGAGCCTAAAAGTGCAATTCCGCATATCCATGGCAAGGTTAATAATTCAATGTTATACAAATAGATACACAAAGAAAAAAGAATAGCGCTTGGCATAAAGCTACCTGTGATAATCATTGATTCCATGAAACCAAATAAGAAAACAAGCATCCAACCATATTCTGGATTAGATTCTAAAAATATTTGAATTCTTTCAAATGACATAAGTTATTAATTTTATTTATTAAAAAACTTTTCTACTGCTTTTAAGTTATCCTCAGAACCAAATAATTTTTTCATTGCTTTGGTTTCCATTTTACGAGCTTTGGCAAGATCCTCTGACATAAATGATTTTAAGATTGCTTTAGTTTCAATAATTGAACTGAGTGATTGTTCCTTTAAATCTCGTGCATAGCTATTGGCTTGATCTAGAAAATCATCGCCAACATATTTGGCTAGACCTAATTCATAATATTTAGTTCCATCAATGATTTTGGATTGGAACAAAAGTTGAGCAGCTTGTTGATATCCCAGTGCCTGAAATAATAAATAAGAACTACCAACCTCAGGAGCTAGGCCTAATTCAGAAAATGGATATTTTATTTTTGTATTAGGAGATATAAAAACAGCATCAAAATGCAATAAAATGGTTGCACCTCCGCCTACGGCAGCTCCCTCAACAGCTCCTATTAATGGTTTTTTAAAATTTATTAATGCATCGATACAAGTTTCAAATGGCTCTTCATATTCGGCACCCCCATCTCCCATCATGCTACTAAGATCAACGCCCGAAGAAAAAGTATTGGACGAACCAGTTACAATCACAGAATAGATGTCAGGATCGTCGCTTGCTAGATTTAGCTCGTCCCTAAACATCCCCCACAATTCGGCATCAAATGCATTCTTTTTTTCAGGGCGATTAAAGATTAAGGTACGAATACCTTCTTCGGTCTCAATTAAAAGTTTACTCACTTACCTTTGAAATTTGGTTTTCTTTTTTCTGCAAAAGCAGTCAGGCCTTCCATCATATCTTCTGTCGAAAAAACGGGCTGCCCTATTTCTAATTCTTTTTCCAATGCTTCTGATTCTTGATAGCTCTCATCGATTTCTCTTAAAGATTTAACGATTGCCTGAATAGATAATGGCGCATTTGCACTAACGGTTTCTGCAATTTCCATAGCTTTATCTAGCGCAGTTCCGTCATCTACGATATGACCAATTAGCCCAAATCTTAATGCTTCTTCAGAGGAAATTCTCCTCCCAGTTAACAATGCTTCTGCTGCCAGAGTATAAGGAATTTGCCTTCTAAGTCGAACGGTCGATCCACCTAATGGAAATAAGCCCCTTAAGGGTTCTGTTAAACCAAATACAGCACTTTTTCCTGCAACTCTAATATCTGTACCCTGTAAAATCTCTGTACCTCCAGCAAGTGCAAAACCCTCAACTGCTGCAATAATTGGTTTATTAGGCCTGTTGTGCCTTAATAAAGATTGCCAATGTAAATCAGGAATTTCTTTTAATTTTTCCATCATCTCAGAATCTTCATTTCCATCCTTCATAGCACTTAGGTCAGCCCCAGAGCAAAAAGTACCGCCTGCACCAGTCAAGACAGCGCATCTTAAATTAGAATCTTCATCGAGTTTTCTCCAAGCTTCATATACAGTCAGTAACATGCCTGGACTTAACGCATTTCTTTTTTCAGGACGATTAAGTGTAATGACCATGATGTGGCCTTTTTCTTCTACAATCGCATGCTCTGTATTCATTAATATCTCCTAACTAATCAAGTGATGATGAGACTATCCACATCGCAAAAAATTGTGCAGCTCCACCATAAGCATGTCCCATTGCAACTTTCGCATCCTCAACTTGATGGTCATTTGCCTTACCCATAACTTGTAAGGCTGCTTCACCAAAACGAATCATGCCCGATGCTCCAATTGGATTGGACGACATAACTCCACCAGACATATTAAAAGGTATTTCTCCATCTATGGCTGTTGCATCTTGGTCGGTCAGTTTCCATCCTTCTCCTAGATCACAAAATCCTAAATTTTCCAACCACATTGGCTCATACCAAGAAAATGGAACATAAATTTCTGCACAATCAATTTCCTTGTATGGATTAGTTATGCCTGCCTGATCGTAGATATCTTTTGCGCAATCAATTCCTGCCTGAGGATTGACCTCATCTCTGCCTGCGGACAAAGTACCCTCAGATCTAACAGCCATTCCTTTTATCCATGCAACATCTCTTGAGCCCACAAGATCTTTGGATGTAATTACCATGGCACAAGCTCCATCGGACGATGGGCAACTCTCAAGATATCTTAATGGCTCCCAAAGCATAGGTGTATCACTTACCATTTTTTCATCTATCCCTGGAATATGAAGATGGGCTAGTGGATTCTTGAGTGCATTCAAACGATCTTTAACTGCAACTTTCCAACCAATATGTTCTGGAGCATCGTATCTACGAATGTACTCTCTAATAAATGGAGCAAAGTATCCCCCAGCACCTGCATTGATATGAGGAGAATAAGGGTAACGTGGGGATAATGCCCACGTTGCATTTGATTCAGATTGTTTTTCAAATGTTACAGTTAAAACTGTTTTAAATTGTCCTGAACAAACATGAGTAGCGGCAATAACACCTGTGCTACCTCCAACACTACCAGCAGTATGGACTCGGAGGACCGGCTTACCAACAGCTCCAATAGCATCGGCTAAATATAACTCAGGCATAACTACACCCTCAAACATGTCTGGTGCTTTACCTAATATAACAGCGTCTATAGCGTCCCATTCAACATTAGCAGCTAACATGGCATTATCTATTGCCTCTCGGACTAATCCACCCATGGATACATCCCTTCTTTTGGCATCATATTTAGTTTGTCCAACTCCAATTACACCAGCCTGAATCATGATTTTTTCTCCAAATGAACAAGCATGTTATGTTGTAAACATGGGCCAGAGGATGCATGCGCCAGGCCATTTGTAAAATCATTGGATTTTAATGACTCGTAAGTTTTACCAATTGCATCCAAACCTGCACACATCATGACATTACCAACCAATGGTCCACCTGATAAATTTGTTGGAACATCACTAAGGTTTAAAACGGATTGTAAGTAAGGCACCTCATGACTAAATTGAGTATGTAACTCAGCAACATCAAATTTTATTTTTTCAAGTTTTAACTTCTCAATTGAAGCCAGTATTCCAGTAGGTTTTGAAAGATCCCGTGAGCCTATATTTGATGATTCAATTCTATGATCGATGCCTTCTATAAAAATAGGATGATCAGTGAATTCATATGCTTTTTCTTCTGAGGCAATGATCATGGCAGAAGATCCGTCAGATATTGGAGGACAATCAAATTCATTGAGTGGAGAAGAAATATTCTCACTTGCTAGATATGCTTCTTTATCCACCAATTCAGTAACAAGTGCATTTTTATTATTTTTAGAATTAGTTCTTGCCTCAATAACAGCTGTAATCATTTGTTCAGGAGTTATGATATTTTTTTCAAGCAGCACCCTTGCCTGTATTGCAGCCAAACTTACTCGATCTGGCCAAAGAGGTGAAATGTAATAAGGATCCATTTGTAATGAAATTATTGAATCGAGTCTACCGGGAGAAGATTTACCAAATCCATAAATCAATGCAGTATCTGCATCTCCCATTTGAATTTTTAACATTGATTCATACATCGCCCAAGCTGCATCCATTTCTACATGCGACTCTTTAATGGGAGGATTGGTTTGAATGGCAGATAAACCTTCAACAAATGCAAAAGCAGCTCCTTGCAAATAATCACAACTACCTGAGCAGGTAAAATCTATATTATTTTGACTTATACCTAATTCATCAAACAGCTGATGAACAACTGGCATGATGAGTTCCACTTCGTTTAAAGCTCCCGCGTTCTCTAAAATAGGGTGTTGAGCATATCCTATGATTGCTACTTTTTTCATGATTCTTGAAACCTCAATGTTGCAACATCAACATCTGGTTCATCTATAGGAGTAAACCATTTGATGTTCTCTAACGAATGTGTCCATTCATCTTTAGGCTTCCAAACTGCTTGTATACGCATCCCAATTCTGATTTCTTCAACATCAATTCCTTGAATGAGATGCAAAAAAGAAATGTTAGCACCATCGAGCCTGATCATTGCACAAACATATGGCGGCACGATGGGATTACCTGGAATAGGAATATGCACAATAGTAAATGATTCAATGCAGCCTTTATCAGTCAATGGAACCTCAATATTTGTTGCCACTCCACATCTTGGACAGCTGCCTCTTGGCGGTACATAGACAGCACTGCATTTTGGGCATGACTGGCCTACAATTTTGCCTTCTTTAACTTGATTAAGAAATCGGGTGGTGGCTGATCCAGCTGTATAGTGATATTCCAAATTTATTGGAGACTCAGCGTAATCTTTTTTTTCTTCTTCGCTCATTTTTCTAGTGTAAAAAATTTAATATCAGTTATGCGATTCTCAATAGTTGCGGACCAATTTGCTGAGACCCTTGATCCAATTTTTAGGTCTGCCTCATCACATTCGGTAACCATATGGAGCATAGATGTATCAGCTCCATCCAATTTGATTAAAGCAAATGCAAATGGATTTTTAATTAAGTGATGATGTTTTGGCTCTTCAATCCAACTAAATGATTCGATCACTCCGCCAGGTCCAACTTCTACTAAGTCACTCAATGATTCATGAGTCTCTGGATCAAATTCAGCAGCCGGAGCATACACCTTTCCAGTGCTGCTTTTTGTGCCTAGGATTTTTTGTTCTGCTAAGGCATCAAAAAATTTTGACATGAGAGGACCACTTGAACGCTTATAATTATAAGCAAGCTCGAAGGGAGCTCTTAAAAGATCTTTTTGATCACTCATTTTCTTCAACCATTGTATTTTTAGATGTGTCTATTAAAACATGTTTCATCAATTTACCGGAAGCATTTCTTGGCAATGGCGAATTAACAAATTTCCACTTAGAGGGCACTTTAAAGTCAGCAAGATCTTTTGCCACCCATGCACTTAATTCTAAATCGTCAACATCAGATTTCTTTGCATACACAATTGCCATTACTTCCTCACCCAAATCATCATGAGGTATTCCAATAACAGCTGATTCCTCTACTCCTTCATGAGAATCTATCACTAATTCTATCTCCTGCGGGTAAACATTCTCTGCTCCCCTTAAAATCAGATCAGTTCTTCTGGAAGAAATATAGTAAAGAGATTTTTTCTTAAATCCCCAATCTCCAGTTTTTAGCCACCTATCCTCAGTTAATGAATCTTTAGAAGCAAAAGTATTGTTATAGTAGCCAAGCATAACTGAGGGGCTTTTAACATATATTTCACCCTCAATTGAGTCCTTATCTATCACTTCCCCATCCTCATCTCTAAGCTGAACTTGAATTGTTGGCATTGGCTGCCCTGGGGAAGCTGGTTCATTTTTAAGATTATCCCCCCAATTAATAATTGTAATGGCGCCAGATTCTGTAAGTCCGTAGCCATATCCAAAACTATACTTTGAATTTGGAAAGACATCTTTTGTTCGCGAAATTAACTCTGGGGGCATTGGTGCACCCCCCCCCACCTACTACCAGTACACTCATCATTTTTAATCCTTGTGCCTCTGCATCATCTAAGACTCTTTTTAGGGCTGTTGGAACTGCTCCTCCCCATGATGTCACATTATATTTTTGGATTAACTCAATGACTCTATTTGCCAAAAATCTTCCGTCATAAAGCAAGGTTGTAGAACCTGCAAAAAGACTCGTAACAGCTCCTGCAGATAATCCTGACACATGAAATAAGGGTGAAGTAAGCAGAGTTGTTGGGGTGTTCTTAGACCAATCGATGCCTTTACTGGAGGAATCTTGGGATACGGCAGCTCCTTGAAGCATTTGGAGCGTTGAGTTTGCAATCATTGATCTATGAGATGTCATTACGCCTTTTGGAGTCCCTGTGGTTCCGGATGTATATAAAAGGCATGCGCATTCATCTTCGTCCACTCGAATAAATGAATCAAGTGCTTGTTCATGTGCTGATAGATCATACTGCTCAAATATCATGACAGGATGCTCAAGTGTTTCATCAATTCTTTCAAATCGCGCTTGATCTGCAACAACGACTTTAGGATCTGCATCATTAATTGCTTTAATTGCCTCAGAACCTTTCCACCAACCATTCAATCCGCAGGCAATTGCGCCAAGACTGACTGTGGCCCAAAAAAATATTATCCACTCAGGTGAATTGGCAGCATATATAGCCACCCTATCACCTTGTTGAACTTCATATTTAGTCTGAAGAATATGTGCAGCCTTTTTTACAAGAGTTAAATGTTGATTGAAGGTAATAACTTGGTCTTTAAATATTAAATAAGGTTTGTCGCCATGTGCTGCAGATGATTCAATGAAATCCACCAATGACTTAGGCCTATTTTTAAAGACATCCATCTTTACTCCAAGAACATTTTCTTGATGAATTTCAAAAAAAGGTTGCTCGCTAATTAGGGCTTGAATGTATTTGTCTGAGTGCAACATTAGGATTTAACTATCTTATAAATAAATTCATTAATCAACGAGTATCAATAGGATTTTTTTTGTCAAGAAATCTAATCATTTAATTTATATTGTTAGAAAATTCATGATTCGTTATAGTGGATTAGTTAGAACTTTAAGAATAAATTTTTATAAATAGATATGTCGACTAATAAACCTCAACCTTTGGCAGTAATCACTGGCGGAGCCTCTGGAATTGGTCTAGGCGCAGTAAAACGTTTTTTAAAAGAAGGATATGAGGTGTTGAGCTTAGACGCTAATAAAGAAGCTGGAGATAAATCAATCAATGACCTTAAATCAGATATATACAAATTAAATTTTACTCATTGCGATATAACAAATCATTCTCAAATTGAGTCTATTTTTAATGCCTTATTAGAGGAAAAACGCCCTGCTCAAGTATTAATTAATTGTGCAGGCATCAGCCCAGCATTGAATACCTTGCATGAATACTCAGTAGATGAATGGCTCAAAACCATAGACATAAATTTACATGGAACTTTTTATGCCTGTAGAGAATTCTTAAAGCTTGCTACTGCGATGAACATTGAAGAAGGTTCCATTGTGAATGTGGCATCGATAATGGGAACAAGAGCCAGTGCAGCTCAAGCTTCGTATGGTGCCTCCAAACATGCCGTGGTTGGTCTCACCAAATCAATTGCGCAAGACTACGCAACGATGAACATAAGGGCAAATGCAATCGGTCCAGGTGTCATAGATACGCCAATGAATACAGAATTGATGAAAGATGAAAATGTCATGCAATACCTTTTGCAAAGAGTTCCTATGAAAAGAGTGGCTTCTGCAGATGAAGTGGCTAATTTAATATATTTTTTAGCATCATCAGAAGCATCTTATATTACAGGATCTTATTACCCCATTGATGGTGGGTATCTTGCAAGCTGATATTTTTACAAATAAAACTGTCTTAATTACAGGTGCAGCCAGTGGAATTGGTAGAGGCTTGGCATTGCATGCTGCAAAACTTCAAATGAATGTAGTCTTAATGGACCTCAACAAAAATGGTTTAAGTGAGACTCATAGCCTTATGGCAGATTGTCCATCGATGATCATCCAGTGTGATGTATCTAACTTAGAAGACTTTGCAAAAGCAAAAGAACAAATTGAAAGTGAGTTTGGCACAGTTCATTTCCTATTTAATAACGCAGGAATCTTTTTAGAAGGTAGAGCATGGAAAGCAGACCAAAAAAACTGGCAACGAATTATTGATGTAAATTTAATGAGTATAATTTATGGCTTAAATCTGTTTGTTGATGAGATGGTTGCTAGCCAAGAACGCTGTCACATTATTAATACATCATCCATGGCAGGTATCATTGTTGGCCCTGCGCTTGCTCCTTATACAACGACCAAGCATGCAGTTGTGGGTTTAACCCGAACCTTGCATGAGGATTTAGTAGACAATGATAAGGTTGGGGTGTCTGTACTCTGTCCTGGATTAGTTCAAACCAACATCATTGAAAGAGATCACCTTGGATTAGATCTTGACGAATCCTCAATTGACCAACACGAAAGCGCCAAGAATAATGCTCAATGGCTTGCTGATGGCGTTAAAGAAGGCATGAGTCCTGAAGACTTAGCTATCATTGTTTTTAAAAAAATTGAAAATGATGAATTTTGGATATTAACTCATCCAGAGTTCGTAGAGGTTTACTCAGGTTACTCAACAGAACTTATTGAATCAACAACCAAAGAATAAAACTACTTTCTTTTATTTATAAATTTAAGAATGGGATTAAAAGGAACAATTTTAAAATTTTGATTCTTCAGCTCTTTTCCATCAAAGTTGTAACCGTCCTGAGCAACAAACAGACCTTTGGAAAATTTACCTCTTAGATTGTAATTGGTGACGTCGATCCCATCAGTTTCTGATGTGCCGTCAATGCCTTGGGGGTCATCGACAATAGTAAAACTTGAGATAAATTCGTGAGGATAAATTCGATTATAAACGTTGTATTTATTATCTCCTTGGGATGAAAGTAAGATATAACCCTCTTTTTCAGAAGTTTTATAGATTGTAAGCCCCTCTGGATCACCGCCAATATTTCCCTCTCGAGAATCCACAATGAAGGGACTTTCAAATGGAAATTCATTATTTAAGTTGTAGGTTTTTAAAACTCCATTCACCTCTTCTTCTGAAATAAAAACCGTTTTATTTTCATCATCAAAAACGCAACCCTCTGATTCGCCTCCGTTACTGAAAGTTCCTATGAGTGTTCGAGTCTGGGGTACCCACAACTCAACGCGAGGACCCTTATCCTCTGTAATAAAAACAATGGGCACTCCATCTATTAAGCCAGCACAAATACCATAGACATCTATATTAGTAGGTATGGTTATTGACTGCGTAGATAAATCAAAAAGGTTATCTGAATAAACAATATTTTTAAAAAATTCTTGCTGATTAAATTCCCAAAACTCAATTGATTGAGCTGTTCTATTTGATGCAGCTACATAAATTTTATTATCAGCCTGTCTAACGTCTATGTTATTTATTTCGCCTAAAGAAGCATATGAAATTTTTTCTCCAGAAAGATTATATAAATAAACTCCTGCTCGCTTATCAGTTCCAAAAATAAGTGATTGCGCTGGATTACTAAAATTTATAACTATTGCTGGATCATCTGCAGCATCTCCACTCGATGCAACAGGCTCTGTCTCAGCAATTGCATTAATCAAGTAATCACTGGAGCAACTTGCTAAAAAGAAAATACTTAAAGAGAAGATGAGCTTTACAAACCAAGACATGTCTACATTGTAACGCTAATATAAAATCATTAAAAAATTTTAAAATTTATATTCTAGCCCTATGGAAAAAATGTCTTTCTCTTTTGAATTATTGGATGACTTCAATTGAGAATAGAATGTAAAAATTTTAAGATATTTTTTAAATTGGTAATCATATCCAATTGTGGTTTGTCTTCCTGTGCTTATCTTCATGTTTGATGATGAGCGTTGAATTTTAAACGTTCCCTTGGAGCTTATTTTTCTGGATAAACTAGTGACATGCCCACTATCACTTTGACCTGATACAAGATTTTTAGTTTTTTGAGCCAACAATCCAATCTTAAATTTATTAATTGGAATTAAAATTGAGATCCTCGAGCTATCATAACCTTTCATTGATTCATCAATTCCTATAGCTGCTTGAAAGGCATCGCCAGAAAAATTTATTGAATAAGATTTATATTTTTTTCCTGATGAGGGATTTTTAATACTATTAAATGTTGCAGAAATCATGTTTTTGTATTTTGGGGTTGTATAACCAATAAAATCTTCAAGCCGATTTTCGCCATGTAGAATATTTTTAATATCGGGTGCAAGATCATTAAATAAATCAATTTTTAATTGAGACTTCTTAAGCGCTGAATCGTGGGTGCCTGCAAAAAGTATCCCTATATTTGATTTAATACCAAGGAATGTATTCCGCTGTTTAAGAGTACCATCATCTCCTCTAGCCTTTCCATCTACAGGATCAAACTGATACTCTGCTTGATAAATTAATCTAAGATTAGAATTTTCAGAAAAAGAATACTCACCTTTTAGCCCTAATCTTGAAGAATTATTTTTAATATCAGTTTTGGTTCCCATGACATCATTGGAAAAAGACTGAGCATCAACAAATATTTTTCCGTACCAGGTAGGCGATGCAAAGACACTATTGCCTAATAAAAAAAATGAAAATGCAATAATAAATACCTTATTTATAAAATATCTAGAGGGCATTTCCTACACTCCGAAAATAATCCTGAGTAAAACGTAAAATAAAACGGTAAATGCAGCTCCAGCTGGAATTGTTACTAACCAAGAGGCAATAATTCTTTTTATTGATGAAAAATCTAAATGCTCAGCACCCTTAGCTAAACCAACACCAATTACTCCTCCAACCAGTGTATGAGTTGTTGAAATTGGAAAGCCTAAATATGATGCAGCAACAACTGTTGATGCTGTAGCCATCTCAGCTGAAAATCCAAGACTAGGTGTCAGGGCTGTAATTTTTCTGCCAACTGTTGTAATAACTCTTGATCCAAGAGTGGCTAAACCAAAAACAATTCCAATCGCTCCAATAAATAGGACCCAGGGACTAATAGCAGCTTTAGATCCGATTTCTCCAGTGTCTACAACACTTACAATTGCTGCCAAAGGACCAATTGCATTCGCAACATCATTTGATCCATGTGCAAAGGCCATAGCACTAGCGGACACAACCATTAATATACCGAAAGCAAATTCAATGCCGCCCTCTCGCATAATTTGTTCTTTATTGGTTCTTAAGAAAAAAGCGGTTGCAAGCCCAACTATTGAGCTAAATATTGCAATAAATAAATAGACTTCATTATCAGTAAACTCAACTCCAACATGCTTTAAGCCCTTTCTTGCAGTAACAAGTGAAATGACTACAGCAACAAGAAAGCTATAAAAAGGGATGTACCTTATCGCAGCTTCACCAGGATTAGATCTTTCTAAAATAAGTTTTTTAGCAGAAATATATATACCAAACGCTAATGTTGCCGAAAATAATGGAGATGTGACCCAACTCATAGCAATATTACCTACTTTGCTCCATGAAACAGCGTCAACGCCTTTGGTAATCAAAACAAATCCAACAATTGAACCAACAATAGTATGAGTGGTTGAAACGGGCCAACCTCTTAAGCTAGCTAAATACAACCAGGTTCCTCCAGCAAGAAGCGCTGAAAGCATTCCAATAACAAAAATATTTGTTTGATCTGCGTATAACTCTGGATCAACAATCCCTTTTCTGATGGTTGAAGTAACCTCTCCACCAGCTAAAAATGCTCCAAGAAATTCAAATATTGCTGCAATAATTATGGCTTGTTTTATAGTGATAGCTCTACTTCCAACTGATGTTCCCATTGAATTGGCAACGTCATTTGCCCCGATGCCAAACGCCATGAAAAAACCAATGAAACCAGCTATAAGTAATATTGTGAAAGGATCTAAAAAAAAAGTTTCCATATTTTGAAATGTAAGATAGTTAAAATATGGATCTTATTAGAGAAGATTTATGTGAAAATATGATTAATTCTTTGAAACAATTTTTAGTTTGTTTGCAACAAAACTATGAAACAAGTGACATAAAAATGACACAAATATGCCTAAAAATAATTTCTGATCTTAGAAAAATTATATTTTTAAGAGAAATAGACTATAGCTGTTAAAACTACCCACATTGATAGAAATCCAAACAATTGCATTTCATGTGCTTTTGAAGCCTTTGGTAGCAAGCCATGTTGCTTAAGAATTTTTTTTGTATTCATATTTACTGTTTCTATGGTGACACATTTATGTCACAAGAATGACACAATACACTATTTTTTTTTATTGTGCTAGTTTAATTGTTTTTTTTACAACAAATGTCGATAATAAATTATGCAAAAACCAAAACAGAAAAGAAGTATTGAACGCATAAAAAAGATTTTAGATGCATCTAATGATCTGTTAGAAGAAAGCAACATCGAATCACTGACTATTGCAAAGATTTCTATGTTTGCTGGTTTAAAACGTACCTCAACATATAAATTTTTTGAAACTCCTGATGAAATCAAGTCAGCTCTAATTAAAAGATATTTGGAGGATTGTAATCAATATCTCAAAAGTAATTTAAGTCAAAACCCTGGGGCGGATTACATGCTTTGTTTAAAGGAATGTGTGATTTTAATTATTGAATTCTATCGAAATAATCCGGGAGCTCAAAAACTACTATTAGAAAATACTGTCTCGCCTCCCATGCCGAGTTCTGATCTATATGAAATTGCAGAGACCATTCAAATGCATATTGAGCAATCTATCGGGCTACCAAGTATGTTTAACAAGTCTGGTGTATTTCTAGTTGTGACTCAAATCATTGTGTCTATTCTCTCACTAGACGTCAAAGAGACCACTAAGCTAACTGAAGTTGGATTAAATGAAGCGGTGAGAGCTGCAAATGCTTATCTTTTGAGCTGCATCGCCACACCTGCCTAAGGTCTCCCAGCAAAAATAACCTTTAGCAAATCTTCTTCTAATTCCAAGTTAATTGAAGAACATCCAACAAATGTTGTTTCCTTGATTAACCATTTATTATCAATTTTTTGATATACGTCATGATACTCACCTTGCAAGGTTGTAATTGTCTTATCATTTGTATTTATTAAATTATAGGTTAGCGCCCATTTTCCAGTAGCATTTTCGGCATCAATGATATTAATTAGTGGGTTATGTGCATGATGAGATTCAAGCATGTAGTCATGACATGCAGCTTCTTGGAAAACAGCTGCTAGCTCATCTCTATTTGAAAAGGAGCCAACTGGACCATAATCAATCATGCATTCAGAGGCCACAAATGTTTCAATCATTGCATCGACATCTTTTGTATCGCATGCATTTAGATATGTGTGTTTCAAATTCTGAATAGCTAAAGTATCTTCTAATGCTTGAACACGTTTTTCTAGATCT
>CACOHS010000009.1 GCA_902627055.1 uncultured SAR86 cluster bacterium | reverse complement strand
ATGATGGCCACATTTAGTAATGCAGGTTTTGACATGTCGCATATTGTAGCGGAAATGATGATAATAGTTATATGAATCCCACGAATAGCCTGATACAAATAGTTTTGGTTGAAACATCGCACCCAGGAAACATTGGTTCAGTAGCTAGAGCAATGAAAAACATGGGTTTGAGTAATTTAGCTCTTATCAATCCTAAGAAATTTCCACATCAAGAAGCAATTGCATTAGCTGGCAACGCAGTTGATATTTTAGACAAAGCTAAAACATTTACTTCCATTGAAAGTGCTGTACAAAATTCAAAAGTAATTTATGCAACCTCAGCCAGAGAGCGCACCATAGATTGGCCAACAGTAACAGCAAGAGATGCAGCTGATGAAATATATGAATTAGCAACCAACAAAATTGAAGTATCAATTTTATTTGGTCGTGAGGATAGGGGGCTTACCAACGAAGAGTTACAATTAGCTAACAAGCACCTAATAATTCCTGCGCATCCAGAATATCCTGTTTTAAACATTGCAATGTCAGCTCAGGTGATTTGCTATGAGCTTTATCAAGCCTCACAAAATGATCCTATAAGCAAATGGCAAGATTTTCCAGCATATACTTCTGAGGAACTTAATAATCTCATTAAACACTTTGAAGAAACTGTTGCGGCTTTAGAACTTGTAGATCCAGAAAATCCAAAGCAAATTATGACTAGAATGGAAAGAATGTTTCGAAGACTCTATCCCGATCAGATGGAAGGAAACTTTTTACGTGGCTTTTTAAAAGCTATAAATAATAGAATTAAATGAACCTTCAAGGGTTTTCATTAACTTTTTTAGGTTTTATAATTGCCGCAATCTAGTCCCGTTCGTCTAGAGGCCTAGGACACCGGGTTTTCATCTCGGCAACAGGGGTTCGACTCCCCTACGGGATGCCAATTTCTTTGAGAACCCTATAGATACAACGTTTATAGGGTTCTTTTTTTGGCAATGAGTCCATGGTTGAGTCCGTCTATGTAACTTTTTATGGTGTATTATTTAAGTATGACAAATATCCTCCTCACATTGATACTCCTATCACCCTCGATGTTAGCTGAAGATCATAATGAATTTACCATAGACTGTTTTGATAGCAGCAAAAATAAATATCAAATTAATTTAGACATAGATGAAAAAAAATTTAGCATCAAAGATAAAGAAACAATTATTAGCGAAGGTTTGATTGCTAAGATTAATACTTCAAAAAATGAAATCAACTTTCAATTACTAGAGACAAATACCAAAGAGAAAAAAATGATATTTAAAAGTAAAAATATACTTGGGCAATTAGTTTGTGATGTATAAAAGCTTTTTTTAAGCCTAACAGATGTAAGGTCAGAGATACTTAGGTATTTATTGTTACTTGTCACTAATTCTAGATTCTAATTCGTTAATTTCTTTATTTAATCTATCATTACTCTTCTTAAGAGCATTTACTTTTCTTTTCTTTAAAAGAAGTAAAAAGATTATAACTAAAGAAATTATCCCGATTAGCGCAAATAAATAGTGCATTTTCTAGAATGATTTATTCATAATTGCTTCCAGAGATAACGCAATCCAAAAATTGCAGGAATGTAACAAAATAAAGCAAAGATAAAAATTAGAACAACCAAATCTGGAGTTTTGAAAGCTAAGAAAACCGGAGCATCTATCAAATCAGTAATAAGTCTTATGATAATTAAGATAAATAACATAAAAGCATTCCTAATCAAAATTGCAAAAAGAAAAGCCAGTCCGACTGCAAGATTTCTCGCAATATAGAGACTTGAGCTTAATGTCACCTCAGACTCTAAAAAAAATGAAGGATTATTAATGGCTATATATGGACCCACAAACATCGGCCAGATAAGCATAAAAAGAATAACGACAAACCACCAAGTGAATGCTACTTTATTTTTTGAGAACCTCATCACTTAAATAATACACAAAATAAATAATCAGATTAATAAGCTAGAGCTTTATTTTGAATCCACCATTGATGACAAACCCATCTAAGGGAGCATAGATCTCTGAAAAAACAGGATCTAGTTTTGTGCCAGTGTAAACTGGGCCAAATTTAGTCTGACGAGTATCAGAAAAGTTTTCAAAATTAAGAAATACTGAAAAATCATTTTTAAAAATCTTCTCCATCATCAATCCATAGATCCAAAAATCTCTTGATTTACTGCCATCAGTTAGCACCTGTTCACCATAGTAATATGCTTCAAGGCCTATTCTGAAGTCGTCTTCACGCTCATAAACAAAAATATTATTTACTCTTTCTTTTGGCATAAGGGGAGCTGTAGAAATTTTGTTTTGCTGATGGATCTCCACATCTGCATGAGTGTAACCAAAGTAATATTTCCAATCATCCCATTTGAATACACTGGTCAGTTCAAACCCTTGAGTATCTAGATGATCATCAGATTGAATAAATGCATATTGATTATTGTTTACCTCTGATAGTCCAAGGGGCCTATCAACCTTTGTATAAAACAATAAAAGATTAAGATTAAGGTCAATGCCTGAATCAAATTCAATGCTCTTATTTATATCAAAATTGATTCCTGATGATTCTTCTGCTTCCAGTTGATCAGCATCTAATGGCAATAAATTTTTATACTTGATTGACTCTGCTTCATCATTAAATGATGAGGGCTCTTTATAGCCTAAACCTCCTCCTAAACGGAGTGATAATGATTCATCAGGCGTGTATAAAAAAGAAATACGAGGTAGAACAAAGCTTCCATAGTCAGATGTTTGATCAACACGCAAGCCGCTTTCAAGGGACCAATAGTCATTAATTAAGAATGTACCCTGGGTAAACAATCCCCATGTTTCAGTGTTTAAATCTAGGTTTTGTAATGAATCAGGTTTTTCCTGGTCAAATTTTTCAGTCCATAGATTAATGCCAACAACCCAATCTAATTTCTGCGATGCTCCAAGCAAGTGAAGTTCAGAAAAGCTTGATGTTTGAGTGCCGGCAAAAAAATATGTAGGAATTTTGAGTTCTTGCTGATAATGATTGATGCTATTTTTAAAAACAATTTCATTGCCTGAGTTCAGTTCACGGATATATTCAATTTGAGAGGATAGTCGATCTGTATTGATCTGTTCAAAATATGCAGGAACATTATTTTTTTTATTTACATATTGCATATATCCGCCCAAACGATCCTCTTGGATGGCATTCAAAGCTATCTTCAATTCACTTTTAGCACCTTCAAAAAAAATACGAGGATTAAAAGTCCAACGATCAAATTTTGGAATAGCGCTAAATCCATTTTTAGCTGGATCAAATGCGTCGCTATAATTAAATGATGTAAAAAGAGTTGCGCCAAATGCCTCATTTTTAATGGATGAATAACTACTCAAATCAATACCCTTAGAAGAAGTTTTGTTAATCAGAAATGAATGTTCGTTCTCTTCGGTTGGTTTCTTGGTAATTAAATTTACTAATCCTGCAATTGCACCACCACCATATAAGGTTGAGTTAGCTCCTTTAATTACTTCTACTTGCTTGAGATCTAAAGGCGCTATTTGCAAGAGACCTAAACCGGAAGAAAAGCCACCATACAGAGGCATACCATCTCGTAAAATTTGAGTATATTTTCCATTTAAACCCTGAATTCTTATGCTTGAATTAAAGCTAATTGGAGAAGTTTGTTGAACATGTATACCAGTTATTTCATTTAGCAGCATTCTAATATCACCTGGCTTCATGTTTGCTTTTTCATTGATTTCTTCACCCCCAAGTACTTCTAAGCGGGAAGGTTGTTGCTCAAAGCTGCGTTGATTTCTTAATGAAATAACAATTAATTCCTCTGCATCATGTGAGGGCGAGGAACATAATGGCTGAATATTTATTGCAGGAATTAAAACTATTAGGAATAAAAAATTAGAAATGTATTTTATGGAATTATGCATGTGAAGTAGATATGCGTAAAAATGGCGGAGCTCTTATTGGAGTATTTAATTTAGTTGAGCAATGAGAAAATTGATTTACAAAAGAGAAACTTAAAAAACTTTCGAAATTTGCTTCTTCTTCTTGAGCAGATGAGGCTATAAATTTGTCATCTCCACCATTCGGGCAAATAAAACAATTCTGTTCGTGACAATCTTCTTCAAATAGATGCGAGGCTTCTGTTAATTGAGAAAAAACGAAAGTTGAAAAAAGCAGGCAAACCGAAAGGAGACTATATGCATTTTTTTGGTAAATCACTTTTATATAATAACTAAGATTTGTTAAGTTATTATTAAAATATGAAAATATATTCCAAACCATTAACGCTCTATGAGATAGATTTGCTTCACTATTCTTCGAATAACTCTGATAAAGAGTATTTTGTTGATGCTTTAATACTAAAAGCATTGGATAAAGATGGTAATAATTTATTTTCTTCTAAAGATAAAGAAACATTACTTTCAAGAGAAAAATCAGAACTGGAGAGAATGTATTTGCAAATGTTTGAAAATGAATTGGGCAGCTTAAAAATAGTAAGCAGCTAGATTATTTCCTATTCAACTCGATACATAATTGTCTTTTCGCCATCCAAAAAGTTTGCCTCATCAGCCCTTATGGCTTCAACTACGTCTTGATGAGTTCCTCTTTCAAAGAATTGATTTAAATCCTCCTCATCTTTAAAAGTAAGCTCAGTTATTACATTAAACTGACTTTGAGCACCATCCGATTCTAATGGCAAGGTATCACCCAATAAATTAGATTCAAAAAGATAGGTTCTGGTATAGCCACTTAAAGTTGGGAATAGGCTTTCAATTAGTGGTGCATGATTGCTTTCGTAATAATTTTTAAAGTCTTCCTCAGATATTGAAGATTTTTTGCTGATAAGTGCAATGAGTTTTGGCATGATTGGTTTTAAGAATTACTTTTTACAATGAATTAATTTTCCAAATATTACTAATTAATCTAAGTATGCTGTGCACTTAATCTCAATTTTTAGTGCTGGATCAACTAAAGCTGTGACACCAACTAACGTTTGTGATACTTCAGGTTTGCATCCATAGATTTCTTCTCTGGCATTAAAAATATCATTTACATTTTGCATGCAATCTTCCACGTCAGTAACAAACCAAACTTCATCAATTATGTTATCCATGGTAGCCCCATATTCTGCAAGAATGTCTTTGATGTTCTTGTAGCAATTTTTCATTTGCGCTTCGATGCTTTCTGGAGTGTTTCCTGCATCATCTGTACCCACTTGTCCAGCAAGAGTTAATAATTTGTCTACCAAGACTCCCTGTGAAAAGAAATCCGCATATGGACCCGATCTTAATAATTTTTTCTTCATAAAAAATACTATATCAAAAAATCTAATCTTTTGATTCTTCTATCAGTTTGATAATATTTTGATGGATTATGGGGCCAGTATTTGGCCCTAAAGATACAACTTCGCCATAAGTTTCATCTTCTTCATCATAGATCCAAGGAGCCTCGTTGTCCCATTCACTTTTAGGAATGATATAGCCAATGGCATCATTTGCTAAATTGACCATTAGATTGAGCTTACCTGGGAGCTGACTGCGCAAATGCGGTACTTCTTGCGCAGCCATGGTGTAATCTGCGCCTAAAGGATTTTCAATGCCACCAACAGCAATCTCTGGATAGAGCTCTCCAGGAATGCCTGTAATGGTTGCATCTCCTAATTCTATAAATGCTACTTCACTGAGATATCGAATGAATGGGTATCTGAAATTAAACTTGGGATCACTATCGATAATACCTAGCAAAGTGCCTATTGAGAGCATAAAATTTTCAATGCCTAATTCTACTTCCAATGCGCTAACATTTAATTTTGGCTCAGGAGATCGATAAAATTCACCTGCATAAAAAGCATCTATAACACTATTGGCTAGGCTATAGCCATAAGCTTGAGCTTTTTCATGACTTGGTTGCGTGAATGTTTCTTTTATAAAAGGATCATAGATTGGATCGGTTGGGCCTGATGTCATTAAGCCTCCAATATTTCCTGTGAGCCATAATGTAGTCCCACCAAGTCCAGGTTTAATGAGTTGATCACCATAGTAAATACCATCGCTGATACCACGTCTTAAATAACCTGCAACATCTGAGGTTAATTCTAGATTTTTATCCCAAGTAAGTTCAACGTGAATTCCAAAATTTATTAATGACCCTATGATCGAGCCATCAGGACGATTAAATAATACTGCCCGAATATCGTCATCAATTACAATGGGTTTGCGTTTATCTTTGATAGGGGTAATAGGGTTAGTTGGTATTAATGCCAAACTCATTTGTGCAGGCTCCAAGTTTTCTATGGCTTTATTTAAAGCAGTTAAAAAATTTTGTTTGAGTTGCCTCATATACTCATCATCAACACCACTTTTAAAAAAACTTGGTCCCCAAAGACCTTGAGTATCCGGACCTTCGTGATTGTGCGTTGCATGGATCATGAGATAATCTATACCCCATTCAGCAGGAACATCCTCTCGGACGTTGAGAACAAATTTACGCATTAATCCAATGGTGTCAGCACTTATGATTCCAATGCGACTTTCGCCATCATCAATAACTGTGGCTACTGCCATCAGATCATCTTTAATGCCTTGAGCTGGCCGCTTATTTTGAAAGCCTGCCATCCAAACAGCATCAAATTGTCCATTACCATTGACGTCAGTCCACAAATCAATATCTGAATCGAATTGAGCATCGTTGTTTACGTCTTCCCAGTCATCAATCAGATCTGGTGTGATTGAGATTTTTGCAAATCCAACTTTAAATTCATCTGCATGAGCTTGATTAATTGTGACAATACAAAATATCAAGAAGGCGAAGAGGCAGTTTTGTATAAAGCTAAGAATCATCAAAATTTTAAAATTTAATCTATCGACTTTAATGGTTTTTTGTTCCTGAAGAACATCAACAAGGGGATAAAAAATATCCATGTCTTATGATAATGTCTGGGAAACAACCTCTGAGAAAGATCTAATAGCTTTGCATCAAGTCCAACAAAAATTTTACTTTTGTTCCTCTTTACTCCATTAAGAATTATTTTTGCTGCTTTGCTGGGGTGCATGCCATTGTTTTTAAAAAGCTCACCCATTTCTTTTTGTGATTTAGGAGGATTTTTACTTAACATGGATGATTGTGCATTAATTTCTTGAGACTTTCTAAAGTCTTCGTCAGTCATTCTTGCATCAGAAGCAATATTTGTTCCAATATGTCCTGGATGCACACAGTGAATTTGTAAGTTAGGGTTTGTTTGTTTCATCTCTAGTGCAAGACTTTCCGTAAACCCCCTAACAGCAAACTTAGTAGCATGATAGACAGTTTGACCTGGCACAGTAACCATCCCAAATATTGACGATGTATTCACAATAGCGGCTTCAGAGTTATTAATCATATGAGGTATAAAAGCTCTTGTGCTATTTACCACTCCATCAAAATTGATACCCATTACCCAGTCCCAATTTTCTTCATCCATATCTTGAAAATACGAGCCACTGCCTACACCTGCATTATTAAAAACCAAATCTACCTTTCCATGATTCTCTATTACTTTTCTCGGAAGGGCCTTTACAGATTCTTTATTAGAGACATCTAAAATATGAGAGGAAACCGACACATTATATTTCCTTAACATATCAACAGTTTCGCCTAACGTCTTTTCGTTGATATCACAAACACAGACATCAGCCCCGTCTGCTGCTAAAAGGATAGATAAATACCTTCCGATTCCAGATCCAGCTCCAGTAACAACAGCTACTTTTTCATTGAAATTTTTCATTTCTAATTTCCTAAAAAAATTAAGTTTAAATCGAAAATATAAATTATAAATTCAAGAGTAGAATCTTATATAGTAGGCAATAAAGACAATTACGCCAAGCGCAATCCAGAAATTAGGTTTATCCCAAATCATAACTTTTGCCAGTTAAGTTATATAAAAAATACACTAGATGAAATCCTTTTAACTATATAAAATTTAGTTTTTGAAAACAGATAATATTGAAATATTTTAAACTTATTACTCCCATTATCATATTTTTTTTGATCAATGGGTGTAGCTCTCAAAATTTAGATAAGCAATTTAACTGCGATGGCATCATAGTTAAATACAATGACTATGAAAGATCTTTTGAGGTTACAGATATGGATTTAAGTAATAATAAAGATTTTTTTATGAATCAAATTACAATCTTTAGCAAGCTCAAAGACAATTACGAGAATGAATCATTGGTAACTTTCAATAAAATAAATAAAACACTTGAGATTAAAGGCTCAAACGTTATTTCTAAATATGAATGCATTGAGTTGAAATAGGGTTGAGCTGTTTTAGTAAATTAAAAAATGCAATAAAACTATTGGCATCAATCCAATAATCCATCTAAACAAATATTTATTGATGAATGATGGCGTTTTAATCGCTTTATTTAAGATGCAACCAATTCCATATGCGATAACTGTGTACCCAAGAAGCAGTGTTAAAACAATGATTTGATCTAATAGACTGGAAATATTTAAGGTTCTATTTTCATCCATAATTTGAACAGATTTATAAACTACTTTGTCTTGTTTTTTAAAACTAAATAGAGCATAACTATCAAAACGATATTTCCTAAAACATACGTTGTGAGACTCATAAAAATTGGTACTTAAAGGTTAAAGTAGTAAAATTTGTACTCATGAATGTACTCATAAATGTACCCACATCATTTCAAAATATTAAATTAGGTAAGCGGCCTCTTAAAAATCATTTCTGCCTCATAGGTTCTTGATTTTCCGCTCTCTTCAAATCTTTCAAGCTCATAATGAAGCTCAGATAATATTGTAACGCTAACAAGCTCCCATCCATCTTCTCCAAATTCCTTAATCATTTGTTCGGATTGAGTTGTTCCATCTGATTGAATAGATAATCCAGACGCAATAGGTAGAGTTACTTTGATAAATTTATAGTCCCATTTTTTCATAATAAAAATTATAACTTGAAAGCCTTAATGCTAATATCTATTTTTAATTTATAAGGTAAATTTTTTAAAATGCAAAATTATTTAATGTTATTACTCGCTATCTTTGCAGTTAATTCTTATGCAGAGATAGTTGGCAAGGCAAATGTAACTGATGGAGATACTATCGTTATCAATGATATAAGAATTAGATTCACCGGAAGTGATGCTCCAGAAAGTTATTTCTTTGGTAAAACTCAAACCTGCTTGGATGAAAATGGAAAGGAGTGGGAATGCGGGAGGGCGGCCACAAAAAAACTGAAGCAGCTAATCAACAATCAGACAGTTCGTTGCTCCGATGAAGGACAAGATAGATATGGTAGAACTCTGGGAATCTGCTATGTGGGTGATATGGATCTGCAAGCTGAGATGGTTAAATCAGGAATGGCAGTTGCGTATTTGCGATATTCAGATAGATATGAACAGCAACAAAATTATGCGAAAAAACTTAAGGCTGGCATGTGGAGCGGAACATTTCTTGAACCAGAAGTTTGGCGAAGAGAAAACAGAAACTAATCCTTATTATTTTTTGAGTTAATAGTTACCTCAAAGCCTCTGAGCTTTGGCCACTGATTCAAATGAAAGGTTTTTATAACTAAAAGTGTGTTTGGTTACAAAGGGACCAACTTTTTTATGCCAGTCATTGTGAATTCCAAGATCGGCCATCTGGTCAGCATCTATAATAAAAGAGACATCATAAGTATCACTTATGCTTCCGGGCAGCTTTATATTTTTTGCATAATGTAGGCTATCTATTAAATTAATGTGCGGAGATAACTTGATCTTCGTTGACTTGCCATTTTGATTTTTTATCAATACCTGTACATCCAAATATGCAACAAAACCGCCCACTGGAAAGTTAAAAGAATTATTTGCAGACCAGTTTGCTAGCATTTCTATATGAATATCGGTTTCATTTTCTTTCAAATGACTGCCAACGGGAAAAATCGTGTCTTTGGGAGCTCCTTCAAAGACAATTTTTATGCCAGGAGCCATTAACTCTTCCCCAATTACCATCTCCTGAGATGAAAGCGGAAGGAAAAGAAGTGCTACAAAATATCTTGCTAACTTAGTCATTTTTACTCATTACTTTTCTTCAAATTTTCTATACTGCTTGGCTTGATGAATTAACATATCTCTATAACTTTTAGCATTTAAACAAATGTCATCAAAATTTATGTAAAAGATTTCATTATTAGATTCAATAAAATAGCCATCAATACATAGTGCAACCATTTTAGCTTTATTATCTGCTTTTCCATGCTGAGCTTTGAGTGAAGAGTAGATGACATTAGCATGATCTTCATTCATGTGATCAATCATATGCTTCTCATTGGATAGCCATTTAGGACTTGCTGCTTTCCAATGTTTATTTTTTAGCCAGGCTATTTCGCCAAAGCCTCCAATCCATCTTATTTTAAGGAGCGAGAGTTTATAAAAATCAAAGTCATGCATTTTGGAATATTTTTTACTTTCAGGGAGAAAGGTATGAAATCTGTTTTTAATATATTCTTTATCGGTTTCGTTTACTGGTTCTAAATCTCCCATTAAAGTTAATCTTTGCGAATTTTGCTTATCATCATTTATTTTTTCTCTTGAAAGAGTTAAGCATGCTTTTGAATCTTTGAATAAATTTTTTGTATGTTGAGCCAATGTGCTTGCATAAATGTATATCGATCTGTCTGGCCCAGTGATGTAGGTAACGTAACTTCCGAATGGATATCCTTTGTAAGCCTTTGATATGGTTGACAAAATTCCAGATGTCGTAGTCCTTAATAAATATGTCGCACTTAATTCATAAGCTTTTAGTTTTGTATTCATAATTTAGTAATACCTGATATTAATGGGATTTTCATCAATGCTAATAAAGGTTTCATATGCTCTGGCTAATAGCCTAGCAGATAACATTTTTTTTGTTTCTCCTTGCTCAATAACTCTTCCATTTTTTAACAGCAGAATTTTGTTAGAGAATGAATAAGCAAGATTTAAGTCATGTAATATCATTAAAATTCCCGTTCCAGATGAAGCTTTTGCCTTAATTGACTCCATCATTTTAACTTTATGTACTAAGTCAAGATTAGAAAAGGGTTCATCTAGCAAGAGATAGTTTTGATCTTTTGTGTTGGCGGGTTGCCAAAGCTGAAGAAGCGTTCTTGCAAAGTGTACTCTGCGTTGCTCACCTCCAGAAAGCGTATTGAATTTTTGATGAATAAGATTTTCCATATCACATTCTTTGATCACTCGATTTTGAAATGCACTTAAATCTTCTTTAATATCTTTGTGGCTGTGATCTAGCCAACCCATTTGTAGAATATCTTCTACTGAATAATCAAAAGCGATTGATTGGAATTGAGACATTACAGATCTTATGTAAGCTCTTTCTTGAATAGAAATGCTTTCTAAGGGTGTGTTGTTATAGCTCACATTCCCATTATGAGATTTAATATTTCCTGATAACACATTCAAGAGGGAAGTTTTACCAGCTCCATTTGGACCAATAATTGATAATATCTCCCCTGGACGAACATCCATAGAAATATTATCAAGAATTTTCTTGCCACCAAGCTCAAGTGAAATTGATTTCGCAGAGATTGTCATAGTTTTTTAATTTTAAAAATTAACCAAAGAAAAAAGGGTGATCCTATTGCACTGGTAATAAGACCAATGGGTAATTCAGCCGGCTGGATTATTATCCTGGCTATTAAATCAGCTATTATCATCAGGGCTGCTCCCATTAAGGCTGACCCAGGAAGAACATAATTATGATTTACGCCGCCCAACAATCTAGTAAGGTGAGGGACAATCAATCCTACAAAACCAATCATTCCGGACAGAGCAACGCTAGCCCCAACCGATGCTGCACAAGTTAAGATGATAGTATATTTTAATTTTTGAACGTCTACGCCCAGTCTGAAAGCCTCTGGTTCGCCCAATTGAAGAAGATCTAACTGCCTTGAGTAGGGGATCATTATTATAATTGCTAAAGCAATAATTAATATTACCGGTATTAATAATGGCCAGGTAACACCTCCAAAACTTCCCATTGTCCAGAATGTAAGACTTCTCAATTCAGAATCAGAGCTGATGTATGTAAGTATTCCAATCCCCACTCCAGCAATTGCATTTATAGCAATTCCAACCAGCAGCATATAAGTCACTCCTTCATAGCCGAATCCTTTAGTCATAAAATACAACATCAAAATCACCAGTGATGAACCTGCTATAGCTGCTAATGGAATAAAAAAAACACCTAAAGAATATTGAGAAAATATATCTCCGCCTAGGACTATCATCAAAGTAGCACCAAGTGCGGCACCTGCGGACACTCCAATTAAACCCGGATCAGCCAAAGGATTTCTAAATAGACCCTGAAGAGCGGCTCCAGAAATACCAAGACTTGCACCAGCTAAGCCTGAAAGAATTACTCTTGGAAGTCTTATTTCAGTTAAAACAGTGTTTTGTATATCAGATGTTTTACCCAGTAAGAAATCTACAATTGACAAACCATAACTACCAAATGTGATTGCCAAAAGAGAAAAAAATATCATCGACACAAATAACAATGACATTAAAAGAATTTGATTTTTACTTACAAAACTTAAAAATTGAGACGTTTGAAAAGATAGTTTTCTAATTGATTCCATTAAATATTTCTGAGATTTTAATTGCAGAGTCAATAGTTCTTGGGCCGAAACCAAGAGACGCCATGCCGTCAATAGATATAATTTTGTTATTCTTTGCAGCAGGTGTAAGGTAAAGAGCAGGATGATTTCTTAAGTCTTCTAAGGTTCCAAAACCTCTTAAACCTCTTTCTGAGATAATAATTAAATCTGGAGCTGCCTCAATTATTGATTCAGTTCCAACTGGCTTCCAACCATCAAATGAGGCAAGTGGGTTTATGCCACCAGAAATATTTATTAATCCGTTTCCAGATGTATTTTTCCCAGCTATTAAAGGCGACCCACTTTGCATGCCAAGGATATAAATAATTTTTTTCTTATCTTCTAAATCGGTTTGCTGTTCTAATTTCTTAATTTTAGGATTTAGGTATGTATCAATTAGTTCATCAGAATCAGCTCCTATGATTTTAGATACACATCTTACTTTTTCTAAAATACCTTCAACTGTATGATTCTCAGGAATAATTTTAATTTCCACATTTGTTCTTTTAATCTGCTCCATTACAGAGGGTGGCCCCATATCATCCTCACCAATAATGATGGTTGGATCCAGAGAAAGCACGCCTTCAGCAGAGAGTTGTCTAACATACCCAATAGACGGAAGGTCTTTTGCTTCAGAAGGGTAATTAGATGTTACGTCGACAGCAACAAGGTTTTTTTGAAAGTTTAAAAAATAAATAATTTCAGTAATAGATCCTCCAGCAGAAGTAATGCGTGTCGGATCAATTGCTTTTTCACATGCGTTTGAAGCTATAACAAAGCATAAAAATATTACTAAGAGGTTCTTCATACAGCGATTCTATTGCTTTTTTTTCAAAAGTAAATGATAATCATTCTCAATTATAAATGAGAATCATTCTCAGTTGAGGACTTATGACTAATTTTAACTTAAAAAACACTATTTTATTTTCATTAATTATATTTTTTTATGAGGGTACATTATTTGCTCAGGATGAGGCAATAGAAGAGACTGTAGTAATTTCTGCTAAATATCCTGTTGCATTATCTGAGGTTATTGGTTCGGTAAGCTCTATCTCTCTTCAGGAGATAGAATCACGCCAGGTCAGCGACCTGAGAGACTTACTTGATAATACCGTCGGTGTGTCTGTTACCAGAGATGTTTATTCTGGCAGAACTTTTAATAACACTGTATCAATCAGAGGCATGGGTGGAAAAAGAGTAAATCTTCTAATCGATGGCGTAAGATTTGGAGAAACATATGACGGTTATGGTAGAGACCTAGTTGATACTGAATTGCTGAAAAGAGTTGAGATATTAAAAGGGCCGAGCTCTGCTCTATATGGATCCGATGGTCTCGCGGGGGCAATTTTATATATTACAAAAGATCCTAGTGACCTTGCCAGTGAAAATGACATCTATCAATCTGTTACAACAGGATATGACAGTGACAATGAACATAGCAAAGTTTCTTACTTAGCTGCAAGTGTTGGAGAAAAAATGGAAGGTTTGATTCAGGTTACTGCAAGAGAAGTTAGCGAAACTGAACTTCATGATGATGCTGTTAAAAAACCAAATCCGTTTTCTGGCGAGCAATCAAGCATCTTTTTAAAAGGCAAATATTTAATTAATGATAATCTTGGACTAACCCTTACATACGATACTCAAGAATCTGAAGGTGACTGGAATCTAAATTCAACGCTAGGAACTTCAGGTTATCCGCAGATGGTAAGCACAACATCCTCAATAGGAGATGATGATATTAGCAGAGACAGAGTTTCATTGTCTTTGGATTTTTCTGCTGATTCTGGTTTGTTTGATAATGGAAGTTTTTCAATATATTCACAAGACACTGATCAAAGACAAGTTACAAACATTGATAAGAGCATTGTTGGGAATTTTGTTAATGGCCCAAGAGGACCTCAATTTGTGCCAAATATTCCTCCAACTCCTATTCGGGAATTCAAAGATTACATTTTTGATCAATCCATAGATGGTTTTGCAGTTCAATTTTTTAAATCAATTGAATCTGAATCTGGTGCAGTTCACAACATTGTTTATGGAGCTGAACAAGAAAGCATTGATGTCAGTCGCCCGAGATATAGAACCGAAACAAATTTAATGACCAATACAGTTAACTCAAATATTGGCGGAGAGCTTTACCCCAACAAAACTTTTCCAGACACTGAAACCGAAAGAACAGCATTTTTTATCAATAACAGAATTGATATTTCTGACAAAACTGCCATTGTTTTGGGCGCTAGGCATGATACCTATAAGTTAAATATTAGCGTCGATCAATTATTCAAAAATGTGAATCCATTTGGATACTCATTAGTTGAACAAGATGATAGCAAAACTTCATTAAAATTTGGTTTTATAAGAGATCTTGCTGACAGTTTATCTGTCTTTTATCAATATGCTGAGGGCTTTAGAAGTCCAGATTTTTATAATTCAAACTTAAGTTTTACTAACTTTGCTTTTTTTTACACTATCGTCCCTAATTCTGATTTAGGTCCTGAGGAGAGTGAGGGTCATGAATTTGGTGTAAGAGGAACTACTGAGAATGGCTCTTGGTCTGTTGCTGTATACGATAATGACTACAAAGATTTTATCGAAAGTGCATCAACTGGATTTACCCCAACTGGATTATTGAGGTTTGAATTTCAAAATTTAGAGAGCGTAAATATTAAAGGGGTAGAGTTTCAATCAAGCTTTGATATTAATGAAAATCTTGCAGCCACATTTGGAGTTAATTCCTCAAGCGGCAAGCAAAAAAGTGCAAAGCTGACTACCATTGATCCAGATCAAGCCATAGTAGGTTTATTGTGGTCATCCCCATCTGGTAAATTGACTTTAGACTCATACATAAAAGCAACTGATGAAGGGCCTCAAGGCTTGGCCCCCTCATGCGGAAGAAGCGGATGTGTTAAAGCCTTAGAGCTTTCAGGTCATGTTTTACTTGAAACCTATCTCGGCTATGAGATCAATGAAAATTTATCTCTTAGGCTAGGCATAAAAAATTTGACTGATGAAAAATACTGGGATTGGACCAGCGTTGCCGGAACCAGTGAAACAGCTCCTGAGCTTGATTATTTTCTCAATCCTGGAAGAAATTACAGCCTATCATTTAAGCTAACTTTCTAATAAAGGATTGTATTCCAGAGATTCGCATGTTTGAGCGAGTTATTTGACTTGCTCAAATGATGCCACAGATATATTTAAGAATTGTCTTGTGGGAAATCTGCACTAAGAGTAGTTTGCTCAAATTCATCGATTTGATTTAATAAAGCACTTAGTTTTTCTTTATATGTTGTAAGCACTCCAGCACCGAGCAAAAGTTTATCAGGTGGATTTGGATTTCTTGAGAGCTCAAAAATTATTTTAGCAGCCCTGACAGGATCTCCAGGCTGCTTTCCATCAATATTTCCAATCATGTTAATTCTTTCTTTGACATGCTTGCTATAGTCCTCTATTTCAACATTACTCCTTTTCATCGATCTGCCGGACCAATCAGTTCTAAATGCACCTGGTTGAACAGATGTGACTGAGATATTTAGAGGCCTCAGTTCTTTATCCAAAGCTTCCATAAGACCCTCAAGAGCATATTTTGACGAACTGTAATAACCTGTTCCCGGATTTGCCATGATACCTGCTTGTGAAGAATTATTAATTATTCTGCCAAATCTTTGCGCCCTCATTCCTGGGAGGGCAGCTTTAGTTAGCTCTAAAGCTCCAAAAAAATTAGTTTCAAAAAGTTTTCTTACTTCTTCATTTTCACCCTCTTCAATGGCAGCAAGATAACCGTATCCAGCATTATTTACTAAAACATCTAACCCCCCATAAACTTTATTAACTGTTTGAATTGATTCCTTTATTTCATCTTTGTTTGTGACATCTAATTTTATTGGCAATGCAGTTTCTGGATATTCTTTGCAGATATCCTCTACATCTCTAATGTTTCTTGAAGAAACTCCCACAAAATCTCCTGCGGACAATGCTTGCATTGCAATTTCTCTTCCAAATCCTGAGGAACATCCAGATATTAGCCAAATGTATGGAGTCTTTTTCATCTCATTCATGATCTATAAACTACTCAGTTCTCCATCTGTAACTTTCTTCTCTTGCATGCAATTGATTTAAACGCTCTTCACTTGAAATTCTATGATCATCAGTTATTTCATTTAAGGCTTCATTGATCAGCATTACTTTAGATTTTGCAAACAAATTTTCTCCAACTACTTCATTAGGAAAGCCTGACCATCGTAAAGTCAAAATACCCTCCGATAGACCAGATGGATCAAGCCAATTAAAAACTCCTGGATCATTTACACTTAAAATAAATGTATAGGTTCCATCTTGATTGACTTTCGCTTGAGAGTTATTAAGGCTTCCATTTTTTGTCACAATATTATTTGTCGTCCCCCATATATTTGTAATGGGCGCAATAAAATATTTTGCACCATCTAAATGAATGTCTAACTTAATACAGTGATCGGAAGAGGGTAATGCAAAATGACCAAGAAGATACACTTGGTTTCGAAGAGCGCCATCGGTGTCTCTGTCAATCTTAAAACTAAACTCATTCACTGGTTTTGAAAGGGCCTGTTGATTCCATCTTGTAGTATTTGCAGCCCATTTTTGCATGTAAGCTTTTACAATTTCTAATTTCTTTTTAGTATCTAATTTTTTACCAGATTTTGTAGATTCAATGATTTCAATATCGAGTATGTTAGGCCTATCTTCAATCCAATTAATCATTGTGTCTCTTATGTAAAATTCTTTTGCACCAGAAGATGTTTGAATGTGATTTTTCTCCCTTTTCTTATTTCTTGGATTTACAAAAATTTCAAAATTATTTTCACTGTCAATTTCTATATCATTGCCAGAGATTAGACCAATGGTTTTCATATCTTCATCCCACAGAGTGAAATGATTTTCATTAAACAATTGTTTTCCTAATTTTCCTCTGATCACATAGGACTGAGAGTCTCCAATTGGAATAACCCTGTAAACTGAGTCAGGATTGTCTATTCCCCAACGAGAACCAGGAATTTCTTGATTATTAATTTTATGAGGCACTCTACTGATCGTTACAACTTTTGGATAATTTGGATCTTGATTGAGTGCCCAGATAACAGCACCAAACATTACCTCTTCAAAGGCATCTTCAAAACAACTGAGCATAACCTCTGATGGTTTTACCAGATCAAGCCAAAATGAGCGAACTTCCTCCTTTTGTTTTTTTATCTCGCTGAGATTAAAAATTTCAAGAGCCTCGAATTCGTGATCAATTTGTATCTGGCTGTTTATTGGATTATTAATTTCATTCACTTAAAAAAACCTTTATTTTTCATAATTAGTATTTTTTGCAGCTGAAATACCTGCCATTCTTCCAAAGAATGTAGCATCTCCAACTGACATACCACTAGCATATCCTTTTCCGGTTCTTGGGAGTCCTGCAGTTGTTCGTCCCGCTGCATATAAATTTGGAATGAGCTCTCCATTAACATTTAAAACTTCACCTGTTGGCAAAGTTTCTAATCCGCCTAAGGTAAACATTAATGGACCATTTTTGTCGCTGTAGGCTGGGCTAGCTTGATTTTCAAAACTATAGTCAATAATTGCAAATGGAGGATTAGTGATTTCCTTTAACCATTTTGAGTTTTTTTTATAGTCCAAATCTTCACCATTTTTAGCATATGAATTATAGGTACTAACAGTTGATGAGATGCTGCCCTCAGGAAAACCAGCTTCCTTTTCAAGCTCCTCGATGGTTTCAGCGACTGCTAAAATTGGCAGCTTATTCATGTAGATAGATGGATTAAAATCCTCATTTTGTATAATCATGTAGATTTTTTGATCCTCTTGCTTCGAGCAAAAATAACCTATTCTTGCTCCATAGGAATCCTCGTTAACAAATCTTTGACCTCTGTTGTTAACAAATATTCCATTGGTTAGAGATTCGGGTGGATAAAAATATACTCCAAAAAAAGCTTCATCCATATTGATAACATTTGCATTCATCGATAATCCCATTTGAATGCCGTCACCTTTGTCCCATGGATTTCCATATGGTGCAGCAAAACTAGTTTGGAATGGTAAATAGTTGTTTATCATTTCTTGATTCATCACAAAGCCTCCAGCAGTAAGAATCACTCCATTTTTTGCTCTTGCGTTTTGTATAACATTATCTTTCTTGAACTGAACTCCAACAATTTGATTATCATTGTTAATAATTAAACTCTTAGCTCTTGAATCAAAGCTTATTTCAATATCTGTTGAATTTATTTCATTTTTTAAAGCTTCAAAAAAAATTTTCCCGCCAAAATCACCCTCGTGGGATGGAACGTGACCTCGTGGAATTGGCTCAGCAACTTCACAAAAAGGACTTACTCTTTCATTACCGGTAAATAATAGTGACTCATTTGATTCAGGAACAACAATTCTTCCCAAGTGAGCAGATTCTTTATAAGTGACTCCTAAAGATTTTACCCATTCAAAGTGATCAGCAGCATTTTCTGCGTAAAGTTTAATTTTTTTTGAATCGCCTTTACCCTCTAGTGATTTTTCTATGTAGCTGATCATGTTCTCAGTCGAATCTTCAAAACCACATGCTTTCTGTAATGATGTACCTCCAGATCCTCCTAAATACATTTCGCAACTTGATAAAGCAGTAGACCCACCTCCATCTGAGGCTCTCTCTAAAAGAAGGGTTGATGCACCATTCCTGATAGATTCCAGCGCTGCACAGCCTCCGGCACCACCGAAACCACAAATTATTACATCAACCTCGTAATTGAACTCAGAGATATCACTTTCTTTTGCAGGTGAAATTTCATTATTTGATTGCATTAATTACTCACCCAAAAGAATTTTTGCTGCTAATTGAGTATCCATGTATTCCTTTAGTTCCATAATTTTTCCATCTCTTATGATCAGTAAGAAATGATATTTATTGTTATATGCTTGTCCTGAGGCATGAATTGCCTCACCGCTTACTTCAACAGCAACTCTCTCATCTTCAGCAGTAATACCAGTTATATTAAATGCAATTCCGTTTGGAAATGCAGCTAGAATTCCTTGAGCAAACTCCACAATTTCTTTTTTGCTTCTTTTGCCACCAATTGCGTTTTCTCCAGCTGTCCAGATAATTGAGTCATCACAATAAAAATCCAGGTATTCCTCAGATCCAGAACTTAATAAATCAAAAAATTTCACCGCAATTTTTTTATTCTCTTCTGATTTAGAATTCATAAGCTTTATTGATTTAAGTTTTTAAGAAGACTTCTTGCAGCGAAAGTTACCAGTATTGCGAAGGGGACGCCGGTAACTATAACTGATGTTTGTAGAGCTCCAATACCACCTCCAGCTAATAGCACAATAGCAATCACCCCAAGAGATATAGCCCAGATTACTCTTAAGATCATTGGAGGCTCATCTTTGGTATTTTCTTTCTTAGCTGCCGTTAACATAGAAGTTACTAATGCGCCTGAATCAGAAGAAGTAACAAAAAACGTTAATATAATCACAATTGCAAGTCCCATAAGCAATTGTGATAAAGGAAAGTTTTCTAGGAACACAAATAGTGATACAGCAATATCATTATTAATTGCTGTACTGAGCGAATTTGGATCTATAAACTCTTGATACAGAGCAGCGTTACCAAAAACACCCATCCATAGGAAAACAATTGAAGATGGAACCAAAACTGCACCAATTAAAAATTCTTGAATTGATCTACCATAAGAAATTCTGGCAATAAACAATCCTACAAATGGTGACCATGCAAACCACCATGAATAGTAATAAAGAGTCCAGCCATTTTGCCATGAGGAATCTAAATAACCATTAGTGTTAGTTGATAGGCTCAAGAGATTCTGAAGGTATGAACCTAAGTTTTGAACTAATCCATCTAATATGTAACTTGTTGGACCACCAAAAAATATTATCGATAGCAAGATTGCACACAAAATTATATTTAGTTGTGATAATCGTTTAATGCCAACTTTTAAACCTAACACAACACTGATTAACCCCATGAGAGTTATTACAACAACAATTCCAATTGTGCTCATGAAGCTTTCTTCAAGAATTTCCATGTAACCAAGGCCTGAGTTAATTTGATTTGCTCCCAACCCAAGAGAGGTTGCGATACCAAATATGGTTGCGATGATTGCAATTACATCCAAGGAGACTCGTCCCCAAATATTTTGCGTAAACGGACCTGAGAAAAAAGAGCTTACGCGAAAAGGTAGATTCTTATTATAAGTAAAGTAGGCGAAACATAAGCCAACAATTCCATAGATAGCCCAGCCGTGAAATCCCCAATGAAGATAGGCAAGATTCATGGATAGGTTTGCTTTATCTGAAAATGATGCTTTAGTTTCATGGAGTGCATCAGAGCTAAAATGCAATACAGGCTCAGCTACTCCATAAAATAATAAGCCCACACCCAATCCTGCACTAAATAGCATTGCTATCCAATTGACATTTGAAAATTCTGGTTGAGCATCTGGCCCTCCAAGTTTAATTTTTTTATGTTTACTTAAGGCTAAATATATTACGAATACTAGAAAACCATTTGCTAGTAAAATGATCAGCCATCCAAGACCGTCAGAGATTTGTTTTTGGATATCAGCAAACAATTTATCAGCCTCACTTAAGTTATATAATGTTAGGCCAATAAATCCAGCAATTAGAATAATTGAGAAAACGAATCGTCTTGGAGCAATATTTTTAAACATTTTGATTAGAGTCTACTTAAAATCACTAAAAAATACGTATTTTAGAAAATAAAGCGTGTTTTTTTAATATTTACTTAAAATTTACAGTTTCATTTGTTATGGTTTAAACATGTCTCTTTTAGAGAAAATTCTATAATTTGATCCTGTTGGGGGGAATCATGACAAAACTTATTAAAAAAATAACTGATAAAACCTTTAAGAGTAAGGTTTTCGATAATTTTGGTGGGAAGATTCTTTCTGCTATATCAACATTAGCCATAATCAATGCTTCTGCATACAGTGGATATATTTCTGCCCAGACACAAGCAACTATTGAAGAGGTTGTAGTTACTTCTCGAAAAAAAGCTGAAGGTCTTCAAGATGTTCCACTATCAGTGAATGCTCTTACAGAGGAATCACTTGAACAAAAAGGCATCAATGTATTTGAAGATTATTTAATGCAATTGCCTGGTGTAACAGCTGGTGGGTCAGGGCCTGGTCAAAGTACTATTTATATTAGGGGTCTAGCTTCTACAACTCCAAATTTAACTGTAGCAGGTGTTGCAGGTTTAACTCCAAATGTCTCATTTTATTTAGATGAACAGCCTCTAGCTCAACCAGGTAGGAATTTGGATGTTTATGCTGCCGATATTTCACGTGTAGAGGTTCTTTCTGGTCCTCAAGGTACTTTATTTGGAGCCAGTTCCCAAGCTGGTGTGGTAAGAATGATAACTAACAAGCCAGTAATTGGTGAGTCATCAAGCAGCTTAGAAGTAGAATCAAGATTTATGCCTGAAGGTGATATGGGCTCGAAAGTTGAATTTGTAACTAATGTGCCTATGAATGAAGAGACGGCTTTAAGATTTGTAGCATACAGAGACAGAAGAGGTGGATACATAGATCAGATTGCTGGAAAACTTGATGCAAGCGGTTCTGCTCGTTTTAGACCAGGTGGCACGGTAAGACAAAATGGTTTACCTGTGGCTGCATCAAGAGCTGGTTTTCAGGCTGGCGCTGATCTTTCAGGTGTTACATTCAAGCAAGCAGACGCAATCGTTAAAGAGGATGCCAACTCTGTAACATATGAAGGCTTCAGAGCAAGTATTGCTCATGAAATAAATGATAATTGGGATGCTAATTTAACTTTAGCTACTCAAACCATTGATGCTGATGGAGTTTTCTTTGTAGATCCAACATTAGGTGATTTAGAAATACAAAGATATACCAATGATCAGATCGAAGATGAGTATGACAATATGAGTCTAACTTTAAATGGTTCCATCGGTGATCTCGAAGTAGTATATGCTGGAGCATATACAGATAGAACATCTGATCAAGATGTTGACTACACAGATTATTTATTCGTTGGTCAATATCTTCCATATTACATTTGTGATTATTACGTAACTTATACTTCTTTTGCTCCAGGGAATGTTCCGACTGGCACATGTGGAGCTCCAAATTTGTTAGTTGATTCAACAACAAACACAGAAGTAATGACTCACGAATTTCGTGTAAATGCTCCTATAAGTGACACAGTTAGTCTTACCGCAGGAGTATTTTTTAGCGACCTTGAATTGACAGAGTTAAACTTGTTTACATATCCAGGTTCTGTTGGCAATGATATTAATTACGCGCCTAACTATGCATTAACAGATATCTCGTCTACGGGTGCAATTAATAACGGTGGTGCAGGATGGTTCTCTGCAGGCCCGTATAGTGAGCCAGTAATATTCTTTAACGATATTAGAAGAACTGATAAGCAACAGGGTGTATTTGGAGAGTTATCTATTGATACCTCTGAGACATCAGAACTTACTGTTGGTGCCAGATGGTACGATATTGAGGTTGATTTTGAGGGTAGTGCTAACTCCTCATTTGGAAATGGTTTCGGAAATACAGACCAGCAAAGATTTGGATCAAATCTATCAACGCAATATGCTCCAAATAACGCAAATGGATATCCTGATAAAGCGCAAACAGATGGCGTTATTGGCAAGGTAACCTACTCATGGAATCCATCTGAGGACATAATGTATTATGTAACTTGGTCAGAAGGTTTCAGACCTGGATTACTCAATAGGCCAGTTGGTAGATCAACCGCAGACGGAAGCTACACTGTAAAACCAGCTGTTGATTCTGATGAAGTTGTAAATCTAGAGTTTGGTTGGAAGACCTTACTCGCAGACGGAAGGCTTAGATTCAATGGTAGTGTATTTATGGTTGATGTAACCGGTCTCCAAACTACTGTTTTTGATCCAAGTATTGTTAACTTGTTCTTCTCAGATAATGCTGCTGATGCAGAAATCACAGGTCTTGAAGGTGACTTCATCTACTATCCTGACATGGATGGTTGGATACTCTCAGGTGCTTTCTCATTCCTTGATACAGAGATTACTAAGAAATTGGTGCCGACTGATGACGTCAAAGTTGGATCTGAATTAGCTTTCGCTCCAGGATTTCAAGGTAATATAAGTGCCAGAAAAGAGTGGGGTATGTCCTCAGGCAATACTGGACATTTTCAGGCTCAATTAACTGTATCAGATGACAGTGTTTCTGATGTAATGGAACCAAATAAGGCTCCTCAAGACAGTTACAGTATGATGAATATTCGTGCAGGTGTAAGCAATGATGCATGGTTGGCTGAAGTTTACATAGATAATGTGACTGATGAGAGAGCTGAAATTGCTAATACCTTTGTTTTCGATAGGCAAAGAGTTGGAATTGTAAGACCGACAACTGTTGGTGTAAGATTCAAGCGATTTTTTAATTAAGTTAAATTAAGAATTATAAAGGGAGCTTTTGCTCCCTTTTTAGTTTTATAAATCATCAGTAACATTTTTTGCTAAAATTTCGTTAAATGAAAGAAAATAATTTTAATTCTAATAACGCTTCCTTGTCAGTTGACTTAAGTGAGGCAACACAAGCTGTAAAAGAAAATAGATTTGAGGACGCACTCAATCTTTTTGAAATAATTTTAAAAGAAAATCCTGATAATATTGATAGTCTTTATCTTGCATCTGTGTCATCCAGATATTTAAAAAAATTTGATGAATCAAAAAAATATATTGAACGTTTGTTATTAAATGCTCCAGATATGGGGCGCGCTTACCAAGAGTTAGGCCATATCAACAGAGATATGGGTAATGAGGAGAGAGCTATTGTTAATTACAGACAAGCATGTGAATTAAATCCAGCTCTTTTAGCTTCATGGAAATTGCTCTATCAATATTTTGTTAAAAATAAGAATCAGCCGGCAGCTGATCATGCCCATCAACAAATTAAAAAACTTGAATCGCTTCCACCATCCTTACTTTATATTGATCAAATTCTCAATGAAGGAAGGCTGGGTTTAGCAGAAACAAAATGTAGAGCCTTTCTAAAGAAAAATCCCACTCATACCTATGCAATGTCTCTTTTATCAGAAATAGCAAACAGGATGGGTTACTTTGATGATGCTGAATTCTTGCTTGAAAAAGCAGTTGAATTTGACCCAAATGATGGCGACTTAAGAATGAAATATGCAATGGTTTTAAGAAAAAAACAAAAGTTCACCAAAACCATGGAGCAAGTAAATATTTTATGCGATCAATTCCCTGAAAACATGAATTATCAAGCCCAGAAAGCTAGCGAGATTATGCAAAACGGAGACCATGCTAAAGCTATAAAATTATTTAATCACATATTAGAGAAAAATCCATTCAATTTTAGTACGCATACATCGAAGGGACATGCTCAAAAAACACTCGGAAAGACTGATCAAGCAATTCAAAGTTATCAGTCAGCATATAAGATTAAACCAGACCACGGTGAGGCATTTTTCTCGCTGGCAAATTTAAAAACCTATTCCTTCAATACTGATGAACTTAATGCTATGCGGGATCAAGCTAGCAGAGTGGATCTTTCCCTGAGGGATAAAGCTTACTTTCACTTTGCTCTTGCTCAAGCTTGTGAATCCATAGGGGATTTTGATGAAGCATTTTTTCATCTTGAAAATGGCAATAAAATAAAAAATGATCAGAGTCGATATTCTATAGATAGAATGGATGCAGAACTTCAGGCACAGATAGATATATGTGATGCGGCCTTTTTCGATCAGCTTGGAGATGGGGGTCATGAAACCAAGGAGCCTATATTTATTTTAGGTTTACCTAGAGCTGGCTCTACACTCATTGAGCAAATTTTGGCATCTCACTCAATGATTGATGGAACTCTAGAACTTCCAAATATTCTTTCAATTGCTCAAAGTTTGAGAGGAGATGACATTTACGGAAAATTAGGAAATTATCCAAAAAGCATGACCTCATTAACTCAAGATCAAAGAAAATCTCTTGGAAAGAAATATATAGATGAAACTAGGATGCACAGAAAAGATGCACCTATGTTCACTGATAAGATGCCTAATAACTTTAGACATATTGGTTTAATACATTTAATCATGCCAAATGCGAAAATCATCGATGCAAGAAGATATCCGTTAGATTGCTGCTTCAGTATGTTTAAGCAATTATTTGCGCAAGGTCAGGAATTTACTTACGGTCTTGCTGAGGCAGGCAGTTACTACAAAAGTTATGTAAAGTTAATGGATCATTGGGATAAAGTTCTGCCAGATAAAATTTTAAGAGTAAATAATGAGGACGTTATTGAAGATCTTGAGGGTCAGGTCAAGAGAATGCTTGATTTTCTTGATTTGCCATTCGAAGAGGCATGCATTTCATTTTATGAAACCGATAGATCAGTTCGAACTGCAAGTTCTGAGCAGGTAAGACAGCCTATAAATAAGTCCGGTATGGGTCGTTGGAAACCTTATGCAAAAAATTTAAAACCCCTTTTAAATGCTTTAGATAGAGATTTATTAAATAAAGAAGATATCTCTCTTATTAGTTAAGATGTTTAAAAATGTTGACTATTAAATTCTAAATCAAATCCCATTTTTAATATTTCAGCATCAGACCAGGCTGGCCCAATAATTGAAACTCCAACTGGCAAGCCGTCAATTGAAGCTAAAGGAATGGTTAAATGAGGATATCCAGCTATAGCAGCAAAAGCGCCATTGCCAAAACTCATTTGATTTGACATAGCGGCTCCATCTCCGCCTTCAATATCAATTTGCCATGCAGGATTTCTAGTCAAACCAATCAATCCATCGAGATTATATTTTTCAAGCAAGTCATCAATCTCATCTCTAACGGTCGTTACCATTTGAAGTGCCTGTTTATATTTCTCAGTCATGCCTTCTGTCTCATTACTTTTATAAAAAATCTCTTGCTCAAAATAAGGCATCATTTTTTTTGCATTGGCATTATTGAAATCAATCAAAGCTTGCAATGTTTTGATAGAGCTTGTCGATTGCGAAAGATACTCTTCCAAACCGATTTTAAACTCATACATCAACAAAAAATATTCATCCTCACTAGGGTAAATTCTAGGATCTTCTATTTCTACAACTGTGCCGCCTAACTTATTAACAAGATCTGTTATTTGTTCTAAAAGTTGACTTGCAGCATCATAATCTTCGCCGGATCTGAGTAATCCCAATCTTTTTCCAGCGATATTGTTATTTTGTAATTCACTCGTGAAGTCATAATTAAAATCTTTGGGTATAAATAAAGTTGCTGTGTCTTTATTGTCTGGGCCTGCTATCGCCTCTAGGACTTCAGCAACTAATTTCACTGATTTTCCCATTGGGCCTGCCGTATCCTGAGTGGATGATATTGGAATAATGCCATGTCTACTTACTAATCCAACTGTTGGTTTAAAACCAACTATCCCATTTACCGATGCTGGACATGATATTGAACCATTAGTCTCAGTCCCGATTGCCACATTTACTATACCTGAGGCAACGGCAACTGCTGAACCAGAACTTGATCCACACGGATTAAGATTTTTTCCAAAAGGATTTATAGTTTGGCCACCATGACTAGACCAACCACTTATTGACTTTTCGGATCTAAAGTTTGCCCATTCACTTAAATTAGTTTTTCCACTTATGTGAAAACCATTTTGTTTAAGCTTTTTTACAATAAATGCATCATTTTTTGGAATATTATCTAATATTGCTTCGGAACCAGCTGTTGTAGGATATCCTGCTAGATCAATATTATCTTTTATGGCTATGTTAATTAAGTTTCCATTGGAATGGTTATCTATATATAGAATATATGCATTGAAAGGATCCTCAATGGCATATAAAAAACTATGAGAGTTAGTGATAAAAAATATGGTTAAAAAAAGCTTTTTGATATCCATTTATTAATCTTATCTTGGTTTTTTGAATCAATAAATGCTTAACAAGAAATGATTAGCAAATTTAGAATCTCTGTAATATTCGCCAAAATGGTTAAATTAGTGTATAAATTGCATACATTTATATGATTTTTTTTAATCTTAGGGGAAAAATATGTTAAATAACGCTATCAGAATGGCTCAAGGGCTATTCTTTACAACAATCATTGCTGTAAGTTCTGTTTTTACAGTAGATTCATTTGCTCAAGATGCTGAATTCGTAGAGGAAGTTGTCAGTATCGGTACTCGTGGCAAGCCAAGATCAGTTTCTAGCTCACCAGTTCCGGTTGACGTACTAAGTGCTGACGATATCAGTAAGACAGGTACAGACGATCTTTTAATGCAGCTTCAAGGCAGCATTCCTTCATTGAACGTTCATTTGCAGCCAATTAGTGATGCTGCAAGTATGATTCGTCCTGCAAATTTAAGAGGCTTGTCAGCTGATGCTACATTGATCTTCACAAACGGTAAGAGAAGACATCATGCTTCAGTTATTGCATTCCAGGGTGGCGGAGTAAATGATGGTTCTCAGGGTGCGGATATTTCTGTAATTCCAGCTATCGCTCTTAAAAGAGTTGAAGTATTGAGAGATGGTGCTTCAGCACAATATGGTTCAGATGCTATTGCTGGAGTAATCAACTTTGTGCTAGATGATATCTCTGAAGGTGGAAGCCTATCTTATAAAATGGGTGAATATACCGAAGGTGACGGCAATACTACTACTATTGCTGGAAAATACGGTATGCCCCTAGGTCAAGACGGTTTTGTTACAACAAGTTTCCAGATCAGACAAGCTGATGATACTTCAAGAAGTGAGCAAAGACCTGACTGTGCTGCGTTAGTGGCAGGTGGGAATACTGCTGTTGCAAATCCTTGTCAAATTTGGGGTGCTCCTAAAGTTGATGATGATGTAACTTTCTTTATGAATACAGGAGTCACAAACAGCGATGGCTCAGAATCTTATATGTTCGGTAACTATTCAGAAAGAGACGTTGATGGTGGGTTCTATTATCGAAATCCAGACGGCAGAAGTGGCGTTTTCACAATCGGTGATTACAGAGCTGTAGGTAATATTGATGGTACTTGTGCATACGGAACAGGTGCATCAGGTCAAGTTGATCCATCTGATTATGCTTTAAGAGATTTAATCATGGCAGATCCAAGCTGTTTCTTAATGAATGAAATTGCGCCAGGTGGATACACTCCAAGATTCTTGGGTAACATTACAGATACTTCCTTAACAATAGGTAGAAGAGGCGATATCACTGAAGGCCTTTTGGCAGGCCATTCATATGATCTTTCTGGATCAGTTGGAAGAAATGAAGCTGACTTTGGCTTGAACAACACTGTGAACCCATCTATGGGTCCTGATACACCTCGTAATTTTTACACTGGTTCATACATTGAATTAGAAAAAGTCTTTAACTTTGATTTAACAAGACAAGTTGACTCTATGACAGTTGCCTATGGTGCTGAGTGGAGAGAGGAAACTTTTGAAGTCATCTCAGGTGAGGAGGCTTCTTGGAAAGCAGGAAAATACGCACTTCAAGGATTCAACGTGGGTTCTCATGGATTTGCAGGATTTTCTCCTGACTCACAGGGAGCTTTCACAAGAAGAAGTTATGGTTTATATGTTGATTTAGAAAATCAAGTAAGTGATGCTTTCCTTCTCGGTGGTTCTTTCAGATACGAGGACTATACATCATTCGGTGATACCAATGACTTTAAACTTAATGCTAGATATCAAGTTTCTGATAACTTGGCATGGCGAGCTTCAACAAGTACTGGTTTCAGGGCACCAACCCAAGGACAGGTTAATGTTGTAAATACTCAAACAACACTTGTTGATGGACAATTAACTCAGGCTCAAACACTTCCTGGCTTTAAGTTGGGTGCTGGACAGTTAAAGCCTGAAGAAGCTACCAATACATCATTTGGTATTGTTTACAATGCTGGAGAATTATCGCTTACAGCTGATTACTTTGTGATTGAATTAGAAGATAGGGTTGCTTTAACTAGTAATGCAGCTCCAACTGCTGCTCAGGTTACAGCCATGGGCGCAGCAGGTATTCCTAATCCAGAGCTAATTGGCCAAGTAAATTACTTTACCAATGACTTTGATACAGAAACCACTGGTTTTGACTTAGTTGCAACATACAGCACAGTTTTACTTGGAGCTGATGCTGATATAAGTGCAGCTTGGAACCATACTGAGACAGAGGTCACAAACTCTGGTGCAGTAACCGGTGCCTCAAAAGTTAAAAGGTTAGAAGAAGGTCTTCCTGAAGATAGAATGACAATAACTGTTGCTCAAACTTGGAGTGATAAAGTTAGCTCATTTGTTCGTGCTAATTACTATGGTGAGTATTATGCAGTGCATGCCGATTGGTTCGGTACAGACTCAGATGCTGAGTGGACTGTTGATGCGTCAGTAAGCATAGATATATCTGATAACTTTTATGTTTCAGCTGGTGTTCAAAACTTATTTGATACTGAAGCCTTAAAAATTGATGGTTCATCAGGGGCTGCTGGTGAAGGCGTTCCTGGTAATGTGCTAGGAGGAATCTATTATGAAACTTCTCCATACGGCATCGAAGGAGCTTTCTGGTATGTGAAAGCTGGATATAATTTCTAAAATATAATCTTGAAACTTAAAAGGGTGCTGAGGCACCCTTTTTTTTGGAAATTATTTTTTAGATATTGCAGAGACGGTATATAGACCTGCTGATACAGCTGGACCAATACCAAAGGCAAAGATCAAAGTTGCAAGACCAATAGTTCCACCCAATTTCCAACCAATTAAAATTATTGTCAATTCAATAAAAGCTCTTACCCAAGCAATTGGCAAGCCTGAGACTCTTTGAAAGCCTGTCATCAATCCATCCCTGGGTCCTGGTCCTAAATTTGCAATAAGGTAAATTCCGCTTGCAAAACCCACCAATACGGTTCCAATGATGGCTTGTAATACTTTCATCAAAAAATCTTCTGGATGAGGTAGATATGGTAAAGACCAATGAATTACAGCAGCAATGATAATTACATTTAGAATCGTTCCAATACCCGGCGTTTGCTTTAAAGGTATCCATAAAATTAATACACATAAACTTATCAGGAAAGTCATTTCTCCTATGCTATATCCGAAAGTATTAGAGAAACCCTCTGCTAAGACTGTCCATGGACTCATTCCAGCACTTGCCGTAATAATAATTGATTCACCTAATCCAAATAACCCCAATCCGAAGCAAAGCATGAAGGAGGTCAAGGGTTTAGGAGCATAATTTAGAGGTTTTTCTGAACTCCAACTTGTCTTTGGAACAGATTTAATTAAAAAAATTTTCATTATGACTCTAGTGTAAGTGAAGAAATCACTAATTACTTTTCATTTTAAAAAATAGATAAAGATAGTGTTAATTAAAATATAATCTCATAAATGAATAACTCTGATATATCTAGAATAATTGAGATGGCATGGGAAGATAGAACACCTTTTGATGCTATTGAAACTCAATTTGGACTAAATGAGCAGGCAGTCAAGGAATTAATGAGAGCTAATTTAAAGCATTCGGCCTATAAGAATTGGAGAAAAAGAGTCTCTGGCAGGGCAACCAAACACACAGCAAAAAGAGGTTTTGATGTTGGTCGTCATAGATCTTACGATCAAAACAAACACAAATAATCTTATTAAGCTGTCTCGGAGAATATTTTTTTGTTCATATTTTAGTAAAAATTTTTACATTTTTTTAAATTGAATGTTAGTATATTTTTTTAAAATCACTACACAATATATTATGAAACACGTACTTTTCTCTCTTCTTCTTCTATCATCAATTTCACTCAAAGCAGGCCATCATGAAAAAATGATGGATGCAAAAGATGTTGTAAAAAAAGCTTATGCAACCTTCGCTTCTGGCGATACAGAGGGCTGGACTGCACTCCATGCTGATGATCTAACTTTTACAGTATTAGGTAACATTCCAACCACTGGGGTACATGTTGGACCGGAGGCAGTAATTAAAAACGTTTTTGAGCCCATTTCTGTTTATTGGCCAAATTTTAAAATCGAACACAAAGCAATCTACTCAGACGGAAACATGGTGTTTGTTCACTCAGATATGACTGCAGATGGTTTAAGCACTGAAACATTACATATGTTTAGAGTTGAAGGTGGAGTCATTCAGAGTTTTACTGCTTTTGACGATACTGGATCAATGGCTGCTGCAGTGGTGAATTAACTTAATACCCTCTATGAAATGAAATCTTCAAACACGTTTGTAATTTTTTCATTGTCTATTTTATTTTTTTTAACTGGTTGCCAGGTTAAGGAAGTCAGTCCTTATGCTCAAGCAAAAAATCCATACTCTCATCTTGGTGTTGAAGGCTACTCAGGCGTAGCCTTAACATCCTGCTTGGCAGTATCTGGTCCGCCATCTGGTAGACCTATAAGAGCTAGAAAATTGAAAGATGGAAATGTAGTTGAGGCTGGCGCACCAGTTTCCCAGCCAGATTATTTTGATTGTGTGGACCAAGAACTGCATAAACTTGGTAGATACAAGCATGATAAAGATAAAGATTAAAAACTAAATCTTTTTTAATCTAAAGCTTTCTTTACAGCGTCAAGTAAATCTTCAGTGTCTTCAAGGCCTGCTGATATTCTTATAAGATTCTCTTTAATACCAATGTCTTTTTTTTGCTCACCGCTAAGAGCTGCATGAGTCATAGTGTATGGATGGCCGACAAGGCTCTCAAATCCTCCGAGGGATCCTGCGAGCGACAGGATATTTAGATTATCAATGAAATTTTTGACTTCTGATAAACCATTTTTTATTTCAAAGCTTAGCATTCCGCCAAAACCACTTTGTTGTTTTTTTGCGATCTCATGAGATGGATGATGCTTTAGACCTGGATAATAAACATGCGATATCTTAGGATGGTTTGATAATAATTCAACTAATGCGGTAGCATTTCGTTCATGCTGCTTCATTCTCAGGCTCAATGTTCTTAGGCCTCTTAAGGCTAAGTAACTATCAAAAGGAGATCCTGCTATACCTAAATTATTAGCCCAAAACTTTAATTTAGCCAAAATCTCAGAGTCGTTTGTAATTACAGCCCCTCCAATCACATCTGAATGACCATTTATATATTTCGTTGTTGAGTGCATCACAATATCTGCTCCTAGCTTCAATGGATTTTGCAGGAACGGAGATAAAAATGTGTTATCTACTGCCACTATAGAGTGATTTTTTTTAGCCTTATCTGCTATTTTTTCAATATCTACAACCTGTAATAAAGGATTAGACGGAGATTCAATCCATACTAAATCTGGATCTATCTCATCAATAGAATGCTCCAAAAATGATTTACTGCCTTGATTAATAAAATAAACTTCAAGAATTCCCTTTTCTGCAAGAGATGAAAATAATCTAAAGGTCCCGCCGTAGCAATCATGGGGGAGTATCACTTTGCTTTTAAGCTCTAAAATATTTGCTACTAAAGAAATTGCTGCCATGCCTGAGCTCAATATTTCCCCACCTAAACCATCTTCAAGATCTGATAATGCTTGGATTAAGTGATCTCTGGTTGGATTTCCTTGCCTTGTATATTCATAAGGTGGTTCTTTGCCAATTTCTTCATACTCAAAGTTTGTTCCAAGATAAAGCGGCGGAACAACAGCTCCATGTTGAGTATCTGTTCCAATACCTGCTTTTGAAGCAATAGTCTCTTTCTTGAATTTTTTACTCATGCCTTTATTGAATCATTATTCATGCGCCCATGAAAGTAAATTATGGTAAGGTTTTTTTATGCCTTTAGTAAATCCAGTAGATATCACAGATAAAAAAGTTAAAGAGCTGGTTAACTTTTTTAATGAGACATTAGGTTTTTGCCCAAATTCGGTTTTAACCATGCAAAGAAGACCTGCAATTGCAAAAGCATTTGTGGAGTTAAACATGGCAGTTATGGAAAATCACGGAGAATTGACTCCAGAATTTAAGCGCTTAATTGCATTTGTAAGTAGCAATACAGCAGGTTGTAGGTATTGTCAGGCTCATACAATAAGAGCTGCAGAACGATATGGTGCAGACAAGGAAAGATTAGAAAAAGTTTGGGATTTTGAAAATCAAGAATGTTTTACTCAAAAAGAAAAGTCAGCATTAAAGTTTGCCCAAGAAGCTAGCATGATTCCTGTGAATGTGAATGAAATTACTGAAAGAGAATTGCATAATCATTGGTCAGATGATGACATTGTTGAGATTATGGGCGTAATAGCATTATTTGGCTATTTAAATCGCTGGAATGATGTTATGGCAACTTCACTTGAGGATGAAGCAGAGACTTCGGGACAAGATTTACTAAAAGGGATCTCTTGGAGTATTGGGAAGCACATTTAACTGGTTAATAATTAATTGCTTAATTTTAGTTTTATATTTCTTGTTTTAATTACCCTATTTGTGGGAAATGCAGCTCTATCAGTATTTCTTGGAATTTTCTTTGCGTATTATTTTAAAATATCCAACACTTTTTACAGCAGACGAGTTGGCACTATACCATTACAAATAGGCATTGTAATATTGGGTGCAACTATAAGCATGCCTTATGCATTCAATGTGAGTTCTGAATATTTGCCTTGGATTTCACTATTTGTGATTATTTCTTTCTTTTCAGGAATTATTCTTGGAAGAATTCTTGGCATTCATCACCGTGTAGCATTTTTATTATCATCTGGTGCTGCAATTTGTGGTGGAACAGCTATGGCAGCAGTAGCTCCAATAATTAAGGCAAAACCCCAAGAACTTTTGGTAGCAATGACTATAGTTTTTTTATTAAATGCTATTGCTATTATTTTTTTTCCGATAGTTGGAAGTTATTTAGAGATGAGTAATTTTGAATTTGGAGCTTGGTCTGCTCTAGTTATTCACGATACAAGTTCTGTAATTGGTGCTGCATTGTCATACAGTAATGAGTCTGCTCAAGCTGCCGCCACTTTAAAGTTAGGGAGAACAATATGGTTAATACCACTAATATTGATTGCTAATTGGATCTGTAATAAACAAATTAAAGCAACTAGGTTTCCAATATTCATTTTATTTTTTATGGCAGCAATTTTTACAAACTCAATTTTAAATTTAAATGGTGAGATTACAAACTTCCTGCAAATACTTAGCCAAGCTTTTCTTCTTATTGGATTATTTTGTATTGGCAGTCAATTTGATCCTAGTGAGATGAAATCAATAAGTAGTAAGCCGCTAATAATGGCTTTAATTATTTGGGCAGTGGTTATTCCCTCTGCTTATGCTCTTGTCAAATATTTTTAAGTTTTTTTGAGTTAAGATAATATTTAAAAGTTTAATTTTTTGAGAGATAAATGAAAAATTTTGAAAATAAAGTAGCTGTAATTACTGGTGCAGGAAGTGGTATCGGTCGTGGTATAGCAGAGGTATCAGCAGATAAAAAAATGCGTCTTGTTTTGGCAGATGTAGATCGAGCTGGTCTGGATGCAACCCTTGAATTAGTTAAAAGTAAAGGAGTTGAGGCAATAGCCAGAGTTGTTGATGTAAGCAACTTAAAAGAAGTTGAAAATCTTGCTAGCCAAACATTTGAAACTTTTCAAAATTGCCACCTTCTATTTAATAATGCTGGAGTATTGGGTCCAGCACCCTTAAGTCAGGTAAATCGAGATATGTATGATTGGCTGATTAATATCAATCTTGGAGGCTGCTTTAATGGCGTGCATGCTTTTTTAAGTAAAATGCAATCTTCTGGAGAAGAATCACACATCATCGCAACATGTTCTACTTCAGGCTTTATCGCTTATCCGATGTTAGGGCTATATTCAGCCTCTAAGTTTGGAATTAGAGGCCTGATGACATCATTGAGAGCTGAATTAACTGGTTCAAATGTTGATGTAAGCATTGTATGTCCCGGAGAAGTTACAACAAATATTGTAAACAGCACATTTGGGAGTGCTCAAAAAAAAGATATTGAAAAAAAAGCTGAAGAGAAAAAAGTTGATCCAAAAGCTATGCTTGAGGTTGCAGCTGAAGATGCACAAAATACCTATCCAATATCTCCTTTAGAAGCTGCACAAGCTATATTTACCGGCATTGAAAATAAAGATTTTTACATATTCACCCATAAAGGTTATAAACGACAATTAGAGGAAATCTCTACAGAATATCTTCAAGCTTTTGATCAAGCCATGTTTCAATAAAAATACTATGTTGAATAAAATATTATTATCTCTTGCTTTAATTAGCTTTATAGCTGCTCTGATTTATGCTCCAAAGTTGTTGAGGGTTTATAAAATGATAAATTTATACGAGCAAGACAGAATTGCGTATAACTTTATCAACATGGATAAAGTTTTCCAAATTGGTCCAGTCATTCCCGCATCAAAAAATTCATTTGTATTTAATACAAAAGATTTTGAATTGCCCAAAACTTATTTCTTTGATGGTGAAATTCGAAATTTAATTGATGCCTTAGATTATTACGAAACAGATGGCTTAATTGTTTTGAATAACGATGCGATCTTGTATGAAAATTATTGGCACAATAATGACCAATCATCCCAGCATATTTCATGGTCTGTAGCAAAATCCTTTCTCTCAGCTTTAATTGGAATAGCAATTGAAAGAGGTCAAATAGATAGTATTAATGATCCGATCACCAAGTATCTTGAAGACTTTTCAAATACAGGTTACAACAATGTTTCAATCAAAAATTTGCTTCAAATGTCATCAGGGATCAAGTTTAATGAGGATTATGCTGACTACAACTCAGATATTAATAGGTTTGGAAGAACGATTTCCTTTGGAACATCAATGAGAGATTTTGCTAAATCTTTAGAAAATGAAAAACCACAAGGTACATATAATCATTACGTAAGCATAGATACTCAAATGCTTGCCATGCTTTTAGAAGAAGTGACAGGTAAGTCAGTTACAGAAAATCTCAAAGAGGATATTTGGCATAAGATTGGAATGGAGCATGATGCATATTACATGATTGATAATACAGGGATGGAAGTAGCGCTAGGCGGCCTCAATGCTTCTTTAAGAGATTATGCAAAGTTCGGATTGCTCTATTTAAATAGAGGTTTTTGGGAGGGAGAATCAATTGTTCCTGCTGAATGGGTTGATGCCTCCCACACCATTGATGAAGATCATCTAATGCCTGGGGAAAATCTTAATTCATCAAGCACATGGGGTTACGGCTATCAATGGTGGATCCCTGGTTTTCCAGATGATGAATATATGGCGTCAGGCATCTACAACCAACATGTTTTCATTGATCCAATTAATAATGTAGTAATAGCCAAAACTTCTTCAAATTATAAGTTTCCTCAAGAAAAAGATCGTTCCAAAGATGAGCATGTCGCTATTTTCCGTGCAATATCTAGTGCAATAGCTGAAATAAAATAATTATGCATTCAGTAAAAAAATTTTTATTTTTTTGTGGATTTTTTTTATCTCTTAATGCAGAAGCTTGGTGGGAAACTGGCCATAAAATGGTTTGCGATAAAGCATATGAATTATTAATGCCTTCAACAATTCAAATCGTCGATTCACTTGTTAAAGAAATTGGCTCTTTCGGAGAAGCATGTCTCTGGGCTGATTGGGTCAAAGCTGACGAAAGAAAAGAAACTAGGTCATGGCATTACTTAAACCTCCCTGATTCTGAGCAAAACGTTTATAAAGCACAATGCCCAAAAAATGGCTGCCTGCTTTTTTCTTTGCACGAACAAATATCAATTTTAAGTGATCCATCAACTTCGACGCAAAATAAAAAAGAAGCTTTGTGGTTTATTGGCCATTTTATTGGAGATATTCATCAGCCAATGCATATTGGTTATCCTCATGATAGAGGAGGCAATGATCACTTATTAGAATTTGCTGATGGACGTCAGACCAATATGCATAGTTTGTGGGATGGGCAAATTATTGAACATATGGAGTTGATTCATAATAAGAATTATTTTTCAGAAAAAGTTGATCAAAAGATCAGTCAATTCTTGAATGTCTTTCATGCAAATGAAATTGAATCTTGGGCTCAGGAAAGTAGAAATCTTGCAATGCAAGAATCAGTTGGTTATAGAGATAATGAATTAAAAGTTGTTACCAATGAATACATGGAAAATCACTTTGATATCATTCATGAAAGAATTGCATTAGGAGCAATTCGACTCAGCAAACTATTAAATAAAATTTTTCAAGAAGGGAATTAAGCCTCTAAATGCGCAGATTATTAAAATACTTTAATCCTCCAAAAAAACCAAAACTTATTTTATCTCTTGATGGAGGAGGTGTAAGAGCTATTGCTGAAGTTGTTTTTCTAAAGCAGCTAGAAATAGCATCCGGAAAGAAAATTTTTGATTTATTTGATTTTTTTATTGGTACCAGTGCCGGTGGAATAAATGTGCTTCATTTGGCTGGTCGAGGATCAGATTGCTTTGAGCTGGAAGAATTTTGGTCAAAAGATAATTTAGCAAAAACAATGTCTAAATCATTTTGGGATAATGCTTCTTTTCTGCAAACAAAACCTAAATACGATGGTAAGGGTAAGCGAAATGTGTTGTTAGAATATTTCCAAGATCAATCGCTTGGCGAGGCTAAAAAATCTGTTGCAGTTCTAGCTTATGACGTTGAAAGCAGAAAACCTCGTTTATTAAGTTCTTATGATTCTCCAGGTATAAAAATGGTAAGTGCAGCGAGTGCAACCAGTGCAGCCCCTATTTACTACTCAACTCAAGAAATTGATGATGGAACTTGGTTAATAGATGGAGGCATAGTTGCGAATAATCCATCCTTGCTTGGTTACTCTGAGGCTAAGAAACTTTTTCCAGATAATGAGATTAAAGTTTTGAGTATCGGTACTGGCATTAATAGAAGAAAAATCAACGGCAAGAACTCTGTAAAGTGGGGAGCTTTAAATTGGCTTAATCATGATATTTTAGGGATTATGCTTGAGTCTAGTATGTTTGATGAAATTGCTAGCGATTTAATGGGCGATAACTATCTTAGAGTAAATTCATCCACTGGTCTTGTAAACCGAAGAATGGATGATACCTCAGAAGTAAATCTTAAAAGAATCAACTTAATGGGGATGGAATGGTGGTCTAATTTTGGAGAGGAAACCCTAGACTTTTTAAATGTTTAATATATTAAGTTTTATTCCTAAAAATACGTTACACTGCTTTTTTAAATTTCATTAGAAAGGAATAATATGAATATTTATGTTGGAAACCTCCCATGGAGTATTGATGATGCTGCACTTGAGCAAATTTTTGCCGAGCACGGCACCATTACATCGGCAAAGGTCATCACTGATCGTCAAACTAATCGCTCCAGAGGATTTGGTTTCGTTGAAATGTCAGACGGCGGCGAAAATGCAATTCAAGCTTTAAATGATGCTGAAGTCGAAGGCAGAAAACTTGTTGTCAACGAGTCTCGTCCAAGAGATTAATTTATGAGTTACCTTGGGCTGATTGGATTATTAGGTCTTATCGGCTTAACAGGTCTCCTAAATAAAGTTCATCCCAGTCAACCCGGCGGTTCCATGAGATTGTTAGGGCTGCTTGGCCTACTTGGTTTACTGGGATTTTGGATCCCTTCCTTTGGAGCATGTGGAGCTTTTGGAGCCTTTGGTGTATGGAATCATCAAAATAAAACAATATCTCGTCTAGCGCATTTTGGTTGGTTTGGAGCGATCGGTTTCTTACAAAGTTTTAGTTTTTATCTTTTGTAGCTAGTACCAATAATCCTGCTCCTATTGCCAGGTTTTTTACAAAATTTTGTACTTCATGTGCTTGAGTTGGATCTCCTGAAAGAGTCCAAAAGTTGTGAATAAAAATATTTATTGTGATTGTCAATCCAAAAAGTATAAGCGAAGCTTCTCTTAAATTTCTTCCAAGAATTAAGAGCAGCCCTCCAAAAATTTGAATTATTATAGTTGCAGGCAAGAGTATTGAGCTGAATGGAACTCCTTTTACTTTCATTAATGCGAGAGTCGCAGCATAACTGAATACTTTGCTTAACCCTGGACCAATAAAATATATGCCCAACAGAGATCTTCCTACCACAAAAGAGAAGCTATCAATTTTATTTAACCATTTCATTTTATGCCCTATTAAAAATACTAATGCTAGATTAACATGATCATTCTTTAAGGAGATTTAAATGAAAAATACTTTTAGTACCTTATGTTTATCTTTAGTAATTTTTGGTTGCTCTCAATCAGATAACATTGCAAATCAAAGAGACGCACTGCTTGAGGCGATCAATGATCCAAATAGAAATCCTTCCTACGTGAAGAGAGATCAATATAGAAATCCCTATGAAACTCTTTCTTTTTTTCAAATTAATCCGTCTATGAAT
>CACOHS010000008.1 GCA_902627055.1 uncultured SAR86 cluster bacterium | reverse complement strand
TTTTTCATTGCATTTATTTAATAAAACCAGCTCTTTCAAATGAAGGCAGACACGTCCAACACTCCCATGTCATCCATATTAATTGACCAGTACCCATAAAATTTTTTCTTGGAACGAATCCAAAATACCTAGAATCACTTGAATTATCTCTATTATCTCCCATTACGAAATAATGATTTTTTGGAACTTCAAATTCTTCAGGATAAGAGGCGCTACCCCCTACAATTCTTATAATCCTCTCTGAATTCTCAAAAGTCTCCTTCAAAAGCGTTTCTTCAGCATTAGTTGAAATTAACTCCTGATCAATAGGCTGGCCATTAACGTAAATCTTTTTATTTAAGTATCCGATTGTATCTCCAGGCTTTCCAATCAGACGCTTAATATATGGAACATTTACATGAGGTGGAATGAAGACAACTACGTCCCCGTATTCAGGGTCTTTAGACAAAGCAAATGCATTGCCTATTCTATTAATTTTGAGACCATAACTGTGTTTATTTACCAAAATGAAATCTCCTACTTTAAGTCCTGGAATCATTGATCCAGAGGGAATCTGATATGGCTCATAGGCAAACGTGCGAAGAACAAATATTAAAAAGACAGGGATAAACCATCCCCGCCCAGTTGTTTTAAGTAAATTATTTTTACTAAGGATACCAATGAAATAAATAATTAAACAAATGACTGAGCCGATCAGTAGAACTGATCCAAGGTCTCCAGCATTAATAAAAATTCTATAAATCCCTATCAAAGATACCGATAGACCAGAAATATAGATTAATTGTTGATTATGATCAGTTAATGTTTCCTTTAAAACCATGTAAATCCATAGCCCTAAAAGGAAAAACAGAACTGCCAGTGATAATAGAAAAATTGGATCTGCAAACATTATTTATCTCCCGAGCTAAAATAATTTAAAAATGCTTCTTGAGGTATCGATACCCTTCCAAACTGTTTCATTTTCTTCTTCCCTTCTTTTTGTTTCTCAAGTAGTTTCTTCTTACGCGTTACATCTCCACCATATAACTTTGCAGTCACATTTTTTCTGAAAGCTTTTACCGTTTCTCTAGAAATAATCTTTGAACCTATAGCAACCTGAATGGGTACATCAAACATTTGACGTGGAATTAATTTTTGTAAATTTTTAGCAACTTGTCTTCCTCTACTCATAGCAAAATCTTTATGAATAATCATTGATAAAGCATCTACAATGTCGTTATTTAAAAGAACATCTAGTTTTATAAGATCTGATTTTTTAAATTCTGATATATTGTACTCAATTGATGCGTAACCTTTGGTCGTAGATTTCAAGCGATCAAAAAAATCTATAATTACCTCAGCAAGAGGTATTTCAAAAACAATGGATACTTGATTGCCAAAATATGTCATTTCTTTTTGCATGCCTCTTTTTTGAGTACAAAGAGTAATTACGTTTCCAACAAAATCTTTCGGCGTTAAGATTGTTGCAATTACAAAAGGCTCTCTTATTTCATCTACGTTGCTCATAGGTGGTAGCTGTGATGGGCTATCACAATCAATAAGCTCGCCATCTGTTTTTAAAACTTGATACTGAACTGAAGGTGCAGAAGAAATCAAGCTAAGATCGTATTCTCTTTCAAGACGCTCGCGCACTACTTCCAAATGCAATGTTCCTAAAAAGCCACATCTAAATCCAAAACCTAATGCATCGGAAACCTCAGGCTCATAAATTAAAGCAGAATCATTTAAAACTAATTTAGACAAAGCATCTCGAAACTTTTCATACTCATCTGAGTCAACAGTAAACAATGAGGCAAAAACTTTCGGCATAACTTTTTGAAAACCGGGCAATGGACTAGATGCATCATTTTTTGAATCTAAAATTGTATCTCCAACAGGAGCTCCTTGAATATTTTTTATGCCAGCTACCATATAACCAACTTGGCCAACGTTTAATTCTTTTTTAGCAATCTTTTTTGGAGAAAAAATGCCAACTTGATCAGCTAAGTATGATTGCTGTGTTGAATATACTTTTATTTTTTGTCCTTCTTTGATAGAACCATTTATTACTTTGATTAGAGAAACTACTCCAAGGTATGCATCAAACCATGAGTCAATAATCAAAGCTTCAAGATCTCCATCAGGATTGCCCTCAGGTGGCGGTATCTTGTCTACCAAAAGATTTAGAAGCTCTTTAACGCCTTTACCGGTTTTTGCACTTACTAAAGGCGCTGAGGTTGCATCAATCCCAATCATGTCCTCAATTTCTTGCTTGACTCTTTCTGGCTCTGACTGAGGTAAATCAATCTTATTTATGACCGCCAAAACCTCAAGGTTTTGATCTACTGCTGTATAGCAATTTGCTAGTGTTTGCGCTTCAACTCCTTGCGATCCGTCAACAACCAGCAAAGCTCCTTCGCATGCAGATAATGAACGAGAAACTTCATACGAAAAATCTACATGACCTGGCGTATCAATAAAATTTAATTGATAAGTTTGTCCATCTCTCTTGAAATCTAGAGTTACAGCTTGAGCTTTGATTGTAATACCGCGCTCTCTTTCTATATCCATGGAATCAAGAATTTGCTCAGACATTTCTCTTTGTGAAAGTCCACCACAATATTCTATCAATCGATCAGACAGAGTCGATTTCCCGTGATCGATGTGGGCAATGATTGAAAAATTTCTAATATTATTCATCTTATCTGTAATGCATGACTATTCTATAAGAAAAGCTGATCGCTTATCAGCTTTTCTGATGCATTTAAGATGAATTTAATCTACAGTTACGGCAACAAAGAATCTATTATTGTTTCTGCGTCCAACAATTGCTAATTTATCGCCTTCCTCAAATTCTTTTACAAGGTCCTCAAATGATTCGGCATCTTCAATTGTGTATCTCTTCCCTTGAGAAATAACTTCAGTGATGATGTCTCCTCTTGTCAACTTTCCATAGGCAGGAGATCCATTATTAACTCTTAGAACTAATACGCCACTTTCAGGATCATTTGGTCGAGAATTTTCTTCAGAGAGATCTTCGATTTTTAAACCAAGTGGATCAGATGAAATTTCAGTTTTTGCTGGAATAAATGTTCTTTCATCAGCAGGCAGCTCACCTAAGATAAATTTTAAATTTACATTTTTTCCATCACGAATTATTTTTGCATTTGCTTTTGTTTCTGGTTGGATTCTTCCAACAACGTGAGGTAAATCAGAGCCGAATTTAATTTCTTTTCCATTAAATTCAATAATTACATCTCCAGCTTGCAGACCTGCGTCATCTCCAGACTCACCTTTCTCAACATCAGTGATTAGCGCGCCATAGGGTTTTTCCATGCTTAAAGCTTCAGCAAGATCATTATCAACCTCACCAACTCTTACACCAAGATATCCTCTGGCAACACTTCCATCGTCAATAATTTGGCTAGCCACTTCCATAGCGACATCTATGGGTATTGCAAAAGCTAAGCCTTGATAACCACCGCTTCTTGAGTAAATTTGTGAATTAATTCCTACAACTTTTCCATTTAAATCAAACAATGGTCCTCCAGAATTACCAGGATTTATTGCAACATCAGTTTGAATGAATGGAACATAGTTTCCAATATTTTGATTTTGTATGCTCCTACCTTTTGCGCTAACGATTCCTGCAGTTACTGAAAAATCAAATGAAAATGGCGAACCAATTGCAACAACCCAGTCTCCCACCTTTAAGCTCTCACTTTTACCTATAGACACCTTTGGTAGATTTTTGCCATCAATTTTTAAAACTGCTAAATCTGATAGAGGATCTATACCAACAACTTCTGCAGAAAACTCTCTTCTATCGTTCAAAGAGACAGTGATTTCTTCAGCTTCGTCTATGACATGAAAGTTTGTCAGGACATATCCACCCTTAAAAATAAATCCGGAACCATAGGCAACAGCTTCTCTTGTCTGAGGCTGTTGTTGCTCTGGGAAACCTCTACCTCTTGGTATACCAAAGAATCTTTCGAATTCGTCAAAACCTCTAAAAGAATTTTGCATTTTGACCTCTTTGCGAGAAGTAATGTTGACAACAGCAGGTGCTGATGTTTCAACCAGATCTGAGATATTAGAAGGCAATGCAGCGCTAGCTATGGATGATAATCCTATAATAAGTGTAAGAACAAACCTTTGATGAAATAAATTCATATTAATTCCTTTGGTAAATTGATTGGATCATCTGATCCGCTATTGATGGAGGGATATCACCATATGCAGTTAAGAGCCTTCCATCTTTTAATGGTATTAAATATATCCAATTATTTTTCGCTTTGAAGTATTTTACTTGTTTAATACCAAGTTGTTTATTTTCAAGATGAAAGAATAAATTATTTCTTCCATTTGAATATTGATTAGGATTATTTGGATTGACAGAAAAGCCAACAGGAATCCAATTTTTTGAAACCTTTTGAGAATTATTAGATTGATTCGATTGCATTATTTGAATCATATGCTCCATTATATTTTGGTCTGCGTTGAGTAATTGAAGTTTAGCTTGATCACTGGATATTGCTGAAGAGAGTTGCAATGAAGTCTCTTTATTAACTTGAAACCTATCTTCATCTAGTTGATATAAAACAATTAAGGTAAGCAAAACTGTTGCAGCTGCAGTAGCTATATTTGTAATTACTGGATTAATTTTTCTGTAATAATTTTGAAAATGTGTAATTTTTGAAGTTTGTTTTTCAGAGTGCCTTTGTATTAATTCAGAAATTACACCATATCTATGAAAAGTATTTTTTAATTTCTCGTCTGAATCCATCTCCTTGATAATTTCTTGCATTTCAACACGAGACAACTCGCCATCATAAAATGCAGAAAGTTTTTCTAAGTCTTTATCCATTTAAAATATTCTCCTGATTCATAAATTCTAAAATTAGTTGTCTAGCTCTAAAAATTCTTGATCTTACTGTGCCAATTGGACAATCAAGTATCTCGGCTATTTCATCATATGTTCTTCCCTCAGTCTCTCTTAATGTGAAAGCAGTTTTTGTATCTGCATCTAAATTTTGAATAAATTTCATAATTTTTTGTTCAGATTCAACTGCAATTAGTTCTGTCTCGGGAGATCGATATTCAGGAACGTCATGTTGATCTTGCTCTAAACTTTCAGTAATTTTCGAATTTTTAGAAGAACTGCTAGCAAAATCATTCTTTGCTAAGTTAATGCCTATTCTGTAAATCCATGTAAAAAGAGAGCTTTCGCCTTTGAAAGTATCAATTTTCTGCCAAACTTTAATAAATGTTTTTTGGCATAATTCTTCCGCATGATCTCTAGACTTAGTGTATCCAATCAGAACTGACATGAGCTTTGGTCTATATTTAAGTATCATGGCCTCAAATGCCATTTCATTATCAGCTTTAATCTCAGCAATTAACATTTCATCTCCTTTGCTAATTCCCATAAATTTCCTCATGCGCTTTGACAATTACAAGATCAAATAGTTTCACTTGCCTATGAAGTTTTTTAAATTGTTTAAGATGAACTTTTCTTTTTCAGGGCTATTCAAAGGCTGATTTTTAAAAATAAAATCATAGAGAGGCTGGTCATCAAGATCTAAGATACTATTAAACATCTCAAAGTCCTCTTTTGAGAGAGATTCCAAGTTATCTTCACTATATCGCCTGAACAAAAGATCTAGCTCTCTAAGCCCTCTTCTGCACTTCCATTTTGTTTTATTGATGTCTGTATTCATTTTCTAAGCTAATATAATAACTTTATTGGAAATTTTTATAATTAAACTAGTTGATAAATTCTGAGCAATTAAAATTCGGAACCATTATTCTTGATAATACCGTTGTTATACATTTAAACGGTGATTTTGACTCTGTCTTAAATCTTTTACAAGGACAAGTAACATCTGATTGCAGCCATATATCTGAACAACTTGGCCAGATTTCGTCATTATGCGACGAAAAAGGATTTGTTTTATGTAATTTTGAAATTATTTTCGACAATAATAAATGGCTAATCATTATCGAGGAATCCTCAAAAGATATCTTTTTAGACGAAATGAGTAAATTTTTGCCATTTTATAAGGTTTCAGCTGAGCTTCTCAATTGCCAGGTTACAGGAGTAACTAGAAAAATAAATGAAGATTTATACTCAGACGAGCACGTTATCCTTCAATCAGATGAAGCTTTATTAACTTTGATCATAAAAAATAAAAAACAAATTAACAATAAACTTAAGATGAGTGATTGGGCATTTAACAGAAAATTTTTAGGAGATCATCAAATTAATTTTGAAGAAAAAGGAAAATATAGACCTCATGAATTGGGTCAGCATATTACTAGAGTTAGTTTTAATAAGGGTTGTTTTAAGGGTCAAGAGATAATTGCTCGCATGGAATATCTTGGCAAGTTAAAAAAAGAAACAAGATTGATTGTTTATTCAGACAAAGAAGAAGTGTCAAAATATAAAATCGTTGGTCATACATATCAGGTTAAAGATCGTTTCTTTTCATCGTGTCTTGGAAATATAGATAGCTTCTCGTAATCATTTACTGCTTTAATTGCCAATCAATTTCAGTAGCGCCTTCCTGACTCAAAATTTTATTAATTTTAGAAAAATGCTTACAGCCAAAAAATCCTCTATGGGCTGATAGAGGAGATGGATGAGAAGCTTTTAAAATTTTATTATGCTTTTGATCGATTAAAGTATATTTTTTTTGAGCAGATTTGCCCCATAAAACAAAAATCATATTTCCCCTCTTACTCAACTGATCAATAATTTTGTCTGTTAACTTTTCCCAACCCATTTTTTCATGCGAATTTGGTTTTCCGCTCTCAACTGTTAAAACTGAATTTAATAGCAAGACATTTTGTTCAGCCCAATAGGTCAAATCACCATGACTTGAAATAGGTATACTTAGATCATTTTTGAGTTCAAGAAAAATATTTCTTAGGGATGGAGGAATTGTTATGTCTCTTTTTACAGAGAAGGATAGTCCGTTTGCCTGACCGAATCCATGGTAAGGGTCTTGTCCTAAAATTAATACTTTTGCATCTTCAAATCTTACTAAATCTAAAGCACGAAAAATGAAATTGCTTGGTGGAAATATGACAACACTTTCATCTTGATTTTGTATTAATTTAGATCGTATATTTCCTAAAAAATCTTCACAAAATCCTCTACCAATAGGCTCTAACCAAGCATCAGGAAAACTAAAAATATTCAAAAAAATTACTCAAAAAAACTGCTTAAATTTTATCCACAGAAACTGTGGATAAAGCTTGGGATAACTTACTTTTCCTATATTTTAGACTGATTTATAAAGGTTTCATGAAAATTGATCAAAAACTAACCAATTAATAATAAAATAACCTTATATCAGTTACTTATGTAAAAAATGTTCTTCACATACTAATTTATCCACTTGAGTTAAAGGGGTTTCAATAACACTATTTTATTCTGTGGGCAAGTATTTTTTTAAAAAAAAATAAATTAGAATAGATCCCACTTATATTCACCATAAATTATTTGTATGAACGACCAAAAAAACACACTTTTTTCGGAATACGATATGGGTGGTTTAAAGTTAAGAAATAGAGTCGTAATGGCTCCAATGACAAGAAATTTATCGCCTAATGGGATACCAAAAGATTACGCTCCAACCTACTATGCTCGTCGAGCTCAAGGAGGAGTAGGATTAATCATCACAGAGGGAGTTGAAGTTAGTCATCCAGCTGCCAGCGGCTATCCAAATTGCCCAAACTTAGAATCTGATGAAGCAAAAAAAATGTGGGAAAAAGTTGTAAATAAAGTCCACAAAAATAATTCGTCTATCTTCTGCCAATTGTGGCATGTCGGTGGAATAAGAAAACCTGGAATGCCTCCTGTTCCAGAAGTTCCAGGATTTACTCCATCTGGTTATGTGCGTCCAGGAAAAAAAGTTGCTCATGAAATGTCTTATGATGAAATTCAAGAATTGATAAATATTTATTCCGAGGATGCAAAAACTTGTGAGCAACTTGGATTTGATGGGGTCGAAATTCATGGAGCACATGGGTATCTAATAGATCAATTTTTTTGGGATCAAATAAATCTAAGAGACGACGATTATGGTGGCTCTATCAAAAATAGATCGAGATTTGCTACAGAAATCCTTCAAGCATCAAAAAAAAATACATCAGAAAATTTTAAAGTTGGCATTAGAGTGTCTCAATGGAAGCAACAAGATTATGATGCCAAAATAACATCTGAGCTAACTGAGCTAAATCAATTTTTTCAAATTTTGAAAAGTGCTGGCGCTGATTTTGTACATTGCAGTAACCGGCGTTTTTGGGAGGGGGAATTTAAGCCAAATGGTCTTAACTTGGCAGGAATTGCAAAAAAGGCTACAGGTCTACCAACTATAAGCGTAGGCAGTGTTGGTTTGGATAAAGATTTTATAAAACTTTATGCTGGTGATCATCAAACACAAACAGTTGATCTTAAAATTCTTCACGAAAAATTAAATAAATCAGAATTTGATCTTATTGCGGTTGGAAGAGCCCTTTTATCCGATCCAGATTGGGCGAATAAAGTTCAGGATGGGTTAGAAGAACAAATTGTTCCATTTGATAAGAGTTTTGTTGAAAATTACGTCTAATTTCTAAACCTTATATACTTAGTGCTCTAACGCTCAATACATGTTTCACGGATTCGAGTTGTTTGATAAGCTCTGGACTGGGCTCACATTCTAGATCAATCAAATTGATAGCAATCTTATCCTTGCTCTTATTGGTCATTTCAGCGATGTTGATATTACATGCCGCTATGGAATCAGTAATTTTACTAATCATCCCTGGTTCATTTTGATTAATTATTACCAAGCGATGATGTGTGCCTCTTGATAAAGAAATTCTTGGAAAATTAACCGAATTTATGATTGTTCCGTGTCGAAGATAGTTGACCATTTGATTTGCAGCCATAACGGCGCAATTTACTTCAGCTTCTTTTGTGCTTGCCCCTAAGTGAGGTAAAAGTACTACATCATTATTTGCAGCTGAGCGCTTTATTAATTCAGGTGTTGGAAAATCAGTAACAAATCTCCCTAAATTACCAGTTTCAAGCTCATCAATTACATCAGTAGTGTTTACAATTCCACCTCTTGAAAGGTTAATCAGTCTTGCTCCTTTTTTAAAATTTTTGAGATTTAATTTATTAATCAAGTTTTTTGTTTCCTCCACAAGAGGAACATGCAGAGATACATAGTCTGATTGTTGTAATAGCTCTTCCATTGTTTCCGATTTCTTGACTTCACGAGACAACCTCCATGCTCCCTCAATTGATATATATGGGTCATAGCCTATCAACTTCATTCCAAGTGTTTGAGCTGCTTGGGCAAGCATTGATCCAATTGACCCTAATCCAATAATGCCAAGTGTTTTTCCATCAAGCTCATTGCCTGCAAACGTCTTCTTTTGTGCCTCCATTGCTTTATTAAGTCCTTCGGAATCTTTGATATCAAGTGTTTTTGCAAACTCAATACCATCAATTATGCCTCGCGATGAAAGCAACATGCCGCATATGACTAATTCTTTTACAGCATTAGCATTTGCACCGGGAGTGTTAAATACAACTATTCCTTTTTTAGTTGCCTCATCGATGGGGATATTGTTCGTTCCGGCCCCAGCCCGAGCTACACATTTTAGATTATCTCCAAAATCTTCTTTTGTAAGTGCAAAGCTTCTTAACAATAAACCATCGGGATTATCAGAGACTTCTTTAAAATCATTTTCGCCTAAAATATTCAGGCCATCTTCTGCAATATTATTAAAAATTTTAAAACTAAACATTTTTTTTCATAGAGGGAGATTTTTTAAAAAAGTAAGGATATCTTATTACATTAAATAATAAACAAAAGAGCTCACAACTATTCGATTATTTTTTTGCAATGATGCCAAAAAATTTCTTCCATAGGAGACACTGAAAGCTTGCTGGGGAGATTTTTTTAACTCAAATATACTTTTCCCCTATTTAATTGTATGCCTCCAAGAGAACGCCGAGAAATTTTCTCCATTTTTCTAAATCTTCAGCATCGAAAATATCTTCTCGAGGTTTAAAAACTTTAAAATTTCCCTCACTTTCCTGCAGCTCTTTAATTGAAAAATAATTTGCTCCTAACCCAGCAGTTATTGCTGCCCCAATTGCAGTGGACTCAAGGCTAGAAGGAACATTAACTTCTTGATTAAGATAATCTGAAAGCAACTGGCAAAACATTTCATTTGATGCCATCCCACCATCAATAGATAAGTTTTTAATTTCAATACTGTCGTTTTTAAGAGCGTCTTTAATATCAATAACTTGATAAATTAAAGCTTTGAATGCTGCGGTAGTAATATCTTTCTGAGATGTGTCCCTGGTTATTCCATAGAAAGCAGCTCTAATCTCTGAATTCCAGTGCGGTGCTCCAATTCCTGTAAAGCCTGGTATAAAAAAAATGTCTTTTGAGTCACCCCTTTTGCATAGATAATCAATGCTTTTTGATGAATCAGAAAAAAATTTCATTTCGTCTCTTAACCATTGGATGATAGTTCCCGCCGAAAAAATACTTCCTTCTAAAGCATATGGTATCTGATTTGAAATGCCATATCCTATGGTATTCAGTAAGCCCGAGGTAGATAAATTAGATTGGTCACCGGTATTAACCATTAAAAAACAGCCCGTTCCAAAAGTCGCTTTCATTTGACCTGACTCAAAACATCTTTGTCCAACCATAGCGCTTTGTTGGTCTCCAATAACACCTGAAATATTTATTTTTCTATTCTTCCAAGAGATATCTCCAAAATTAGCGTCAGATGAATGAACTTCTGGAAGCATTGAGGATGGAATATTAAAAATATCGAGCAACTCTTGATCCCACAATTTTGAATGAATATTAAATAAGTTGGTTCTTGATGCATTTGTTACATCAGTTTTATATATTACTCCCTCTGACAATTGCCATAACAAATAGGTATCGACTGTTCCAAACCTTAGTTCACCATTTGCAGCCTTCTGTCTTGCTCCGTCTACGTTATCTAGAATCCAAGAAATTTTTGTTGCTGAAAAATATGGATCAAGCAAAAGGCCCGTCTTCTCTCTTATTATTTTTTCATAGCCTTCTTTTTTTAATCTCATGCAATCTTCGGCAGTTCTTCGATCCTGCCAGACAATTGCGTTATAAATTGGTTTTCCAGTCGAGGCGTCCCAAACCAAAGTTGTTTCTCTTTGATTGGTAATTCCAAGAGCAACAATATCAGAGCAAGCCTCAAGAACTGGATCAAGAGTATTATGAACTGAAGCCATTAGCTCGTGAGGCTCGATCTCGACCCAGCCATCATTGGGATACTCTAACGAATATTCCTTTTGTTTGGAATGTACAACATTTAAATCTCGATCAAAAGCAACAGTTCTTGTGCTTGTTGTTCCTTGATCAATTGCAACTAATAACGACATATTGGCCCCCTTATTTCAAATTTATCCACAATTTACCCACTTTTTTATAACAATCAATAAACATCATTTATACAGTATATTGTGTAAAAATTAAAAGAATTCACAATATATTGTGTTTTTCACTTGATTATTTATTCACAATGTAAGAACATTGTGTTTGGTTAAAAAAATATCAAAAAAACATTTTTGACCCCACCCATTGGTAAATCTCCGATAGTTTTACCAACGAAAGAAAAATTTAGAGGAAATAAAATGACAATACAAGAGTTAAATAAAACTCAAGAAGCTGCTGTTCAAGGAGCTGCGGGGGCGCTGGCATCTGATGATATAAATATTACGGCTCCAGGAAAGATGAGAGTAATAAAAAGAAATGGAAAGGTGGTTCCATTTGAAGAAGATAAAATAAAAGTTGCTGTAACTAAAGCCTTCCTAGCAAACGAGTCAGGTAATGCAGCTGCTAGCGAAAGAATACACAGAAAAGTTGAGGAAATTTCGGCAGATGTCGAAGAAGTCTTTAAAAGAAGAATGCCGTCAGGAGGCACTCTTCATATTGAGGAAATCCAAGATCAGGTAGAGCTGCAGCTTATGCGTAATGAAGAATATGCAGTTGCAAGAAAATACATTCTATACAGAGAAGAAAGAGCCACTGAAAGAACAAAAGAAGCTCCTCAAAAAAATACAATAAATGCCCCAGCGATATCAGTAACAAAAAAAGACGGTACTCAAGTTCCATTAGATATCAATAGATTAGCAGCTGTTGTAAATCATGCATGCGACGGACTAGAAGATGTTAGCGCAGACTTGATTCTTGAGGAATCCTTGAAAAATCTCTATGACGGAGTTTCAGTGAGTGATATGAAATCATCTCTTGTCATGTCAGCAAGAACAAAGGTTGAACAAGAGCCAAATTACAGTTTCGTTACAGCAAGAATTCTTTTAGATGAACTTAGAAGTGAAGCGTTGACGTTTTTAAACATTGCTGAAGAAAGCTCTCACCCAGAAATGGAGAAATATTATCCAAATGCGTTCCAAGCATACATAGAAAAAGGCATTGAATTGCAAATGCTAGATCCTCAACTAAAAGAATTCGATCTTAAGAAACTTGGTAAAGCAATTGATCATGATAGGGATTATCAATTCACCTATCTAGGACTTCAGACTCTTTACGACAGATACTTCATTCACTATCAGGATACAAGATACGAACTGCCGCAAATCTTTTTTATGAGAGTTGCAATGGGTCTTGCAATGGAAGAAAAAAACAAAGAAGAACGAGCTATTGAGTTCTACAAACTGCTGTCAAGTTTTGACTATATGAGCTCAACTCCTACTTTATTTAACTCTGGTACGTTGCGTCCCCAATTGTCATCATGCTACTTAACAACTATTCCGGACGACCTAGACGGAATTTTTGGTGCCATGAAAGATAATGCTTTACTTTCCAAATGGGCAGGAGGACTAGGGAATGATTGGTCACCAGTCAGGGCTTTAGGTTCTTACATCAAAGGAACAAATGGAAAGAGCCAAGGCGTAGTTCCTTTCTTAAAAGTTGCGAATGATACTGCAGTTGCTGTCAATCAAGGCGGTAAGAGAAAAGGAGCAATGTGTGCCTATCTTGAAACATGGCATTTAGACATTGAAGAATTTCTCGATCTTAGAAAAAACACCGGGGATGATAGAAGAAGAACACATGATATGAATACAGCAAACTGGGTCCCAGATCTTTTTATGAAAAGGGTTGAATCCGATGCTAATTGGACCTTGTTTTCTCCAGGTGAAACACCTGATTTACATGATCTTACCGGTCTGGCATTTGAAAAAAGATATGAAGAATATGAAGCATTAGCAGCTGAAGGAAAAATGGATCAGCATAAAACAATTCCTGCAAAAGACCTATGGAGGAAGATGCTTACTATGTTGTTTGAAACTGGTCACCCCTGGATTACTTTTAAAGATTCATGTAATTTGCGTTCGCCTCAGCAGCACATCGGAGTGATCCATTCATCGAATCTATGTACTGAAATAACGCTAAATACAAGCAATGACGAAATAGCAGTATGTAATTTAGGTTCAGTCAATCTTCCGCAACACATGAAAGATGGTGTTCTAGATCAAGAAAAAATAAAGCAAACTGTTACAACTGCTTTAAGGATGCTTGATAATGTTATTGATATCAATTATTACTCTGTAGATACAGCAAAAAATTCAAACTTAAAACATCGTCCAGTTGGTATGGGCCTCATGGGGTTCCAAGATGCACTGTATATGCAGGATGCTCCTTATTGTTCTGAAGCTGCAATTGAATTTGCTGATCAAAGCATGGAAATAATAAGCTACTATGCTATTCATGCATCCAGTGAACTAGCAAGGGAAAGAGGAACATATCCATCTTATGAAGGATCTCTTTGGAGTCAGGGAATATTTCCAAAAGACTCAATCGATATCCTAGAAAAAAATAGAGGCAGCGAATATATAAAGGTTGATAGGTCAGAAACCTTGGATTGGGAAAAGTTAAAAGCAAAAGTAAAGAAAGATGGTATGAGAAACTCGAATGTCATGGCCATAGCACCCACTGCAACAATCTCAAATATCACAGGAGTTACTCAGTCTATTGAACCAACCTACCAAAATTTATATGTGAAATCGAATTTATCGGGGGAGTTCACAATCGTTAACCCTCATTTGGTAAGAAAATTAAAAGCATTGGACTTATGGGATGACGTTATGATTAATGACTTAAAGTACTTTGAGGGTAGCTTAAGCGAAATATCTAGAATTCCTGATGATATTAAAAAACTTTTTTCAACAGCATTTGAAGTAGAGCCAAAATATATTGTTGAGTCAGCCAGCAGAAGACAAAAGTGGATTGATCAGGCTCAATCACTCAATCTATATATTGGAAATGCTAATGGTAAAAAGCTCGACCTAACCTATAGAATGGCTTGGTACTCAGGTTTAAAAACAACATACTATTTAAGGTCTATAGCGGCAACAACGACTGAAAAATCTACTATTAATCAAGGCAGCTTAAATGCTGTAAGTGCTCAGGCTGAAACAGTGCCAGAAGTTCCCCAAGAACTTGGTGCTCCAGCACCTGTGCCCGAAGCATGCTCGTTAGATGACCCTGACTGCGAAGCCTGTCAATAAAAAATAAAAGGAGAGGAAAATGTTAAATTGGGATGAATACAATAACGAGGAAGCTCAAGTAGCTCCTGAAATCAAAAATACTACGCCAAAGGAAATTAAGCCAACTGAACAAGTAATAACACAAGAAGCGTCTTCAAAAACAGAAGGAGCTTCTGTCGAAGAAGGTTCGAGAGCTGAAATTGCAAGAAAAGCTATAGAAAACTTTGATGAATCAGAAGGCATTAAAGAACTCGATGAAATGCAAGGCATGGCTGGTAGAGTTCAAGTCGATGACAAGGCCATGATTAATTGTAAGGCTGATTTAAATCAGTTGGTTCCATTTAAATATGATTGGGCGTGGCAAAAATATCTTGACGGCAGTGCCAATCACTGGATGCCTCAAGAAGTTAATATGACAGCAGACATCGCTCTGTGGAAATCTGAAGACGGCCTTACTGAAGATGAAAGAACTATTGTTAAAAGGAATCTTGGTTTCTTTTCTACTGCTGACTCATTAGTTGCTAATAACCTAGTGCTTGCTCTCTACAGACTAGTGACTAACCCTGAGTGCAGACAATATATTCTGAGACAAAGTCTTGAGGAAGCTATTCACACACATGCTTATCAATATTGTATAGAGTCTCTAGGTATGGATGAAGGTGAAATATTTAATATGTATAGAGAAATACCAAGTGTTGCAAAAAAAGCAGCTTGGGGCTTGAAATATACTCAACAAATCTCAGATCCAACTTTTCAAACAGGGACTGAAGAAACAGATAAGCAGCTGCTGAGAAACCTAATTGCCTTTTATTGTGTGCTAGAGGGAATTTTCTTCTATTGTGGATTTACTCAAATCCTATCAATGGGACGACGAAACAAGATGACTGGAACAGCTGAGCAGTTCCAATATATCCTCAGAGATGAGTCTATGCATGTTAATTTTGGAATTGATGTCATTAATCAAATTAAAATTGAAAATCCTCATCTATGGGATGAGCAAATGAAAAATGAGGCAGCTCAAATGATTCTTGAAGGAACAGAGCTTGAAGTCATGTATGCAAGAGCTACTATGCCAAGAGGTGTCCTCGGAATGAATGCTTCTATGATGGAAGAGTATCTACAATTCATTGCAAATAGAAGACTTACACAAATAGGTCTAGAAGAAGAGTTCAAAGGAGCAACCAACCCATTTCCTTGGATGTCAGAGATCATGGATCTAAGAAAAGAAAAGAATTTCTTTGAAACCAGAGTTATCGAATATCAAACAGGTGGTGCTCTAAACTGGGAGTAACATAAGAAAAATTTAATCTCTAGGCTATAATTAAGCATCTAAAACTAGGGGTATTCTTGTGAATAGTAATATGCAGCCAAACAATGGCTATAGGAATTTTGTTCTAATATTACTAACAATTGTCTACGGATTTAATTTTATTGATAGGCAGATTGTAGGTATTTTAGCTCCATTTATACAAGCTGATTTAAATCTTACAAATACAGAATTGGGCTTGCTGATTGGACTAGCATTCGCAGTTTTTTATACAACTGTGGCTATCCCAATAGCATGGTTAGCCGATAGATATAACAGAGTTAATATCCTTTCCATAGCTTTAGCTACCTGGAGTGGCTTCACTGCGCTGACAGGCCTAGCAACTAATTTTATCCAAATAGGTCTTGCAAGAATGGGAGTAGGTATTGGAGAAGCTGGTGGAAGCCCACCTTCTCACTCGATTATCTCAGATATGTATCCCAAAGAAGAGCGCGCAAGTGCACTGGGTGTTTACTCTATGGGAATTCCACTAGGCATCATGGCGGCTTATTTTGTCACTGCCTCTTTGATTGGAGCATCTGGCGAAGAAGTTAACTGGAGACAGATTTTTATTTTTCTTGGGATAACAGGTATTCTCTTAGCAGTAGTTGTCAAATTAACAATACGCGAACCTGTTCGTGGCGCAATGGAGTTTGGTCAAAAAGAAGAGATTGATAAGCCTCCATTCTTAGAATCTCTTAAAACCCTACTTCAGATACCTGCATGGTGGGCGATGTGTTTGGGTATCGCTTTCGGATCTTTTGTTTCCTATTCAAAATCGGCATTTCATACAAAATTTCTTGTTACCTTAGATCCAAGCTTTGATTTTAAGACGCTTGTAATTATTCTTGGCATAATTAATGGCATTACTTATGCAGGTGGAGCTTTTTTTGGAGCAAGACTTGCAGATAAATGGGGCAGAAGAGATATTAGGGCTTATGGGTGGCTACCAGCTATATCAATTGCACTTTGTTTGCCAATTGGTATAACAGCTTGGTGGGCTCCATCAGTTGAAATAAACCTTGTATTTACATCATTGTTCTTGGTTTTTATGGGCATTTATCTTGGGCCTTGTTTTGCAATCGCACAAACTCTTGCGCCAATCCATATGCGAGCAATGTCTACCGCCCTATTCTTTTTTATTTTAAACATGATTGGCTTAGGCCTCGGACCAACTATTTCGGGTTGGTTGATAGATGTTTTTAAAACTAATTACGGAGAGGTTGATTCAATGAGGTATGCCATGACTGTTATCTCTTGTGTATTTATGCCATCAATTATTAGTTTTTTAATAGTTGCACGCAGATTACCAAAAGACTGGGAGCAAGCTGAAAAAAATAATATTGAATTAACAAGAGCTAAACCATCATGATTGAAAATTTTTTACAGTATGGCCAATGGGTTATTTTATTTCTGAGCATACTTAGCCTTAGTCTGGTTAGTTCTGTTAAGCATGAAACAAGGCTTAATGGTTATATTTTAACCGGTATAAGCAGATTCGCAGGAGCATTGGTTTTTGTTTTTGTTGATTTGCCCGCATTTGTAATTGCAAATCTCATTCAAACATATATTGCCTTTAAGGGTTATATAAATAATAAAAAAGCTGGCGAGGAATAAAATGAAATTGTATAACAATGAAATGGCTAATAGCCCCAGAAAAGTAAGAATGTTTATAGCTGAGAAAAATATTTCTGATATTGAGATAATCAATATAGATCTGATGTCAGGTGAGCATAAAACACCTGAATATAGATCAATTGCACCAAATGCAAGGATTCCAGCTTTAGAACTGGATGATGGAACCGTGATTATGGAATCAACGGCTATCTGTCGGTATCTTGAATCTTTGTATCCAGCGCCCAATCTCTTTGGAGAAAGCGCCATAGAAATTGCATCAATTGAAATGTGGCAAGCACGAATCTATAACGAGTTAATGATTCCATTAGCAATGGCATTTAGACATCTTCATCCTGGAATGTCTAAAATGGAAATACAAAATAAAGACTATGGTGAAATGCAAAAGAATGTCGGAGTAAAATCACTAAAATATTTTGATACAGTGCTTTCTGAGTCAGAATTTGTTGCAGGTGATAGATACACCTTTGCAGATATTCAATTGATAACAACCACTGATTTTTTTATTAGTTTGAACCGATTAGCCATGGAAGATTATCCAGAAATAAAAAGACATTTTAAATTAATGTCTGAAAGATCAAGTTTCTCAGCTTAGGATTTATCTGCCTGTTCAAGAATTTTAATGGTTTGTTCAGGACCACTAAATAATTCTCTCGCATCATCCAGATCAGAAACCGAATCCCAACCAGCTGCAATATTTTCTGGTGTCATCTCGTCACCAGTTCCTAAAGCAAGGCCCATTGTTTCAAGAATTCTAAACCTTGTAAAAACTCCAGCACCTGCTCCGATAATAGCTCCATTTTGGCTTTCTTCACTAGCAAGATAGATTACAGCAGGAGTCACATACTCAGGCAAAAATCTCTCTCCCAATCCATCAGGCATCAGAGATTCTGTCATTCTCGATAATGCGACTGGAGAAACAGCACTTGAGAAAACATTGTATTTTTGGCCCTCTATCTTTAAACAATTCATCAAACCGATCATTGCCATTTTTGCTGCACCATAATTTGTTTGACCAAAGCTACCAACGAGTCCGCCTGATGAAGTGGTAAAAATTATTCTGCCAAAATTTTGCTCTCGCATGATTGGATAAACGGCATGAGAGGTATAAAAACTTCCCTGAAAGTGAACATCCATGACCTGGTTGAATTCTTCGATGGTAACTTTATGAAAACTTTTATCTCTTAAGATTCCTGCGTTGTTGACTAAAATATCTATTCGACCCCATTTATCCATGGTTTCAGCAATCATTTTTGATACGCCTTCTTGATCTGCAACGCTTGAGCCATTTGCCATAGCATCACCACCTTCTGCTTTAATTTCCTCAACGACTGCATTGGCTGCGTCACTTGAACCACCCGAGCCATCGACAGCACTACCTAGATCATTGACAACAACTTTTGCCCCTCTTCTTGCAAACTCAAGTGCATGTTGCTTTCCTAAGCCTCCTCCTGCACCAGTTACAATTACTACCTTATCGTCAAATCTAATGCTCATAATTATCTCCGTGTAATTAGATTTATTTTAACTAATTTGAACCTGAAAAAATTGATTCAGGTTGAAAATTATCATTCTTAATAAGCTCCATCTCTAATTTAAAGCCATTTCCTAGAGCTCTTTTAAAAAGCATAAATTGCTTAGATTGGTTGACACTATCTACTGCAATTAGGTAACCATCTTTTCCATAGCAAGCAATAAATTCTGCAGAGGAAATACTTCCAAGAATATGACATTCGTCATAGCCATTTGATATGCCTGCCATTTGCAGCTTTAAATCATATTGATCGGACCAAAACCATGGCATCTCATTGTTAAAAAGCTCATTTCCGATTATTGATGATGATGCAACTTTTGATTGAGATAGTGCGTTTGGAACGCTCTCTAATCTGAGCTCTTTATTTAAAAGGGTATTGAATGAGGATGTACAATCACCAACTGCAAGAATGTTTGGAATAGAGGTTCTACAAAATTGATCAGTTTTAATGCCATTTTCACATTCGAGACCAATTGATTCGGCGAGTTGAATGTTTGGGATTGCTCCAATTCCGACTAAAATGATATCAGCAACAATCTTTTCTCCAGATTCTAGACCAACAGAATTAATACTTTGACTATCAGCAATCAATTCGCTCACCTTTGCGTCACAGATAATTTCTACACCCATCTTTGAGTGATAGTCATCATAAAATTCAGAAAGCTCTGGGCTTGTAACTCTCTTGAGAATTCTGTCCTCTGCCTCCAAAATTGTAACCTCTAATCCCATCTCAATCATTGCAGACGCAACTTCCAAGCCGATATAGCCACCTCCAATTAAAACTATTTTTTTTCCAGAAGTAATAAGTTTTTGCAAGGACAAAACATCTGAAATATCTCTTAAATAGAATAAATTTTCAGCATCCGCATTTTCCATAGGTAATAATCTTGGTGTCGCTCCAGTTGCAAAAACCAGATAATCAAAATCAAATGAATCATCATCTGAGCCAACTTTATTTGATTCAAGATCAATTGAATTTACTCGTGTATTAAGATGCACTGAGATGTTTTGATCATTATAAAATTCTGGTGACTTAAAACTCAGCTTGTCCTCTCCAACCTTCTGCTTTAAAAAATCTTTTGATAATGGTGGTCTATGATAGGGCAAATAGCTCTCATCACATAAAATATTTATATCTCCATCAAATCCATCTTTTCTTAGGGCGAAAGCTGTATTTGCACCAGCATGACCTCCTCCAATAATTATCACCTTAGTCATTGAATGTACCGATTGGAATATATGAAAACATATTTATACTTACTCTTTTATGAATAATGAAATTGTAGCTCACAACGATCTAAAAATTCGAATAGAAAATAATTTTTTTAATTCTAACGAATCTGATGAATTCCTTAACAAACTTATAAAAAATCTTTCATGGGAATCCATGATGATTAAAATGTTTGGTAAGGATTTAAAGATACCTAGATTACAGTGTTGGGTTGGTGATGAGGGGTGCGATTATAAGTATTCTGGTAAAAAGCTTAACCGACATGACTGGAATGAAGAATTAATACTTATTCGAAAAAAAATTTTTAAAGAATTAAAAATCGATTTTAATTCAGTGCTTGCAAATTATTATCGTGACGGCAAAGACTCAATGGGATGGCATTCAGATGATGAAAAAGAACTAGGCCCTAATCCAACAATAGCCTCGATTTCATTTGGTAGCGAAAGAAATATATATTTCAGAAATAAAATTACTAAAGAAACAATATCAATCCCTCAAGCTCATGGATGTTTGATAGTAATTGACGGTAAAACACAAAAAAATTGGCAACATTCAATAAAAAAGACACAAAAAATCATTGGTCCACGAATTAATCTAACGTTTAGGAATATAATAGCCTGAATTAAATATTAAGGATTTTTATGAAAGATAGAATCAAGGTTGTAGTTACTGGTGCTGCCGGTCAAATAAGCTACTCACTTATTCCCAGATTAGTTGATGGGCATACCTTCGGGGAAAAAATTGTTGATTTAGAGTTAGTAGAAATACCCCAGGTAGTTGACAAATTAAAGGGTCTTATTATGGAGCTTGAAGATTCTAATTTTCCAAATATGGGGAATGTAAATTGCACTTCTGATTTTGATTCAGCAGCTAAGGATGCTGATTGGTTTCTCTTAGTTGGAAGTATCCCAAGGGGGATTGTTTTTAATGGAAAAAAAATTGAGGAACGATCTGATCTATTGCAAATAAATGGTGGAATTTTTGTTGGGCAAGGGCAAGCAATTGGTAAATATGGTAAATCAAATGCCAAAATCTTGGTCGTAGGCAATCCTGCAAACACTAATGCATTAATTGGAAGACATGCAGCCGGTAATGATTCTCAACTGTGGATGGCTATGACAATGCTTGATTCAAGTAGAGCAAGGTCCGTGTTATCAAAAAAGCTTAATGTGGGAATTGAAGATATCTGTAAAATGATCATATGGGGTAATCATAGCCCAACCATGTATCCTGATTTTGAAAATATCGTTTCTGACGGAGAATTAGGTAAAAATCTTATAAATGATATGAATTGGGTTAATAATGAGTTTTTGCCAATTGTTCAACAAAGAGGCAAGGCTGTGATTGATTCACGAGGCGCTTCTTCTGCTACCTCAGCAGCCAAAGCTGCTCTTGATACAATTGTTGCTTGCGAAAATCCAACCAAGTCAGGAGATTGCTTCAGCGCAGCTGTAATTACAGATGGAAGCTATGATCTTCCTGATGGGATAATTTGTGGAATGCCATTGATGACAACATCAGATGGTAATGTAGAAATTGTTAGAGATATTGTTTTATCTGATTTTGCAAAAGAAAAAATAAAAATTTCAACGAATGAATTGATTGAAGAGAGAACTGCTGTTGAAGATCTATTAAAATAAATGAGTAAAAGTGGTTTAAATAACTTTCTTCTTGAAATTATCAATCGTGAAGAAATAAAAACTGTTTTAGCCATCACTCAAAAAGATTTAAGTTCCTTCGCAGAGATTTGTGAGGATAGCCTTCAAAGCTTATCTATTTTAAATCTTGAAGATCTTGATAATAATGAAGTTGAACCAAATGATTTATGTATAGTTTTTGATGATATGCCCATTTCAAAAACACAGGTTGGGTTAATTAAGAACACTCTGGCACAAAAAATTTTAGTCATTCAAAAAAATTCAAATATTGATAAAAAATTTTTAGAATTAGGCTTTACTCATAGCGCAGAAATCATAGCGGCAAAAATATATTCATACAATCTAAAAACTTATAACAATAAGAGAGGTTGGAATAATTCAGAGGGTTGGGCTAATCCAGAAAATTTTGAAAAGTATAGATGGTAATTTTTTTAAGATTTCAGCTGAGGAAACAATATAACATCTCTGATTGAGCTTTGATTAGTTAACATCATCACCAATCTATCTATGCCCAAGCCAACTCCTACGGCAGGCGGCATGCCGTGTTCTAGCGCAGTTATATAATCCTCATCAAATCCCATTGCCTCATCATCACCATCAGCTTTAGCCTTAACCTGCTCACGAAATCTTTGAGCCTGATCATCAGGATCATTTAACTCACAAAAACCATTAGCTAACTCTTTACCTGCAATAAATAATTCAAACCTGTCTGCTATAGATGGATTATCATTATTTCTTCTTGATAAAGGAGAAACTTCAATAGGATATTGAATAACAAATGTTGGTTGAATGAGTTTCTCCTCAACTGTTTTTTCAAAGATTTCTAATAAAATTTTTCCTTCTCTCCATTCTTCTTTGACTGAAATCTTAATAGATTCTGCAAAAGCTCGAAGGTTATCTAAATTAGTTAAATCAACTTTAGTCAATTTAGGGTTATGCTCTAAAACCAAATCACTCAAGCTTTTGGTTGAAAAATTAGATAAATCTATTTTTTCTCCATCCCACTCAATTTCTTTTTTGTTACCAATAGCCTCAGAGGCGCTTTGAATGATATTTTGTGTAAAAGCTAATGTTTCATTAAAAGTTGCAAAAGCTGCATAAAACTCCAACATCGTAAATTCTGGGTTATGTTTAGTTGATAAGCCTTCGTTTCTAAAACTTCTATTTATCTCGAATACCTTCTCAAAACCGCCAACCAAAAGTCTTTTTAGATGAAGTTCAGGAGCTATTCTTAAAAAAAGCTCTCTATCAAGTGCGTTATGTTGGGTGACAAATGGTCTGGCAACAGCTCCTCCAGGAATTGAATGCATCATTGGCGTCTCAACCTCCAGAAAGCCATCATCAAGCATAGTTGCTCTGATAGATGAAATGATTTGTGATCTTTTTTCAAAAATTAATTTTGATTCTGGGCTGCTCATCAGGTCTAAATATCTTTGACGATATTTAATTTCAATGTCAACAAGACCTTTATGCTTTTCAGGCATTGGTCTTAAGGATTTGGTTATTAGAGTAATTGACTGAGCTTCAACTGTTAACTCATCTGTTTTGGTTTTAAATAAATTGCCTCCAATACCAATAATATCTCCAAGGTCCCAAGTTTTGAAATTTTTATATAAGTCAGGGTCTATATTATTTTTCGTTATATAAGCTTGAATATCGCCTGATCCATCCCTAATGGTGACAAAGCTTGCATTACCCATCACTCTTTTTAGAACAATTCTTCCAGCAAGTGATAGATTATTAATTTTTTTTGTCTCTAGCTCCTCTTTGCTTATATGATCATAAGAATCATGCAAATCCTTAGAATGATGAGTTGGAACATAGTCATTAATGTATGCAATATTTTGCTCTCTAAGCTCTTCAAGCTTTTTTCGTCTTTCTTCTAAGATAGAGGCCTCGCCACCTAAATTTGAATCACTCATTTATACTCCTTGGGTTAGACTGGCTTTGATAAAAATATCTATGTCGCCGTCTAGAATTGATGAGATATTACCACTTTCAACGTTTGTTCTTAAGTCTTTGATGCGAGATTGATCTAAAACATATGATCTAATTTGACTTCCCCATCCAATATCAGATTTACTATCTTCTAATAATTGTTGTTCATCTTTCTGTTTTTGTAATTCTAGTTCATAGAGCTTAGATTTAAGCTGTTTAAACGCATTATCTTTATTTTTATGTTGAGACCTATCATTTTGACACTGAACCACCGTACCAGTTGGAACGTGAGTTAATCGAACTGCTGAGTCTGTTTTATTAACGTGCTGACCTCCCGCTCCGGATGCTCTATATGTATCAATTCTTACATCCGCAGAATTGAGTTCCACCTCAATTGATTCATCTATTTCAGGAGAAATGAAAACAGATGCAAATGATGTATGTCTTCTGCTGCCAGAATCAAAGGGAGATTTTCTAACCAATCTATGAACTCCTGTTTCCGTTCTAAGCCACCCATAAGCGTAGCTTCCTTTTATTAATAATGAAGCTGATTTTATGCCAGCAACTTCTCCCGGAGAATGATCAATCACGGAAACTGTAAATTCATGCTTTTCTGCCCATCTTGTATACATTCTTAGCAACATATCAGCCCAATCTTGAGCCTCTGTTCCACCAGAGCCAGATTGAATATCAATGAATGCTGAATTAGGATCCATTTTATTTGAGAACATTCTATTAAACTCTAGGTCTTCCACATGCAAAACTAAAGATTGAGTTTCTACATTTATTTCATTGATAGAGGTTTCATCAGATTCTTCAATCGCTATTTCTAATAAATCAAGATTATCATTTATTGTCTCATCCACTGAAAGAAAAGAATTTAAAAATTTTTCTAGATCTGCTTTTTCTTTATTTAAAGACTGTGATAAGTCTAAATTAGACCAAGTTGACTCATCAGATAATTTATTATTTATATCAATTAATAAATTTTCTTTATGGGCAACGTCAAAGATGCCCCCGGAGATCAATCATGCGATCTCTAAGATTACTAAGGATAGATTTTAGTTCGCCTGTTTCCATGAATTACATTTTAATCGCTTTACCAAGTCTGTGAAAGAAAAATTAGATACTAGATTCTCGAATCATAGGAAATGCAGGCGGTGAGTCTCCAAATTGCACTCTTCCAATTTCTACAAAACCATGTCTTTCATACAAAGCTTTATTCATTTCATTGGATGCCTCTAAATATGCTCTATCTCCTTTTTGATCTATCATTTGGAGTGCTTCTTTCAACAAAAAGGATCCTATACCTTGTCTCTGTTGAGAAGGATCGACAGCAATGAATGGTAAATACCACGCGTCATCTGGATGATATTTTTCAAATTCCTCAAAGAATTTAATAACAACTTCTATTCTTTCAGCAGGAATATATTCAAAAGTAGGCCCAAGGGCTGAATTATCAAACTGAACTCCGGGAGGATGCCAAAGAGATGATCCATGAAAATTTTCTTCTGAAAAAACAATGTTATGTTCAAAAGATATTTTTGAAAACTGCTCCATCCAAATATCAAAGCATTTAAGATAAGAAGATGCATCAGGGAAGACCCATCTCAATAAAGCGTCCGATGAAAAGCCTAAAGTAAGAACTCCTTTAACTTGCTCTAAATTTGCAGTAGATGTTTTAATTATTTTAGGTATGTTCATAAATATAAAATTCAGTTGTTAAGTTTAATAAAATTAGTAATTTTGTTGTAATCAGCATCGAGAGTATGAAGATATTCATCTTTTTTAAACAAGTCTTTTAAAGAAGTGGGTGTTGAATTTATTTTTATATTTAATTTTTCATAAACTTTTGGGAATTTTGCAGGATGCGCTGTAGATAATAAGACATAATGATTGTTTTTATCACTCTTGCTAAAAGCTTCAAAAGCCGCAACAGCTGTATGGGGGTCTAAGAGATAGCTGTCTGATTGATAGGTTCTTTTAATCATATTCTCTGTATCAAGGTCGTTTACCATGCACGATGAAAAAAGATTTTTTTTCTTATTCCATGTAGGTATATCCAACTCTATAGGTTTGATTGGAAAATTTTCAAACATTTCTGCACATTGAGAAGCATCTCTGTCTAAGAAAAGATCATATACAAGTCTTTCAAAATTACTAGCTACGCTTATATCCATACTTGGAGAGATGGTTTCGCAAACTGATCGCTGTGAATAATCATTTTCATTAAAGAAGCGGTGCAAAATATCATTGTTATTTACGGCTACAGAAATTTTATCGACTGGTAAACCCATTTTGTGTGCTGAGTAACAAGCAAATACATTACCAAAGTTTCCTGTTGGAATTGAGAAATTCAAATTTCCTTTTTTATACAATTGATTATAGGCATAAAAGTAATAACAAATTTGACCTATGATTCTAGTCCAATTAATTGAATTAACTGCTAATAAGTATTGATTGGTACTCAAAAAATCTCTTTTTTGAAAAGCTTGTTTGACTAAGTCTTGACAATCATCAAATGTACCATTTATTTTTAAGGCAAAGATATTTGAGGATTTAATAGTGCTCATTTGTCTTTGCTGAACCTCAGACATATTTCCATTTGGAAGCATTATGAAACTCTTGATACGATCATAGTTTTTGCATGCATCAATTGCTGCTGATCCTGTATCACCTGATGTTGCTCCTAAAACAATTGCAGTTTTATTTTCAGATTCTAATACCTTATTAAAAAAGGCAGCTGCCAACTGAAGGCCAAAATCTTTAAAGGCTGCTGTGGGGCCATGAAAAAGTTCTAAGACGGAAACATTATGTATTTTTTTAATGCCAACAAGATCTTTATGCTCAAAATCATGCCATGTAGACTCAACAATATTTAATGTTTCCTGATGAGAAAATGATGAGGATGTGAACAATGGGACTATACATTTTGCCACTCCAACGAAGGACTGCTGAGATTGAATTTCATCTAAATCGACTTGTGGCCAGTAGTCAGGCATAAAAAGACCGCCATCATCAGCCAATCCTTGCATTAATATAGAAGAAAAATCTTTATCTTTATCTTTTCCTCTTGTTGAATGAAAAAGCATTATAGATCCTCAATTCTAATGATTTTGAAATTGAAAATTTCAGGATGATTCGTTAAATCCTCTAGAGCGATCTGCATCTCACTTTCAATTATTGGATCAGTAAATATAACAACTGGTACATTGCTATTTTCTAGCTGATCTTTTTGAATAACTTTATCAAAGCTTATACTGTGATCTGCAAAGATTTTGCTAATTAGAGCAAGCACTCCAGCTTCGTCTTTGACCTCTAAATAAACATAAAATTTAAAAATAAGATCATTAAAATTTAAAATATTTGGCTTATTTGAAAAATCAGGATAATTTATAGGTAAAATTTCAGGAGACTTTGACAGTGCATGTAAATCAGAAATTAAACCAGATGCAGTTGATTCTCTTCCAGCACCAGAGCCAGCAACATGAAATGCTCCTAAAAGATCAGTATCAAATTGAATACCATTTCTTACGCCCTTCAATCCGGCTAAGCTTGAATTTTTGTTAAGCATTACGGGATGACTCCGCAGCTCAATACCACCTGCTGAAAGCTTAGCTACTGCTAGGTGCTTAATAGTAAAGTCAAAATCTTCAGCATATATAAAATCATGAGGTTGAATATCTTCTATGCCCTCAATATAGAAATCTGGAGCAGGAAGACCGCTGTTAAAGGCCAAGGCTGAAAGAATTCCAATTTTATGAGCTGCATCAGTTCCATTTACATCTAGGCTGGGATCAGGTTCAGCATAACCATTATCTTGAGCTTCTTTTAAGACATCTGCATAAGAAGCTCCTTCTTCCATTTTAGAAAGAATGAAGTTTGTTGTGCCGTTAAGCATACCTGCAACTTTTGATATTTTGTTGGCACTCAAATCATTTGATAATATTTTTATTGTCGGAGTACCAGCACAGACCGCGGACTCAAACAATAATCTCACATTATTTTTAATTGCTAGGTTAATAAGCTCCTCGCCATGCTCAAAAATAACAGCTTTATTGGCAGTAACAACATGCTTACCCGAATTAAGAGCTTCAGTGATTAAATCTCTTGCGGTTTCAACTCCTCCAATTAATTCAACAAGAACATCTATATCTTCTTTTACTACATCAAAAATATCCCTAATGATTTTTGTTGATCCAGGATTGCAACGGGAATTATCACGTCGTGCTCCAATACATGATATTTCCCAATCAGAATAAAATTCGTTGCCATTTATTAGTTGCTCATATAAACCTGTTGCAACATTACCCCAGCCACAGATGCCTATTTTTAGTTTAGCCATAGTTAATTTAATCTACTTAAAAGCTCCTCAGGAGATAGATATCCAGGAAGCAGTTCTCCGCTTGGCTTAATTATAGCTGGAGTACCTGTAATGCCAATCTTTTGACCAAGCAAATAATGCTTTTTGACTGGATGGTTTTTGCATAAAGATATTGCTACTTCTTGACCTAGTTTCATTTGAGTCATCGTTTCTTTTGGATATGATGAACACCAAGCAGTAACAATTTTGTTATATGAATTAGAATCCAATCCAGATCTTGGAAAAGCGACATAATTTACAGTAATTCCGAGGTTATTAAAGTCTTCCATCTCATTATGAAACTTCCTACAATAACCACAATCTACGTCAGTAAATATGACAACTTGAAATTTTTCATTGTCAGACTTAAAACTTATAAAATCATCTCCGCCTAATTCATCATCAAGAATCTTTTTTCGTTTTAAATTAATCTCTTCTTTTGTAGTGTTTTCTAGTTGGTTACCATTGATCGCATATAACTCTCCGTAAAAAAAGAATTCTCCATCTTTAGAGACATATAGAGGCTGCAAATCGCCAATATCAACGATGTATAAATTTTCAATTTGAGATTTCTTTATGCTTTGCACTGACATACCCTCGGGGAGAACTTTTTTGAGGCTAGAGATAATTTGTGATTCATCGGATTGCAACTCAAAAGAATAAATAAGTAGAAAAATAAAAAATAATAATTTCATAAAATTTAACCTCTAGGATGGTGCTCTTTAACCATATCACTCAATCTTTGTTTCGCAATATGAGTATATATCTGAGTGGTAGAGAGATCACTATGACCTAAAAGCATTTGAACTGATCTGAGATCTGCTCCATTATTTAGCAAGTGTGTTGCAAATGCATGTCTCAGAGTATGAGGAGAAACATCTGCAGAAAGCCCTGATATTGCAAGATATTGTTTTACTCTGTGCCAAAATGCTTGTCGAGTAATTTTCTTACCTTGTTGGCTTACAAAAAAATCTCTTGATTTAAGAGATAGATTATTTGTTCTTCTATATTCTATGTATTCAGCAAGCCAAGATAATGCATTGTCTCCAAAGGGAATCATTCTTTCTTTACCACCCTTTCCCATTACCTTAATTAAAGATCTAGTTAAGTCGATATTCGTATATTGCAAATTTATTAACTCACTAATTCTGACGCCTGTAGCATACATAAGCTCGAGCATGGCTTTGTCTCGTAATCCTATAAAATTTGAGCTGTCTGGAGCATTTAACAGCATATTTACATCTGTTATTGATAAAGACTTTGGTAAAGGTTTCATATTTTTTAATCCAGAGAAATTTATCACTGGATTATGTTGAACATATCTTTTTTTGTTTAGAAAAATAAAAAAATGCTTAAGCGATGAGAGCTTTCTATTTATAGTTGTGTGCGATAAATTTAGGCCATGAAGACTTTTAAGATAAAGCTTAATATCTCTTTCATCTGTTTTTTGTATAACTGAGGCTCTTTTGACCAAAAGCCAATTGCTAAAAGAGTGACAGTCAGCTGAGTAAGCTTTAATTGTATTTGCGGATAAGCCTTTTTCAAGGCGAAGATTAGATAAAAAAGAATCTATGAGCTGATCCTTTTCTAAATCAGATGACATAGGATTAGTCTAGTCTTTCTTTTATTCTTGCAGATCTTCCAGATCTTTCGCGTAAATAATAGAGTTTAGCCTGCCTCACATCGCCCTTTCTTTTAACCTTTATAGAATCAATCATTGGGCTATGTAATTGGAATGTTCTTTCAACTCCAATTCCACTGGATATTTTTCTCACAATAAAGGCTGAGTTTAAACCTCTATTCTTAATGTTCATTACCACTCCTTCAAAAGCTTGAAGTCTGGTTCTTTCACCCTCTTTGACTTTGACAGAGACTACAACAGTGTCTCCAGGTCTAAATGATGGTATGTCGTCTCTTAATTGATTGGACTCAAAGGTTTTAATTATTTCTGCAGGAGATTTTTCGTCCACTGAAACAGGAACAGCTTCTGAATCAGACTCTTCTTCAGATGGATCATTAGAATCTGACAAAGATTCTGCAATTGGCTCTTCAGTAACTTCCTCCACCACAGGCTCTTCGACGGCTTCTTCTGCAATTGGCTCTTCAGTAACTTCCTCCGCCACAGGCTCTTCAACGGCTTCTTCTGCAATTGGCTCTTCAGTAACTTCCTCCACCATAGGCTCTTCGACGGCTTCTTCTGCAATTGGCTCTTCAGTAACTTCCTCCGCCATAGGCTCTTCTAGGGCTTCTTCTGCAATTGGTTCCTCTGATATGCTCTCTTGATTAAAATGAGCATCCCAAGCAGCTAATAATTTATCTTTAGTAAGCTTTATATCTAGATCAATGCCTAATTCTGCTGCTGCAGCAACGATATCTGCTTTTTTCATTTTGGCAAGCACGGATTTAGATAATGCGCTTTTTAGTCCTGTATTTGATTTTGCTGATGATGTTTCAGAATCATTATCTGATATAGGTGCAGATCCTTTTAAGTCCTCAGGTTTTTCTGGTTCTGCGTTAGCATCAACAGCATCTGATCTGCCAAGTAATTTAGAAAAAAAGCCTTTTTTCTTTGTTTCTTTTGTATCGCTCATAACTTAATGCCTAAAATGAGCTACAGGATAGCCTTAGATGACAATTCTTCCAAGAGTTTTTTTTGTTTTTTTGTTAATTTTGCATTCTTTAAAAGATCAGGCCTTCTTTCAAAAGTTCTAATAAGCGATTGATTATCTCTCCACTCTTTTATTTTATTGTGATCGCCAGATATTAGAACTTCTGGTATATCATCAGAATTAAAAGTTTCAGGTCTTGTATACACTGGTCCTTTCAAGAGTCCATGACTGAATGAATCTTGTTCTACTGATTTTTGATTACCTATAACACCTGGAATAAATCTTGATAATGAATCGATAATGGTCAGTGCAGCAAATTCACCACCACTTAACACATAATCTCCAATAGAAATTTCATCATCAACATATTGAGAAATCAATCTTTCATCTATTCCCTCATACCTCCCACATATAATTGTTATGTTTTTAAGCGTTGATAATTCTTTTGCCTTTTTCTGACTAAAAATTCTGCCTTGTGGTGATAAATTTATGACTATCCCTAAGTTATCACTAGGTATATTTTTAATAGCATTTTCCAGTGGTTCTGCCATTAAAACCATTCCCTCGCCTCCTCCATATGGCTTATCATCAATCTGGCCATGCTTGTTCAATTGGTGGTCTCGTAAATTGAATATGTTAATTTTAATATCCTCTCTATCTAATGCTTTCCCAAGCAAACCATAATTTAGGGAATCAAAAATTTCTGGAAACAAAGTAATTACATTAATGTTCATAAATCTAATAGTCTTCTTGCCAGTCTACAAGAATAGAATTTTCCGTCTTATTAATTGATATGATGACCCTATTTTTTATAAATGGGATTAATAGAGTTTTATTTTTTTTATTAACTTCAAGAACATCATTAGCTCCAAAATTATTTACTGATTTAACATTGCCAAGATTTTGACCCTCTAAATTAATAACCTGCATTTTTTCAAGCTCAAACCAATAAGCTTCATTTTTGTCTAACAAAGGAAGTTCTGATTTAAGGATATATATATCTTTTTGACCAAAAGATTTGATGTCGTCGATATCATCAATAGATTGAAACTTGGCGATGATATTATTATTACTTTCTTTAATATACTCGAAGCTGATCTCTTCCATTGAGCTAGATTTCATACAAAAGAACTTATCAAATGATCTAAGGGTTTCTGATTTTTCAGCAAATGACCTTAAAAAAAATTCACCTTTTAGGCCTTTTGTCTTACCTATTTTAGCAATTAGAACAAATAGTGATGTATCTACCGAGCTATTTTTTTTCATCATCTGAAGACTCTTCTTCAGATTCTTCTGCTGGGGCTTCCTCGGTTGTAGCTTCTTCTGCTGGAGCTTCCTCGGTTACAGTTTCTTCTGCTGGAGCTTCCTCGGTTGTAGCTTCTTCTGCTGGAGCTTCCTCGGTTGTAGCTTCTTCTGCTGAAGCTTCCTCGGTTACAGTTTCTTCTGCTGAGGCTTCCTCGGTTGCAGCTTCTTCTGCTGGAGCTTCTTCTAATTCTGCTTCTTCAGACTCTTTAGCCTTGGCTTCTAACTCTGCAACTTTCTTTGCCTTAATTGCTTCCTTCTTTTTATCTCTTTTATCTTTTTTTCTTTCTAGTTTTTGTTGCAACTCATCTGAAGAAAGTCTTGCGTCTTTAGCTAATTCTTTGACCTTATCGGAGAGTTGAGCTCCTTGAGCAATCCAGTGATCTAAACGTTCAATATTGAATCTCATTCTTTCTTCAGATCCTTTTGCAGAAGGATTAAAAAAACCAAGGCGCTCTATAAATGCTCCGTCTCTAGGTTTTCTAGAGTCGGCAACCGTTATAAAATAATAAGGGTTTTTCTTAGCTCCGCTTTTTGCAAGTCTTACTACTACCATATAAAAATTGAAATCTGTATCTTTAAAAAAGTCTGTATTTTAGGTTAACCTTGAAGAATTTGATAGTGTTAATATATAAAGATTACAAAAAAAAATTTAACAATGTCATTCCCTTTTACAACATTAACCGCTCTTTTTGCATACTTTTTATCTAGAATTGCTCTAAGTTCCTCAAAACAGGTCTATGCAGGTTTATTTCTGGCTTTAATTCTGATTCTTGCGATAATGCTTTATACAGAAGGTATGTCTCTCCGCTCAGCTCATCTTTCGGCAACAAGCTTCAGTATTGTTATATTAATAGTTACATTCTTTGAAACGACTCTTTTAGAGAGACACATAACAATGATCAAAAAAGGAACAATTGGTTCAAATACTAAATCTGTTGAAAGAGAATATAATGAAATATTTTTGTTGATTGGTAGTGGGCTTTTAGGTTTAATTCTCTCTCTTATCTCAGGCTTTATGGTAATTGGAGAAGTGAATATAGAACTAATTTTTAAAATTATTTTTACTTCATTTGCATTAATTGTTTATTTGCTAACATTTTTAGGAGTAAAATACGCTAATTTAAAAGTAAGATACGCTGTAAGAGGTACAATTCTTTCTTTTGCAATGGTTCTCTTAGCTTATTTTGGCAATTCAATTATATTAATTAACTACATATAGATTTCCTTGGGCACTAACTCTCTATCTTTTTTATTTCTTGCGCTTTTTGTGCTTTTAATTTTTTCTGCCTTTTCATCAGGATCTGAAACAGGAATGATGGCATCCAATAAAGTTAAATTACGTAATTTGTCTAAAGGAACAAAAGGCGCAAAAAGAGCTTTAAAATTACTTCAAAGACCAGATATTCTGCTCTCATCTATATTGATCGGAAATAACTTCGCAAACATTCTTGCTTCAGCAATAGTTACAATAATAATGATTGATTATTTTGGTGGAAACGTTTTACTTGGATCAATTATTCTCACATTAGTTATATTAGTCTTCTCAGAAATTACTCCAAAAACAATTGCGAGTGTTTATCCAGAAAATTTTGCTACTAAATCCTCTTGGCTTTTAAAGTTATTGGTAATTATTTTTAAGCCTTTGGTGTGGTTAACAAATATTGTTAGCTCAAGAATTCTTAAGATCTTCAATGTTGATCCTCTGGGATCAGCTTCAAACGATGATTTAAATACAGAAGAATTAAGAACGCTCTTAGATGAGCATGGTGATCTAATACCTAATCAATCTAGGGAGATGCTTTCATCTATCTTAGGCATGGAAGAATTAACCGTTGAGGATATTATGACTCCTCATGCTGAGATTATTGGAATAGATATCACTGATAGCATAGAGGCTGCTCAAGAAATTATTAAATCATCATATTACAGCAGGCTTCCTGTTTTTAAAGGGTCTATTGACAGTGTGATTGGAGTGCTTCACCTTAAAGAATCGCACCAATTCATAGAGGCGCTTGAAGAAGAAACCAATATTAAAGATCTGCTCTCTGAAACCACATTCATATCTCAGAGCACTACTATATCGACACAGCTTAACAAATTCCAACAACAGGATAATAACCTCTCACTAGTAGTTGATGAATATGGTGAAATACAAGGTCTTCTTACCCTGGAGGATATCTTTACCGAAATAGTTGGAAAGTTTGGTGCAGCTAGAGCTGAATTAGAAAAGGAGTTCCTAAAGAAAAAAGATGGGTCTGTAATTGCTGACGGTAATTCAAGGATAAGAGAATTAAATAATTTTATGGACTGGGATATTGACGAGGATGGATCAAAGACTATTAATGGAGCAATAACTGATTTTCTTGATCAAATTCCTCAAGAAAATGTTTGTTTAGAAATTGGTAATTACAGGATAGAAATATTAAAAATAGAAGATAACTTTATTTCAAAAGCTAAGATCCATAGGAAATAATTTTATTTATTTTTTCTTATGAAAATAAATGATTGAATATTTATATATGTAAATATTAGTCCAGAAATCAGCAATGAGAGCTTGGATATATCTGCCCAAAGATTTTCAAAGAAATTAGGATAACTTCTTAGGAAATCTAGGCCGCCTAAAAAAATTATTAAGCCAATCAAAACAATGATGTGCATAAATAATTTCTTTTTTTCAGGATAACGTATCGAAAGATAACCGAATGCAAATATTGGGATACCAAAAAAAGTTGGTATATATGAAGTAAGAGAATTGCTATTTGATACTATAGATATAAAAATTCCAAAAATTATTAAAAAAATTCCATAAAATATGGAAATTTTTTCAACTGTAAGACCTAAAAATTGAAAATGTAATTTTTCCATACTCCCCTTAAAATGAAAATTTAAAAATAACCTTTCCTAAAATATCATCGCAACTATATTTCTTATTACAAATCTCTGATTCATAAGCTTTGTTATCACTTGAGACTTGGAACCCTCCGTCAAATAAAGAATCAATTCTTTTAATGATCGGAGTATTTTTTTCTGCGTTAATAACAACTACATCATTTTTTTTAATGTAATTTGTGCGTCTTGTCATAACATAGTCATTATTTGAAAAAGCAGGGAGCATGCTTACTCCTTTAACCTTGAAAATATTAATCAACTTAAGTTGGAGAAATAATGTCCAAATTCGGTGGATTTAAAGCTTTCTTTGCTTGAGTTTCAACATCTTTGGTTGCCCAGAAAATTTCAGCAAATCTATTCACTTTTTCGAGAAGATTTACACCGTTTTCTCTGCTTAGCTCTTGTTTACATTTTGATGCTGTCATCATAATTGAATGAGTTAAATCATGAATTTCAGGAAATTTTTCAATTTGTGGCTCCTTAAAATAATCGCCCCAAATTACTCTAATTGCCTCCTTAACTTCAGATGCATGTTCCTCCTTTTGAGAAACTAGTCTTGCCAGCCTAGTTAAGTCAGCTTTTGAAGAAGGATTGTCATCCATCTCTTCTATGAGATCTAAAATTCGAACAATGCTTAATGCGGCAAATTGGGCAGTATAAGGATCATAAACAGCACAAGGTATATCACAATGAGCATATGTGTCTTTTATTGTTATCATTTATTTGTCTCCAGTTTTAAGGTTGATAGTTTTTTTTGAAATGAATGCTGACGATATTAGTCCCAAAAATATTAAGCAAAAAGCTATTAAATCTATATTGTGAAAATGCAGATCTCCGGCATGAGCAAAAAGATTTGGTGAAACTAATAAGGGCAGCCCAAAAATGAATAAGGTAAATGTTTTATGCATAATTTTTTAAAGTTGTATTGTTTAGTTAAATTAATTATCAAGAAGTTTGAAATAAGAATCAATACAAACATTGATAAATGGATAAAAAGTTAATATTGATCAAAAAAAACGGGGATATACCCCGTTTTTAATAATTATTATTTCAACTTACATCATGCCAGGCATTCCGCCCATTCCACCCATTCCGCCCATATCAGGCATTGCAGGTGCAGCTTCATCTTTAGGCATATCTGTAACCATGGCTTCAGTAGTAATCATCATTCCAGCAACTGAACCAGCAGCTTGAAGCGCTGTTCTTGTTACTTTTGCTGGATCAAGAATACCCATTTCTATCATATCTCCATACTCACCGTTGGCTGCGTTAAAACCATATGAGCCTTTGCCATCAATTACATTTGCAACTATCACTGAAGATTCCTCACCAGCATTTGCAGCAATTTGTCTCAGTGGAGCCTCAAATGCTTTTCTTACAATATTAATACCAACATTCTGATCATCATTATCGCCTTTAAGTTTAGTAAGAGAATCTAAAGCTCTCACTAGCGCAACTCCGCCACCTGGAACAATACCTTCTTTAACAGCGGCTCTTGTTGAGTGTAAAGCGTCTTCAACTCTAGCTTTCTTTTCCTTCATCTCTATCTCAGATCCGGCGCCTACTTTAATAACTGCTACTCCGCCAGCGAGCTTAGCAACTCGCTCTTGCAGTTTCTCTCTATCATAATCAGATGATGTATCTTCGATTTGAGTTCTAATTTGATTTACTCTAGAAACAATAGCTTTTTGATCTCCTGCTCCATCAACAATGGTAGTATTATCTTTGTCTAAAGAAACTCTCTTTGCTGTACCCAGATCTTCAACAGTTGCTCCTTCCAGAGATAATCCAACCTCTTCAGATATTACTGTTCCACCAGTTAAAATTGCTATATCTTCTAACATAGCTTTTCTTCTATCACCGAAACCAGGAGCTTTACATGCAGCTGCTTTTACAGTTCCTCTAAGGTTATTTACAACAAGTGTTGCTAAAGCTTCGCCTTCAATATCCTCAGCAATAATCAACAAAGGTCTTCCAGCTTTTGCTACAGCTTCAAGCAATGGAAGCATATCTCTGATATTAGAGATTTTCTTGTCATGCAAAAGAATGAATGGATTCTCTAACTCAGATGTCATATTGTCCTGATTAGTAACAAAATAAGGAGATAAATATCCTCTATCAAATTGCATACCCTCAACAACATCGAGCTCGTTATCGATTCCGTTTCCTTCCTCAACAGTAATCACACCCTCTTTTCCAACTTTCTCCATAGCTTCAGCAATGATTCCACCTACATCCTCATCTCCATTAGCGGAGATAGTCCCTACCTGGGAAATGGTATTATCATCTGAGCAAGGAACGCTTAACTTTTCGACGAACTCTACTGCGGTAGAGATGGCTTTGTCGATTCCTCTTTTTAAGTCCATTGGATTCATTCCTGCAGCGACTGATTTATGACCTTCATTCACTATTGATTGTGCAAGAACTGTAGCAGTTGTGGTTCCGTCACCAGCTTCATCAGAAGTTTGAGATGAAACTTGTTTAACCATTTGAGCTCCCATGTTTTCAAACTTATCTTCTAATTCAATTTCTTTAGCAACTGATACTCCATCTTTCGTTACAGTTGGCGCGCCAAAAGACTTGTCAAGGACAACATTTCTACCCTTAGGCCCTAATGTTACTTTTACTGCATCTGCAAGAATGTTAACGCCTTGAAGCATTTTTACTCTTGCTGAATCTCCAAATTTTACATCTTTAGCTGACATATTTAATTTCTCCTAATAATTTATTGAATGTTTAACTGAAAATACCGTAAATATCGCTCTCACTAAGAATAAGATATTCATCGCCATCAATTTTTATTTCATTTCCGCCGTATTGGCCAAATATTACTAAGTCGCCAACTTTGACCCCCATTGGTACAACATCTCCGTTATCCTGTCTTTTTCCAGGACCAACAGCAACCACTTCACCTTGAGAAGGTTTTTCAGTGGCAGAGCCAGGCAGAACAATTCCTCCGGGAGTAGTCTGCTCTTCATCTGTTCTTTTAACTAAAACTTTATCGTGTAAAGGTTTCAATTTCATTGTATTTCTCCTTCTTAAAATAACAATAATCCTTATTATTTAAGGATATGAACTATTTATGGTTTAAAAATCCTAATTCAATACTTAGGATATAAATTCTTAAAAATTTTAATAATTATTAATCCCCCTATTATTCCTACGAAATCAGCAAAAATATCAAGATATTCAAAGGATCGATATGGTAAAAACCTTTGAACTATCTCTATCAAAATCCCGTAGGCGAGGACTATAACATAAACATGCAAATCCTTGTTTAAAATTCTACTAAGCCATGTAATAAAAGTTAGGTAGCTGAAACAAAGAAAATGCAGTGCTTTATCTAAAAATTTTAATGAGGATTCAATATCAACTTCTTGAATAGAAAGAATGGTGATTATGAAAACTGATATTGCAAGTATGATTCTAAAACTAAACTGCATGGTCTGAATAGGTCTTTTTATAAATAATTATCAACAGCAATGCCGGAATAGAAATTGCTGTAGTTAAGAAGAAAAAATATGTCCATCCAGTTTGAAGCGAGGTTAATGAGATAAAATAGTCGGCCAAAAATCCCGAAAAACCACTAAAAAATTTTCCTGGAAGCATCATAAAAGATGTCAATAAAGCATATTGAACAGCGGTGAATTTTTTTGAAACCAAACTTGTTAAAAATGCAATGTTAACTGTTCCAACCAAACCAGCAGCAAAACTATCCAAGCCAACTATGACTGATAATAAAGATAAGTTTGGATCCGAACTAGCCACAAACGCAAAAAATAAATTTGTAATCAATACGCTTATACCTCCAACTAAAAGTGCGTTAAATAAAGATATTTTTTTAATTAAAAGTCCTCCAATGAAAAAACCAACAATGGATCCGAAAAGAGCAATTGTTTTTACTAGTGCTCCGATCTCTGTTTTAGAAAAGCCTAAATCTATATAAAAAGGCATTGCCATAGGACCCATGACAATGTCAGTCAGTCTGTATGTAGATATTATTAATAATAATAAAGCTGAGGCCCATAGCCCAAAACGGCTAAAGAAGTCTTTTATCGACTCAATAAGAGCAGTATCAAATCTCAAGATAACTATCTCATCATTATGTGGTTCATTACAAATTATGGCTCCAGCAGCTCCAATTAACATTAATAATCCCATTAATTGATAGACATATGACCAATCTTTGAAATCTGCAAAAATTAATGCCATGGATGTAGCTGCAAGAATTGCAATTCTGTATCCAAATTGATAACTAGCTGCTAAATTTCCTTGCTCTTTTGCATCGCCAATTTCAATTCTCAAAGCATCAATGGCGATATCTTGAATTGAGCCAAAGAAAGCTGCAAAAAATGCCGCCAATGCTAAAATTTTTAGATTTTGTAATGGGTCAATCAAACTCATACCTATGAGTGACAAAAAGATCATAAATTGAGAAAAAAGTATCCAACCTCTTCTTTTGCCAAAAATTCTAAAACCAATCACTGAGTATCTATCAACAAATGGTGCCCACAAAAACTTTAATGAGTATGTCAAAACCAACCAGGCAAAAAAGCCAATCTCAGTCAGTGAAACACCAACATCTCTTAGCCATGCACTCAATGTTGAAAAAACAAGCATATATGGAAGTCCCGAGGCAAAGCCAAGCAGTAAAATTCCAAATATCTTTTTGTTCATAACATTGATTTTAATAAATCCCAATCAAAAAATGGTCCAGGGTCTGTTTTTCTTCCTGGAGCTATCTCATTATGGCCAACAATATTTTTCTTGTTAATTTTCAAATCAGTTGATATGTGACTGATTAAATTAGACAAAGATTTATATTGAGCAGAAGTAAATTCATCAGTATCACATCCTTCTAATTCAATCCCAATTGAAAAGTCATTGCAGTTCTCACGACCTTGATAATTTGATTTTCCAGCATGCCATGCTCTTTTATGTATCGGAACAAATTGAATTAAACTTCCAAAACGGGTGATTAAAAAATGTGATGAAACTCTAAGATTCTCAATAGATTGCAAAAATTTATCATTGCCGGGGCAAAGATTATTTAAGAATAAATCTTTTATAAGTTGAGTATTGTAATTACCTTCTGGCAAGCTAATTGCGTGAATAACAAACAAATTAATGTTTACATTTTTTGATCTATCATCAAAGTTTGGTGATGGGCAAAATTCTGCTTCGACAATAATACCATCTATAGTTTTCATATTCTTTTTCTAAACATGTAGTGTAATAGATGAATTTTTCACATAAAATCTTTCGGTCTAAGAATCATCTAAGTTCGGGAGGTAATCTGAAATAAATATTTTCTTTATTTTCTCCAAGCTCTTCAGGAGTCGCATTGAATTTATTGCTGACAACTTTCACAACATTTTGAACGATTGACTCTGGAGCAGATGCTCCCGCTGTAATTCCAATGCTCTTGAATTGAGAAAGCTCATTGAAATCTATCTCATCAGCTCCATCAATTAAAATTGAAGTTGCACCACATTTTTCAGCTAATTCTTTAAGACGATTTGAATTAGAACTGTTTCTTGAACCAATAACAATAATAAATTCACTTTCTAAGGCAAGTTGTTTCACTGCATCTTGTCTATTTTGAGTTGCGTAGCATATATCGTCACTTTTGGGTTTGAGTATCTTAGGAAATTTTTGACATAATACTTCAATAATGGATATAGTGTCGTCTAGACTAAGTGTAGTTTGAGTTACATAAGTAAGATTTTCTGGTTGAGAAACTTCAAGTAATTCAGCCTCTTTATCATCCTGAACAAGATAGATGTTACTTTTTGAATTAACTGGGTTATGTCTTCCTAAGGTTCCCTCAACTTCTGGATGACCTTCATGACCAATTAAAACAATATCTCTTCCGGCCCTAACATGTCGCTTAACTTCATTATGAACCTTTGTAACTAAAGGACAAGTTGCATCAAAAGAAACCAAATTATATATCTCTGGTTCTTTTTCAACTTTTTCTGAAACTCCATGAGCGCTAAAAATAACATAAGAAGATTCTGGTACTTTACTTAGATCATCAACAAAAATTACACCCTTAGATTTTAGTTCCTCTACTACAGTTTTATTGTGAACAACTTCATGGCGTACATAAATAGGTGGGCCAAATTTTACAAGAGCCTGATTAACTATATCAATCGCTCGATCTACGCCCGCACAGAAGCCTCTTGGATTGGCGAGAAGGATTTTTGTTTTCATGGTTCGCTATTATAGAGATATTTTTTAAATTCCATAATGAAAAATAAAGCTGCTCCAATGGATATAAATGCATCTGCTAAATTAAAAACAAAAAATGAGGTGCTTCCAATATGCAAATATAAAAAATCTGTAACTACTCCATCCACTAACCTATCTAATATGTTGCCCATTGCACCAGAGATAATCAATATGAAAGTAACTTGATAAATTGATGACTCTTGAACTCTATACAATGCATTAAGATAGCCTACTATCAAAAGTCCAAGAATAGATAGTCCAAAACTGAGCAGCTTATTATTTATATCCAAAATACTGAAAGCTATTCCAGAGTTATAAACCAAGAAAAAGTCTAAAATGGGGATCAAGGGCACTGATTGACCAAACTCTAAATATTGCTCTGCCATCAATTTTGATATCAAATCAAGGGTGATTAAAAGGAGTATAAAAAAATAGCCTTTTTTAACACTAAGCAAATTTTCTGTCCTCTCCAGGACCATCTATATTTATCACACATCGATGGCATAACTCGGGATGATCCTTGCTCGCTCCCACTGATTTATTTCTATGCCAACATCTTACACATTTATCTGCTTCAGATTTTGTGACAGAAATTTTTAAAGTATTACCTTCTGAAATGACGCATTCTGAGACTATGAAAAAGAAGTGTATTTCTGAAGCAAATTTGTTAACAAGTTTAAAGTCCTCAGAATTGAGACATAAATTTATTGATGCATCTAATGAGCCCTTAATATCTCCCTGACTTCTTGAGGTTTCAATGCTTTGATTAACTTCTTCTTTAATCTCTATTAGTCTGCTCCAATTTTCTTTAGATAAATCTCTCTCAAAATTCTCAAGATCACTTAAAGAAGCAAGAAATACTGATTTAGCTTTAGTTTTAAGAAAGTTATTGCCTTGCCAAATTTCCTCAGCAGTAAATGATAAAACTGGTGAAACAAGAATAACTAACTGCTCAAGAATAATTGACATAACCGTCTGAGCAGAGCGTCTTATTTCAGAATCTTGTTGAGTTGTATATTGTCTATCTTTGATGATATCAAGATAAATTCCACCTAGCTGATTGACGCAAAAATTGTGAATACGCTGAATGGCATGATGAAAAGAGTAAGACTTGTAAAGCTCTATAAGATCAGCCTGCAATATTACAAGTTCTGATAGAATCCATTTATCAAGAGCAAGTAAATTATTAAGATCTACAGAATCATTTTTTTCATCAAAGTCATTGATGTTTCCTAATAAAAATCTAAAGGTGTTTCTAATTCTTCTGTATTGATCTGAAACCCTCTTAAAGATTTCATCAGATGCAACCATTTCGCTTCTAAAATCAGTTGAGGCAATCCATAATCGAAGAATATCAGCTCCCAATGTATCCCAAATTTTTTGAGGAGATATTGTATTGCCTAGAGATTTTGATTGTTTCCTTCCCTCCTCATCAACCACAAATCCATGTGTTAAAACTGATCTGTAAGGTGCCATTCCATTCGTTGCTATTCCAGTTAAAAGCGAAGACTGAAACCATCCTCTATGTTGATCGGATCCTTCTAAATATAAGTCAGCAACAACATCTGCGCCATAAAGTCTATCCAAGACACACATATGAGTAACGCCTGAATCAAACCAAACATCTAATGTGTCATGAACTTTTGAATAAGATTCATGATCATCAATCAATTCATCTAGGTTTAAATTATCCCACCCCTCTATACCTTCCTTTTCAATCATTTCAGCAATAACATTAAAAAGTTGATTTTGTTTTGGATGAATTTCACCAGTTTCGTTATGAATAATTAATGGGATTGGAACTCCCCAATTTCTTTGTCTCGAAATGCACCAATCCGGTCGATCTTCAAGCATTGCAAGTATTCTTTCCTCCCCCCAGCTTGGCTCCCAGTCTACATTTCCAACTGCATTAACTGCTCCGTCAATCAAGCCTGATTTTTTCATTGAAATAAACCACTGAGGTGTTGACATAAAAATTACTGGTGACTTATGTCTCCAGCAATGAGGGTAAGAATGATCATATTGATTATTAGCCATCAAAGCATTTTTTTCATTCAATAGCTCTATTACGACTGGATCTCCTTTTTTTGTACTTAGTCCAGTTAAGGGTCCATACTCCTCTTTAAAAAGTCCTCGATTGTCTAGAGCCTTTACAAACTCTAGGCCATTCTTAATACAGATAAAGTAGTCATCCAAGCCATGCGCTGGAGCAGTATGAACACATCCTGTCCCACTCTCAGTTGTGACATGGTCTGCGTGAAGCAATCTTGATTCTCTATCATAAAGAGGATGAAACATAGAAATATTTTCTATGTCTTTGCCTTGAACTGATCCAATGACCTCTAGCTCCAAATTCCAGCGCTCAGAACATGCATCCATCAAATCTTTTGCAATAACAAAATGTTCATTTGCACTTTTTACAAGAATGTAGTCAATGCTTCCATTAATACACACAGCTACATTGGATGGGATTGTCCAAGGTGTTGTTGTCCATATAACGAAGAAGGCATCTTTAATTTTTTTTGTTTTGAATGCATCGCAAAGAGATTTAATAGACTCAGGTTTTACTTCAAATTTAACATCAATTGAATGGGACTTTTTATCTTTGTACTCAACCTCAGCTTCTGCTAAAGCTGATCCACAATCCATGCAAAAGTGAACAGGTTTCTCACCTTTTTCTAGATGGCCATTTGCAATAATTCTTCCAAGTGCTCGAACAGTATCTGCTTCAAAAGATTTATTCAGTGATAAATAAGGATTCTCCCAATCACCAAGAACACCTAAGCGAATAAAATCTTTTTTTTGCTTATTGACCTGGGACTGTGCATATTCCCTACAAGCTTTAATGAATGATTGCTTATTTCTGACAAGATCACTTGTCTTGCCGTGCTTTTTTTCAATATTCAATTCAATGGGCAAACCATGACAATCCCAGCCTGGAACATAAGGCGCGTCTTTTCCTAGCATGCTTTGAAATTTTATTGTTATATCCTTGAGCGTCTTGTTGACAGCATGGCCTAAATGAATGTCTCCATTTGCATATGGAGGCCCATCATGAAGAATGAAGCGCTCTTTGCCTTGATTTTGTTCTCTGATTTTATGATAGAGGTTAATTGAGTCCCAAAATGCAAGAATTTCTGGCTCTTTTTTTGGTAGACCAGCCTTCATTGATAAATCTGTTTGGGGGAGATTTAAAGTATCCCGATATTCATTACTCATTGAGAATTATTCCAGTATTTTTTTAGCTTGAGATATGTCTTGTAGAATTTGTTCTTTTAATAAATCAATATTATCAAATTTCTTCTCTTCTCGAAGTTTATTTATAAATTCTACAGTCAATCTTTGTCCATATATATTTTCATTAAAATTAAAAATATGAATCTCAAGCACTGGCTTCGATCCATCAACAGTTGGTCTTGTTCCCATATTGGCTATTCCATTGTATGGCTTTCCTGCCAAAAAGCACTTTACGGCATAAACACCTGCAATGGGCAGCCTTTGTTTGGGGATCCACAAGTTTGCAGTTGGTACACCTATCGTTCTACCCAGTCTTTGACCAAAGACAACTTTTCCAGAAAAAGTGTATGGTCGCCCAAGCAATTTTTCTGCCAAATCAAAATCATCATTAAGTAATGCTTGTCTAATTCTAGTTGAACTTATTCTTTCCCCATTATTAGAAACTGTCTCATGAGCAATAACATTGGTACCAGAATTTCTTCCCCAATTTTTAAGCAATTCAAAGTCGCCAGCCCTTCGAGCGCCAAAACGAAAGTCATCTCCAATAATTAAGTGCTTTAAGTGAAGTTGTGCCAAAATATCATCAAGAAAGCTTTCTGGAGTCATAGTTTTTAAGGATTTATTAAATTGAAGAAAGAATGCAAAATCAATCCCAAAGTTTTTTAAAAGTTTAACTTTTTCTCTCCAAGGACAAATTCTTGGCGGTGGCACAGAGTTTTCATCCTTTGAAGCAAAGTACTCAGATGCGTGAGGCTCTGTAAAAAATACCAAAGACGCACTTGAGCTTTCATTAGCTTTTTCAATTACCTGATTCAGAATTGCTTGATGCCCAAGATGAAGGCCGTCAAAATTACCAATGGTTCCGCTCATTGATTGATTTGGAAACTTTTTATGAAAAGTTTCTAAATTACCTATTCCTCTTATTAAATACATTATCTAAAATCTGATGCTCGAATACCTAAAATAAAACTTACTCCAAAATAAATAAATAATGAACCAATAATAGCTCCTGAAAGGTGAAGCAATCGCTGAAATTCTGAAAACATTTCAAAATCAAAATATTGATTAAAAATTACTAAAAAACCTATTAATGCATAACTCGCGATAAATACTTTTAAAGTAAAAAAGCTTAGGACATTTTGTAAAGAAATCAAACTCTCCTTCCAAAGTAAAAAAGTAAGAATACAAACGCTTACAAGGGCTGAAATTGAACTTGCTATGGCCAATCCTACATGCCCAAATCCATAAAAAAATGCTAGCAAGTAATTAAGGGCTATGTTTAGTAATAAACTTATTATCGCTACTATCATTGGTGTTTTGGTATTTTGGCGGGAGAAAAATGCAGGAACTAAAACTTTCATTGCCATAAAAAAAGGTAATCCAAAAGCAAATCCTATTAAGCTAAAACTAGCTTGTTGAACGTCAACCCATAAAAAAGCTCCTCTTTGAAAAATAGTTGAAAGAAGCGGAGATGAAAACAAAGTGAGACCAATGACTGAAGGAACGGCTAAAAAAAATATTAATTTAAATGCATATTGAAGCTGTGAAATAAAATTTTCAGTATTTTTTTGACTATGTGCTTTTGAGAGACTAGGCAAAAGAACTGTACCAATTGCAATAGCAAAAATTCCCATAGGAAACTGTATCAAGCGATCAGATACGTATAACCAAGTAGGACTACCTGTAACTAATAATGAAGCAAATATCGTGTCTACTAATAGATTTATCTGAGCTATACCTCCAGCAATGAGCGCAGGAAGAATTAAGATAAAAAATTTCTTGACTCCGGGATTTTTGAAATTAATCTCTGGTAAAGGTATTTTTTTTATAGCTGCAAGAGGCGCAAGCTGAAAAATGAGTTGTAAAACACCAGCTAGTAATACTCCCCAAGCTAATGCTATAACTGGTATTTCAACATTTGGAGCAATTAGCCAAGCCGAACCAATTAAACACAAGTTAAATATTAATGGTGTTATTGCAGGAATAGAAAATTTATTATGAGAGTTCTGAATACCAGCTGCAAAAGCAACAAGAGAAATCAATGCAAGATATGGAAACATAATTCTTAGAAGGCTGACTGCTAAATCTTGTTTTTGAGAATCAAAATAGAAACCAGGGGCAAATATCAAAATGAAAATTGGAGCAAATAATAATGCTAATGACGTAAAAATGAATAAAGCTGTCAGTAAAATCCCCAACAAAGAATTCAAAAATTCTTGTCCTCCTTTTTCATCATTTTTTCCAATATATTCAGAATAAATTGGAATAAAGGCTTGGCTAAATGCCCCCTCCGCAAAAAATTTTCTAAAAACATTTGGAATCTTAAGTACAACGACAAAAATATCATGAAAGAAACTTGCTCCCAGAAGATTTGTAGTAAATATATCCCTTATTAAGCCAGCGATCCTGGAAACTAAAGTCCATCCACCCACTTTTACAGTAGAAAAAAAATTTGACTGAGAGAGAGTTTTATTTGTCACTTATTCAGAAGAAATTTCTTTTTCAAATTCTAAAGCAACTGAATTTACACAGTATCTTAGGCCTGTTGGCTGAGGTCCGTCAGTAAATACATGGCCTAAATGAGCGTCACACTTTGCGCATCGAATTTCAGTTCTTACTCTTGAGAGAGAATAATCATCTAGCTCTTTAATATTTTGACTCTCAGCGGCTTGATAAAAACTTGGCCAACCGCAACCTGCATCGAATTTAGTATCAGATTCAAATAATGTTTCTCCACAACATATGCAGGTGTATGTCCCATTTTCAAAATGATCCCAAAATTCTCCAGTAAATGGTCGCTCCGTTCCACTCTCCTGAGTCACATAGTATGACTCGCTGGAAAGTTCCTTTTTTAAGTCTTCTTTAGATTTGTTAGCCATGGTTAATATATTTTCTTAACATTATAGTCTATAGAGTGTCTATCAAGGCTATGTTTTAATTTCCCAATTTCTTACCCAATAAATAAAAACTGTATCTATAAGCGCAATAAAAACTTTTAGAACATACTTTGCGAGAGAAATAGCAAAAGCCTGAGTAAATGTTAGATCTGTTGCAAGCACCCATGTAAATTGATAGATGAGGGTATCAATTAGTTGAGAAGCCATAGTTGAAAGATTATTTCTTAACCATAATTTTTTTCCATTGGTAAGATTTTTAAGATAGTGAAAAAACCATACATCAAACCTTTGACTAACAATATATGCAGTCAGTGAGCCAACAATAAAAATTGGTGAATAAAATGCTAAAACAGATATAGCCTCATGAACCTCGGCTGCGGAACCTGTTAATTCTGATGGTAAGAACTTAGTGCTTAGAACCAGTGTTAGCATGACAGCAATGTTTGCCACAAATCCAAGCATGACTGCTCTATTAGCTTCATCTTTTCCAAATTTTTCATTAAGGAGATCGGTAGCAAAGTATATGCCTGAATATAAAATGGCTCCCATGCTTACATTAAACTGCATACCTAAAATAGTGAATTCGCTTACCTTCCCGCCTTGCAAGTTTCCAAGCACTATTCCAAGTATTACAGCGCAATACAGACCATATTTTCCAAAAAATCTGTAAAGAAAGATTGCTAATGACAAATCGTAAAGAACAACTAAAAGCCATAAAGTTTCTTGATTTAAATTTGATAAGAGGGAATCCATTTGGGCGTTATTATTACATAGAAAATTTAATTTTTAGGTTACATTAATGGTTAACCAAAGTTAGAATTATTTATAAGAAATAAATAAATTGGAAAAAAAATATGAGTGATCTCGGTTTTTATAGATTTGCTAATGCTCAACCAGATGAAATTGCTATTGTTGAGCCATCCGAAAAAATTTGGACAAGAGGAGAACTGTTAGCTAAAACCAATCAGTTAACGCATGCATTAAAAGATTTTGGAGTGGAAACTGGCGATGTAGTTGCAACAGTTTTACCAAATTCTGTTGAGTACTACATAGCATATCTTGCGTGCGCTCAGTCTGGATTTTATATGGTGCCAATAAATTGGCATTTAGCTGGACCAGAAATAGCTTATATACTTGAAGATTCAGGGGCAAAGGCCTTTATTGCCTCAGGTGAAGTGCCAGCAATGGAGGAAGCATGTAAAAAAGCAGTTGCGGCAATTGATTTTCCTAGAGAAGGTTCTATAAGTACTACAGATATGGATGGATTTATTCATTTAGATGATTTTGTTGCTCCGCATCCAACAAGCAATCCAGTTGATAGAACTGCCGGTCAAGTAATGAATTACACTTCTGGCACAACTGGGAAACCTAAAGGAGTCAAGAGAGCTTTGGTTCCAGGTGATCCTGATGATATTTTAAGTATGTTTGCAATGATTTTAAGCTTTTTTGAAATTCAACCCAAGGAAGATAATGTACATATTGTAGGTTCTCCTTTATATCACACTGCTGTACTGGTTCATTCCTCAGCAGCTTTGCATTATGGGCATTCAGTGGTTTTAATGGAAAAATTCAATGCTGAGCAAATGCTCTATTTAATTGATAAATATAAAGTTACTACCAGTCATATGGTTCCAACTCAATTTCATAGATTGCTACAGCTTCCTGATGCAATTAAAAATAAATATGACTGCTCCTCAACCAGGGCAATGATTCATGCGGCTGCGCCTTGTCCTATTCACACGAAACAAGCAATGATCGAATGGTGGGGAAATTCTATCTGGGAATATTATGCAGCAACTGAGGGCGGTGGCACAGTTGTAGACGCAGAATCTTGGTCAAAATTTCCTGGCACTGTTGGTAAAGCTTGGCCGGGAGCTGAAATAAAAATTATCAATGATGACGGAAGTGAAGCGGATACTGATAATCAAGGTACAGTCTATATGAAATTAGGTGAAGCCACTAAATTTGAATATAAAGGAGATCAAGAAAAAACTAAAAAAGAAAGACTAGTTATTGATGAACAAGTTTATTTTACTGTAGGTGACATAGGGTATTTAAATGATGAAGGTTATTTATTTTTGTGCGATAGAAAAATAGATATGATAATTTCTGGAGGAGCAAATATCTATCCTGCAGAAATTGAAAGTACATTTTTAATGCATCCTGCAGTCGCTGACGTGGCTGTTTTTGGAATACCTAATGAAGAATGGGGTGAAGAGGTAAAAGCAGTTATAGAGCTAAATTCAGATCATAAATCCTCAGATGAGCTGCTTGGAGAGTTGATGAGTTTTGCTCAAGAAAATCTTGCAAAAATGAAATTACCTAGAAGTATAGATTTTATCGAAAAACTACCAAGAGATGAAAACGGTAAGTTGTATAAAAGAAGACTTAGAGATCCTTACTGGGAAAATCAATCAACACAAGTCTAATGGAATTTAACGCGGCCGACATATTTGAGGGAGTAGTTGATAGAGTTCCTGATAGAGAAGCGGTTGTTTATGGTTCTACTCGGTTAACTTACAAAGAATTAGATGCTCGTAGCAATAAGGCTGCAAATGCTCTAAAAAAACTTGGCATAAAAAAAGGAAGTCATATTGGGATATATGCTTTTAATTGCATTGAGTGGCTAGAAATTATGCTTGGTGCATATAAGCTATGTGCAATTCCAATAAATATAAATTATCGGTATGTTGAAGAAGAACTAAAGTATTTAATTGATAATGCAGATATAGAAGCTATTTTTTATCAGAAACAATTTTCTAGAAAACTCAATAATATTAAAAATGATTTACCATTATTGAAAGACTTTGTCTCTATAAATGATGGAACTGACAGTAGCGATATTGTCGAAAATAACCTAGATTTCGAGGGCTTGATTGCAAATGAAAGTGAATCAAGATTGATGGTCGAACGATCTGGTGATGACCAATACATACTTTATACAGGTGGAACCACAGGAATGCCAAAAGGAGTTGTGTGGCGCATGGAGGACGTATTAATGACTCTTGGTGGAGGAATTGATGCTGTGACTGGTGAGAGATACCCAACACCTGAAGCATTCGCAGATAAATGCTTACAAGATCAAACCGTAGCTCTTGCATTAGCCCCTTTCATGCATGGAGGAGCTCAATGGCAGTCTTTTAATTCATTCTTTTCAGGCTGGAAATTAGTAATTAATGACCAAGCTTCATTTGACGCAGATTATATTTGGGAAATTGTTGCTAAAGAGAAAGTAATGAACCTTACCATCATGGGAGATGCAATGGGACGTCCACTTTGTGATGCCCTTCCTAGCGCATTAAAAAAAGGCTTAGATCTCTCATCATTGTTTGTTTTCTCAAGTACAGCTTCTGTCTTCAGTCCCTCTATCAAAGATACCATTTTGGAATATCTACCCAACTTATTTTTAATTGACGCAGTAGGTTCTTCTGAGACCGGAGCCACGGGTGTAAATATTCATACTAAAGACGGAAAATTAAAAGATTCTGGTGGTGGACCCAAATTCACTAAACCAAATTTTAGTGAAATTTTAAATCTCGATACACTAGAAATAATTCAACCAGATGACACAGATACTATTGGTTATCTAGCAAGAAAAGGTCATGTTCCAATAGCCTATTACAAAGATGAGGAAAAATCTAAAAAAACTTTTATTGAGGTCAATGGTGAGAGGTATTCAATACCTGGAGATATGGCAAAATATGAGGAAGATGGTCAGATGACTCTTCTTGGCAGAGGGAGTGTCTCAATTAATTCAGGGGGTGAAAAAATATTTCCAGAAGAAGTTGAGATTGCACTAAAGGCACATCCAAATGTTTTTGACTGTTTGGTTGTGGGAGTA
>CACOHS010000007.1 GCA_902627055.1 uncultured SAR86 cluster bacterium | reverse complement strand
ATGGCTTAATCTTTTCATATTGGGCGTAAAACTCAGTCATGTCTACAACTAAGTCCCTAACAACAGGAAGGCCTGGTAACGGTCGAAGATCTAGCTTATTTTTTTTGATCACTGATGATAATGGTGTGATGCAAGCTAAACCATTTTTTCCATTTATGTTCATTCCATCGGAGCCACAAACTCCTTCTCTACAAGAGCGTCTGTATGAAATTGTAGGATCTTTTTCTTTCAGCTGATTGAGCAATTCTAAGACCATAATATCTCTCTTAGGCTTTTCAAATTCAAAACTTTGCATATAAGGAAATTTGTCCTTTTCTGGGTTATATCTGTAAATATTTATGCTAAGTGTCATTATTTATTCTTAGTAAGTTCTTACTTTAGGTGGAAATGCTTCAACTTGAGAAGGCTCAAAATTTACATGCCTTTTACCTAAAATTTTTGTTGTCGGGTCATATAAAGAATGACATAACCAATTTTCATCGTCTCGATCAGGATAATCCTCTCTTGCATGCGCCCCTCTACTCTCAGTTCTTTGAAGAGAAGAAATTGCAGTCGCCTCAGCAACCTCGAACAAGTTTTGCAGCTCTATAGCCTCTACTCTATTTGTATTAAACGCAGCACTTTTATCTTTTAAATGAAGATTTTTGATCTTTTCACGAATATCATTTAAGGCGGTAACACCTTTCTCCATATAATCGCCTCTTCTAAATACGCCAAAATAATTTTGCATAACTTCTTGAAGTTCTTTTTTTACTGATGAAACTTCGAAGCCTGATGAAGATTCATTTAATATATTTAAATTATGGAGAGCTTTGTCAATGTCATCTTTGCTTGCATCTGCAACACCACCACCAGATTTCATAGCTTGATTAATATGAATACCAGCGGCCCTGCCAAAAACAACCAAATCTAAAAGAGAATTACCACCAAGTCTGTTAGCACCATGCACTGAAACACATGCAGCCTCTCCAACTGAAAAAAGCCCTGGAATATATTCATCATTAGAACTACTAATTTTAAATGCTTGGCCATGAATGTTTGTTGGAGTTCCGCCCATCATGTAATGACATGTTGGAACAACTGGTATTGGTTCATAAACTGGATCTACTGCCGCAAAAGTTCTAGACAACTCACAGATGCCTGGTAATTTTGCATTTAAAACATCTGCGCCAAGATGATCGAGCTTTAAAAATACATGATCTTTTTCATCTCCACATCCTCGGCCTTCGAGAATTTCTAAAACCATTGAACGAGCAACAACATCTCTTCCGGCAAGATCTTTAGCATTTGGTGCATATCGTTCCATAAATCTTTCTCCATCATTATTTATAAGATAGCCGCCTTCACCTCTGCATCCCTCTGTAACTAGTGATCCAGCACCATAAATACCTGTCGGATGAAATTGCCACATTTCCATATCTTGTGCAGGGATGCCAGCCCTTAGAGACATTCCAAGACCATCTCCGGTATTTATGAGCGCATTTGTTGTTGAAGAATATATCCTGCCAGCACCTCCAGTTGCTAGAACAGTTGCTTGAGCTTTTAAATAGGCAACCTCTCCTGACTCAATAGAAAATGCAATAACTCCTGTAACTTCTTTTAATTGATTTAGTACCAAATCAACTGCAAACCATTCATTTAGAAAATTAGATCCTTCTTTTACATTGTTCTGGTATAGGGTGTGCAACAGAGCATGTCCTGTTCTATCTGCAGCAGCACATGTTCGAGCTGCCTGACCACCTTTTCCAAAATCCTTTGACTGACCGCCAAATGGCCGTTGATAAATTCGACCATTTTCAGTTCTAGAAAATGGTAATCCCATATGCTCAAGTTCAAAAACTGCTTTTGGCCCTTCAGAACACATGTACTCTATAGCATCTTGATCTCCAATGTAATCTGACCCTTTAACAGTATCGTACATATGCCAACGCCAATCATCTTGAGGGTCAGCACTGGCAATTGCACAAGTTATGCCTCCTTGAGCTGAGACAGTGTGAGATCTAGTTGGAAAAACTTTTGAAACAACAGCTGTTTTTAGTCCAGATTTTGCTAACTCTAGGGAAGTTCTCATCCCTGAACCACCGCCACCAATGACTAGCACATCGAACTCAAGAGTTGAGATATTAGAAGAATTCAAAACATTCAAAATTTAACTCCAAATAATAAATAAAGTAGTAATAACAATTAATGCGCCCAAAGTTACAAATAAAAATGTATATCCTCTTCTTATAAGGTCTGCATATTTAGCTAAAGATGGATGAAGAAATCCAAGGGTTCTTGGCGTAAAGTAATCTGTACCAACCGTCCACAAACCTATGAATGTGTGAACTAAAACGAAAAAAGCTGCAAAGGTTGTTGAAAATTGGAACAATATTTGATTTGTAAAAGATACCCAAGAATTGTATTCAACAGGCTGGTTAATAAGGATAAAACTTAATACCCAGATGGTGTATCCAAGCATAAAAAGAGCTGAAAAGCGAAGCCAATAAAATAATGATGAACCTTTCATAAGTATAGCCTCGTCATTAAAAGAAAAAATAATGAGAACCAAACAATCAAAACTGAATATGCAGACATCCTTGATGCGCTTAGTGATTCACCAATGTGAATATCTTGCAGCAAATGTCTAATTCCAGTAAGTATGTGATAGGCATATACAAGAAAGCTAAAAGTAACAAATGTTGATATTATATTAGGATTGCTCAATGTGTCTTGAATTAAAATGAAATCATTATAACTTTTTGTAGAAAAATATAGAAGAAAAAGGGCAAGAGGAAGTGTGATGAAAAAATTGTATATTCCAGATAATCTGTGGGTAATTGAAATTAGTGCAGAGACAGGTAATCTAATCTGCATTAAATTTATGTATACAGGCCTGTAAACAGGTCTTATTTTGTTGTGGTTAGTAGACAAATGTTCCCTTCTTATGTCGTATATTTATCATTGTAACAACTATTTAAGATATAATCTAAATAATTTTGTAGTGAGATTTGAAAATATATCCAAATAATTGTCAATATAAATATAAATACTTTATTAAAAGCATTTAAACATCGTTTGTTAAGTAGTATTACTACAGATTAAAGATATTACTTACTCTTTCTAGTATATTTAACAAGCCTTTTTTTCTTTTTGATTTGCCTTGAAGTTAATTTATTTTTTTTACCATCATAAGGATTTTGACCTTTCTTAAAATTAATTTTTAAATCGATACTTTTAAGATTAAGCTCGTCTCTGAAAGCATTGATCAAGTATTTTTTAAAGTTTGAAGGAATTTTAGAAGAAACATTAGAATGGATGATTAATCTTGTTGGATGAATGCCTCCAAAATGTACGTATCGCATTTTAACCTGTCTTCCAGACACACTTGGAAGATTGATTGAGGATGTAAATTTTTTTAGAAGTTTATTTAAACGTCCAGTTGAAAAATTAGTTTTCGCCAGTTTGTTAACCCTTAAAATTGTATTAAATAATTTTTTAAAACCTTGTTTATGTAGAGCAGAAATTTTTATTACATGTAAATTGTTTAAGGCGGAATTTTGGAATTTCTTGGTCTCTATTAATTCCAGGATATTTTTTCTAGATAATTCATCAATCTTGTTCAAAGCTACGATGACCGGTTTACCATAACCTCTGACTAAATTTAAGATTCTCAAATCTTGATCCACAATTCCATTGGTTGCGTCAATCAACATTAGAACAATGTCTGATTCATCTACTGAATGCATGGCTCTTACATAAGAAAAATACTCTACGGCATGACTTTGTTTGTATTTTTTTCTAATTCCTGCGGTATCAATAAAAACATAATCTTTTTCATCAAATGAAAACGGAACATTAATAGAATCTATGGTTGTGCCGGGAACATTAGAAACAATTAACCGATTTTGTTTGGTAAATTGATTAATGAAAGTTGATTTTCCAGCATTTGGCCTTCCAATAACTGCTATTTTTGTTCCTTGTATCTCATCATTATCTTCAACATGTGGGGCATATTGATTTGAAATTTGAATTTGTAAATCTTTTATTCCTTTGGAATGCTCGGCACTAATTTCAATTAGATCCCTTGCTCCTTTTTGCATTAAGTCATCTTTTGCGCTCGATTGTTTTTTGATATCAATTTTATTTAATACAACAAAGAATTTTTTATTCATTTTACGAATCAATTCAAGCAAATTTATGTCGTCATGCGTCAGCTCTTGAGATGAATCAATGACCAATAATATTAGATTAGAATCTTCTGCTGCAATAATTGCTTGCTCGGTAATCGCATCACTAAATTCAGTAATCTCTGAGCCTATACCTCCTGTATCTATGATTAAGAAACGTTGATTATTTATAGATGAATATCCGAAATTTCTGTCTTTTGTGAGACCAGAATGGTCTGAAACAATTGCCTTTCGTGTTTTTGTTAACCTATTAAATAGAGAAGATTTGCCAACATTTGGCCGACCAAGAATTGCTATAGAATTTAACATTGTTCAAATACATCTTAAAAAGAAACTGCAACTATATTAGATTCTTGATCAATAGCATATGCAAGATTTCTAAAAGACACTATCCTCATAATTGGATTACCTGAAACCTTTTTTCTTCCTAAGGTTATTCCAGTCAGGGGGTTGATAATATGGATGTAGCCTTCTAAATCTCCAACAAGCATTAAATTATTTAGCATAGATCCATTTGAAAGATCTCTGCGCAGATATTCTTCTGAACTCCAAGATGGTGACAAGTTTGTCATTGAAAAAGATAATATAGAACCATCATCTTGAATGACCATAAGCATATTGTTTCCGATGACAGGGGAATGAAATGAAGATGCCTCTGCATTCCAAACAGGCCTTTTTTGCGCAATATCAAAGGCGGTTAATCTGCCTTGGTAATTTGTTGCAAAAATTAATTGTTGAGCAATTACTGGTGCTGAATCAGAATCTATTAAATTCTCTAATTCAGAAGTGCCCTCAACAAAAGAAATTGGTCCATCCCAAAGAAAATATCCAGTATCTAGCTGAAATGCTCCCATTCTTCCATTATCAAATGTAGAAAAAACAATGCCGTTTTCAATAACGGGTTCGCCAGTACCTCGAACTGTAAGTGCTGGTAATTGAGACCTAAATGACCATTTTTGTTCACCCGTAGCACTATCTAATGCTACTAATTCTCCTACTGAATTTTTAAACAGCGCCAATGAAGCAGAAATTACTGCATTAGATAAGACTTCTCCTCCAATATTTTTTTCCCACAAAGTTTCTTTTGTAACTGAATCAATGGCAATTACAAAACCATTAGTATCAGAAACTATGATCTTACCAAAACCAGATGCAGTTCCAGCAGATAAGTCTCTTTTGAGATTTATATCCCAATTAGTTTTGCCATTACTGGGATTAATCGATAAAAGATTGCCTTCAGGGTCAGCTACAATCATCTCACCAGAATAAAAAGACGGCACAAATGAGCCTAAATCATTCTCTCCATTAAAAGACCTTTTCCACATAATCTTAATTGGATATTGATTTTGTATCTTTGAAAGCTTAACAGGCTCAGAAGTCTCTTCTTCTGAATCATCAGACCAAAAAGCAAGGGTTGAGCAGGACGAAATAAAAAAGAGCGTAATTACAAAAACTATGTTTTTTTTCATTTTTATAGCTGGATGGAATTAATTTTTATATTAAGAATAGATTTTTGGGACTCGTCGCGTGCATTATCTATAGCTAATTGATATTGCTCTATCGCTAGTTCTGCTTTTTTTAACCCAAGAAGTGCATCACCTTTTATCTCGTAAACCATTGAGTGCTCAGTATTTGAAGCAAAAGAGTCTAAAATTTCTAGAACACTAGTGTAGTTCTTTTTGCTTAACTCAATTCTTGCAATATTGATTTTAGCAATTGAATTAAGCACCTTATTTCCAAAAAAGCCCGAGGTATCATCTGCAAGTTGTTCAAAATTTAAAAGCGCATCTTCAAGATTACCTTGCCTTGCTAAATTAGAACCATTGATCATTCTAGCCAGTTGAGCATAACCAGTGCCTGCAAAAGCATCCTGTAATTTGTTAAAAGTCTCTGAAGAGGTTTCATTTTGTGATTCAAGCTCTGACAGCCATGAATCATATATCATTGCAGCTTCTGAACTTCTAGTTTCATTATAAGATTTATAGCCAGTCATTGAGACTATAGAAATTAAAGTTATTGCAAGTGATGATAATATAATTAGTTTGTAGTCCTTGAAAAAATTAATAACAGCTGAAAATCTTTCTTCATCTGAACTATACTCTGCCATGATCTCTCCTAAAGATTGATATATCGATTGATCAACTCTTGCAAGCTAAGAGCTTTTTGTCCTCCGTTCTCACGAAGATCTTTCCATATAGCTTGATTATTTTTTAATTCTTCATCGCCAATAATTATGGCGTAATCACATCCACATTTGTTTGCTTTTCTAAGCTGGGATTTCAAGCTTCCATCACTTAAAAAAGTCTCAAGAATAATGCAACTATTAGCTAATCTTAAATCATTGGCTATTTTATATGTTTTTTGATTAATCTGCTGCTCACTTACAATAAATCCAACTTTTATTTTTTCATTCAAATCATCAATATTTATTAGCTCAATAATTCTTTCAACACCTATTGCAAAACCAATTGAGTGCATATCTTTCCCGCCAAGTTGTTTTGATAAATTGTCATATCTACCGCCACCAAGGAAGGCATCTTGAGCTCCAAGCTGACTGGAAACTGTTTCAAAGACAATGCCTGTATAGTAGTCTAGCCCTCTGACTAGTGATTGATCGATCTGAATATCGCATTGACCTTTAAATGCACTTACAAGATCTTCTAAAAATAATTTAGACTCCTTTGAGATAAAATCTTCAAACTTGGGAGCATTTTTTAATAATTCAATTGTAGACTTTTCTTTTGAATCTAAGACTCTTAATGGATTAGAGCTCAATCTTATTTGGTCTTTTTCATGTAATTTATTTGCATGTGGCTCAAGAAAACTAACAAGGGACTTACAAAAACTGTCCTTGGCATTGGCATCTCCAAGGTGATTTATTTTTAGCGTGAAGTCACTGATCCCCATTGATTTGTTTATATGCAAAACCATAGAAATTAACTCATATTCTGAAACTCCCTCTTGAAAACCAAGATACTCAACACCGATCTGGTGAAACTGCCTAAATCTTCCCTTTTGAGGTCTTTCATAACGAAACATTGGTCCTTGGTACCACAATTTATGTTTTTCATGCTCTTGTTTTTTTTGGATAATTGCCCTTATAACACTTGCAGAACCCTCGGGTCTGAGGCTAACACTTTCTTTATTACGATCTAAAAAAGAGTAAAGTTCTTTGTTAACGATATCAGATGAATTACCTACTGATCTTGAAAAAAGTTCTGTAGATTCAAGTAATGGGGTTCTAATTTCTTCAGTATTGAAAGAATTAAAAATGTTTGTTAGTTTTGTTTCAAAGTAATGCCATCTCTCTAAATCTTCAGGAAATAGATCTGGCATACCTCTCAGTGATTGAATTTTCAATTTTTAACCTTTTACAATTATATCAACTGCACTTTTCTTTTGAAGTTGCTCTCTTACTTGCTCTTCTATTGTATCAACTAGTTTTTCATTTGAAATTTTCTTAGAAGGTGAACCGTCAACATATAATAAATTAGAAGGTCCACCAGTTAGTCCAACATCTGCTGCCTTGGACTCACCAGGACCGTTCACATAACAACCAATTATTGCGACTTCAAGATCCTCAGAAATTCCTTCAAACCTTGTTTCAAGTTCATTGACTACCTCAATAACATTAAAGTTTTGTCTTGAACAACTTGGGCATGCAACTATTCTTATGCCTCGGCTCCGTAAATTAAGGCTTTTTAAAATATCCCAGCCAACTTTTATCTCATCTACTGGATCAGAGGCTAAAGATACTCTGACTGTATCTCCTATACCTTCAGATAAAAGCATCCCCAAACCTATAGACGATTTAACTGAGCCTGCTCTGTAACTGCCAGATTCTGTAATTCCAAGATGCAATGGCTGGTCAAGCAACTCTGAAATCTTTCTATAGCTTTCAACTGTCATTTGAATATTTGAGGCCTTTAAACTTAGCTTAAAATTAGAAAAATCATGTCTATTCAAGATATCTACATGTCGAAGGGCAGACTCGACTAATGCATCAGAATTTGGCTCCCCGTATTTTTTTTGAAGATCTTTTTCAAGTGAACCAGCATTAACACCTATTCTTATTGGGATATTGTTGTCATTGGCTGCCTGGATGATTTCTTTAACCTTATTTTCTTTACCTATATTTCCAGGATTTATTCTTAAGCAATCGGCGGAATCTGCCACTAGTAAGGCAATTTTATAATCAAAGTGAATATCTGCAACCAGTGGAAGTGAAACAGACTGTTTAATTTTTTTAAATGCTTTTGCGCAGTCACTGTCAGGAACAGAAACTCTTACAATGTCAGCACCTGCCGCATGTAATTGTTCAATTTGATCAACTGTTGCTTCAACATCAGCAGTGTTTGTATTTGTCATAGATTGAATAGATATTGGATGATCACCACCAACACCAACATCACCAACAAAAATATGATTAGTCTTTTTTCTTTTTATCCAAGAGTTATTCATGCATCAGGTTCTTTTGAATCAACATTAACATTTACCTTATTTGAATCAAGTATATCTGTATTCAAAAAACTGTTGATCTTATTATTTAATTCCACAATTTCATATTTTAAACTTTCCTTTGATGCAGTGTTAAATTCTAGCGAGTTATTAATTTTTAAGCTCTCTGGAGTATGCTCACTCACTTCCTCAATGTGACTACTCGAATTAATCAAAAAGACAATAGCAATTAGGATTAAAATTAGTAGAACAGATGCAAAGACATTATTTTTCGTAAAAAAAGCTTCTTTGGGGCTTTTCCTCGATTGCTCCTCTTTTTCTGCCTTTGCGACAACATCAGCATTGTAAATATCAAAAAATTTGGGATTGATTGAGAGAAAATTAGCATATTTTTCAAAATATTTAACTGTGTATGTTCTAGCAGGAAAAATTGAATAGTCTCCAGACTCAATTGCTCTAATGTACTCAACATTTATAACTGCTTCAGTAGATACCTCACTTAAACTTAGTGATTTTTGCAATCTAGCATTCTTAAAAATTTTGCCCACCTTAGCGGTTTGTGCTGATTTAAAAATCATGATGTATTAATAAGATTAATAGAATTACTTTTATTCTTACCCTTAATACTCTTTGTTAACTTACCAACAAGTTGGCCACAAGCTCCATCTATTGCATCTCCTCTTGTTATTCTCAACGTGGTAATGATTCCTTTTTGTATTAAAAAATCTTTAAAAGCTTGAATGGTTTCGTCAAGAGATCGCGCATAATTACTTCCATCAAAAGGATTAAAAGGAATAAGATTTACTTTACATGATAATCCTCTAAGTACTTTCACTAATTCTTTAGCGTGCTCTATCGAATCATTTACGCCATCAATTAATATATATTCAATGGTAATTGTTTGTCGCTTACTTTTATTTTTTAGATACTGTTTACACGAATTTAACAGTTGATCTAGTGGATATTTTTTATTTATTGGTACTATTTCATCTCTCAGGGAGTTATTTGCAGCATGCAAAGAAATAGCCAGAGATACATCAGTTCTTGATGCTAGCTTATCTATTTCTGGAACTATTCCAGAAGTACTCAAGGTAATCCTTCTTTTTGATAAGCCATAAGCATTTTGATGTTGCATTAAATTAATCGATGCCAAAACAGGTTCAATATTTAAAAGAGGTTCACCCATCCCCATAAAAACAACATTTGAAATTGGTTGACTGTACTCATCATTAAAATTAGCAAGCCATAGCTGACCTATGATTTCAGCATTTGTTAAATTTCTTTCAAAACCCTGATCTCCTGTAGCACAAAAAGTGCATTGCAATGCACATCCAGCTTGAGAAGAGATACACAAAGTTAGTCTTTTCTTTTCAGGTATTTTTACCATTTCTATCATCGATCCTGAATCGAGCTTAATTAAGTATTTCTTAGTTCCCTCGGATGAGGTTAAACATTCTTCAATTATTGGTGGTCTTATCTCTGCAAATTCAGAAAGTTTACTTCTTAAGTTGACACTAAAGTCAGTCATTTTATCGAATTCAATAACACCTCTTTGATGAACCCATTTCATCAGTTGCGAAGCTCTAAAGCTTGGTTCCCCTAACGACTGAAAAAAATCAACCAAAGAATCATGAGTGAAACCTAATAGGTTAATTTTATTTTTTAACACTTAATTAAAAGATCTCGCTATCATCAAAAAAATAAGAAATTTCTCTAGATGCGCTTTCTTCTGAATCAGATCCGTGAACTGCATTTGCATCAATTGTCTTTGCAAAATCTGCTCTAATGGTTCCCGGATCTGCTTCACTCGGATTAGTTGCTCCCATTAACTCTCTATTTTTTAAAATAGCATTATCTCCCTCTAAAACCTGAACAAAAACTGGAGCAGAAGTCATATACTCTACAAGATTATCAAAAAAGGGCTTTCCATCGTGTTCTGCATAGAAACCTGCGGCTTTGACTTGATCCATGTGTATTAACTTACCAGCAACAACCTTAAGACCATTACTCTCAAACCTATCAATAATTTTTCCTATGATATTTCTTGAAGTCGCATCGGGTTTGATGATTGATAACGTGCGTTGAATTGTCATAAAGTTACTCCTAATTTTGCGACATTATAGTTTAGTTAGTCTGATTCACCTATCCATGCCATTTGGATAGCCTCAAGAATTCTTTCATTCGAGCTATTTGGATCACCTTTAAAGCAATCTAAATTACATATTTTTTTATGTAAATCTGGAAAACTGATCCATTGAGGATCAATATTGGGAAAATTTTCAGATAGCTCTATTGCTATTTCCTGAATATCTGACCAATCAATTTCCATCAATGGTCCTCTGAAACCATATTTATGGTATATTTTGGGATCTTAATTACAGTTAATTCATCTTTAGGATAAACCTGACAACCTAATCTTGAATTAGGCTCTAGTCCCCATGCTTTATCAAGGAGATCCTCTTCATCGTCAGAGGCATCTTCAAGATTATTAAATCCTTCCTCAACAACTATATGGCATGTTGTACATGCACATGACATTTCGCATGCATGCTCTATTTTTATATTATTTCTTAAACAAGCCTCCAAAATACTTTCGTCGGGGAGAGCTTCAATGGTTATACCATCAGGACAATATTCGTCGTGAGGTAAAATTTTTATTTTTTTTTTACTTGTGAAGTAACTTCAGAATCTGAATTTTGCTTTTTTTCAATACTAAAACTTTCACCACAGCCACATACTGCAGTTGCATTTGGATTATAGAATTTAATGCCTTTGTTAAAACCATCTTCTTCGTAATCAACTTTACTTCCTTTTAAAAATTCAAAACTTTTAGGATCAATTAAAAATGTACAATCGTCATGTTTTATGAGTGTGTCATCTTCGTCCTGGATTTCTGCATATTCAAAAAAATATTCATATCCTGAACAACCAGCCTTCTTAACACCAATTCTAATTGATTTGTTCCCATCTTCTTTTTTAAGCAGTCCAGAGAAATGAGAAATCGCGACGTCGGAAAACTGGAGTTGTTCAGGCTTAAATTTATCCATATTTAACTACTGCTTTTGCTCGAAATCATCTATTGCTTGTCTAATAGAATCTTCTGCTAAAACTGAACAATGAATTTTTATTGGGGGAAGCTCTAGTGCCTCAGCAATTTCGACATTCTTTATTTCTCTTGCTTCCTCAAGAGTTTTACCAATAAGCATGTCAACTATTTCACTTGATGATGCAATGGCTGAACCGCAGCCATATGTTTTGAATTTAACATCTTTAATAACGTGAGTGTTACCTTTAGATTCACACTTTATTTGCAATTTCATAACATCGCCGCATGCAGGTGCACCAACCATTCCGGTGCCTACATTTACTTCTTTAGGATCAAACCTTCCAACATTAAATTTTTCAGGTTCATTTAATGTTTTTTCAAACTTATCAATTACTTTTTTACTATATGCCATAAATACCTCCCAATATTTAATGGGTTTGCCATTCAACTGTATCTAGATCAATGCCATCGAGATACATTTCCCATAATGGAGACAACTCTCTTAGTCTGTCAACAGAATGGTTAATTAAAGATAATGTGTAATCAACATCTTCTTCAGTGGTAAATCTTCCAAAAGAGAAACGTATTGAGCTTGAGGCAAGCTCATCTTTTCTTCCAAGCGCTCTAAGAACATAGGATGGCTCCAAACTTGCAGAGGTACAAGCTGATCCTGAGGATACAGCTATATCTTTTAAAGCCATAATTAATGATTCTCCCTCGACGTAGGCAAAACTAATATTTAAAATATTGCTTACTTTATTATCCATATCGCCATTAACATAGATTTCTTCAATCTTGGAAATAGAATCATAAAACTTATTATGCAAGGACTGTATCTTTTTTGTATCCTCATCCATCTCCTCTTTTGCGATTCTAAACGCTTCTCCCATTCCTACAATCTGATGGGTAGCCAAAGTGCCAGATCGCATACCTCTTTCGTGACCTCCGCCATGCATTTGAGCTTCAATCCTTACTCGGGGCTTTCTTCGAACAAATAGTGCTCCAACTCCTTTTGGGCCATATGTTTTATGAGCTGAAAATGACATCAAATCAACAGGAAGGGTACTTAAATCAATTGGAACTTTACCTGTGCTTTGGGCAGCGTCTACATGAAAAAATATTCCTTTTTCTCGAGCTATTTTACCAATACTCTCAAGATCATTAATGGTACCTAGTTCATTATTAATATGCATGATTGAAATCAATACAGTATCCTCTCTTATTGCATCTAGAACTGCTTCGTCAGTTATTAGACCTCCTTCGTTTGGCTCTAGGTAAGTTACCTCGAAACCATCTCTTTCTAATTGTCTGCAGGGATCTAAAACAGCTTTGTGCTCAATTTTAGAGGTAATAATATGCTTTCCTTTTGATTGATAAAAATTTGCAATTCCTTTAATTGCTAAATTGTCCGCTTCGGTTGCACCAGATGTCCAAACTATTTCTCTTGGGTCGCAACCAACTAAATTTGCTACATGAGATCGTGCTTCCTCAACAGACTCCTCAGCTTTCCAACCAAATCTATGTGAGCGAGATGCAGGATTTCCAAAGTTACCATCTAAAGTTAAATGGTCAGATATTTTTTTTGCAACCCTAGGATCAACAGGTGTTGTAGATGCATAATCCATATATATAGGTAATGTAACTTTAGTACTCATGATTGAATTTCCTTTAGTACTATATGGGGCCTTTTTGGCTTTTCTACAAGATCTAATATAGATATTTCACTTAAAAAATTATCAACCACATTATTTAAATCGTCCCACAGCTTATGAGAATTACATTTACTTCCAAAATGACATGTTGAAGTTCCTGAGCAATTGGTTGAGTCTAGATTCTCTTCAACTGCCTCCATTATTTTTTTGATGCTAATGGTATTAGGGTTTGCGGCATATACATATCCACCATTTCTACCTCTTACGCTCTTTACAATACCCGCTATTCTGAGTTTTCTGAACAATTGCTCAAGATACGTCAGATTTATACCCTGCCTAGTTGCAATATCTCTTAAAGCAACAGGAGAATCTTTAGCAGAGAGATATTCTAAGTCTGCCAAAGCATTTACTGCATAATGGCTTTTAGTTGTGAAATTCATGCAGGTATTATCAATACCTGAGTAAATTAGTCAAGTTTAATTTGCATGCCGAGGCGTTCGCCAACTTCTCCATATGTTTCGATAACATTCCCAAGATCTTGACGAAATCTATCTTTATCCATTTTTGTAAGCGTATCTTTATCCCAAAGACGGCAACCGTCAGGGGTAAACTCGTCAGCAAGCAACATCTTCCCTTCAAATTTTCCAAACTCTAATTTATAGTCAACCAAAATCAAATTAGCTTCCATAAAAAAATCAACTAAAATATCATTTATTTTTAGAGTTAAATCTCTCATTGCATCCGCATCTTCTTGAGTAGCCCAGCCAAATGATTCAATATGATGATCATTGATTAAAGGGTCGCCAAGATCGTCATCTTTTAAAAAGAACTCAAATAAGGGCGGATCAAGAATTAAACCGTCTTCAATTCCCAATCTCTTACAAAGTGAGCCTGTTGCTCTATTTCTTACAACACATTCGATTGGAAACATCTCTAACTTATAAACAAGAGATTCATGATTAGATAATAATTTTATAAAATGTGTTTCAATCCCTTTTGAAGCAAGAAACTCCATGACAAATGCATTGAATTGATTATTAACCTTACCTTTATTATCCAAAGCCTCAATTTTTTTTCCGTCAAATGCAGATGTATCATCTCTAAACTCCATTATTAATTGATCAGGTTCATTAGTTGTGAATAATGACTTAGCTTTTCCTGTAGTAATTTGAGATATTTTTTCCATAATTTTTAACTTAGTAATTCATTAATTTTTGATATAAGAGCTTCAGCTTCTTCTTTGGAGCCGTCTAAAGCCTCTACATAGATATTAGTTTTTCCATTTAAAACTTCAAGTTTTATTTTAAATTCAGCTTCTTCCCCAAGCAACAATGAGCTATCATTTTCATCATTACTAAAATTTAGAAAAGAAAACCAACCCTCTTCTTCTTTTTCCATAGCATAACTTACAAAAAATAGTCCATTATCTCTGTCAATGTCATTCGAGGTAATTTTTCCTGCATCTAATGCTCTGCTTACCGCCGACCACGCTCGATCAAATCCAAGATTTAATTCTATAATTGTTTGATCATTTAAATTAAAAATTTTAGTTTTCTTTCGATCATTTAAATTCTGTGCTGCAAGTGAAGTTCCAGAGAAAGAAGAAACTGAACTTGCAAAAAATTGCACAATATCACTTAATTGATTTTGTATAAAATCTGGATCTTGCTCCAAAGTTTCAGATTCATTTGAAGAAAATGTTGAAAGAAATATTTCGGTTGATGCCTCCTTAATGCCATGTTCAACAGTAACTTTAAAATTTACATCATCAGAGAATTCAACAATCATTATTCCTTTATCAGGGTTCGCATCAATAATATTTAAAGACAAAGCTTCAAAGTAATTTTTAGCAATAGGCCATGATGTTGAGGGAAGAGTCTCCACATAGACCCACATAAGCTCTCCCAACCTTCGAAGTTGAATTTCATTTGATTCACCCGAAGAAAAAATTTGCCTGGGAGCTGGGATGTTTTGAGCCTCTACAAAATTATCACTTAATCCAATTGGTGGATAATGATCATCCTTATTTATATTTGTGTTTTTATTCTCTGGTAGTTCAAGGTCATCAGAAAGTTTCTCATTAAAAAAATCATTTTTAGTTTCTGGGAAAAAGCCATCTGGTCCAGTTATATATGAACAACCAATAAGCGAATTTATAAATAAAAAAGAAAAAATAACATTAAAGTTTTTCATATTAAATTTAATTTTGACATTTCTTCAGAAATTTCTTCATGAAAAGCTTCATTTAAAGAAACGAGTGGTAATCTAATACCTGATTCAATTTTATTCATTTTTCCTAATGCCCATTTTACAGGTATTGGATTGGATTGGACGAATAAAAGATTATATAAATTTAAATATTTTTGGTTTAAATCGATTGCCTTGGTGAATTCTTTGTTCAGATTAAAAATACAAATTTTAGAAATAGCCTCGGGGATAATATTTGCAGCAACTGAAATCACTCCATCTGCTCCCTTTGACATAAAATTATTAAAAGTTGGATCGTCTCCAGACAATATCGAAAAGTTTTTTTTATCTTTTAATTTTTTTGATATCGAAAGCAATTCATCCATCCTTTGCTCATCATCTACCGCCTCTTTTATACCTATAATATTTGGATGTTCAGATAAGCGTAAGACTGTTTCAGGTATCAGATCGCATGATGTCCTAGAAGGAACATTATATAAAATTTGGGGAATATCTACTTCATTTGCTATTTTAAAATAATGCTTTAGAAGTCCGTCTTGATTAGGTTTATTATAATAAGGCGTAACAATCAACGCGTAATCAGCACCGAGGCTACTAGCTGTTTTGGTTAACTCAATGGCTTCCTGAGTTGAATTAGCACCTGTTCCTGCAATGACAGGCACTCTTCCATTTGTATATTCAATTGTCTTTTCAATAATTTCTAAGTGCTCTTTTACATTGACAGTAGCCGATTCACCGGTTGTTCCGACAGAAACAATGCCACTTATACCATCTTTGATTTGCCACTCAATAAGATTTTTTAAAGATTCGTAATCCAAACCACCATCAGGAAACATTGGGGTCACTAAAGCTACAAAACTTCCTTTAAGGGGTTGCATCATCATTGTTTTCAGTAAAGAATAAAACTATACACTTTTTTAAGGAAATTATGGCTAAAAATCTAGAAGGAAAAAAATGTCCTAAATTTAAGGCAGAGGCAACGAGTAATAAAACTATTTCAAATGATACGTTTCAAAATCAAAACTTAGTAATATATTTTTATCCAAAAGATTCTACTCCAGGCTGTACTACTGAAGGTCAAGAGTTTAGAGACAGTTACAAAAAATTTAAAAAGTTAGATACTGAAATATTAGGAGTTTCCAGAGAATCAATTAAGTCTCATGAGAATTTTAAATCTAAACAAAATTTTCCATTTGAGCTTTTATCAGATCCAGATGAAAAAGTTTGCAAAGCGTTTGATGTAATGAAACTAAAATCAATGTACGGCAGAGAATATATGGGAGTTGATAGAAGTACATTCATTATCAATACAAAAGGTAATGTGATTAAAGAGTGGAGAGGTGTAAAAGTGAAGGGTCACGTTGCTGAAGTCCTCGATGCAGTGATGGAGCTTGCTCAATAAGATAATTTAATTAATTTGTTTAGGCCAAGAATTCCAAATGGCTTTAATCAAAGTTGCAATTGGAATGGCAAAGAAAATTCCCCAAAAACCAAATAACCCGCCAAAAACAAATACCGCTAGCATGATAACTACTGGATGCAATTTAACAGCATCTGAAAACAATAAAGGAGCTAGTAGATATCCATCTAAAATCTGTAACAGTACATATGCACCTATCAATAACCAAAAATCAAAAGTAAATCCAAATTGCAGCAGGCCAACTGCTGCAACAGGAATTGTTACTGCAAATGCACCTATAAATGGAATTAGCACAGAGAAACCTACTAAAACAGATAAAAGAGCAATGTATTCCAATCCGAAGAGGATAAATGTAACAGCTGCAGCACAGCCTACTATCACAATTTCAATTGCCTTACCTCTTGTATAGTTGCTTAATTGAACATCCATTTCAATCCATACATTTTTAAGCATCTCTCTTTCTTTCGGAAGAATATTAAGAAAACCAGAAATTATGTCAGCCCTATCAAATAAAAAGAAAAAAACTAGAATTGGAAAAAGTATTAAGTTTATAGCTACTGTTGCAGTGTTCTGTATTCCAGCTATTGAAGCTTGAAGAAAGTTTTGTGAGATGTCTGTGATTTGTCCTGAAAGGCTCTCTAAAAATGCTGTGATTTGATCTGAAGAAATTAAATCAGGGTACTTTTGAGGTATATTTTGGATAAAGATCATTGAAGAATTTACCCACTTCGGTATTTCTATAATTAATGATTGAGTTTGTTGATAAACAAGTGGAACAAGCCAAAGAATTAATGCAATACCTACCAATAAGAATAATCCATAGGTAAATATTAATGACAAGTTACTGCTTAGACCCGCAATCTCAAACCTTTTCTGTAATCCAACTAGTAAATATGCAAAAATAATACTTATCAAGAAAGGAGTGAGAATATTACCCAAAAAGAATAGAATTAAAAAAGCAATTACCAAAAGAATGGCAAAAACTAAGGTCTCCTCGTTTGAAAAGATTTTTTTTAATAAATTATTTAAATCTTCAAGCACTTTTTATATTTAATTTTGTCATTAAAATGGTATGTTAATTGAAATTACTTAATAGTGTAAGCTTTCAATCAATTCATTAAATTTAAGAAATGCTTCATAAAATTAATCTTCTGATTTTACTTTTAACCCCTTTAGCTTTATTTGCACAAAACAAAGACCTAAATCTACCAGAATTAGGTGATAGAGTATCTGGAGTCATATCCCTAGAGCAAGAAAGAATCTTGGGTCAAGGATTCTTGGAGCAAGTATATGCTCAAGCACCTCTTATTTATGATCCGATTATTCAAGAATACACTGAGCTTCTCGTCTACAGACTTTCTGAAACCTCTCAAGTTGAGGATAGAGAATTTTCAATTGTTTTAATTGATGATAAATCACTAAATGCTTTTGCAGCACCTGGAGGAATAATTGGAGTAAATGGCGGTTTATTTTTAAATGCTGATAATGAGGCGCAGCTTGCCTCAGTTTTAGGTCACGAATTAGCGCATTTAAGTCAAAGGCATTTTGCTAGAAACGTGTTGCGCGGCAGAGACTCTAACTTAGCATCTTCCTTGGTCATGATATCAGCCATAGCCTTAGCTATAGTTTCCAACAATCCCACAGCCTTTATTACTGGTCCAGCTGCGCTAGCTCAACAACAACTTAGATACAATCGAATATTTGAACGTGAAGCAGATAGATATGGATTTAACAACATTATTTCAGCTGGTTATGACCCTAAAGCAATGGGTGAAATGTTTGAAAATATGGCAAAAATTCGTAAATTGTCTGGTGATAATCCCCCTGAATTCTTGCTAACGCATCCAATAACATCAACACGCATAAGTGATGCTTTTAATGCTGCAGATCAACTAGAAATTACAGGAGGTAAAAAAAATACTTTAAATTTTGAATTGGTAAAAGGAAAATTAAAAGCTAGATACAATTCCTCATCTCCTCAGGCAGCTAAGAGGTATTTTGAAACAATACATCAAAATAATCCTTCAAATGAAAATACCTTTGCATATATTGCTTCACTGAAATCAAGTGGAAATTTTCAGGAGGCAATAAATTTAAATAATAAATTATTAGAAAAATTTCCTAAAAATTTAATATTAAATATTACAAAAGCAGAAATATTTCTATCTGCTCAAGAATATGAAAAAGCAGATCAATCTATAGAAGAAGTATTGAGAATATCTCCAAGGAATTTTCCGGCATCGATAGTAAAAGCTCAAATTTTAAGCGCACAAAATGAATCAATAAGAGCTGAAGAAATCCTGAGAGATCTTCTTATCAAAAAGAACAAAGATCCAAGCATTTGGATGCAACTTTCTGAAATTCAAAGAGCTGGCAAAAATATTGTTGGTTATCATTTAAGTAAAGGAGAATATTATTTACTTATTGGAGATTTTCAAAACGCATTGAATCAATTTCAATTTGCATTTGGTTTATCTGGTCACTCTTTTCAAACCTCAGAAACAATTCTTACAAAAATAAAATATGCAAAAGAAAGAATTGCCAATAAAAAGGGTCTTTAAGAGGGTATCTTATCCTTTGGAGCAATTTTTAATCCCAAGAATGCAAGAATTGCTGCAAAAGGAATCGCTATTAATGGTATGTAAGAAAATGTAATTCCAAAAGTTTTAGAGAATATAGATATGAAACCACTGCCAGAAAAGTCGCCCATTCTTACTAAAAAAGTATCAAACATAACCGAGGATTTGTAACGATCCATTTTCTTTAAGTAACTAAATACGACTTCTCTTGTTGGTTTATTTATTCCATATTCAAAAATTCGTAAAATAATAGTTATACCAAAGACATATTCAATCGTGGGATACAAGAAATAACCAGCGAAGGCTCCAATAAAAATTACCCCATAAAACATTAAAATGATTCTTGGCGTTGCAAGCCTTATAATTGTAGAGGTAAGAAAAAATTGCGTAATAAGCGTAAGTAAAGTTACCGTTTGCTCAATATTACTAAAAAAAATTATTCTATCTCCTCCGTCTGACGACCAAGAATTAATAATTTGAATTGATGTTATCCAATGAATTGTCATCATTGCTGTCCACAAATACATATACAGACCAATTGATCTAATTTGGGCAGAGGAAATCAAGTTTTTAAAACCGTCAAAACTATTGCCTCCAGCTGCTTCATTAATACCCTCTACAGATGAAAGCCGATTTAATAAAATTAATCCAGTTATCAAGGCTGATATGAGAAAAAATATCGCTATTAATGTAAAAAAAATGATTCCCGATTCATTAAATGTTGCTGCTAATTGCTTTGAAATTTCTGAGCCTAAAAATGCTCCTATTGATCCGCCTGCTGCAATAACTCCAAAAACATTTGTTGCCCCATCACCTCTAAATAAATTAATGATTACAACCCAAAAAATTGAGACTACAAAAAAAGAATATACATTACACCAAACATAAAAAATTCTACTTAGCCAAATAGCTCCTGAAAGGCCAAAAAACTCCCATAAAATGATAAATAGAAATAAATTAATGATAAAAAACGAGTAGCATCCTATAAGTACGCTCTTAAGATTTTTACGAGAAGCAAGCCATGAATAAATTGGATTTAAAAGCAACATCACTAATGCCCCTAAACCCAACAAGTATGGAAGAATGTCAGAGTTTTGAACTGCCATTTCATTTCTAACAGGTCGCAAGATATACCAAGAACATAAAACTAAGAAGAAAAAAAATCCTGCAATAGCAGAATTTTTTGTAAAAGATAACGAGACTCTTTCGAAAAATATTTTGATTGAGCTCATTTATAAAAACTTAATAAATTTTTGACTAAATGGTGGGTCGCACAGGATTCGAACCTGTGACCAATTCGTTAAAAGCGAACTGCTCTACCAGCTGAGCTAGCGACCCAAAAAAGGATTCCATAAAAAGGGTGATTATTCCATATTTTCCAATAACTGCAAGGCTAAAGAAGAAGCAGAATTTTCTGGAAATGATTGAATAACGTATTGATATTTAATTTTTGCAGCACTTAATTCACCAGACATCATCAAAATATCTCCAATTTTTTTATGAGCTAATGGTGTTCTCCAATGATCAGGAAAATTTGCAGCCAGTCTTTGAAAAAATTGCTCGCTTTCTTCAAGATTAGATTCTAGCAAGGAAATCTCACCAAGCCAAAAGAGACTCAGGGGTATCTTCTCTTGATCATCAAAGTTATCAGCTAAATAGTTAAATGATTGCTTAGCATTTTTATAATCTTTTTCGTTTAAAAAAGCTATGCCCTCATCATAAACCTCGTCAATACTTTTTGAATCATTTATGCCTTCGAATCTAAAGATTTCAGAGTTAGATGAAGCTGAATTATCAATATTGTTTTCACTACTCTCTTGGTCAATTTCTTCACTTAATAATTTTTCTAAAAGGTATCCCTGTGACTCAAGTTCACTCCTCAAAGTAGCAATCTCTCCCTCAAGTTCTTGAATTTTTAAAAATAGGATGTCTGAGGCATCGACCTCCTGAGCACTTACAGATATGGGAATTGCTATCAAAAAAGCAATAAAAATTTTCATCTAAGAAAAACTATTTAAGCTCAACTCTTCTATTTTTTGACCAAGCAGAATTGTTAGAACCCAAAGCTAATGGTCTTTCTTCTCCATAACTTTTTACACTCAATCTATTTTTTTTAACACCATTTGAAATTAAATAATCAGCTACTGACTCAGCACGCCTTTGACCTAAAGCTAAGTTATATTCTCTTGTGCCTCTTTCATCAGCATGACCTTCAATTGAAAGAGTAATTTTTGAATTTCTTTGCATCAAATCACTCACTCCCTTCAAAGCTTGTATAGATTTGGCTGTAAGATTAAATTTATCATACTCGAAATAAACCACTGCGTTAGCAAGCACAGCTTGAGTAGCTGTTGATTTTGAGGAAATAGATACTCCAGCAACACTTTGGTTTGCTACTGATTCTTCTGTTACTTGCAATGAGCTACACCCAACAAAGATCAATAAAGTTGATAATGCAAAAAATGTATTTAACGATCTTTTCATAATATTTGTTCCGTAAAAATGTAAGTTACCTTAAAAAGTTTGACCAGGCGGGCTCCCTCACCTCTCCTAGTGATGCAGGCAGTTTAAACCTTGCTCCACTGAGGCTGAATCCTGCAAGCATGCTCAAATCTCCTTCTTTAATTCCATAGATTACCATATTACCGTTCGGAGCAACACTAGGCGACTCATCCAACTTAGCTTCAGTTAATATTCTGATAAAGTTCTCTTTTTTATACTTGAGAGCAATATGAAATAAGCCGTCATCAGCTCGATGTACAAAAATAATACCTTCCTCTTTTGGAAGATATGACGCTTTTGCATTATACGATCCCTCAAAGGATAAACGTTTTGCTTTTGGATTTAATTTTCTTAGATCCAATTCATAAATTTGCGGTGAGCCAGATCGACCGCTTGTAAATAATATTTTATTTCCTTTTGGAGACCAAGATGACTCTGTATCTATTGAATATTGCTTAGTCATTCTTGTTAGCGTTCTATCTTTCAATCGTAAGATATAGATTTCTGCATTACCGTCTTGATAAAGTGTTAAGGATAGGTATTTTCCATCTGGCGACCACGAAGGTGAGCTGATTTGAGTATCTTTTGAAAGGACTGCCTCCCTCTTTCCAGAGGAAATATCTTGAATAAAAACCTTTGCCATACCTGTTTCAAATGAGACATAAGCTACCTTCTTACCATCCGGAGACCATGACGGAGAAATAATAGGTTCTGTGCTTGTTAACAAATTCTTTTCATTTTTACCATCTGAATCAGCAAGCATAAGTTTATAAATAGAAACTGATTTGGAGTCTTTAATCTCATTTACATATAAAAGTCTAGTAGCTGCAATACCTTTTATACCTGTAATAGATTCATAAATTCCATCGCTCGTATAATGCGCAAGCTGTCTAATTTGATTGGGTATGCCAAAAACTTTAGAACTTCTAATCTTTCTTTTTTTATGAATGTCATAAATTTCATAATTAATATCTAACGAATTATTAGTTTTAATAATTTTTCCTGTTACTAAATAATCCATTCCTAATAATTTCCAATCGTTGTAGACAAGCTCATCATCAATTATTTGAATTGGTAAGAGTAATTTTTCATCAAGAATCGAAAATTCTCCAGTGCGAATAAGATCATTCTGCATTATGAAGTTGAGTTCTTTTGAAAGTCTAGAATTACCTTCAAATGGAATCATTGCAACTTTATATGGATCTTCAGAGCCCTTGGTAATTTCTAAAAATAACTCTCCAAAGCATAATGTTGGGAACAATATTGTGGTAAACATTAAAAGTTTAATTTTCACGATGGATTAAAGCTAATTGAAATCTTTTGAAATTCCTTTTCAAATAAAGATTTTGAAATTGAATTGAAAAAATTAAATGTTTCAACCCTTCTGACAGCTTGAAGTGCTGAATTATCAAACCGAATATTTCCACTGCTCTTAATAAGATCTGCTTTTATTATTCTGCCTGAGGGACGAATTGTAAGTCTTAAGTTAGCAATTAAGCCCTGGGGAATATTTTTTGGTTTAATCCAGGCATTTTCAATGGTCGCAATTATTTGCTGGGCATACATTGAAATTTCTTTCTGCTCCTTACTAATTTCAATCTCGCTTTCTTCCGATAAAAGCTCAGAGATACTTGATTCAATTAGTAAATTTTTTGAAGAAGCTGGGATTGTGTCTGATATTTTTGAATATATTAGTTCTTTCTTCGGTTCATTAATTTTCGCTGAATTAATTTCTGGCAGAGAGGGAATCTGTTTTTTTGTCTTGTTAGGTAAATCAAATTTCAATTCTATTTGAAGAGGTTTAGAAATTAAGATTGTCTGAGATGTATCAGAATTAAATGAGCCATACAAATATAGAAAAATAGCTGCATGAATACAAAAAGAAAATACTGATGCTTCTAAATATCTTTGATTAACTATCATAGCCAGAGGTTATAATTCCTATTTTTTCAATTCCCAGACTCTGAATGCTCGCCATGCCCTTGGCAACAAAATCAAAAGGCACATTTGCATCGCTTTTAAAGACTATTTCTATTTCCGGATTAGCTTGAAAAATAATTTCAGCTTTATTTTTTAGCTCTTTAAGAGAAATCGGTAGCTGTTCTTCTCCCAAATTAATATAATATTCTCCCTCGTTATCGATTGATATCACGAGAGGTTCGCTCGAAATAGACATTTTTGTAGTATCAGTTTTAGGAAGATTAACTTCAATTCCCTGAATTAATAGCGGAGAGAGAACCATGAAAATTATTAAAAGAACAAGCATCACATCAATGTATGGGACTACATTAATATCTGCATTTAACTTCTTTCTTTTACCTATTCTGTATATCAAAGTTTTGCTTTAACGGTTTGTCTGTAGAGAATACTTGCTAACTCCTCACCAAATATAGATGATTGTTGAAGTTGAGTATCTGATTCAGATGCAAATCTATTGTAAGCAACCACTGCTGGAATTGCTGCAAATAATCCAAGAGCAGTTGCAACTAGTGCTTCTGAAATTCCTGGAGCGACTGCGTTTATGGTTGCTTGAGTAGCATCTGAAAGACCCTGAAATGAATTAATAATTCCCCAAACTGTTCCAAATAATCCAACATATGGACTGACTGAACCAGCGTTAGCTAAAAAAGGAAGATGATACATTAGTGACTCCTCTTCTCTCGCTAAAGAAACTCTGATTGCTCTATTAACACTTTCTAAATCTTCTATTGTAATTTTTTTACCATCACTCAGTCTTAAAAATTCATCAAACCCACTCTTAAAAACTCTTAAAGAACCTATTAATTCTTCATTTGAGAGCTCTTCAATGCTTTGATGAATTTCATGAAGGTCTTTTCCAGACCAAAACTGTTCCTCAAATATCTTATTGGCTTCTTTGATGCGATTTAAATTAAAGTATCTTTCAAAAATAACAATCCAAGAAATAATTGAAACAACAAGCAATAAAACCATTACAGCTTGAACAACCAAACTGGCTTGAAGAAATAATTCTATTATTGAAAAATCATCCATCCTAATTTTTAAACAAGTTTAATAAACGATCGGGGAATACTATAGGCCTACCTGAGTTATTATCTATATAGCATACCTCAACAACCCCCTCGCAAATGAGTGTATCATTTTTTTTGTTTAAAACAGATTGAAAAAATTTTGTTCTTGCTTTGCTAGTTAGCTCTATTTCAGTTTTGATAATAAGCTCGTCCTCTAATTTAGCTGGGTGAAAATATGAAAGAGAAACAGATTTAACAACATATAACTCATTGCCGTGAGTCTTCGCATCAACTTGAGATAGATTATTTTCAATTAAAAATTGAGACCTTGCTCTTTCTAAATATTTTAGATAGTTTGCATAATATACAACGCCCTGAAAATCAGTATCTTCAACAAAGACTCTGCACAAGAAATCGTTACACTTGAACCGAGGATTCATGTTGCTCAATGTCTACTTGAAAAAGGTAACGAAGAATTTCTACAAAATCATCCCACATTAGATCAATTGTTATGGGAGAAAAATCAAGTTCTGGTATTAAAGTTCCAGCGAGAACTCTAACTTTGATTGGTCTTCGATTAAATTTATAGATTAAAGCAGGAAATTCTCCTTCTCCAGTGGCCGATAAAACTTGATCCCACCATTCTTGAGATGGCTCAGCTCCATCACCATATCTTTTACATTCTAAACACCACCTACCTAGCTTTAGATCGGGTAATTCTTTTGTACGGGTTTGCTCCAAAATTCTTTTGACTGGCTGTTTTAAGTCAAGCTGCTCAACAAGAAGGTTTCCAATCTCTCTTTCAAAATTAGCGCCTTTGGTTCTTGAATTAATGGCCATAATTATTCGTCAATGCTAAAGTCATCTGGAAACTCTGCATTTGTATGAACCTCCTGAACATCGTCAAGGTCATCCATAAAATTCATAATCTTTAAAACCTTTTCTGAGGATTCCTGATCTAGGTTAACTAAAGTATCTGCCCGCATAGTATTTTCAGCCAATAATGGTTCGATATTTTTGTTCTTAAAAGCCTCAACAATTTTAGATAAGTTTCCCTGAGAAGTAATAATTTCATAATAGTCATCTTGTTTGCTAAAGTCATCTGCACCTTCATCTAGAGCTATTTCCATAATTTGATCTTCCTCATAAGATAGATCTACATGAACTATTCCTAACTTGTTAAAAAGATATGCAACTGATCCATCAGTTCCCATGTTACCTCCAAATTTTGTAAAGGCATGACGAACGTCAGCAACTGTTCTATTTCGATTATCTGTCATTGTTTCAACAAGAATAGCTACTCCATTAGGACCATAACCCTCAAAAATTAATTCTTCAAGGACGCCCATTTCTCCAGTTCCAGAACCCTTTTGAATAGCTCGCTTAATAGTATCTTTGGGCATATTTGCTGCATTTGCCTTATCAAGCGCTAATCTGAGTCTAGGATTATCTGCAGGATCTGGTCCACCTTTGGCAGCAACAGTAATCTCTCGAATCACTTTAGTCCAAATTTTGCCTCTAGAAGCATCCTGCCTAGCCTTACGGTGTTTTATATTAGCCCATTTGGAATGCCCAGCCATTGGTTAGTCCTTTTTTGAGGTTGAGGAAATATTAAGCTCATCGAGCTGATCATTAGATACTACACTTGGAGCTTCTGTTAGCAAACATGAAGCGCTTTGAGTCTTGGGAAATGCTATAACGTCGCGAATATTAGTCGTATCAGATAACAGCATAATTATTCTATCCAAACCAAATGCGATACCGCCATGAGGAGGACATCCTGAGGACAAGGCAGATAATAAAAATCCAAATTTCTCATTGGCTTCTTCGTTAGAAATTCCCAATATACTAAAGATCTCTTTTTGCATGGAGGGTTCATAAACTCTCAAAGACCCACCTCCGAGCTCATAACCATTCAATACAAAATCATAAGCACATGCCAAAGCGTTATCTGGATCATCCTTTAGTTCACTTACTGAGACAGCTGGCAGGGTAAAAGGATGATGCAATGAAGTCAAATTATTATCTTTATTTCTTTCAAACATTGGAAAGTCAACAATCCAACATGGCGCCCAAGAAGAAGTTGTTAAATTCATATCTTCTCCAATACTTTTAATTAATGAGCTCATTGATAAATTTACAATTTTTGCATTTCCAGCCCCAAAAAAAATAATGTCATTATTTTTTGCATCTAAATTACTAAGTATTGAATCAACTGTTTCTTTCTTTAAAAATTTAAGAATAGGTGATTGCAGTCCGTTATCTGAATCAAGCTCAACTACTTTGATATATGCCAAACCCTTCGCTCCTAACTTACCGACATAGTCAGTATATTGATCAATTTTTTTTCTTGTCATTGACGCAGCATCTGGTACTTTCAATGCAACCACTCTGGATGCAGGGTCATTTGCAGGGCCAGAAAACACTTTAAATTCCTCATCCTTTACAAGCTCAGCAATATCTTTTAATTGCAAAGGAATCCTGAGATCGGGTTTATCGCATCCATACTTTTCTATGGATTCAGCATATGAAATTCTGGGAACAGAGGTCTTTTTGTAATCTGTAAATTTTGATAGTAAAGATATAACTAATTCCTCTCCGATTTTAATTATATCCTCAGTTGAAACAAACGAAGCTTCAATATCAACCTGAGTAAATTCTGGCTGCCTATCAGCTCGTAAATCCTCATCTCTAAAACACTTAGCTATTTGATAGTATTTATCTAAACCACCGATCATAAGTAATTGTTTAAATAATTGTGGAGATTGCGGCAAAGCAAAAAATTCACCAGGATGAACTCTGCTTGGAACTAGGTAATCTCTTGCGCCCTCTGGCGTAGCTTTGGTAAGAATAGGCGTCTCAATTTCATGAAAATTATTTTTTTCTAAAATTGATCTAATTTCTGAGGTAATTTTAGATCTCTGTACCAATCTTTGATTGACATCAGGTCGCCTTAAATCTAAAAATCTATATTTAAGTCTTATATCCTCATTCACATCTTGGTAATCATCTAATGGAAACTGAGGAGTAACTGCTGAGCTAAAAATAGATAAATCACTTGCTTCTATTTCTATCTCACCAGTTAACATTTTTGGATTTACTGCTCCATCAATTCTTTTTCTAACTTTTCCTTTGATATTTACTACATACTCACTTCTACAAGAATCTGCGATTTTAAATACTTTTTTTAAGCTAGGATTAAAGACAGTCTGAACTATTCCATGTAAATCACGAATGTCTAAAAAAATAACGCCGCCATGATCCCTTCTTTTATGAACCCATCCAGAAATCTCAATATCGCTTCCAATATCTGAAGTACTAATATTTCCGCAATAATGTGAACGCATTTTTATCTCTCTTGGTTAAGTTTTTTATCTGAGCTCTTTTTTTTTAATTTATCAGTTTTTTTATTTTTATCTTTAGGCTGGCTATCATTTTTATCTTTAGTATCTACTATATTCTTTTTAGACCCAGTTTTAAAATCAGTTTCATACCAACCACCACCCTTTAACCTAAAAGTTGGAGCTGAAATCAACTTTTTCACCTTGTTTTTTTTGCACTTTGGACAAATTTCAACAGGATTGTCTGAAAATCTTTGAATTACTTCAAATTGATGCTCACATTTTAAGCATTTATATTCATAAATCGGCATAAGTCTCTAAAAAAATATAAAATTATAAACTAAATGAAATTTCAAATATAAAAATGTTGTGGTCAAAAATTTTTTTACCCACTCTCAAGGATACTCCTCAAGACGCTGAAGTAATTAGTCATCAGCTAATGTTGAGAGCGGGAATGATTAGAAAAGTAACTTCAGGAATATATAATTGGCTTCCCCTTGGTTTAAGAGTACTTAAAAAAATTGAAAATATTGTTCGAGAGGAGATGGACGCATCTGGCGCTCAAGAAGTCTTGATGCCTATGGTGCAACCTAGAGAATTATGGGAGGAAACTCAAAGATGGAAAAAAATGGGTCCAGAGCTTCTGCGTATTCAAGACAGACATGATAGAGACTTTTGCCTTGGACCAACTCATGAAGAAGTTATAACTGACCTAGTAAGAAACAATGTTAAAAGTTACAAAGAACTGCCGTTAAATCTTTATCAAATTCAAACAAAGTTTAGAGATGAAGTCAGGCCGCGTTATGGTGTTATGCGTGGAAGGGAATTTCTCATGAAAGATTCCTATAGCTTCAATATCAATCAAGATTCTTTAAATGAATCATATCTATTAATTAAGGAAACTTATAAAAAAATAATTGATAGATTGGGCCTTGAATATAAAATTGTAAAAGCAGATTCTGGTTCAATTGGTGGAGATGCATCTGAAGAATTTCATGTTCTTGCTGAAAATGGCGAAGACACAATTGCCGTAAGTAACTCATCTGAATTTGCGATTAACTCAGAACTTTTACTGACTGAAGGAGAGGATATTAATTCTCTTGAGGGAAAACCGTCGCCAGATGGCAATGGAATCATAGAAGTAAAAAAAGGAATTGAGATTGGGCATATCTTTCAACTTGGAAAAATTTATGCTGAAGCAATGAATGCTAACGTATTGGATAATGAAGGTAAATCACAAACCCTTTATATGGGCTGTTATGGAATTGGAATATCAAGACTTGTAGCCGCTGCAATAGAACAAAATCATGATGAAAAAGGCATTGTTTGGCCAGAAGCAATTGCTCCCTATGAAGTAAATATTATTGCAATAGGGTTTGAAAAAGATGACAAGATTAAAAAAACTGCCTTAAATCTATACGACAAACTTTTATCTATGGGATATGAAGTAATTTTGGATGATAGAAATGATGGTTTTGGCAAAAAGATGAAAGATGCTGAGTTAATCGGGATTCCAATTAACTTAATAATTGGTAAACAATATACTGAAAATAATGAAATAGAGCTGAGGCATAGAGATGGCAAAAGTTCTATTAGTATGGTTGAAGATATTGAAACTATTTTCGACCACTACAAAAGCAAATAGTTAAATCCTCTCTATGATAGTTGCGTTAGCAGTACCACCGCCCTCGCAGATAGCCTGAAGTCCATATTTGCCATCAGTTCGTTCAAGTTCATGAAGAAGAGTTGTCATTAATTTAGCTCCTGTTGCTCCCAAGGGATGGCCCAAAGCCATAGCTCCACCATTAACATTCAATTTTGCAATGTCAGCTTTTAATTCAATAGCCCAAGATAGCGGGACAGGAGCGAATGCTTCATTTACTTCGTAGAGATCAATATCATCAATTTTAAGCTTTGTTTCCTTTAAAACTTTATGAGAGGCTGGGATTGGCCCGCCAAGCATTAAGATTGGATCATCGCCAACAACACTTATTCCAACAATTCTTGCTCTTGGATCTGCTTTCACTTTTTTAAGCCCAACATCATTACATATCATAAGTGCAGCCGCGCCGTCTGTAATTTGACTAGCGTTTCCTGCGGTAATAACTCCACCTTCAGTTACTGGATTTAATCCAGACAGAGCCTCAAAACTTGCATCAAATCTTATTCCCTCATCATTTAGAACCATATCTGTTTTTCCTTCAGCATTTTTAGCTTGAACAGGCAGAATCTCTCTATCAAAATATTTTCCCTCAACCGCCGCAGCTGCTTTTTGATGACTGCTTAAGGCAAATTTATCCAAATCTTCTCTTGATAGATTCCATCTTTCAGCCATAAGCTCAGCGCCACTAAACTGGGAGAAAAAAATACCTGGATATCTTTCTTTCATTCCTTCTGAATCAAAAGGCAGACCGTGACCTGCATCGAATCCATCCTTGATACTCGCCCCAATTGGTACCATGGACATTACTTCGACTCCTCCACCAATAACAACATCTTGAGTACCGGACATTACTGCCTGAATTGCAAAGTGGATAGCTTGCTGAGACGATCCACATTGACGATCTACGGAGGTGCCTGGAACTGACTCAGGAAGACTAGATGAAAGAATTGCATTTCTTGCTACGTTTCCAGATTGAGCCCCAACCTGATCAACACATCCAAAAATCACATCATCAACTAGTTCAGGATCAATTCCTGATTGTAGTACCAATTCGTCTAACACTTTTGCACCTAGATCAGCAGGATGCCACTGGCTTAGACTTCCATTTTTCTTTCCCCCAGCTGTTCTCACAGCTGAAACTATATAAGCATTATTTGACATAAGAATCTCTTAATTTGAAATTGATCAAATATTATAACCAATAAGTTTATTAATATTAAATCCAACTGTTATTAGGATTTACTTTTTAGCAGTTTTTTTTACAGAAGGTATATATGCTTTTCTTATTTCTTTAACGAGCGCATCTCTAATTTTGACATTCTCTCTTAAAAACTTACTTGCATTAACCTTACCTTGCCCTATTTTTTCTCCATTATGGCTATACCAAGAACCAGATTTTTCAACTAGTTCAAGTTTTTGGCCAAGCTCTAATATTTCTCCTTCTGTATTGATACCTTCACCATACATAATCTGAAATTCAGCTTGCTTGAATGGAGGTGATACCTTGTTTTTAACTACTTTTACTCTTGTTTCGTTACCAACAACTTCTTCACCCTCTTTAACTGCCCCTATTCGACGAATATCTAAACGAACAGATGAATAAAATTTAAGAGCATTTCCTCCTGTTGTTGTTTCAGGATTTCCAAACATGACTCCTATCTTCATTCTGATCTGATTAATGAATATGACCATTGCATTCGATCTTTGAATATTTCCTGTAATCTTTCTTAGTGCTTGTGACATTAGTCTCGCTTGCAAACCAACGTGATGATCGCCCATATCACCTTCAATTTCTGCCCGAGGCGTCAAAGCTGCAACAGAATCAACAACAATCAAATCAACGCTACCTGATTTTACAAGCATGTCAGTTACCTCCAGCGCTTGCTCACCTGTATCTGGTTGAGAAAGGAGTAACTCATCGACGTTAACACCTAATTTCTCAGCATAGTTTGGATCAAGTGCATGTTCAGCATCAATAAATGCTGCGGTGCCACCAGCCTTTTGACATTCAGCAATTGCTTGGAGTGTTAATGTTGTTTTACCAGAGGATTCTGGACCAAAAATTTCAACAACTCTGCCCTTTGGCAAGCCTCCAATTCCTAAGGCTATATCTAATCCAAGTGAACCTGTAGAAACTGATGGGATATCAATAATTTCTCTATCTCCCATCTTCATCACAGTCCCTTTACCAAACTGTTTTTCTATTTGAGATATAGCTTCACTTAAATTTTTATCTTTATCTGACATAATACTCTCCTTAATCTTTTACTGTATATTTGTACAGTATATTATAAAATTGGTAAAAGTAAACTAAATATTATCAAATTGATGCTGACTTGTTTAAAACTCATTGTTAAAATCGAACCTATCTAAGATTTCACCAATAAATGGCATTTATAGTTACAGAAGCATGTATAAAATGTAAGCATACAGATTGTGTGGAAGTATGTCCTGTGGACTGTTTTTATGAGGGGCCAAACTTTTTAGTTATCCATCCTGAGGAATGTATTGATTGTGCTTTATGTGAGCCTGAGTGCCCAGTTGAAGCAATTTTTTCAGAGGATGAACTGCCAGATGATCAAATTGATTTTATTGAAATTAATGCTGAGCTCTCAGAAATATGGCCAAACATTACAGAGGAAAAAGATCAGCTGCCAGAGGCAGAGGAGTATGGCGAGATAAAAGAAAAAAAACATCTTTTGGAAAGATAATTCAATTTTTTACTTGAAAAATAAAAAATAGTCGCCAAAAATTAATTATAGGTGTTGTCTTGCTATCTTCTTGATTTATTTGGACACAATTAGATCTTATATATTTTAGACGCCCAACATAATTTAACCCTTCGCAATGGAGAATATCATGAAAAACTTAGCATTAATTATATGTCTTCTTGCTTCACCATTAACCTACGCCTCATATCATGGCGGCTCTGGTGATAGTTCAAGTGGAAGCAGTGGTGGCGGCGGTGGCGGCGGCTACGGTGGCGGCGGTGGCGGCGGTGCAGCAGCACTTCTTGCAGTTGGAGCACTTGTCTATTTTATGAATAGAGATACAGAAGAAGATGAAGCCGAATCTGCATTTGTAAGAAGATACAAAGAAAGTAATTTTAGAATTTCCATGGGACCACAAAACAATTACGATTTTAGTGACAATCATTTTAATGATTTTTCAAATCAGATTGATTTCCCCTCTAATAACTTTCAATTAAATTTAACATACAAATTTAACTAAGTTGTAATGCCAACCACGATGTTTAAGTCGGGGTTGGCCTTTTGAATTTATGAAAATCATCTTTATATTACTTTTTTTTACCCACACCCTCTTCGCATATTCAGATCAAGATGATGTAAAAGTTGCAGATCTAACTGTTCAAGAGCTTACAGAAACTGTACGATCCATTGTGCAGGAAAGCATAGAAAAATGTGTTGTCGCCGGAACCATGCAAGGAAGAGCTGTCCCACTATCTTTAAAAGTTGAAGGTGAAGTTGTTGCACAAATGACATGCAACTTTGTTAAGTCTGAAGCTGAACCTGACTAGAAAATAAAATTTATTTTCTCTGATTGAATTGGTTTACCATTCTTACGAAGCTGAAACTTCAGTACAGGGAATGGAGATTCCGTACTCCCTAGATGAGCAACCATTGAACCTCTTTTGACTTCATCGCCCTGTTCGACAAATATTCTGTCGCAGTGGGCATACAAACTTAAATAATTATTTGAGTGAGAAATCATCACTAGATTTCCATAACCAGGTATATCTGGACCAGCAACTTCAACTTTACCACTATCTATAGAAAAAATAGGAGTTCCTTTGGGTTGCCTAAAAACCATCCATCCATCAGCTATATCTGATGGTTGAAAACTTTTATCTAAGGGATGATGCCATTGCAGTGACGAATCTCTTTCTAAAACAAAATCTATATTCTCGACTCCGCTTATAAGTAATTTTTGATTTGGATAAATCACATATGGCTTACTGAGGTTATTTGTTGCAATTAGAGCTTTTTGATCAATATTTAATTTTAATGCAATTGACCAAAGAGAATCACCAGGTTGAACGATATAAAATGAAGTTTGGGCATTGGGTAAAAATTTTTGATAAGTTTCTTTTAAACTATTCATTGATGAGCAGCTTGAAATTATCAATGCGAAAAATATTAGGTAATTCTTAAAATTGCTAATCACAGTAAAAAATAACCTGAAGAAAATATTAGACCAGAAAAAATATATATCAAGCTTTGTTCATATTTTGCATAAAGCGATACAACTATCTTGGGGAGAGTCAAAAGTGAAATTAAACAGCCTAATGCAAATGGAAATAAAAATAACAGATGGAAATTTGCTATGGCTTGAATTATGGGGCTATAAACCCCTAAAACAACCAAAATAGCACTTCCAGAAATTCCTGGGATTAGAAAAAATGAAAATGCAATTAATCCACTCATAAATAAATATAAGGGCGTTACTTCTTCTGAGCTAATATTTACCTCTTTCAAAATATATCCAATCAAAATACCTAAAATTAAAAAAATAATTAGATTTATTCTTTTGAACAAAGCTCTAAAAAAATCTGCTACATAAATTGATAAAAACATCATTAGCAAACCTAATAAGGGTAAAAATATCTGTTCATGATTATTCAGCATAAATGTAATGAAATTTGAGCATAAAAGAATTGCTGCAAACATTGAAAATATGAGTGGTAGCGAGACACGAAATTGGAATATCTCAGAAGTTAAAGAAAGATTTAAAGAAAAATTCTTTGGTCTAAGTTGACTCAAGATTGACATGAGATTTGGATAAATTCTAAAAATTACCGCAACAGTTGAACCTGAAATCCCTGGTATTAACTCAGCAACTCCCATGCAAAAACCAGCAAGAGAATATTTTACTTGATCATTCACTTATATTTCTCCATTGGATATACCTGGAAGCATTGGAACAAACGCAACCTCCTCATGAATAGATTCCTCATGTTCTGTTTCACTTTTTCTTGTAATTACGTAGAGTCTTTGTTGACCCTCCATACCAGCTGGTATGACTAATTTACCCCCTATCTCAAGTAACTCAATTAACTCCTCTGGATATTCTCTTGGAGCAGCGGCACATATTATTCCATCAAATTTATTGTCATCCTTCCAACCATCAAAACCATCAGCATGACTTACTAAAACATTTCTGATTTTTAACTCTCTAAGATTCTCTCTAGACTTTATAACCAATGGCTTGATTCTCTCAATAGCGTGCACTTCATTCGCAAAATGAGACAAAACAGCAGATTGATACCCGCACCCTGAGCCAATTTCAAGGACTTTTTTTAAAACTTTACCCCTTCGAGTTGTATGAGCGAGCAAGTATTCAGTCATTCGAGCAACAATATAAGGTTGAGAAATCGTCTGTTTATAACCTATTGTTAATGCTCTATTTTCATAAGCTCGACTCCATAAAGCTTGATCCAAAAAAATATGTCTTGGAACCTGGCTTAACGAGTCAAGAACTCGAAAATCTTTTATCCCCATATCAAGTAATTCTTGAATCATTTGATCTTTCACTCTTGTAAAAGTAAAACCTGAACTACTCACAATCAAAAACCTCTCTATAATAATTCCAATTGCTAGCATCAACGCTAAGGTTATAATCCAAAATTGATATAGAAATGAAATCATCTTCAATTGCTTGGATATCTGTATCTACTTGATCAGGTAGAATTTTCCCTGACGGACCAAAACTATAAAATTTTGAAGAATTATTAGATCTTATAAAATCAGGAGTATCGGGAGTACCCCTTTTGCCTATGACGGTAAGTTTTGTGCCATTTAATTTAGAAAACGAAAGGTCAGGAAAATTAACATTCACAAGCAAATTCTTATTGTTAGGAAGCTTACTAACTTGATTAACGATTAAATTAGCTTGCTCTGTAATAAACGATAAATTTTTTGGGTTAAATGAAGTCACTGAAAAAGCAACGGGAACACAATTTAGCCTTCGTCCAGCTATTGCAGCCCCAACCGTACCAGAATAAAAGATATCCTCTCCTAAATTTGCTCCTAAATTAATTCCTGAAACAATCATCTCGATAGAATCAGGAATTACTGACAATAACCCGAGATATGAACAATCAGCAGGAGTTCCGTCAACTGAAAAAATATTTTTTGAAATCTCCTTAACTTCAATTTCCTTCCTGAGACTAATTGCGGCGCTCATACCACTACAATTTTCTTTTGGAGCAATCAAATAAACATTATGTTCTTTGCTTAAAGCCTCATATAACTTGGTTATTCCTGATGCTTTATAACCATCATCATTGGTGAGCAATATATTCATTGAATATTCTCTAATGATGCAATAGCAAATACTGCAATTCCATTGCCCTCACCAATAATTCCCATACCTTCTGCTGTAGTTGCTTTTACACCAACAAAACTTTCATCAATATTTAAGATTTTTGAAAGAGACTTTTTTAAGTCATCTACATGGGGTTGAATTTTTGGATGTTCACAAACCACAACAAAATCAATGTTGCGTGGTTGCAAATCCCTATGCTTTAACAGATTTAAAGTTTCCTCGATAATTTTTACACTGCTTAAATCTTTATTTTTTATATCTGTGTCAGGAAAATAATATCCGATATCTCTCAATCCACCTGCTCCAAGCAATGCATCAGATATTGCATGTAAAACTATGTCTCCATCAGAGTGAGCAACGATAGATAAATTACAATCTATAAAAACATTTCCAAGGGTTATGCCCTCTCCTGGCTCAAACTTGTGAAAGTCTACACCTCGACCAATTCGATAATCATTTTCAATATTTTGAGAAATATCAACTGCATAAGTAATTTTAAGATTGGATTGTTCCCCAAGAATTTCTTTAACTCTAAAACCAGCTCTTTCCATTGCTTGGGACTCATCGGTAAATGAGAGATTTTCTTTTGTCATTTTATTCAGTGCACATTCAAGTGATTCTTTTTTAAATATTTGAGGAGTCTGAATGGTTAAAAAATCTTCTCGATTAACGGGAATTAAATCTTTATCCTTTTTCATTCTTAAAGAATCGATAATCGAAATAACTGGATATAAACCTTGAATTGATTGATCATTCATAAATTCTAAAATTAATTTATCAATAAGCTTTTTGCTTACCCAAGGCCTTGCTGCGTCATGAATAACAACAATATCAATTTCATTATCAATAGCTAAAACTGCCTTATATACTGATTCACTTCGTGTGCTTCCACCTTGAGTAATAGAAACTTTTGGATGGTTAAAGAATGATTGGGATTTTATTAGAGTCTCATTTGGATCAATGGCTATGTATATTTTTTTAATAAACTCAATATTTAAGAATTTATTTACAGACTTTTCAATAACTGTTTCGTTCCCAATTTTTAGAAATTGTTTAGGAATTTTTCCACCAAAACGACTGCTTGATCCTGCCGCAGGAATAATGACTGCAATATTATTTTTTTGGTTCATTAGAGTTAATTTCTTTAAAATTTAAATATTGTTCATCTTCGAAGATTAAATTTAATTCCTCTCTAGCAAACTTTTCCGCATAAGCATCATTTTTTTGTCTAGTTTGAATATCAGATTCTAAAATATAATTTTCTTCAGATAGGGCTGCGTTCCTTTCTATTAATTCTTGATTTTCAATTTGCAGACTTTGAAAATTTTTCTTACTATCGATTCCAAAAAAAAGATTGTACAAAGCAACAATTATTAAAAAAAATAAAACAAAATTTACAGTCTTAACTAATAACATTTTTTGCAAAATTTAAATCAGATTGCTGTGCTTCAATCCACAATAATCTATTATATTTCGCCACTCTATCAGATCTGCAAGGTGCTCCTGTTTTGATTTGTCCAGTACCAAGTCCAACACAAAGATCTGCAATTGTACTATCTTCAGTCTCTCCTGATCGATGAGAAATAATTGATTTAAACCCATGTTGATTCCCAAGATGAATAGTTTTCATGGTTTCAGTGATGGTTCCAATTTGATTAAATTTTATCAGAATAGAATTTGCAAGACATTCGTCTATACCTCTTTGAAGCTCAGAAACATTTGTTACGAATAGGTCATCACCTACTAGCTGACATTTGTTTCCAAGAACTTGAGTAAGGTTATTCCACCCTTGAAAATCACTCTCATCCATACCGTCTTCAATAGATACAATAGGATATTGATTAGTTAATTCTGATAGATATTGAGAAAATTCAGTTGAATTTAACTCTTTTTGCTCTCCCTTAAGATTATATATTCCGTTATCATAAAATTCTGAGGCAGCGCAATCCAAAGCAATTCCAACATCTTTACCTTCTTCTAATTTATTGTTTCGAATTGCATTAATGATTAATTCTATCGCCTCGTCATTTGATGAAAGGTTTGGTGCAAAACCACCCTCATCACCCACGCTGGTACTCAAACCTTGCGTTTGAAGAAGTTTTTTTAAATTTGAATATATTTCTGTTGACCATTGCATTGCCTGATAGAAACTATTAGCTCCAATGGGCATTATCATAAATTCTTGAATATCAAGGTTATTGTCAGCATGTTCTCCACCATTAATAATATTTAACATTGGAACAGGCATTTGCATTGAAAGATTCACGCCATTGATATCATTAAAAACTTGATTAACATACTTATAAAGAGGCAGACCAAGAGTTTTTGCTGCTAAGTTAAGAACTGCAAGGGAAACACCCAAAATAGCATTTGCACCTAGCTTTGATTTTGAAGAAGTGCCATCCAATGCAATCATTTTTTCATCAATTTCCTGTTGATTAGTAACATCAACACCTATTAATACAGGAGCTATTATTTCTTGAATATTTGTAACAGCTTTTGTAACTCCCTTCCCCATGAACGCATCGGACCCATCTCTCAATTCTAGAGCCTCTCTAGAACCTGTTGATGCCCCACTTGGTACCATTGCAGTAGCGCTTAAACCGTTTTCTAAAACTATCTTGCAAGAGACAGTGGGTGTACCTCTTGAATCAATAACTTGAATGGCTTGAATAGATCTAATTATTGACATTAATTAGCTCTAACTTGATTTTTGATAAAATTATCTAGAGCTGCCAGTTGAGAAACAACTTTTGGGATTTCATCACAAGAAATTGCACATGGACCATCGCATTTTGCGTTGTCAGGATCTGGGTGCGCTTCAATAAAAAGTCCAGCGATACATTGACTCAATCCAGCTTTCGCTAAAGGCAGTAAATATTCTCTTCTTCCGTCAGCAGCATGTCCAAGGCCTCCTGGAAGCTGAAGAGAATGAGTTGCATCAAATATAACTGGTACGTCAAGCTCTTTCATAATTTGAAAATTAATCATATCAACTATCAAGTTGTTGTACCCATAAGAATTTCCTCTCTCACAGAGAATAATTTTACTATTGCCAGCTTGTGAGCATTTTTCAATAACATTTTTCATTTCGGTGGCTGCCAAAAATTGCGGTTTTTTAAACTGAATAATTTTATTGGTTTTAGCTGCAGCAGTTACTAAATCAGTTTGCCTACATAAAAATGCTGGAATCTGAATTAAATCGCTAACTTCAGCAACTTGTTCGGCTTGAGATGGTTCATGAATATCAGTAATTACTGGAACTTCAAATTCAGATTTAACTTTTTCTAACATCCTTAAACCCTCTTCAATCCCTGGTCCTCTGAAAGATGAAATTGAGCTTCGGTTTGCTTTGTCATATGAGCCCTTAAAAATCCAATTGATATCAAGATCTCGGGTGGATTCAGCAAATTTTTCTGCAACATTCATTACAATTGGCTCAGACTCTAGAACATTTACTCCTCCCATAAGAGTCATGGTTTCTAAATTTCCAATATTAAAGTTATTTAGTTTTAAGCTATTCATCTTTTTATCTTAATAGCTTTTGCAATAAAATCATTAAATAATGGATGTCCATCTCTAGGATTCGAAGTAAACTCTGGATGAAATTGACAACCGATAAACCATGGATGTTTTTTGATCTCAATCATTTCAGCTAAATTTCCATCCATTGAGGTTCCAACAATATCCATGCCTCCTGAAATTAAATCTTTTTTAAACTCTGGATTCACCTCATACCTGTGTCGATGCCTTTCTGTAATTGTTAGTTTTTTATATAGTTTATGTGAGAGAGAGGGCTTTTTGATTAAACATTTTTGACCTCCAAGCCTCATCGTTCCTCCTAGATTAGAATTTTCAGTTCTATGTTCTATCTTCCCTGAAGCATCTGTCCACTCTGTAACTAAACCGATAACAGGATATTTTGTTTTTTGATTAAATTCAGTACTATTGGCGTTTTTAAAATTTAAAATATTTCTTGAAAATTCAATAATTGCGATTTGCATACCTAGGCAAATCCCAAAATATGGAATTTTATTTTCTCTTGCATATTTACAAGCGGTAATCATGCCTTCAATACCTCTGCTACCAAATCCACCAGGTATTAGTATTGCCTGATAGGTTTTTAAAATTTTAGACACATTTCCTTTTGTAATTTTTGCTGCATCTATCATATTAATTTCAACTTTAGCCAGGTTCTTGATCCCAGCATGATCAAGGGCTTCATTTAGAGATTTATAAGAGTCTTTTAAATCTACGTATTTTCCAACAATTGCAATTGAGACTTTTTTCTTCGGATTTAATTTTGCATCAACTACTCTTTTCCAGTCATTTAATCTAGGAGATTTTACTTTTGATAAATTTAATTTCTTCAATAAAATTTTATCTACTTGTTGAGAATATAAAAGCAGTGGAATTGAATAAACTGTTTCTGCATCATGCATTGAAATGACACTATTTGGATCTACAGAACAAAATAAAGCTATTTTTTTCTTTTCATCTTTGGGTAGTTCTTTTTCAAGCCTGCATATTAAACAATCAGGCTGCAACCCAAGTGATCTTAGCTCTTTAACAGAATGTTGAGTAGGTTTAGTTTTTAGCTCTTCTGAAACTTGAATATACGGAACTAAAGTTAGATGAGCTAGGGCAGTAGTATTTGTGGGTAATTCCAACATCATTTGTCTTATGGCTTCAATAAAGGGTTGGCTTTCAATATCGCCTACAGTGCCTCCAATTTCAACTATTGCAATGTCAGCGCCTTTGGCACCTAATTTGATTCGACGTTTTATCTCATCAGTAATATGAGGTATAACCTGAACTGTTCCTCCAAGATAGTCCCCTCTTCTTTCGTTTTGAATGACTTCTTCGTAAACTTTCCCAGCTGTGAAATTATTTTTTTTACTTGCTTGAAATCTTACAAATCTCTCATAGTGACCCAAATCAAGGTCGGTTTCTGTTCCATCATCTGTTACAAAAACCTCTCCATGTTGAAAAGGGCTCATGGTACCTGGATCTACATTAATGTATGGATCAAGTTTATTTAATGACACTTTTAAGCCTCTTGCCTCAAAGAGTGCTCCTACAGAAGCAGCAGCAATACCCTTTCCAAGAGAAGAAACAACCCCGCCAGTTATAAAAATGTACTTTGTTTGAGCCATCAATTTTTACTTTATGATGGGAATACAGAATATCAGATTATGAGGGTAATAAAAACTAACTTAGGCAGTTTCTTCAAATAATGGTCTTGATAAATCAGCCCAGTCAATTTCGGCATCACTTTTTGATGATGCAAATTCTAAAATTCCAAGATCCTCGAATTTACCTTTCACAGAATCCCTAAGCAGACCTATTCTTCTAAGATTTGGCATGACTCGCTGAAAAAGAAGCTTTTGAAAATGTTGATTAATGTCGGTTCCTAATTGAAATTGTCTTGCATCTTCGACATCCCAACCAAAACGTTCATAGACATCTGTTGATAACAATCTTTCTCTGCTTAACCAACACGCCTCATAAGCGAATTGGGCCCTATCTTCTTTCTCCTCTTCGCTTAAAGTGTCTACAAACTCTTCTAGATAATTTATACCAAAAGTAACATGTCTGGCTTCATCTCTGATTATAAGACCAAGCATGTCTCTTAAAACTGGATCATGTGTTAGCTCTCTTGAAGCTTGAAAAGCTGCCAGCGCCAATCCCTCAATAATTATTTGCATACCAATAAATTTTAAATCCCATCTTGGATCAGTAAGAATCTTATCTAAAATTGACTTCAGAGCATTTCCAATTGGGTACATCATTTTTACTCTTGTTTGAATGTATTTATTGAATGCTTCAACATGCCTAGCTTCATCAAAAGTCTGAGAGGCTGCATAAAGCTTTGCATTATAAGTTGGAGCACATGAAGTTAATTGAGAGGCAACTAATAGAGCTCCCTGTTCTCCATGCAGAAATTGGCTTTGACTCCATGCAATTCTATGATTTAAAAATTCTACTTTTTTCTTATCAGAGAGTTTTTTGTAGGGTTCATATTCATCCCAAAAAATTGGGGCTGGTTCAGTAATTATATTTACTGGTCTGTTCCAATCTATATCAAGCTCAACATTCCAATTCAGCTCCTTTCCGAGTTCATAAAGTTTCTTGATCCTATTATCTTGAACCGTATAATCCCAGTTGTATGCTCCCGATAAAGGTGTATTAAAAATTTCAGCAATATCGTCAGCAACTCCCTCATTCATGTAAGGGGGTAAATCCTCCTCTAATTGAATTTCTCTTGGATTCTGATCTAAATAGTTAATTTTCATAGATTTAAATATTTTCTAGTTACTCTACTGCTTATTTTCGTCATTAGTTCGTAAGAAATCAAATTATTTTTGTTAGCATTCTGAACAATGGATAAATCAGGAGACCATAATTCACACCAATCGCCTATTTTGCAATCATTAATTTCTGAAACATCTACAGATATAAGATCCATACTAACCCTACCAATAATCTTAGTAAGACGATCATTCACTAATACAGAAGTGCCATCTTGTGCAGTTTGTGGAAACCCATCTGCATATCCACAATAGACAATAGCAATTTTTGATGCTTGTTTAGTTTTTGCTCTCCCGCCATAGCCTATTCTTTGACCAGCATCTAAAGATTGAATTGAAATAATTTGACTTCTAAATTTCATTGCCGTCTTTAAATTTGGCAAGTCGATTCCGCCATACATGGCAATTCCTACTCTTACCCAATCGTAAGAATGCTCTGGAAAGTTCAATACTCCATTTGAATTCAATATACTTCTTTTCATATTATTGGAAACTTCATTCCAGGAATTTTCAAAATTATCAAATTGTATTTTGTTTAACTCATCACTTGGATTATCTGCACAAGCTAAATGTGTCATTAAGACATTAGAATCTGTAAAAAATGATTTAAATTGATCCAGTTCATTTAATTTAATTCCTAACCTATTCATTCCAGTATTAAGCTTTATCCAAAAAATTAAATTATTTTGATACTGCTTTGCTAATGGCAACTGCGAAATTGAATGAATCACTGTCCAGATTTTATTTTGCTTAATTAAATCATAGGCATCAGAGGAATAAACGCCCTGCATTATTAAAATTGGTTTAGAGGAATTTTCTCTTATGGCTAAAGCCTCATCTAACCTTACTACTCCAAAGCCATCTACAACATCCTTAATTGCATTAGTTGCTATTTTGAGATCATGTCCATATGCATCACTTTTAATGACACCCATAAAGTTACAATGCTTAGGTAATTTTTTTTTGATTTCTTGAATATTATTTCTAACAAGCTCAAAGTCAATGATGAGCTCGGAATTTGGCTCAATCATTGGATGGAATCGTAAAAACTATCAACAGCAAAATCTTCAAATCTTGTATATTCTTTTAAGAAAGTCAGATTAACTTTTCCGATAGGTCCATTTCTTTGCTTGCCGATAATTATTTCAGCCTTATTTCCCTCTTCAGAGTCCTCATTATAAACCTCATCTCGATATATGAATAAAATTACATCAGCATCTTGCTCTATTGCACCTGAATCTCTTAAGTCAGCCATAATTGGTCTCTTATTTGGCCTCTGCTCTACAGCTCTGTTTAATTGAGATAATGCAACTACAGGAACTTTTAGCTCTTTTGCTAACATCTTAAGGGATCTAGAGATCTCAGAGATTTGATTCACTCTGTTTTCCTGAGATGCTGGTAACTGCATTAATTGCAAATAGTCTACAACTATCAGTGATAGTCCATTTGGCTCCTGTCTGTTAATTCTTCTAGCTCTTGCTCTAAGCTCCATTGGTGAAAGTAATGAACTATCATCAATGTATAGTGGTAAATCTTTAAGTGTTGAAGACGACTCCATAAATTTCTTTAATTCATCCTGATTCATAGAAGCAGATCTAACTTTTTGCTGATCAATTTTCGCATTACTGGCAAGCAATCTTGTAGTTAGCGACTCAGCTGGCATCTCCAAGCTAAAAATCAATACGCCGCCCAAAATATCTTTGTTGATTAGAAAGTTTTCAGCAATGTTCATGCTAAGCGCTGTTTTACCCATACTTGGTCTAGCAGCAATAATTATAAGATCACCATCTTGAAGGCCCTGCAGTCTAGTGTCTATGTCTTTATATCCTGTTGAAGAGCCTAATAAAGATGAACCACTCTTTGCAATCTCATTCATACGTTCAATTGACTGAGGAATTAACTCATCCAATTTTTGAATATCAGTAGACTTTCTGCTTGCCTCATCATTAAGCGAGAAGATTTTTGTTTCAGCCTCATCAAGCAACTCTTCTGCATCTTTGCCTTGAGGGTTGATTATAAGTTCAGAAATTTCGGAATTAATCTTCATTAATCTCCTTGAAATTGACTTTTGCCTAATCATCCCTGCATATGCTTCTAAATTTGCAGCAGATGGAGTCGAGGAAGCAAGATCTATTAGATAATTCTTTCCACCAGCCCTTGTAAGAAGATTTTTGCTATCCAATCTGTCTGAAACTGTCAGAGGATCCAAGGGCTTATTTGAATTAACAAGTTCGCCCATAGATTGAAAAATATTTTGATGATCTTGGCCTTCAAAATCTGAAAATTCGATAATTTCGCTCACGGCATCATAACGCTCAGTCTCAAGCATTAATCCACCAAGGATAGCTCTTTCAAGCTCCCTAACTTGCTCAGTATTTTCTATTGGATTATTAGACATAAATATGATTTTTACATCATATTATTAAGATAACAACTACTCAGGCTTTACTGATACTTCAACAACACATGAAACCTCTGGGTGGAATAATAGAGTTATTGAATAATCTCCAAGCTCTTTTAACGGTCCATCAGGTAATTGAACAACACTTTTATCTACTGTGTGTTCAATTTCATTGAAGGCTTCTGAAATTTCTCTTGTTCCTACAGAGCCGTATAATGCACCCTCTTCGGTTACTGGAACTTTTATTTCAATCTTAACTCCAGAGACTGCATCTGCCATTCCTTGGGCATTGGCCATTTCATCTGCTGATGCTGCAGCAAGCTCAGACTTTTTACTTTCAACATACTTAAGGTTCTCTTCGGATGCGAACATGGCTTTCTTCTTAGGAATTAAAAAATTTCTGGCATATCCTGAACTAACCTCAACTACATCCCCTATTTCACCTAATTTTTGGATTTTATCTGTAAGTATAATTTTCATAATTTATCTATGAGAGTCTGTGTAGGGAAGCAATGCCAAAAAGCGAGCAATCTTAATCGCTTTTGTTAATTTTCTTTGCTCCGCAGCGCTAATATTAGAAACTCTTGCGGGAATAATTTTACCCGTCTCAGTAATATATTTTTTTAAAAGATCAATATTTTTATAACTGAAATTCTTATTATTTAATTCTGTCATTAATCACCATCCTTAGATTCTTCAGATGCATAGTCGTCATCAGATAAGTTATCTGTTTTTTTCTCTGAATTTGATTTTAATTTAACCTGATCTTCTTGCTCAACTTGAGAAGTCTTTTTTGTCTCTTTTGTTTCTAAAAGCAACAATGAATCCTCAAGAGATGGAGCATCAACTTTTAACAGAAGATGACGAATAACCGCGGTGTCATATTTCAATTTAGCCTCAAGCTCTATAGCTGCTTCGGATGGACCTTCAATCTGAAAAATAGCATAGTGACCTTTGTTATGATTTAAAATGCTATAGGCAAGTTGTCTGCGGCCAATATTTTCAAGCTTGTTAATCTTAAAATTTATGCCAGTCAGGGTTTTTTCAAACTTAGTTTGAAATGTATCAAATTTGGTTGATAGATCAGGATTAAGTATTAAGGTTAGTTCGTAATTATTCATGTTTTCCTTTTGAGTTAAAAGATTTTTTGATTTTCAAAAAACCAAGGAGCGCAAATTCTATGCTATATGCATGTCACAATCAATAATTATTTCTTAAGAAGCCGAAAGCTCTGTCAAAAAATGTTTTATTATTCTCTAAAGTATAGCCTTGTCTGATTTGATCAAAACCAAATCCAACTAAACCAAGAGCTGTTGAATAAATAGGATTTTTAAGAACAGACTCCATTCCATTGAATTTCTCTGGAATACCTAACCTTACGCTTGTTTGAAAAATAGACTCAGCTAAAGCTACTGCTCCCTCCATTTTTGAAGTCCCTCCAGTAAGAACTATTCCAGCTGGAATTTTACTTTCAAAGCCATTACGTTTAATTTCCGCTTTCACTAAATCAAATAGCTCAACATACCTTGGTTCAATAATTTCTGCCAAAGATCTTCTTGATAAGTCCTCGGGAGGCCTTCCACCTACTCGCATTACCTCTATAGTTTCTCCATCCTGTGTGAGTTCAGCTGCAGCACAACCATATTTTTGTTTAATATCTTCAGCCTGAGCAGTCGGTGTTCTTAAGGCTACAGCAATGTCACTAGTAACTTGGTCACCTGCTATTGGGATCACTCCAGTAAATGATATTGAGCCTGAATTAAATACGGCTATATCTGTTGTTCCACCACCGATATCAACCAAACATACACCTAGCTCTTTTTCATCCTCCGAAAGAACTGAATAGGAGCTAGCTAATTGTTCTAAAACAAAGCCATCAACACCAATTCCACATCTTTTGACACATTTTTCTATATTTTGAATGGCATTATTTGCACAAGTTACTAAATGGACATGAGATTCTAACCTTACCCCAGACATCCCAAGAGGCTCTCTAATAGAGTCTTGATTATCAATAACATACTCTTGAGGCAAAACATGCAGAACTCTCTGATCAGACGGAATTGCTACTGCTTGAGCTGCTTCAATTACTCTATCAATATCACTGGCTTCAACTTCTTTATCTCTTATTCCCACTATCCCATGCGAATTTAAGCTTCGAATATGATTACCAGCTATTCCAACATATATATTCTTAATTTTTCCGTCAAATGAGGCTTGAGCTTGATCTATAGATTTTTGAATTGCATCTGTAGTAGCATCGATATTTACAACAACACCTTTTTTTAACCCACTAGATGGATAGGATCCCATTGAAACAACCTCAATAGCATGTTGATCAATGTACTTTCCAATAATGCATACAACCTTTGAGGTACCAATATCTAATCCAACAACATAGTCAGGATCTTTAATTCCATTATTTACCATAATTTAAAGCTGCTCCATCTTTGTATCTTAAATCAATAATACTTGGAGTTAAGTTTTTTTCGAAAATATATTTTAATGTTAATGAGAGTTTTTTAAAAACGTTTGAAGTGAGATCGGAGCCCATATTAATACGAATATTATTTTTAGTATGAAAATACCATCCTTCTGCTTTTGTATAAGAAACTGAGAAAATTTTTATGTTGTAAAGTGTAACCAATGAAAAAAGCTCATTTTCAAATTGTAACCATTTATCAACTAATTCTATTGGAATGTCTAAATGCAGTAAATCAGGATATTCGCCCGAATACAAAAACCTTGTTAAATTTGAATCTAGATAAAACTTTTCTTGCCAGATGTATTTTGGTTCTTTGCTAGCAATAAATATTTCCGTTGGCTGAAATAATATTTTTTTTATTAAAAAAGACTCTATCCAATTTTGATTATTTAAAATTGCAAGTAAATTTTTATTAGAAATATCATCCGATAAAGCTAAGACAAGTTTTTGCTCTTGAATGAGTGTAAGAGGTTTTTCAAAAAAAATTTTTATTTTTTCATTGTTCGTATTTGAGCAGCTAAAAAAAATGGGTATAAAAATAAAATAAAATAGGGTCTTTTTATTTAGCATTAATAATCTCTCTAACTAAGTCATTGTATGAGAGGCCAACTGATTCAGCAGATTTTGGGAATAAGCTATGTGAAGTCATCCCGGGGACTGTATTCACCTCTAACACATAGAAATTATTTCCATTGTCCTGCAAAAGATCAACTCTTAACCAACCACTACAACCCATTATTTCATTTACGTTCATACATACCTTTTCAAGCTCTTTTTCCTTCTCTTTTGACAGTATCAATTTGAAAAGCTGAGTGTCTTCATTTATATATTTTGCATTGAAATTATAGAAAGATTCAGAGGTAAATATTTCTAAAGCGGGCAAACATCTTCCATTCAAAATTGGAACTGTCAATTCTTTATAATCAATACTTTCCTCAAAAATGAAAGACCTGTTTGGATCTAAGCAACTGGTAATAGCTCTTTTCAAATCTTCATTATTGGAAATTTTAAAAACATCTAAACTCGATCCATCCTCTACAGGTTTTAAAAAAAGATTTTTAAATGGTCTTAGTTGATTAAAAAAAGAGTCATCGATATCAGTCGCTGCTTCATAAAGTGATTGGACAGTAATCCAGTTTGGTGTTGGAATATTATTTTCTCTCATGAGCTTTTTGCAAATATCCTTATTCCAAGTATTTTTACATGCCTTATGATCACTGCCAGAATATGGGATGCCCTTTTCTTCAAGTAATTTCTGTAATTCGCCTGATTCACCATCTTCACCATGAAGAGCTATAAATATGTAATCTTCTGATGTAAATTCTTTAATTAAAAAATTAGCTGGATAGTCAACAAGTTGAGTGTCATATCCTAACTCTTTTAATGATTGGAATATGTATTTGCCACTTTCAAGAGAAACTTCTCGCTCAGAAGACTCTCCTCCGTATAAAACTGTAATTTTTTTTATTTCCACTTTTTTTTAATCTCAATATTTAACTTTGATATAGTTCCTGCGCCTTGAGTTATTAATACTGAAAAGTTGTGATAGTTTTCTTTTAACCAAATGATAGGATCTTTGTTTCCAATAAAGTGAGCGTTTTTGTGATTTTTTTTGATTTGTGAAATAAGTTTTTTAGATGAGATTCCCTTGATGGGTTTTTCGCTTGCTGGATATATATCCAATAGAAGAAGGTAATCTACCTTCGAGAGAACTTTTGCAAAATCATCGAAGAGTTGTTGTGTCCTTGTAAATCTATGGGGCTCAAAAATCATACAAATCTTTAATCTTGGAAATTTTTCTCTGGCTGCCTGAATTGTTGCAAATATTTCAGCAGGATGATGGCCATAATCGTCAATCAATACATGGGCTTGCTCAGAAAAATAGAGTTTAGAAACTTCAAACCTTCTTCCGACTCCTTTAAATTCATCCAAGCCTTTAGAAATATTTTTGATTGAAATATTTTCTTCAATAGCAACACAAATAGCAGCAGCAACATTGTAAAGGTTATGTTTACCATTTAAATTTGTAGAGAAGTTATGGCATTTTTTATTTAGATTGTCAGTTAATTTAAACTTTTGAGACCCATTTTGTAGGCTTACATCACTAATTTGAAATCTACCTTTTGCACTAAAGCCAAAGGTGATCTGCTTTCTGTGAATATTTTTTGAAATTTTATAAATATTTTTATCATCTATGTTAAGAATGATATGACCATAAAAAGGTAAATTTTCTGCAAAACTAATAAAAGACTGATTTAATTTGTCCTGATTATTTTCATAAAAATATAGATGATCATTATCAATATTAGTTATTACAGCGACATCAGGTTGCAAATGCATAAATGATCCATCACTTTCGTCTGCCTCTACAATAATATAATTTCCATCTCCAAGGTTTGAACTTCTACCAACACTCAACACTTGACCTCCAACAACATAAGTGGGACTTAAATTTGCTGCATTAAAAATACTTGCGATAATGCTTGTTGTAGACGTCTTTCCATGACTTCCAGCGATTGCAATACTGCGATATGGCCTCATAAGAGTTCCAAGCATTTCTGCTCTCGGGATAATTGTTAATCCACTTTTTTTAGAATATAAAAGTTCAGTATTTTTCTTAGATATTGCAGATGAGGCAACGACTAAATCTGCATTTTTAACGAGTTTAGGTTCATGGCCAATTTGAACCTTTACGCCAATTTTTTTTAATTCCTTTAATTCATCTGAAATAACAAGATCGGAGCCTGTTATCTTAAAACCCCTTTTTTGGAGGATAGTAGCAATACCAATCATTCCTGAACCACCAATACCAATCATGTGAATTTTTTTAAACTTTTGAAATCCTAGCTGAGACATATGTTTTTAAAATTTTATGATTGAACTTACCATTCTTCTGGCTGCTTGAAAATGATCTACATTGCACTCTTTGTCTGTCCATTCTAAATACTGCTTAGTCTCAATAATATTTTTTATTTTTTTAGAAAGAGATTCAATAGATTCATGCTCTTCGTGCACCAAGCCCATATCTAGTGCTTTAATCTGATTTGCATTAAAAAATTGGTGGTTATCTATGGCTGTTGGCAATGGAATCATGACTAATCCTCTTTTCAAACTTATTGCTTCTGATAAGGAGAGAGCTCCAGCCCTTGAGATAACAAAATCTGACCAAAGAATCAAATCTTGAGGCGAATCATAGAATTCCTCAACTTCAACTGAAATTTTAGCTGAATACAATTCTTTAATCCCTGAAGATTTTCCTTTTCCGCATTGATGTTTAATCTCTATAGGTGTCTTCAGATCGTTTAAAGCTATTGGAATATTTTTATTGATAAAATCGGAACCTTGACTGCCACCGGTAACATATATTCTTAAGGTATTTTTCTTGGTATTCGGAATAGGGTTTTTATTAAAATTCTTAATAGGGTTCCCTACTAGCATTGCATTTTGAAAAACATGATGATTGATCGAGAATCCTAAAAAAAGTATTTCCGCAAATTTTTGCAATATCCTGTTTGAGGTTCCGATAATCGAATTTTGTTCATGCAAAAAAAGAGGTTTTCTGCATATCCATGCTGCTAAGCCTACTGGTAAAGAGATATATCCTCCGAAGCAAACAATATAATTAATATTATTTTTTTTTATGTAAAAAATACTTTTAAGTATTGAAACTACCAAACCTAACATAGAAGAAATCTTATTAATAATATTCTTTCCTCTAAATCCTTTCATAGGAATAGTGAAAATTTGAGTATCTTGAGGGATTACTCTATTTTCAATTCCAGTTTTAGTGCCAATCCAATAAATCTCATGATCATTTTTAATACACTCTTGAGCAAACTCCAATGCTGGAAAGACGTGACCTCCGGTTCCTGCTGATGCAATTAAAAATTTCATTACTTTATATGTTTATTCTCAAAATTAATCCTTAATACAATACCCATCAGAAACATAAATAAAATTAAGCTTGTTCCCCCGTAACTTATGAAAGGGAGAGTTAAACCCTTTGTCGGCAGAATTCCAAGGTTTACTCCAATGTTAAATACTACTTGAATTGCAATTAAAATGCCTGCTCCAAAAACTAGAAAACCTTGAAATAATTTACCAAGCTCTAATGCTTTAATAGATGTTTTGATGATGCCAAAAATTAATACAGCAAATAATAAAATTATTACCAAGCCTCCAATCAATCCGAATTCCTCTACAATTACTGCAAAAATAAAATCAGTATGCGGTTCAGGCAGGTATAAATTTTTTTGAAGACTATTTCCTAAGCCAATTCCAAACCACTCACCCCTTCCTATTCCTAGTAGAGCGTTTGATAATTGCCATCCAGGCCCGTAAAAATGCTCAAAAGGCTCAGTGAATGAAATAAATCTTAAGTATCTATAGGGCTCTAGATAGATAGCTATGGCAGCTAAGGAGCCCATTAATGAAAGTAATAATGCAAATTGTAAAAATGAAATTCCTGCAAAAAACAGTATTGCAATTACTAGAGATCCGATTACTAGGGTTGACCCTAAATCAGGTTGGGACAGAATTAATAATCCAAAAATTGCTAATACAAATAAAGGTCTAAAAAAACCCAATGAAGTATTAATTTCGCTTAATCTTCTTACACAATAACCTGAAATATAGATTACCAGGGCAAGCTTGCTTACCTCAGATGGTTGAACGTTAATTGGGCCTATTCTTATCCACCGCAAACTTCCATTAACTTCTGTACCAACTCCCGGAATGAAAAGCGCGATAAGTAAAACAAATGAGCATAGCAGAATAACCCAGTCCAATGTGAGTAACAAATTTGAGGGAATGCTTAATGCGATTATGGTTACTAAAATACCTATAAGAAAAAAAATTACTTGCCTTGATGCGAAATGAAATGGAGTCCCATAAATGTCCTCTGATACATAAATACTTGACGATGCGACCATAACTAAGCCAACAAACAATAAGCAAAAGTATGGAAAAATAATAAATATATTTTCTCGATCAATCATCAAGGCTCATTACTAATTGGGTAAAATGCTTCCCACGCTCCTCGAAATTTATATAATCCTTCCCACTGGGATGGCCCGGGGAAAAGAGTATATTTGTTTGAAAATCATAATCTTTCTTTCTAATTGAATTCAATACTGAGGCAAGGCCTTGATTATGAAATAATATTTTATTAGCATGCAGAATTTTCTTATCTATTTCCTTTGCATAAGTGCCAAAAATATAGACTTTTTTTGGGCCTAAAATTTTTAAACTATCATACTGCTCTTTAGCTGGATCTCCGCATAAAATTAATTCAAGTGGATTAGACACCTTATTCAAAGCAAATTCCAAGGCGTTAGTATTTGTTGCCTTAGAATCATTTATGAATACTAAATTTCCCTTAGTCAATATATGCTCTAGTCTATGAGGCAAATCCGATAATTTAATATCCTTCACTTCATCTTCTTCCCTTCCAGTAATCATTGACCATAGCTTTTTTGGATCGGACTGTTTAGTTGATATTTTAGATTTTTTAATTTTATTTTTTATCTTCTTATACTCTGCGAAGCTTCCATGATGATCGATATGATCAGGAGTAATGTTGAGGAGTACTCCAAAATCTAAATTTATATCTTTTAGCTTCTCAAGTTGAAAGCTAGAGATCTCAATAATGGAATATGAGCATGAGTTAATATTATCTAATACCGGGGCACCGATATTCCCGATTAATTGAGAACCTTCTAATAACTGATGCAGATGATAACAGCAGGTACTTTTTCCATTTGTGCCAGTAATTCCAATCTTGATAGAATTATCTTCTTTAAAAAAAATATCTAAATCAGTTTTATATGGAATGTTATTAAATTCTCCTCCTGAATAAATCTTCCTGATATTTATTCCTGGACTTAAATAGATCATTTTGTAAGTATCTAATTTTTTACGGTCGGGTAATATATTATTGATATTTGGTCCTTTTACATTTGCATCATAAATTTCAAAGGCTTCTCCCTGTTTTTCTAAATATCTTTCAAATGATTGGCCCGTTACTCCATAACCAAAAATAAGAGATTTCATTAGGTCTTATCTAAGCTTTAAGGTTGCAAGTGCAAATAAAACAAGCACGAAAGTTATTATCCAAAATCTAACAATGACCTTTGGTTCAGCCCAGCCTTTTAATTCAAAATGGTGATGAATTGGCGCCATTAAAAAAACTCTTTTGCCTCTTAGCTTGTATGAGGCCACCTGAATGATGACACTCAGTGTTTCCATGATAAAAACACCAGCCATAATCGCAAAAACTATCTCATGCCTAATTAGCACTGCTAAAGTACCCAAAATCCCACCCAGTGTAAGTGATCCAAGATCGCCCATAAAAATCTGTGCAGGATAAGTGTTGTACCAAAGGAAGCCAATTCCTGCGCCAATTAAGGCCCCACAAAAAACAATAAGCTCTCCACTTAAGGGATTAAATGGTATGAACAAATAATTCGAAATCAAAATATTTCCTGAAGCGTATGCAATCAGCCCAAGGCCTCCAGCAATTAAAACTGATGGCAAAATTGCTAGACCATCTAATCCATCTGTCAAATTTACAGCATTTGAAGATCCAACAATTACAAAAATACTAATACAAAGAAAAATAACAGGCGAAACAGTAAAAATAAATTCTTTATTAAAAGGCATAATATAAATTTGCTGATCTCCATATGGAGAAACTTTCAACATGAAAACCATTGCCATAGTTGCAAAAATAGATTGAAGAATTAACTTATATTTTCCACTTAAGCCTTTTGAATCTTTCTCTCTAATTTTTAACCAGTCATCAAAAAAACCTATAATACCAAAGGAAATAGTAATAAATATCAGAATCCAAATGTAAGGATTGCTGAAATCTGACCATAATAAAGTTGAAATAATTACTGAAAAAATAATTATTAAGCCCCCCATTGTTGGAGTCCCAGATTTTAAAAGATGTGATTCAGGTCCATCACCTCTAATAGATTGAGCAAACTGAATTGTTGTTAAAAATTTAATTAAAGCTGGGCCGAGAAGAATCGATAACATAAGAGCTGTCAAAGTCCCCCCAATGGTTCTGACAGTTAGATAACGGAGTACATCGAATCCAGGATCATATGACATTAACCAAGTACCAATTAATTCAATCATATTATTTACATAAATTTAAAATTTCTTCCATTTTCATTGATCTAGATCCTTTTAATAAAATATTATCTCTTGTTTTAAGAATTTTTCTTAAGAAATCTACTAACTCTATTTTATTTGTAAAGAAAAAACCCTTATTCCCAAATGCAAATGAAGTGTGGCGAATTAAATCTCCATATCCAAGCAAAAAATCTACTCCATGTATTTTGGCATAATCACCTATTTCAAGATGGAGTTTTTTTCTATAGCGTCCTAGTTCAGCCATATCTCCAAGAATTGCAATCTTTCTTCCTTGAAATTGACATAAAACATCAATTGCTGCCTTCATAGAATCAGGATTAGCATTATAAGTATCATCTATAACATTTGACTGCTTTACCCATTTTTTTAGACTTAAGCGCTGAGAATGATTTTCCAGATTTTTTAGATTATCTGGAAATCTCTCTACATTTAAGTTAGCCGAGTGAATTGCAGAAAAAGAAGCCAAGATATTGAGAACATTATGTGCTCCAATAAGCTTTGTTTTTATGCGTACTCTTTTTTTTAAATAATTGGATTCAATAAAAAAAGATAAGCCATGTTTTGTCATTTTTATCTGACTAGGAAAATATGATGCTGATGATTTCTTTCCAAATGAATAAAATGCAATATCTTTTCGCATTCTTTTCCAGTAATTAAGATACTTGCCATCTGGGACAATAGCAATTCCATCCTTCTTAATATTTTTAATTAGCTCTGACTTTACTCTTAATACTCCATTTACAGAGTTTAGACCCTCTAAATGTGAGTGGCCTATGTGAGTAATAATGCCTATATTGGGTTTAATAATTTTAGATAAAAGATCTATGTCGCCAGATTTGGCAGCACCCATTTCAAAAATAGCTGTGCTTTTTTGTGAATCCAGCTCTAAAGCACAAAGAGGAAGTCCAATTTCATTATTAAAGTTTTTAAAAGTGGAGTAACTGTTACTTATACAATTATTTAAAATATTTTTAGTTGTTGTTTTTCCGTTACTGCCAGTTACTCCAATTATATTTCCTTCATATCTTCCCATTGCAATCTTAGCGGCTTCAATAAGGCACTTCTCAGGACTATTTACTTCAATAATTTTAGATGAATTATAAACAGAGCTAAGATTTTTCTTCTTTTTTACAATAGCAAGAGATGCTCCTTTTTTAATTGCATCTGACACAAAAATACTTCCATCATTATTGGAGCCGGTAAGGCCAAAAAAAACTGAATTTTTTTTTACTTTTCTAGAATCTATTTGAAAATTCTTAATTGGTAAAGATGACTTTCCATCAAGACTTAGTGAATTTAAAAAATCTTTTGTATTGTTAATTAATTTCATTATTAAAAATTTTTAGCACGCAATCCTTATCATTAAACGGAATTTTTTTTCCTTTTATCTCCATAGAGGTTTCATGACCTTTACCTAATATTACCAATATATTTTTTTTATTTAAGTAGCTTAAAGCTGATTTTATAGCATCTTCCCTATCCTCAATTATTTCTACTCCGCTATGTCGATTTCCATCTAATGCATCTCTATAAATTGAAGAAAAAGATTCATAACGATTATTATCTGATGTAAAAATTATTTTGCTTGCAAACTCTTGAGCCACCCTCATCATCTTGGACCTTTTAGATTTATCCCTATCTCCGCCACAACCAAAAACAAGAATGATTTCATCATAAGA
>CACOHS010000006.1 GCA_902627055.1 uncultured SAR86 cluster bacterium | reverse complement strand
TTTTACAATTAATGATCCATTCCTTGTATTCAAACAAGGAAATTTTTCTAAGAGAGCTTGTCTCTAACTCCTCTGATGCCTTGGATAAATTGAGATTCAATGCAATCGAGGACCCAAAGATACTTGATGGAGATACAGAATTAAACATCAATATTAGTCTTAATGCCAAGAATAATACTATTACTATTTCCGATAATGGAATTGGTATGAGTGAGGAAGAAATTATTGAAAATATTGGAACAATTGCAAAATCTGGTACAGCCCAATTTTTATCAGAAATGACAGGTGATAATAAAAAAGATTCGAACCTTATAGGGCAATTTGGTGTAGGTTTTTATTCTGTCTTCATGGTTGCAGAGAAAGTTTCAGTTCATTCTAGGTCAGCAAATTTAAAACCTGAAGCTGCTGTAATGTGGGAAAGTACAGGTGAAGATTCATATCAGTTATCAAATATTCCAAAAGAGAATAGAGGAACAACAATCACGATCTATTTAAACAAAGATAACAAGGAATTTTCTGAATTAATGAGAGTAAAATTTTTACTACAAAAATACTCCCAATATATTAATTTTCCATTGATATTAAACCCTGAGGAGGGTGATCCTGAGACCATTAATGACTCTGAGGCTATTTGGTTGAAGTCTAAGAGATCGGTTAAAGCAGAAGAGTACAAAGAGTTTTATAAGTTTATTTCATATGACACTAATGATCCCTTGACATGGATGCATAATAAAGTAGAAGGTAAGCAAGAATACTCAAGCCTATTATTCATCCCAGAAAAATCTCCCTATGATCTTTGGAACAGAGATACCCCAAGAGGAATAAAGCTTTTTATTCAGAGGGTATTCATCATGGATGATGCAGCTCATTTCCTTCCTTTATATTTAAGATTTGTAAAAGGTGTAGTTGATTCAAGTGACCTGCCTCTAAATGTTTCTCGTGAGATATTGCAAGACCATCCATTGGTCGACTCAATAAAAAAAGGTTTAAGTAAGAGAGTTCTTGATACCTTAAAGAAAATTCAAAAGGACAAGCCTGAAGAATATAAAAAATTCTGGAAAGAATTCGGCTTAGTTATTAAAGAGGGTCCAGCCGAGGATTACGAAAATTCTGAATCAATAGCTGAACTATTTTTATTTTCAAGTACAGCCTCAAATGAAAATAATTTAAATACTACTTTTGATCAGTACATTGAACGAATGAATGATGATTCAGGTAAGATTTATTATTCAATAGCAGATACTTTTGAAGCTGCAGCAAATTCACCGCACATCGAAAATTTAAAAGCTAGCGGAACAGAGGTCCTATTGTTAACGGACAGAATTGATGAATGGCTGATGTCTACGCTAATGCAATTTAAGGGAAAAGAATTAGTTAATGTAGCCAAAGAGGAGCCAGAGGAGGGCGCAAAAAAACCACGCGTCACTAAAGAAAAGCAAGAAATCATAGATAAAATGAAGAAATCTTTAGAGCACAGGGTCACTGATGTAATAGCAAGTTCTCGATTAGTTGATTCTGCAGCATGTTTGGTTCTCTCAAAAAATGAACCAGGGGCACAACTAAAAAGAATATTAGAAGCTTCAGGTCAAACTTTTGAGGATTCTAAACCTGTTTTTGAGGTTAACTTAAAGCACAAGTTGATCAAAAAATTGGGAGCAATGTCTGGCAAAGAGTTTAATAATTTTGCAGAATTTCTTTTCGATTATGCTGTTATTGCAGAGGGTGGCTCTCCCAAGGATCCTGCTAAATACCTCAGACAGTTAGATAAATACTTAGGATAAATGTCAACTATTAAGCGTGTTTCTGTTCTCGGTGGAGGCAGTTTTGGAACAGTTTTAGCTAACATTGCTGCTTCAAATGGGTATGAGGTTTGTTTGTGGGTTCGAGATGCTGACCAAGCACTAAGAATTAATTCAGAGGGCGCTAATTCAACTTATCATCCTGAATTAAAGTTATCTGAAAATATAACAGCATCTGAGGATTTAACTTCTGCAGTTAAAAATTCTAATTATATTCTTGTGGCAACTCCCAGCATTATATTTGAGGAAGTAATTTCTCGTTTAGAACCATTAATTAATTCTAGTGTTGCTGTAATTTCGTGCACCAAGGGCATTAAATCTGATCCTTTTAGGACTATGACAGACATCATTAATCAACATTTAGGGCATCTTATAGGAAATAAATTTGGCGTACTTAGTGGACCAAATCTTGCTAAAGAAATTGCTGAGAACAAGGTTGCTGGTACTGTGACTGCTTCAGTGAACGATGGAGTAAACTTAGAAATAAAATCCATGTTGTCTTCCGATACTTTCAAGGTTTTTTCAAGTCAAGATCTCCAAGGAGTTGAGCTAGCAGGAGCTCTTAAAAATATTTATGCAATTTGTTGCGGTATTGCGCACGAAAAATCAGTTGGTGAAAATGCATTAGGATTAATTTTAACCAGAAGCATGGCGGAAATGAGTAGATTTGCTGTTGCTAAAGGAGCTAATCCAATTACTTTTTTAGGATTAGCAGGTATGGGAGATTTGATGGCAACATGCACCTCTAAACTTTCAAGAAATTTTCAGTTAGGAGAAATGCTTGCTAGAGACTATTCACTAACGGATGCAAAAAATAAAGTTGGACAAGTTGCTGAAGGAGCGCGAACTCTAGAAGTTGTCTTTCACGAAGCAAATAAAATGAATGTCAGTATGCCATTGGTCAATTCTCTATATGATATCTTGTATGCTGATATTTCATCTGATCAATTAATTCAAGATTTACTCGATCACCCTAATGAAGTTGATGTAGAATTTACTTATCAGGAAAGATCATGAATGAAATAAATAAAGACGAATTACTAGAATTAAAAAAGTGGAAAAGATTTTTTTTCATGGTTATATATTCATTTGCAATAAATGCTGTTGTAAATATTTTAATAATTCTAGCTATACTTCAATCCTTATTTTATTTATTTTCATCAAAGACTAACAACCAACTAAAATCTGCTAATAATTGGCTTCAAGGCTTTTTTAATGATTCATTAAACTTTTTAAGTTTTAATACAGATTCTAAACCTTGGCCCTTTAACGATAAATCTGAAGTATCAAACTCAAGTGAAGATGCTGAAGAAGTTGAGGTAATTGATGGTCAGTCAGAGGACCTTGAGCTAGATGATGATCAGCCTGAGCAAACTACATCTTAAGCAAAGCTAAAAATTCTGCTCTGACTTCAGGGTGAGCTTTAAAATTACCACCTAATCTACTAGTTACTGTTGAGCATTCAGTATCTTCGACACCTCTTGACTTTACACAGAAATGTTTTGCATCAATTGTTAATGCAACATTTTCAGTTTCTAGAATAAAGCAAAGTGCGTGATATATTTGCTCAGTCAGACGTTCTTGTATTTGTGGCCTCCTTGAGAAATACTCAACAACCCGATTCATTTTCGACAGTCCCAGCACCTTATTGTTTGGAATATAAGCAACTGTAGCCAGTCCATCAATGTTTACAAAATGATGTTCGCAATAAGATTGAACTGAAATACCTCTTTCTACAACCATTTCGTTGTATTTCATCTTGTTATCAACAACTGTTACTTTTGGAAAAGCTGCGTAATCAAGTCCCCAAAAAATTTCATTTACATACATTTTTGCTACACGCTTAGGTGTATCTATGAGACTATCATCATTTAAATCGAGTCCTAATGTTGTGGCTATTTCGTTAAAGTTTCTTTGGATCAAGTCGATTTTCTCTTTACGCGACAACCCATTGTCAATTACAGGAGTCTCTACTCCAACTAACATTAAATGCTCATGTACCTTTTTCCCTAGAGCAGGGTCCGTTTTTGTTTTATCAAACGCCATATAATTTTTCTCCTTCCCAACGCGGAAAATATTATTATTTAAAATAAGTAAATTTTAGTTTCTATAACTTTGTAATTTCACCTGTAATTTTGATAAGCATTTTAACTTTATAAATAGTCTTTGTAAGGTAAAGTTGAATTTAAATCAAATACTTCTTTATTTGATTTATTGGTGATTTTGTCAGTCTGTATATCAAAGTCACTCATACCATCAATCACATCTTCTCCAAAGATATATCTAGATGTTACATCGCCGTTTAGAATTTCTTGTTTAGTTTCGTTTAGCTGATCGTTAATCTTGCTTCTCTTAACAAGGTAAGAATCAATATCTTTTTTTGAATATTTTGACCTAAGCATTTGCATAGTTTTAGAAGGAGAGGAAACGAGTGAAGTTCCATTATTACCACCAAAACCTTTTGCATTTAAAACAGCAAAATCAAACTCACCATCTTCAATTTTTTTATTTTGTAATAAAAATTCTACATTTTGTTTATGAACATTTTTTGCAAGTTCAGGAGTTGAGGTGATCCCAGGAATTAAGTTATTTTTCCAGCTTCCTAAGGTGCTTATCATTTGATCACCTCCTGCTGCTGCCAATGAGTGGCCAAGGTAAGACTTGATAGCAGTTACTGGCAATGCCTCAATTCCAAAGGCCTTAGAAATACTTGAAATTATGTGGGATTCACTTTCTCTATTTTGTGGAGTGCTGGTTCCATGAGCATGAAAAAAGGTTTTATTTAAGGCATCTGAAGAAAAATGTTTTTTAATTTCGTTAAATATTTTGCCGACCGTTAAATAATTTCCAGCTCCTGGACCAGAAATAGATTTTTTATAACCATCAGAGTGAATATGACTAGATAATGCAGCACCATGAATATTTAATCCTAGTTCAAGAGCGAGGCTATCTTGCATTAAAACTATAAATTGAGCAGATTCTCCTAATATCATTCCAATATTTTCACCAAATGGCCTGCAAATCTTTCGATGATTTGGTATTTCACAATCTTCACCTAATTGCTCTTGAAGCTTGATAAGATTTTTATCTTCTGCGAGACCTCGTGTTGCAGCAAATGCTTCATAAATTTCTGGGACAATCCCTGATTCTGCAGCTCCAACAAAACTAATCAAAGATTCACCAGATTGAATCATCGAAATTCCTAGTTTTAAATTGTATTGAAAAGTAGCACATGCGCCTGTGTAGTTTCCTGTTGAGCCCATACTACCTAAGACATATGAATGCCCAAAGTCAGCACTTCCCTCACCAAGCGACATTGCCATGTGCTTGCTAGTAATTCTTGATTCAGCCAAGGGAGCCTGAAACATTCCACCCATCCCAAATTTATCAGCTTGAGCAACTGCACAGCCTGAGACGCAAGAAATTTTTTGTCGGGGAATTTTTTTTAAGATCTCTTCCCAAGATAATCCAAGACTTTTTACAGCATCAGACAAACCAAAAATCGTCATTGCCAAACCTCGGGGATGTTGTCTTGAATTGTAAGTTGAGGCAGGATTAAATCCTGACGGGAGCTGTCCTCCAGCAAGAGTAGGCAATTTTGGGGATCTAAAATTATGCTCATTGAAAAAATCACTGTCTATGGTCCTGATAAGACTTTTGTTCAAGATTGTTTTTGAATCATTAGTTCCCATAAGATGACCAAGGCTCTGAAGAACTTCTTTTTGTTGCTTTAGATTTATGTCATCGAAAACCATTCTATTGTGAGAAAAATCAAAGATTGATCTTCCGCCTGCATTAATTCCACCATACCCAACTATTAATGGAAGGTTAGACATATTAGTTTTCTTTTTGAGCAGCCAATAGAGTATTAAGAATAAGGGTATTTATTGTCATTGGACCAACCCCGCCGGGAACAGGAGTATGCGCAGAAGCTATGTTATCAATACCATCTAAATCAATATCTCCACATTTTTCTGCCGGGTGATACCCTGCATCAATAACGACCGCACCATCTTTAATCCAGTCTTTTTGTATAAGGCGAGGCACCCCAACGGCACCTACAACAATATCTGCATTTTTAATTTGGTCTTCAAGATTTTTTGTTCTTGAATGACAAACAGTAACTGTTGCGTTTTCATTGAGGAGCATCATAGCCATGGGTTTTCCAAGAATTGGACTTCTACCAACTACAACAGCAGTTTTACCTGAAATTTCAATTTGGTAATGCTTTAGAATTCTCATGATTCCAGCTGGAGTACATGACCCAAATGCTTCTTCTCCCATAGTCATTTGGCCAAAACCAAGGCAAGTTACACCATCAACATCCTTTTGGACATTGATTGCATCAAAGCATTTACGTTCATTTATTTGCGAGGGGACTGGATGCTGCAACAAGATTCCATGAACATTTTCATCATTGTTTAGCTGATTGATAGAATCTAGCAATTCATCTGTGGTTGTATCTTTGCTCAGTTCCACTGCAATTGAATCCATACCTAATCTAGCACAGGCATTTTGCTTCATTTTTACATAGGTTGCTGACGCTGGATCTAAACCAACAAGTATTGTTGCCAAAGTAGGAGTGATACCTTTTTCCTTAAGTCTTGAGACGTTAGTTTGAATATCTTCCTCAGCTAACTTTGCAAGTGCTTTTCCATCTAAAATCTTTGATGTCATCAAAGCATTTTCTCATCATTAAATTTTTATGCAATGGACATTGATTATTTAACCTTAAAACTTTAAGATCATTCGTCTCGGGGTATGGCGCAGTCTGGTAGCGCACTCGCTTTGGGAGCGAGTGGTCGTAAGTTCGAATCTTACTACCCCGACCAGTGCGCCTGTAGCTCAGCTGGATAGAGCAACGGTTTTCTAAACCGTGGGTCAGGAGTTCGAATCTCTTCAGGCGCGCCATTTTTAAAAAATTTCATTTTCAAATTTAAAATTAATCATCCCCCGATTTAATATTTTTTCAGCAAGCGATTCAGCATATTTAATTCCTTCTTTATTTTTATCCATTACATTTTTTAAAAGATTTTTTCTATCAGTCGCATTAAATGAATAGGCATCAGTTTTTACATAGGTATTTAAAAGTTTATGTCTATTTCTTTTTTCAAATAGATTAAATCTTCTTTTAAGATTTAAATGAGATCCAACTTGATATGTAATTGATGGATTAGCTAGCAAGGTGCTTGAATTGATTGCAAGAAGATTACTTGTTTTTGAGCTTAGTTGTTCGAAACGTTTTGCAAAATAACACCAATACAGAGTCGCTTGAATGATTGGCTCTGAGTGATCTTGATTCGAAGAAGAAGGGCCCAAAAAATTAGTAATTTTTTCAGGCTCAGCTGCAATGAATCTGTTATTAATCCAATTCACCCTCTCTCCTTTAATGCATGATGCAATGTATTCATTTAGTGGAGAATATAAATATATTGAGGGAATTTTTCTTTTTTCACTCTCTGTGACTAGATCAAATGCATAATCGCTCGGCTTTAGCAACACTTTTTGTTTTTTTGAGTATGTTCTGTTGTGAATTGAAAAAATTATATTTGTTAATTCGTGATTCTCATTTTTCGTTAAAAGGGCTTTTAAGTCATGAAGTAGCGGAGGCTCTTTTAAAGCTAGAACATCAAAGCTCTCCTCAATAAGCCTGCTTAGAAGAGTTGAACAACAAAATCCATGATTAAAAATTATTGCACTATTATTATTAGATTTATGTTTTTTAAAGATATGCTGTATTTCTGAAAGATTTGCAGAAAAAGCAAGGCCGCCCCGGAGATATCCTGGTGCAGTTCCAGGAGACAAGACAAAAAAGCTTTTTTTATATTTTTGTTTATCCATCTCAACAAAAAAAATTTTATTATTTGTAATATCCATTTTGTATGGAAAAAGGTCTGGAGATGTTTGAATCTTATCTATTAATTTCCTTATACGTTTATCATCACAATTGTCAAAATTTTTAATATTGTTTATGTGAAAACTATTTTCTAACATTGGCTTATTTTAAAATTAATCTTTAGTAATTCATAATTATTAATATGTTTAAAATATCGGCATTTTATAAGTTTGCTGCAGTGAAAAAACCATTATCTTTGCAAGAAAAGATATTAAATAAGTTCACCAAACTATCTATTAAAGGAACATTGCTCTTAGGTGAAGAGGGAATTAATGGAACAATATCTGCAAGTAATAGTGACAATTTGGATAATGCAATTAACTTTATAAAAACTATCAATGGTTTTGAAAACTTAGAAGTTAAGTATTCCTTGTCAGAAAAGGATCCTTTTACTAGACTTAAAGTTAAGTTTAAAAATGAAATAGTTACCATTGGTGATGCAAGCATAGATCCAAATAAAATTGTTGGCGAATATGTTCATCCCAAGGATTGGAATAAATTAATTACTGATGAAGAAGTTTTGGTTTTAGACGCTAGAAATACTTATGAATACTCAATAGGCTCATTTAAAAATTCTATTCAACCGGAGACTACAAATTTTAGAGAATTTCCTGCATGGCTTGAAAAGCTGGAAGCATCAGGCGTTGATAGGAGTAAAAAAGTTGCGATGTTTTGTACAGGTGGTATTAGATGCGAAAAAGCATCTTCTTTAATGAGATCGAAGGGTTTTGAAAATATCTATCATTTGCAGGGCGGAATTTTAAATTATCTAGAAAAAATTAATGATGAGGACTCTTTATGGAATGGAGAATGTTTTGTATTTGACGATAGAGTAGCGATAAATCATAAACTACAAGTTGGTTCTTACGACATGTGTCATGGTTGCAGAATGCCAATCACTGATCTTGATAAACATTCAGACTATTATCAAAGAGGAGTGAGTTGCCCAAACTGTTTTAATAAGAAAACTCCTGATCAAAAAAAACGATATGCTGATAGGCAAAAACAGGTTGATTTAGCAAAGTTAAAAAACGAGAATCACATTGGCCCAAACTCTAAATCAAACAAAAAATGAATTTGCCAATACTCTATAGTTTCAGAAGATGTCCCTACGCCATGAGAGCGCGCATGGCACTTATTTTGGCCTCAAAAAAATGTGAGTTAAGAGAAATTGTTCTTAAAAATAAACCTGATGAAATGTTACAGATTTCTGCAAAGGGCACTGTCCCAGTATTAGAACTTCCTAATGAAGTTTTAGATGAAAGTTTAGACATAATATCCTGGGCCATGCAAACGCATCCTGAAAGCGTCCATATTTGCTCTACTAAGGAGAAGTTAATGAGTGAGAGTTTGATTCAACTATTTGATTCAAAGTTTAAATATCATTTGGATAGGTATAAATATGCATCGAGATATGAGGCTGATTCATCAAAGCATCAAGAGGAATGTAAGAATATTCTTGAAAATTTAGAATTAAAAATTGATCCTTGTCCATGGATTTTTGGAGAGAAGGTAAGTTTGTTAGATATCTCAATCCTTCCATTTATTCGTCAATGCAAAATTGCTAATCCAAAATGGTTTTTTAACCAAAATTTCATAAAAGTGATTGCTCTCCTAGATTTTTTTGAAGTCTCTGATTTATTTATCGGTGCCATGAAAAAGTTTGATTTGTGGGATCCTCAAAATCCTAATGGATCATTGTTTCCATAGATTTCTATTAATCAAAAATATTATTCTGCGCTTTTTACATCTATAATGTTTCGTTTCTTGGCGGGCGTAGCTCAGTTGGTTAGAGCGCTGGATTGTGGCTCCGGAGGCCGTGGGTTCGAACCCCATCGCTCGCCCCATTAAAAATAGATAAATAAAATGACTAGTAAATTAAAAAAACTTAAAGATTTAGAACGAAAGCTAACTGTTTCAGTGCCAGTTACTGATTATGAAAAAAAATATAATGGTAAGCTTTTAAAGATTAAATCCACTGCAAAACTTGACGGTTTTAGAAAAGGAAACGTTCCTGATGATGTTCTAAAGCAGCGTTATGGGGATTCTATTCATTACGAGGTTTTAAATGAATTAATCCAAGAAAGTTATCCCAAAGAGCTTCAGGAAAATAATATTAAACCAGCATCATCTCCTTCAATAAGCATTGAGAGTGAAGAACCAACAAAGCCGATTTCATATTCGGCTGTATTTGAAGTTTTTCCAGAAATTAAGCCAAAAATCTCTCGTTGGAAAAGTTTTGAAAAATCTAAAATTACTCTCGATGAATCAGATGTAGAATTTGCTATCAATGATATCCTAGAAAGGTATTGCACTTGGGAGAAAGTTGATAGAGCTGCTCAAGAAAAGGATCAAGTTATTATTGATTTTGAAGGTAAGATTGACAGTGAGGGTTTTGAGGGCAACGAATCAAAAGATTTTAAATTAATTATTGGATCTAAATCTATGATTCCAGGATTTGAGGATAATTTGATCGGTAAGAAATCTGGAGACAGCTTTTCATTCACAACAAAATTTCCAGATGATTATTTTAAAAAAGATTTAGCTGGAAAGGAAACTGAATTTTTCATTAATATTCATGAAGTGCAGGAAATGTTAAAAGCAAAAATTGACAGAGAGTTATTTCAGAAACTTGCAATGGAGGATGTGAAAGATGAGCAGAGCTTTCGATCAGAAATTAATAAGCGGATGCAGGGAGAAATAGCTCAACAAGAAAAGTCACTTACAAAAGAATCAATTTACGAAACACTTCTGTTAAGTAATGATTTTAAGGTGCCTAAAGCCACTGTTAATGAGCAGGCCGAGCTTATGAGAAAGGATTCACTGATGAGGATGGGGCAAACTGTTGAAAATGCAGCTGATGACTTTTTCCCAGCTAAGGATTTTTTAGAAAACGCAGAAAAAAGAGTTCGATTAGACCTTCTGTTTTCAGCTTTAATCCAAAAATATGAACTTGAGGTTGAAGATGAAGACTTAAATAAATTTATTGAAGATGAATCGCAAAAATACAAAGATGCAGATCAATTTAAAACATGGATAAAAACTCAACCAGAGCAATTGAATCAATATAAGATGGTCATATTAGAAGATTTGCTCATTGAAAAATTAGATTCTGCCCTTAAATCTAAGCAAAAGGTGATAAAATTTTCTGATCTAGCTAATAAATAAATTATGGAAAAAATAAATTCAGGCCTTGTGCCTATGGTTGTAGAGCAGACGCCCAGAGGAGAAAGGGCTTTTGATATATACTCTCGGCTTTTAAAAGAAAGAATTATTTTTTTGTCAGGCCCTATAGATGACTATATATCAAATTTAGTAGTTGCTCAGCTTCTATTTTTAGAGTCAGAAAATCCTGAAAAAGATATCAGCATTTACATCAATTCTCCTGGAGGAGTAATTTCTTCAGGCCTTGCAATTTATGACACCATGCAGTTCATAGCTCCTGAAGTTTCAACTCTTTGCATAGGTCAGGCAGCTAGCATGGGATCATTGCTGCTTGCAGGAGGTCAAAAAGGAAAAAGATTTGCGCTAACTAACTCACGAATCATGATTCATCAGCCTTTGGGAGGATTTCAAGGGCAAGCGTCTGACTTTGAAATTCATGCTAAAGAGATGCTTTTAGTTAAAAAGAAAGTAAATGAAATACTATCAAAGCATACAGGCAAAACTCTAAAAAAAGTTGAGCAAGATACAGACAGAGACAATTTCCTGAATGCCAAGGAAGCCAAGAGCTATGGCATAATTGATGAAATACTTGAAACCAGACCCAGTAAAAATGGAAAATAAAGATAACAATAAATTATCTTGTACCTTTTGTGGCAAGGGCCAAGAAGATGTTCGAAAATTAATAGCAGGACCAAGTGTATACATTTGTGATGAGTGTGTAGATCTTTGTAACGATATTATTGAAGAGGAAGTCAAAGCTGAAGATGATGAAGTTCTTGATGTGTTGCCATCCCCATTAGAAATTTTTCAACAACTCGATGACTATGTTATAGGTCAAGAAAAAGCTAAGAAAACTCTGTCGGTCGCTGTATACAATCATTATAAGCGCCTAAGATCTAATGCTAAAAAAGATGAAGTAGAGCTTCAAAAAAGCAATGTGCTTCTCCTTGGCCCAACAGGAAGTGGTAAGACTCTTTTAGCGCAAACTTTAGCAAGAGTTTTAAATGTTCCTTTTACAATTGCTGATGCAACTACATTAACTGAAGCTGGGTATGTTGGTGAGGACGTAGAAAATATAATTCAAAAGCTGCTTCAAAAATGTGATTATGATCCAGAAAAAGCTGCTCTTGGCATTGTTTACATTGACGAAATAGATAAAATTGCCCGAAAATCTGATAATCCCTCTATTACAAGAGATGTGTCAGGTGAAGGCGTCCAGCAGGCATTACTTAAATTAATAGAAGGAACAGTTGCTTCAATTCCTCCACAAGGAGGCAGAAAGCATCCGCAACAAGAATTTATTCAAATAGACACCTCAAATATCCTCTTTATTTGCGGTGGAGCATTTTCTGGTATTGATGAGGTAATCAAACATCGTACTGATAAGTCTGGCATAGGATTCGGGGCATCAGTTAAAGATACTCAATTATCTCTTGCCTCGATAGTAGATACCCTAGAGCCTGAGGATTTAGTCAAGTTTGGTTTAATTCCAGAATTTGTTGGCAGACTACCTGTAATATCAACCTTGCATGAACTTGATGAAGATGCGCTTGTAAGAATTCTCCAAGAGCCAAAAAATGCACTCGTAAATCAATATAAATATTTATTCAACATCGATGATGTTGAGTTAGATTTTAGATCTGAGGCTTTGCAAGAGATTGCAAAAAAAGCGCTGCAACGGAAAACTGGTGCAAGAGGGCTAAGATCAATTTTGGAAGAACTGTTGATGGACACAATGTTCGGGCTGCCAAATATTGATCTAGAGAAAGTGATAGTTGATGAAAATTCTGTTTTACATTCAACTGATCCAATAAAGGTATATAAATCCTCTAAGAAAAAATCATCTTCTGCTGGTTGATTTTAGATAATTACCCCTCATTATATTTATATGGCTAACATTAAATATGATCTCCCTCTTATCCCGCTAAGAGATGTAGTTGTTTTCCCAGGGGTCGTAACGACCCTTTTTGTAGGTAGGAATAAATCTATAAATGCTCTTAATGCTGCAATGGCGGGTGAGAAAAGAATTATTCTAGCAGCTCAAAAAGACGGTTCTTTGGATGCTCCGTTGTTTGATGATTTGTATAAGATAGCAACCGTCGCGAATATTCTTCAATTAATAAAATTGCCTGATGGCACCGTTAAAGTTTTAGTAGAGGGCTCTCATCGTGCCCAAATGGAATCACTTGAATCTGATACAAAATATTCTAAAGTTAGAGTAAGCCTTATTACCGAATCATCTATTGATGCAAAAGATGGAAAAAATTTAGCAATATTTATTAAAGCTAAATTTCATGATTATATAAAGATTACAAAAAAAATTGCTCCCGAAGTTTTAGCGTCTATTGATGCTATAGATGATCTTTCAAGGATCATAGATTCTATTGCCGGACAGCTGCCTATCGAAATTAAGCAAAAACAAGAGATATTAGAGGCTGCTGATTTTCAACTAAGAGCAGAGATTCTTATTGCCTTTATTGAATCACAGCTTGATGTAATGGATGTTGACAAGAGAATTCGAAACAGGGTTAAAGGGCAGATGGAAAAGTCTCAACGAGAGTATTACCTTAATGAGCAAATAAAAGCTGCTCAAAAAGAATTGGGTGATATTAGCGAAGAAGGAGATGAAATATCTCAGCTAGAAGAAGATATTAGTAAAGCTGGAATGTCTAAAGAGGCTCTTAAAAAGGCCAATAATGAATTTACTAAATTCAAACAGATGTCGCCAATGTCGGCTGAGGCATCTGTTGTTCGCTCATACTTAGATTGGCTAACTACGATTCCATGGAAGAAAAAGAGCAAAGTAAAGTCTGACTTAAAATCAGCATCAGAAATATTAAATGAAGATCATTTTGGTTTAGATGAAGTAAAAGAGAGAATACTCGAATATCTTGCTGTTCAACAAAGAGTTAAAAAGTTAAAAGCTCCTGTTTTATGCTTGGTTGGTCCTCCTGGAGTTGGTAAAACTTCTTTGGGCAAATCCATTGCAAGAGCTACCAACAGAAAATTTGCTAGGATGTCCCTTGGTGGTGTTAGAGATGAAGCGGAAATAAGAGGGCATCGAAGAACTTATATTGGATCTATGCCAGGTAAGATTATTCAAAAACTTTCTAAAGTAGAAGTTAAAAACCCCTTATTTTTATTGGATGAAATCGATAAAATGGGAATGGATCACAGAGGCGACCCTGCTTCAGCTCTTCTCGAAGTTCTTGATCCAGAGCAAAACAACACATTTTCCGATCATTACCTAGAGGTTGATTTCGATCTATCGGAGATAATGTTTGTTTGTACTGCAAACAGTTTGAATATTCCTGGCCCATTATTAGACAGAATGGAAATCATTAGACTTCCGGGTTATATCGAGGATGAGAAATTAAATATTGCCAAGCAATATCTTATTCCTAAGCAATTGGAAAGAAATGGACTAGATAACAAAGAAGTTAAATTAACCGACAAATCTGTTTTAGATATTGTTCGTTATTATACAAGAGAGGCTGGTGTCAGAGGTTTAGAAAGACAAATCGCAAAAATATTTAGAAAATCTGTTAAAGAAAGAGTTTTATCTGATTCTAAGAAAGCTAAATCTTCGATTAACATTACTCCAAAGAATCTTGAGAAATATTGCGGAGTTCCAAAATTTAAATTTGGTGAAGCTGATGTTGAGGACATTGTGGGAAAAGTTGCGGGTCTTGCTTGGACAGAGGTGGGCGGCGAGTTACTTACTATTGAATCTTCATATGTTCCAGGAAAAGGGCAAGTTATCAAAACTGGATCTCTAGGAGATGTAATGCAGGAATCTATTCAGGCTGCATTGACTGTGGTTAGATCAAGATCTAAAAAATTAGGTATACCAATTAACTTTTACGAAAAATATGATGTTCACATTCATGTCCCTGATGGCGCAACCCCCAAGGATGGTCCAAGTGCAGGCGTAGGAATGTGTACAGCACTCATCTCAGTTTTTACTGGTATCCCAGTAAGATCTGATACTGCAATGACTGGTGAAATTACATTACATGGTCAAGTTACCAAAATTGGTGGCCTGAAGGAAAAGCTTCTAGCTGCAAAACGAGGTGGAATCAAAAGGGTTATAATTCCCCAAGACAATGCTGCTGATCTTAGAGAGATACCCTCCCAAATCACTCATGCTCTTGAGATTCATCCTGTTAGATGGGTTGATGATGCCATATCCCTAGCCCTTACCTCTGAACCAAAACCGAGCAAGAAGGGAACAGCAACAAAAAATCTCAGCAAACCAAAAACAAGCAATCAAAGATCAGGCAGTATCAAACCCCATTAATATAGCTTTTAAAGCTTGACATTTACTCTGTGATAGCTTTTCATAGATCTAGGTATTTAATTAACCAGAGGAGAAATCAATGAATAAATCAGACTTAGTAGATGCAGTTGCTTCATCAGCAGACGTCACCAAAGCTTCAGCTGGAAGAGCTGTCGATGCGGTTTTAGATTCAATAGGTGATGCATTAGGGAAGGGAGACACAGTTTCACTTGTAGGTTTTGGAACTTTTTCTGTCAGACATAGAGCTGCTAGAGAAGGAAGAAATCCACAAACAGGTGCTTCAATGCATATTGCAGCATCAAAAGTTCCAGGCTTTAAAGCTGGTAAAGGATTAAAAGATAAAGTTAAGAATTCATAATTAATTCCTAGACTATTTTAGTGTTTTAAAAAAGGGTGCATATGCACCCTTTTTTTATGTATGATTGTTACCTTCTAAAAAGAGAGAATAATTAATGTTAGAGTTACTCAGAAATTTCTTATCCGGCAAAAGACTTATTGTAATTGGTATATTGCTTGCAATCCCATTTGTTTTTTTTGGATCCACATCCTTTGGAACAACATTCACCAGCTACGGTACTGTAAATGGCGAACCTGTTACACAAACAGATGTTAACCTTGCAACAAGTCAAGTTTCTCAAAGATTGCAATCTATTTATGGAGAAGAATTTAGTCTTGATGATCTTGACGAGGAAGTATCTATTGAATTAATTAAAAATGAAATAATTAATCAAAAAACCATGATTGCACATGCAAAAGATCTTGGACTCAGCGTTTCTTTGCAAGATGCTAAAAAAGAAATAATCAACTTAGAAATATTCCAAGGCGATTCAGGGTTTGACCAAAATATTTTTGAGTCAACGATTCGAGCAAATGGTTGGACGCCAGATGAGTACTTCGTCCTAGTCCAAGAAAGCATCGCGCTCGATAGAATGATAGGCGCAATGAGCTCAATAGCATTTCCTATTCAAAGTGATGTTGAGTCGCTTGCAGCTATCCTTGAAACTTCAAGAGATATTAATTTTATAAAAATTGATAAAAAATCATTTGTTGAATCTCAAGATGTTTCGTTGCAAGAGGCTGAGGAATTTTATAATACCAATCCCTTTTTGTTTTTATCCCAGGAAAAGAGAGATTTTTCTTATATTGTTTTGTCCTATGAGCAATACAAAGATCAAGTTGTCATTCCTGAAAATTATATCGAGGAAGCATATGCTGAATATCTTGGTAATATTGATCAGCAAACTCAAAATAGAATCTCTCATCACATGATTGAAAAATCAAATTATCCTGATGCAGCCACAGCCAGATTAAAGATATTGAGTGATTATGAAAAAATTAATTCTGGACAAATTTCTTTTGAAGAAATGGTCTCTTCCTCTAGTGAGGATCTAGCATCAAAGGATGCATTGGGAGACTTGGGTTTTTCTTCTGGAGATGCTTTCCCAGTTGAATTTGAAGATGAAATTATAAAAATGACTTTAAACGAAATCAGTGAAATTATAGAGCTCGAAGATACATTTCATATTCTTAAACTCACTGAAGTTTTACAGGCAGAAATTAAGCCTAGGTCAGAAGTTGAAGAGGAGCTACTTAATGAATTGGTTGATGCTGAAGCTTTTGCATTAATGCAAGATGATTTTTTGGAACTTGAATCTTTAGTCCTTGATGGTTTTAGTTTGTATGAGTTAAGCGATTTAGTAGAATCAAATCTTGAGATTACCGGTCTGCAAACCATTGATACACTTCAAATCAATAATTTCGCTAACCTCGCAGCATCTGAATTATTTGATAGAGAGATCATTCCCAACAAAATTGAAATATTTGAAAGTGAAGATAGTTATGCATTTGTTGTGCTGACTGATTTGGTTCAACCTACCGTTCAACCCTTTATTGATGTGACTGCGCTTGCCCTCGAGGAGACTAGAACTGAAAAAGCAAATATCTTTCTAAATGAATTTGATGGCAGAGCTCAAAAAATTCTGCTCGGCGAAGAGATGCCTCCTAAATTAGATGGCATCTCAAAAGAAAACTATAAATCTGTCAAAAGATTTAGTTCATTACTTCCATCTGAGATAGTTAATAGAATTTTTGAGTCAAGACTTGAATTAATTCTAGCTCATGAGTCAATAAATGGCGATCGTTATTGGACTCAATCTTCCAATGAGGTTATTCCAACTGCAGAGGAGTTAGTAGAAAAAGTTTCACAATATGAGGAATTTTATAATAGTGAGCTTGGTCAGCAATTTTCAGGATTCATTGATCACACTATGAAACAGGGTCAAAGAGTTCGTTTACAAAATTTTGCTGTTACAAATAATTAATCTAAATATTCTTCAATAGACATTGCGGCAGTATTAAAACCACCATCTACATAAGTAATTTCACCAGTCACACCGCTTGCTAAATCTGAGCATAGGAAAGCAGCCACATTGCCTACTTCAGTTGTAGTTACAACTCTTCTAAGTGGAGCTCTGTTAGCATAGTTTGAAAGCATTTTTCGAAAATTCTTTACCCCTGAGGCTGCTAAAGTTTTTATTGGACCAGCTGATATAGCATTCACCCTGATGCCATCTGGACCTAAAGCAGCTGCAAGAAATCGTGTGTTCGCCTCCAAACTAGCTTTAGCCAAACCCATAACATTGTAGTTTGGTAGAGATTGAATTGAGCCTAAATATGTCAAAGTCAATAACGCAGATCCAGGGTTAAGCATTGATTTTGCGCCTTTTGCCATAGCAGTAAAACTGTAAGAGCTTATATCATGAGCAATTTTAAAGCCCTCTCTTGTTGCTGAATCTACAAAGTTGCCTTCCAGTTCATTTGCTGGAGCAAATCCAATAGAATGAACGAAACCATCAAAACTATGCCAATCGTTAGAAAGGTTTTGAAACATTGTTTCAATGCTTTGATCGGAAGCAACATCACATTCAAATAAAAGATTTGAATTAAGCTCCAAAGCTATTTTTTCAACATTCTTTTTTAATCTTTCATTTTGATAAGTAAAGGCAAGTTCTGCACCTTGGGCATGCATTGCTTTAGCGATGCCAGCTGCTATTGAATGTTTATTTGCAAGACCTGCAATGAGTATTTTTTTATTTTTTAACATACAAAGAAGGCTGTTATTTATAACTTAGTTTTAATTATATAACTATTAAGATAACTTGTTTTAATTTTAAATTTTAAACATATGAGGATCTTTTTAAAAGAATTGATCTTCAATGGGTTAAATGCTTGTTAATTATTACTAAAACAGTTATAAAACTAGATGAGTTTAGGTTTAATAAGCCTAAGATTCTAAATTTAGTATCACAGGGAGAAACTAATATGCACAAATTAAATAAATATATATTCAGCGCATTTGCTGTCTTTTTTTTCAATATTCCCGAGGCTGTTGCTCAGGATGCAGATGAAAACTATGAAGAAGTAATTGTTACTGGTTCAAGGATTACTAATCCAAATATTGAAAGTACTTCACAAGTTCAAGTTGTAACAGCTGCTGATATTGAAAACAGGGGTGCAGTCAGAATAGAGGATGTTTTGAATGACTTGCCACAGCTTGCCCCGGGGCAAATTGCTCAAACAGCCAATGGTTCGGATGGAACAGCTACAGCTAATTTAAGAAATTTAGGCTGTTCAAGGACTCTTGTGTTAATTAATGGAAAAAGAATGGCTCCTGGTAAGGTAAATGGCTCCAGTTGTGCAGATTTATCTCAAGTACCTGCTTTGCTTTTAAAAAGAGTTGAAGTTTTGACTGGTGGAGCATCATCAGTCTATGGATCTGATGCTATTGCTGGTGTTGTTAACTTTATATTAGATGACTCATTTGAGGGTTTTAAAGCTAGCGTTACAAATTCTTTTTATACTCATGAAAATGACAATGGCAAATTGAGGGCATTGCATGATTCTTACGGTTATAAGAAGGCTCCTTCAAGTGTAACTGAAGGTGATTCCGTGAAAATGTCAGTTGCTTTTGGAGGCTCAATCAATGATGGTCAAGGACACATAACTGGTTTTATTGAGCATGTAAATACTAATCCCATTCTTCAAGGTGCTTACGATGGTGGAGCATGTGCCTTGAGTGGAGGTGATGCACGTTGTGGTGGTTCATCAACTATTCCACCTGGTCGTTGGTATGATTTTGGCTATGAAAAAGCTGGCTTCACTCCAATTGATACCTCTGTCTCTAACTATAAGTTTGACTATAAACTTCTTGGAGATGAGTTCGTTGATAGAGCAGGACAACTATACAACTATAATCCGACTAACCATTATCAAAGACCACAAGATAAAATTAATGCCGGTTTCTTTAGTAAATATTCAATAACTGAAAAAGTTGAGGTATACGCTGATGTTAGATTTACTAAAAATAAATCTCCATCTCAGATTGCATATTCAGGAACATTTGGTGATTTAAGGTCTGTACCATGTTACAACGCAAACTTCTCTGCTCAAATCTACAATGCTGTTTGTGGAAATTGGACAGGCATGGGCGGAAGTCATGCGCCTAATTTTGCAACTGGAGCTGAGGCTCTTGCATATATCTCGTCCCTTGATGGTCAAGTTGCCGCAGGCGATATCATTGCATACAAGGCTCCCATAAGAAGTTTAAAAAGAAATGTTGAAGGTGGACCAAGAAAATACTCTACTTTATTCGAAAACATTACTGCGTCTGTTGGCATGAGAGGAGATATTAATGATGACTGGAGATATGATGTTTCGTATCAAACCTCTCAGGTTGATTACAATCAAGAGATTCAAAACGATCTTTCAGTTACTAAATTATTAAGAGCCACTGACGTTATTAATGTAGCTGGTGTTCCTACTTGTGTATCGAAACTTAATGGAACTGATGCAGACTGTATACCTTATAACCTCTTCTCAGGAGGATTAGCTGGTGATGGTGGAATTCAAGCTATTTGGGATGCAAATCCTGAAATTCAAACTTATATGGCGATACCTAACTTCATTCTTGGAGACTCAAGTGAAACTATTCTTCAAGCTTATGTCGAAGGTCAAACTAACATATCAATTCCTGGTGCACCAGATACAATTAGTGCAGTCTTTGGTTATGAGTCAAGAGAGCTTGAATCTGACTATCGTCCAGATGCTTCCTCTCAGGCAGCAGATAGAACAGGTGCTGGTGGTCCTATTGTTGCTTTGGCTGGTGGGTACGATGTTGATGAGTACTTTGTTGAATTAGGTATTCCAGTAACTGAAGCCCTGAATTTAGAGGTTGGAATGAGATTTGCTGAGTATTCAACAGATCAAGATACCGATGCTTTCAAACTTGGTGCGTATTATCAAGTAAATGATGATTTATCGATTCGTGGAACTCTGCAATCTGCTACTCGTCATGGATCTATCACAGAGCTCTATAGAGGCCAAGGTTCCAGTCTTACTGATCTTGACCCTGATCCTTGTGGAACTAATCCTGAGTCAGGAGCTCCCCCGAGTGCTACATTAGAGCAATGTAGAAGAACTGGGCTTGCAGATGCTGATTATGGATCAGACTTGAAATCACCTGCTGATCAGTACAATATTCTTACCGGTGGAAATCCAAATCTCAAACCTGAGGAATCAGATTCAACCACTATTGGTGTGGTATGGACTCCTTCAGCTGTTGAAGGCTTAACTTTATCATTAGATTATTTTGACATCACAGTTGAGGACAGAATTAGCACAATCCCAGCTCAAACATCAATTGATAAATGTTTAGCAACTGGTAATGCTACCTTTTGTAATTTAATTGAGCGTGATCCAATAACTGGCTCACTTTGGGTATCCCCAGGCCAGATTATTACAACTAACACCAATGTTGCAGAAACAAATACATCTGGTTTCGATATTATATTTGATTACACACTGAATACAGGCCTAGGACCTGTTGACATCAAGGGTATTTCAACAATTGTTGATTCTGATACTTTAATTGTTCTTCCTGGCGAACCTGAGTTAGAGTGTGCTGGTAAATATGGCTCATCATGTGGTAAAAATCCTACACCCGAGTTTTCTGGCAACTATTCTGCAGAACTTGCTAAGGGCGATTTTAATTACATCTTAGGCTTAAGATATTTGGGTGAAACAGATACATTGAACAGTGATAACATTGATTTTGAAGCAAAAACCTATGTAGATGCTACTGTTAAATACTCTTGGAATGACAATATTACATTCACCATCGGTGCTAGTAATTTATTTGATGAGGATCCTGTTTATACCTCAAGTGCAGGTACTGCTCCAGGAAACGGAAATACATTCCCGGGATACTTTGACGCACTTGGAACATATGTATTTTTAAATTTATCAGTTCAGTATTAAGAAAAATATTTTCTGAAAAGAGCGCCAATGGCGCTCTTTTTTTTATATATAATATCCCCATGAAAAATGCAGTTTATTTATCCCTTTTGTTAATAATAGTTTCTAGCTGTAGCGATGCAGTTTCTCCAGTTGATGCAGCAATAGAAAATCAAATTTTACATTTTGGTAATGGCAGTGAGCCACAGGGACTAGATCCTCACATTGTCACTGGTGTACCAGAACACCATTTACTTATTTCAATGTGTGAGGGACTTACAATTGCAAACCCTAAAGGTGGAGAGAATCTCCCTGGCGTTGCTGAGTCATGGGATATAAGTGAAGATGGTAAAACATATACATTTTTTCTTAATCAAAATGCTAGATGGTCGAATGGAGATCAAGTTACAGCTCAAGACTTTGTTTGGTCATGGATGAGAATCTTGACTCCATCACTTGGATCGCAGTATCCCGACATGCTTTATTATTTGAAAGGCGCAGAGGATTTTCATCAAGGCAAAATAAAAGATTTTTCTAATGTGGGAGTAAGCGCAATTAACGATCATGAGCTAAGAGTTGAGTTAAAAAACCCCACACCTTTTTTTATTAGACTTCTGAGCCACTACAGCACATATCCAGTCCACAAGGAAACCGTTCTAAAACATGGGACCATTGATGACAGAAATGGTCAGTGGACTAGGCCAGGAAACTTTGTATGTAATGGTCCAATGAATTTAAAAACCTGGGAGTTAAATAAGCAAATTATTGTAGAAAAGAACCCGTTGTATTGGGACGCTGATAGAGTAAGGTTGAATGAAATAAGATACTATCCCGTTTCTAATGAATCAACTGAAGACAGAATGTTTCGAGCAGGTCAATTACATGTCACAAATGTAGTGCCGTTAGAAAAATGTCCTATATACATTGAAAATGAAAATCCCAATCTAAGAATTGAGCCATATATGGGAACTTATTTTTATAGGGTAAATACCCTTCATCCTGTTTTAAAAGATAAAGACGTTAGATTAGCATTAGCTTACGCAATTAATAGAAAACAGATTGTTGAGAAAGTTTCAAAATGTGGACAAGCAGCAGCTTACTCATTTACTCCACCGGGATCAGCTGGGTATGAGCCAGATACTGAAGTTCCATTTAATCCTGAGCTTGCAAGATCATTACTTGCAGATTCTGGTTATGAAAATGGTGAAGGATTTCCAGTACTAGAAATACTTTTTAATACGCAAGAAGGTCACAGGAAGATAGCTTTAGCTATTCAGCAAATGTGGCAAGAAAATTTAGGGATCTCAGTTGAGCTAGTTAATCAAGACTGGAAAGTATACTTGGCAAGGGAGATGACTGGTGATTTTCAAATCTCAAGGGCAGGTTGGATTGGTGATTATGAGGATCCTAACACATTCCTTGATACTTTGAGACCTAATAGAGGCAATAATAAGACTGGCTGGGAGAATGAGGAATATGATCGATTATTAGAAATAGCAAACTCTACTAATGAGCAGTCATTACGATACAAATATCTTATGGAAGCTGAAAGATTATTGATAAGAGAGATGCCTATTATTCCAATTTATACCTATGTCCGTCAGTACCAATTATCAAGCGATGTTAAAGGTTGGTATCCAAATTTGTTAGATACGCATCATCCTAAATTTATTTATCTAGAAAGATAGCTTAATAAATGCTGAAAGTTATTTTGAAAAGAATTGCAATCGCAATACCTGTGATTTTGATTGTAGCTTCATTAACATTTTTTTTGGTTCGTATGGCTCCTGGTGGACCTTTTGATGCTGAAAAGGTTGTGCCGCCTCAGGTTATGAAAAATCTCAACGCTGTTTATAATTTAGATGCTCCCTTAATAATTCAGTATAGGGATTATATGTTGAACCTTATTCAGGGAGATTTTGGACCATCATTTAGATATCCAGGGCGCTCAGTAACTGAGATGATTTTTACTGGCTTGCCAGTAACTTTTGAGTTAGCTTTCTATGCAATTATAGTTGCTATGATTATTGGTAGTCTTGCGGGTGTTATTGCAGCTGTAAGAAGGAATACGTTGTTAGATTACGTTCCTATGACAATAGCTATGATTGGAATTTGCATGCCAACTTTTTTGTTGGGACCCTTATTAGTATTATATTTTGGTATCTATCTTGAGGCTTTACCAGTTTCTGGTTGGGATTCCTTACCTGGAGATAAGATTTTACCTTCAATTACTCTTGGTGCTGCATATGCTGCTTATATAGCTAGGCTAAGTAGAGGCGGCATGCTTGAAACTCTTAGTCAAGATTATATTCGAACTGCAAGAGCAAAGGGGTTACCAGAATATCAAGTTATCATTAAGCATGCATTGCAAGGTGGTCTAGTCCCAGTGGTATCTTTTTTAGGTCCAGCAGTTGCAGGTTTAATTGGCGGATCTTTTGTTGTTGAAACTATTTTTCAAATTCCAGGACTCGGACGTTTTTATGTTGAAGCAGCCTTTAATAGGGATTATACGATGATTCTAGGCACCACTATTTTCTTTTCAACTTTGATTATATTTTTTAATTTATTATCTGATATCGCTGTTCTATTAATGAATCCTCGTGCAAGGAGTCAAACTTGAATCAAGAAAGCTCATTGTGGTCAGATGCTTGGAGAAGATTGCTTGCAAATAGAGCTGCTTTGGCAGGTGGCGTGATTTTATTAATTTTAGTCTTCCTTGCAATATTTGCACCATGGATAGCGCCACATTCTTATTCATATCAAAACCTTGAGTTGGGCGCTCAACCTCCCTCATCTGAATTTTTACTTGGTACTGACACCCTTGGCAGGGATCTTTTTAGCAGGATCTTATATGGTGCGAGAGTTTCTTTGCTGGTAGGTTTTGTGGCTACAAGTGTTGCACTAGTTATAGGCGTGAGCTGGGGCATAGTTGCGGGATATTTTGGCGGTAGAATTGATTCTGTGATGATGAGGATTGTTGATGTTCTTTATGGCCTTCCATTTATTATTTTTATAATCTTGCTCATGGTAATTTTTGGAAGAAACATATGGTTGTTGTTTGGTGCTATAGGAGCCGTGGAGTGGCTTACAATGGCAAGAATTGTTCGAGGACAAGTTCTAACAGTTAAAACTCAAGAATATGTCCTAGCTGCTCAGGCAATGGGAGTATCAAACATTCAAATGTTTAGAAAGCACATATATCCAAATATTCTTGGGCCCATTGCAGTTTATGCAACATTAACAATTCCTCAAGTAATGTTATTAGAAGCATTTTTAAGCTTTCTGGGGCTAGGCATTCAGCCGCCAATGAGCAGTTGGGGTACTTTGATAAGATACGGAGTCGAATCAATGGAAGAATATTCTTGGCTATTAATTTATCCAGGATTAACTTTCACTATTACATTATTTGCCCTTAACTTTTTTGGTGATGGTCTCAGAGATGCGTTAGATCCAAAAATTTCTTCTGATTAAAAAGCTTTTATTATAATTTTCAATACTTGCCCAGGAGAAATCTCATTTTTTTCTAACCCATTTATCTTCTTTATATCTGAAATTTCAATATTAAAAATATCTGCTATTCGGTAAAGACTATCTCCTTGTTTTACGCTATAAAGAATGGTTCTTTTTTTTGAATTAATTGTGCGATAAATATTTTTGTTTCCAATATTTAATTCTTTTCCAATTGTTAAAGGAGCATTTAATTTAAGTCCATTATTTTTTGCTATTTCAGCAGGCGAAATTTTATACTTTTTGCCAAGTTTCCATAATGTATCACCTTCACTAATTATGTGAGCTTGATAGGGAATAAATGCTAGATTTTCTTCATTACTCAAAGGAATAAGCAGCTCTTGATTAAGACTTAAAACATTGGATTTCAAATAATTAACTTTCTTTAAAATATTTACTTCAGTATCGTACTGTCTAGCTATTTTCCAAAGACTATCTCCGGATGAAACTTTATGTGTTACCCAATTAATCTGATTATCTTGAATAAATTTATCCTTTTTAAGGTTTAGTTCTCTCACTAACTCAATAGGAATATTAAAAGTAGTTTTTTTTCCGGGAGGAGATGCCCATTTTGTGTAGCCCGCATTTAATTTATAAACGAATTCAGGTTTTAAATTTGCGAACTCGCTAAAAGCCAATATTTCAACCTGGCCGTCAAGCTCTATGGAACCAAGAACAGGTTTATTTGGGAAATTTGGTAGAGTAATTCCATATTTTTTTGCATTAATGATTATTTCTCTTATAGCCATAAATTTTGGAACATATTCTAATGTTTGTTTAGGCAATTTAAGATTTTTATAATCGGTCGGTTTGCCTGATTGTATGTTTTGCTTAATTCTCTTTTCAAGAAGGGTTGGCCCACCATTATAAGCAGCAAGAGTATATGTAATGTCTTTATTAAACCTATTATGTAAATAAGCTAAATATCTTACTGCTGCTCTCGATGATATCAGGGGATCATGTCTTTGCTCATACCACCAGTTATCTTTTAAACCATAAATTCTTGCTGTTGCAGGCATAAATTGCCAAATCCCCATTGCTCCTGATGAAGAAATAGAAAATGGATCGTAGCTGCTTTCGATGTATGGAAGAAGTGCCAATTCTGGCGGTAAACCATATCTTTCTAATTCATCTAGAACAAAGTATATAAAATACCTACCTTTTTCAAAAAGCATATCCAGTTGGCTCGGATTTTTTAGATATGCATTTATATATGCAATAGTTTTTTTATCTAAGTATTTTTGCCTATTTTCACTCGTTATTCTTATGCGATCCCAAACATTATCACTTACCAGAATTTTATTTGAAACATTTACAGGAATAGGCTCAATGTATTGATCTGCTTCGATGATTGAAGGTAATTCACAACTCGTTATCAAAAGTATTGCTAAAGCAATTAAAAAAACTTTCATAGTTTTAAATAATATAAATATTAAGTAGAGAATGAATTTCTTGAGTAGAAAGAAAGATTATCTTCATTAGTTACTATTAACCAAATATAATAATTATTATAAGCGTTTAAAGATAAAATAGTCATAGGTATTGATGTCACATTGTTATCCATGAAAGAGGTAATTATTTATACAGACGGAGCTTGCAGAGGCAATCCTGGTCCGGGAGGTTGGGGAGCGCTAATTAAGTTTGATACTGCCGAGAAGGAAATTTTTGGCGGACGAAATAATACTACAAATAATCAAATGGAACTTTCTGCTGCGATTGAGGGGCTCTCAAATCTAAAAGAGCCTTGTAATGTTGAGTTATTCACAGATTCAAAGTACGTGATGGATGGAATAACTCAATGGATACAAAATTGGAAAAAAAATAATTGGAAAACTTCTGCTAAAAAAGAGGTTAAAAATAAAGAACTATGGCAACAATTAGATCAGTTAATGGCTTATCATCAAGTTAAATGGCATTGGGTAAAGGGCCACTCTGGAGATCCTGGTAATGAGACGGCTGATCTATTAGCTAATAAAGGAATTGATTCTATCTTATGACAAAAAAACTTATTGTTCTTGACACTGAAACAACGGGACTTGAGGTTGACCAAGGCCATAGAATCGTTGAGGTAGGAGCGGTCGCACTGGAAGATAGAAGAAGAACAGACGTGCATTTTCATTCATATCTTAATCCCCAAAGATCTATCGATGAGGAGGCAGAAAAAGTTCATGGTCTTTCAATGGAAAGACTTGCGAATGAGCCAGAATTTTCAGAAATAGCAGAAAGTTTTTTAGAATTTATAGAAGGTAGTATATTGGTTATTCATAATGCTTCATTTGATTTAGGTTTTCTTAATGCCGAGTTAAAAAGAGCATCTTCAAATTATCCATTTCTTGAAGAAATATGTGATGTTGAAGATACTTTGTTGATGGCAAGAAACAAGTTTCCAGGTCAACGAAACTCGCTAGATGCCCTCGCATCTAGATTTGAAGTAAGTGGCTACGATAGAAGTTTTCATGGAGCTTTATTAGATGCAAACATTCTTGCTGATGTCTACATTCACCTGACAGGCGGTCAAAGCAAATTTGAATTTATGTCATCTAATACAACTACTAGTATAGATACAAATACAAGTAATTTAAGCGTTGATTTTAAAAAGTTCCCGATCACTAAAGTAAAGATTTCAAAAGAAGATATGATTGCCAATGATCAAAGAATGCAAGAAATTAATTTAAATAGAGACTCTTAATGACAAAAGTTACAAGATTTGCACCAAGCCCTACTGGACCTTTGCATATAGGAGGAGTTAGAACAGCTTTATTTAATTATGTATATGCAAAACAAAATAAAGGTAAATTCTTAATTAGAGTTGAGGATACAGATTCTGAAAGATCAAAAGAAGAATTTGAAGAAAACATATTAAAAGGTTTGTCCGATATAGGAATTAACCCAGATGAGCCTCCCGTTCGTCAATCTGAAAGATCTGAGTTATATATGCTGGCCGCAGAAAAAATCTTAGATTCGGGTAATGCCTATTGGTGCGATTGTACAAAAGAAACGCTTGATGAGATGCGTAAAGAGCAGGAAGCAGCTGGCAAAAAACCTATGTATGACGGAAGAAGTAGAAATCTTGGCCTTAAAAGAACAAATAACTCTGTATTAAGACTGAAAACGCCTCAAGATGGTGAATTAGTTTTTCATGATTTAGTTAGAGGAGAAGTAATTTTTCAAAACTCTGAACTAGATGATTTAATTCTTTTAAGAAGTGATGGTTCTCCAACTTATCATTTATGTAATGTTGTTGATGATTTTGATCAAGGAGTTACGACTGTTGTTCGAGGAGAGGATCATTTAAGCAATACACCAAGACAAATCCATATTCAAAATGCCCTTGGCTATGATTCTCTTGAATATGCGCATTTACCAATGGTTCTAGGGCAGGATAAAAAAAGATTATCAAAAAGGAATGCTGTAACAAGCTTACAGGATTTCTTCGACCAAGGTTACTTGGAGTCATCTATGATTAATATGCTTGCTCGGCTAGGTTGGTCAAAAGGCGATAAAGAAATTTTTTATTTAGAAGATTTGATTTCTGATTTCAGAATTCAAGAAGTTCAAAAAGCAGGCGCAATTTTTGATCCCTCCAAGCTTGACTGGATTAACAATCATCATTTAGCAGCTTTATCTTTTGATGATTTCAAAAAAAGATTGATTCCATTTTTAGATGCTCTTAACTTGGATTACACACAAAAGAAAAACACTAATGAAATTATTGCAGCTATGAGAAGCTCAAAATCTAATCTTCTAGGAGTAGCTCAAGATCTTATACCTTATTTTTCTAAATTAAATTCATATGATGAAAAAGCAGCAAATAAATTTTTAATTGGGTCAGAAAAAGTTTTAGAATTTGTGCAAAGAAAGTTAAACAGTATCGAGCAATGGAATGAAAGCTCGATAGACAATGCTCTAAAGGAGGCTCAAACAACCCTCAGTTTAGCTACACCTAAATTAAATCAACCTATAAGAATTGCCATGACTGGCTCAACCCAATCTCCCTCTTTAGGATTAACTCTTTCGTTGTTTAGTCGTGATGAGGTAAATAATAGAATTAATACAGCGTTAAAATATCTGGTCAATTTAAATTAGGAAACACAAGAGGTAATGATTGATTTAGGATGCTCCTGAGTCAATTTTTTTAAAGCATCAAACTCAGCTTTTTGAGTGATTCCATATTCAGCAATCCCAAACATTTCAGTTGATTCAAGAATTATGTTGTCAGAGATTTTTTTCAAACCTTCATAAGAATTTAAAGAATCTAAATCATCCTCATCGTAACAAGGATAAAAAATCTTTTTTTTGAATTTCTGCTCAGTTAATTGATTGGACTTAGTCAGAACAAAATAGTTTTTTGTAACATCCATAAATTTAAGCTCATCTTCTCTTAGAGTATCTCCAGCATCTGAAGACATTTGCTCCTCAATCTCATTAAGCGATTCTATAGATTGATATTGAAAAATACTGATTGATCCTAGAGAAGCGAATAGAGGATTGATATTAGCATTAATGAAATTCCTTTCATAACCTTCAAAAGTTAGCAGAGAAGTTGCTAATGGCGCATGATTGTTTTCATAATAATTCTTGAAATCATCATCAGATAGACCCTTCTTTTTATAAATGAATGCTAACGCTTTAATCATTCTGAATAGCCACCCCTGCATTAGGTCTTCTAAGATCAGCAAACCCCTCAACACCTTTTGAGGATATTAAAATGCTCTGAGTTGAACCCATTGTTTTTGATTCTTCGATCTCATGACCAAAGGATTCAAGAAGATTATGAGTATCTTTGCTAAAACCCCTTTCAAGCAGCAAATTTTCATATGGCCAATCTTTATGGATTCTCGGCAACATAGATGCTTCACCTAGATTTAAATCAAAGTCTATAACTCCAGTTACTACCCTTAAAATAGCAGCTGGAATCAAAGCGCCGCCTGGAGATCCAGTAATAAGCTTAATAGAATCATTCTTATCAAAAACAATTATTGGAGACATGGTGCTCATTGGTCTTTTTCCGGGCTCAAATCTATTACCAATACTCGCTGATCGATCTCTTACTTCGGGATCTCCATATTGATATGCAAAGTTATTCATTTGATTATTAAGAAGAATTCCAGTGCCAGGAATAGTTACTCCTGATCCAAAAGAGTATCCTAATGTATAAGTATTAGAGACAACATTTCCATCATTATCAATAATTGAATAATGAGTTGTATTCTCTCCCTCTTCAAATAATGATTCTGGATTAATTGATTTTGATTTTGTAACCAAATTTACATTTATATCTTTAGCAAGAGATTCAGCTCTTTGCTTTGAGATAATTTTTTCTATTGGCACATTATAAAATTGAGGATCTCCCATAAATCTAGATCGATCCATATGTCCTCGTTGCAATGCCTCTGCAAATATATGAACAAACTTTGCTGAGTTTGGACCCATTTTATCAATTTCAAAGTTTTCAATAATATTTAATCCTTCAAGCAGCACTGCGGCTCCCCCAGCTGGAGGTGGGTGTGCAATGACTTTGAAGTCTCTATAACTCGTCTGTATTGGTTGAGAGAATCTTGGTTGATAATTCTCGAGATCCTTTGTAGTAATATATCCATTGTTTTGTTGCATAGCTTCAACAATTTTTTTTGAAATTGATCCTGTGTAAAAAGCTTTTTGACCATCTTTAGAAATTTCATTTAATGTCCATGCTAAATCAGGTCGTTTTATAAGGGTATGTTCTTTCAATGGAACTTTATCTTTAAAATAAATATTTTTAGACTCACTATCTAATGTTAATTGCTCAGCACTTCCAATGGCTTGATTGAAATCATAGCTGACGTATATTCCTTTTTTTGCTTGTGAAATAACTGGTAGGAGGATTTTTCTGAGTGGCAATTTACCATATCGTTTGTGTGTCTCTAATAGACCTGCCACTGTTCCTGGCACGGCTGATGCTTTATAGCCATACCTTCTTTGATCATAATTATTTTTCAGAAATATGAAATCTTTCTCTGAAAGATTAATCGGCGCAGAGCTCCTGAAATCTACCGCAATAGTTTTTTGCTCGTCGCTTAAATAAATAAGCATAAAACCTCCACCACCTAGGTTTCCTGCTCTAGGGAGAGTTATTGCAAGAGAAAATCCAACTGCAACAGCTGCATCAACGGCATTACCACCCATTTTTAAAATTTCAACACCCATATCTGAAGAAGCTTGACTTTGAGAAACAACCATTCCTGATTTTCCAATCGTTGAATGGAAGGGTGATGGATAATCAATATAGCTAACTTGCGCCCAAGAATTTGAGGCTAGAAATAAAATTAAAAAAATTGATTTTTTATAAGCCATAAATATCAAAATATCATTGGAGCTAAATAAAATGCAAAAATAGTAACTAAAAATATTCCAATAATATTTAATGCAAAACCAGCTCTTATCATATCTGGGATAGTCAACTTACCTGAACCAAACACAATTGCGTTGGGGGGGGGTAGCAACTGGAAGCATGAAAGCACAACTTGCAGCTAGAACCACAGGAATTGTTAAAGCTACTGGAGCAATACCTAAAGCTACAGCAACAGCACCAACAACAGGTAAGAAAGTTGAGGTTGTTGCCACATTGGATGTAATTTCAGTCAAAAATATTATCATTGTTGCTACTGCTAATATAAGTACAATTGGCGGCACGTTTTCTAAGATTGTGAGTCCTTGTCCTATCCATCCACCTAGCCCTGATGAACCAATTGATGCGGCAAGAGATAAACCTCCTCCAAACAAAACAAGCAATCCCCATGGAAGTTTATTAGCTTGTTCCCAAGTAAGCAGATCAGTTTTCTGATTTTCTGATGGAATTAAAAAGAAACTCAAAGCTGCAATTATCGCAATTCCAGCATCCGTTAAACCAGAAAATGGGACATAATTATCAAGTAATGTTCTAAACATCCATGCACTGGCAGCCAAAGAAAAAATAATTAAAACTTTCTTTTCATCTTTGCCAAGAGGACCTAAATCGCTGAGCATATTTTGAAGCTGAAGCTTAGTTTCAATGCTTGCTATAAAATTTACAGGATAGACAATTTTTGTAATTGCATACCATGAAGCTAATAACATTATTGTTGCTATTGGAACTCCAAGCTTCATCCAATCAGTAAATGAGATTTCGAGACCATATGTTTCTTGCATAAAACCAACAAATATTATGTTTGGAGCTGTTCCAACTAAAGTAGACATTCCACCAATGGATGCAGCATATGCTATGCCCAGCAAAAGTGAAATTTCAAAATTCCTTCTATCTTTTTGAGAAAAATTTGGAATTGTTTCTGCGACACTAGCACAAACAGCTAAACCTATGGGGAGGAGCATTAATGTTGTAGAAGTATTCATTACCCACATACTAATTGATGCTGCAACCAACATGAAACCGCCAACAAGCTTAGCTCCGCTATTACCAACTGCAATAAGCATTTTTAATGCAAGACGTTTATGAAGACCTGAGGACTCAATTCCTAAAGCTAAAATAAAGCCACCCATAAACAAATAGATATTTGGATTAGCATAGGGAAGGGCGGCAGTTTTAAAGTCTGTTACTCCAAGCATTGGAAAGCATGCAAGAGGCAAAAGTGCAGTCACAGCCACTGGAACTGCCTCAGTAGCCCACCAAATAGCCATTAATAATGTTACTGCAGCAACAGCCCACCCAACAGAAGAAAGAGATTCTGGATTAGGTAAAAAAAGTACAAAAAAGAAGGCTGCTAAACCAATCCAAAAACCTCTTTTTTTATAGGCTTGCATTATTTTAATCTTGCGTAAAACATTTCAGCTGCATATGGCACCATTTGCTCAGTATTACCATGACCTTTTTTTGTGGGAACTTCAACCATCCCCCATTTAAAAAATTGATTTACATCTTTTGATTTAGCAACAGCAGATTCAAAAAAGTTTCTCCCTCTGGCTAATCTATGCTCTCCTTGAAGATTAATAGTATCCCAGTGCTTTTTTACATACTCTGAGTTAGGCTTTGTAGATGTATCAGATCTTCCAAGCATAAGTAGAAAATATTTACTAAAAGCTTTTTTTAGCTTTCCATCATCAATATTTGAATTGGTTAAACCAAATGGCCACTCTTGATCAGTCATAGATAAATACCAACCTAAATTCGCAGCAATTGCCAAAGTATGAGTTGCCTCTGGATAATGAAGTAGGTACCTATGAACAAAATGCGCACCTGCCCCATGACCATAAATACCCCAATGATCTGATCTGATTTTGAATTTTTTTAAAGAAAATTTTACAAGAGGGTCAATTATGGAAAATAAATGCTTATCCGATGGTAGAAGTTGATTATCTTCTGTAAAAACATTCCCATAATTAAATCTATAAACACCTGGAAAATTTGTTTCACTAAATTGAGGGACAAGAACAAACAAATTTAATTCTTTTGCTTTTTGTCTCCATTGATCTCTATATTGCTTGCCATTTCTTTTTCTCCCATGCATTACAACGACTAACCTAGTGTCTTTGGTAATCTTTTCTGGCGTAACATAAAAAACAGGTATTTCCGAGAAAGAATTATGTGAAAAAATAAAAATATTCTCGCTTTTTACTTCGAGAGTACAGAGGAGCATTACTAATAAAATAGATATTTTTTTCATATCAATAAAAAGGGAGCGTAAGCCCCCTTTTTTATATTCCTAAAAAAAGTATTAGAATTTTTTATAGAATTCTAAACTAAAGTTTCTTCCGTAGTCTGTATGAAGGTCTCCCCAAAACATACTGAAAGTTTCATCCGCAAGTGGCGCTCTTTCATCTTCGATATTTTTAACTTGCAGTCTAACTCTTAGATCATTTTTAAATGTATATCCGAGAGTTACATTAATCATGGTCATTGAATCAACCGTCCACATAACTCTTTCACCATCGATTGTCTCTGTATGAGCTGATTCAAAGAATTCTCCCCATTGAGTTCCAGATACGAGTACTTGGTAGGGACCATTTTTCCATGAAAGTTTCATAGTGTATTTATCTTCAATTGAACCATTTAAACCAAGAAGATCGTTAACACCTCTAACTGGTGCTACGCCAGCTAATGTTCCACCAGGTTGACCAGCATCGCTGAGCCTTTTTGCGTCTCCCCCAGCTTCTTGATTTTTGGTATCATAATGAACATTCACTAGTTTTGCAGAAAATGCTCCGAAATCAGTATCTATAGAATAGATCACGCTTGTATCAAAACCTTCAATAGTTCTCGTATCACCATTTACGTAATAATCATTAACCTTTTCAACAAGACCCGCTGGGCATAATCCAGCTGCAGCCCAATCTACACTGTCTTCAGCTACAGGATTACGAATTACATTGGGGTTTCCAATGCACTCACTTGCACCTCCCTCGGCTCTTATAAGAGTATCGAGTAAAATTGCGTTGGTCATACCAAATATTCCTACAGTGTCTTCTGTTTCAATAGACCATTGATCAAGTGTAATAATTAGATTATCAATAGGCTCTAATACAAGACCCCATGATTCATTTTCACCAAGTTCAGGTTTAAGGCCAGGATTACCTTCTGTAACTCTTTGCATTGAGTAGGAATCATAATCAACTCCACTTGCATACTCTAAAAGAGCATCATTTGTGGATGTGCTTCTTCCTAAAAATCCTTCATTTACTAGGATTAATGCAGGAGCCCTGAATGTTTCAGATGCTGAGTAGCGTAATTTAACCTGATCAAGTGGTTGCCATCCAATAGCAAATTTTCCAACAGTAGCATCTCCATAGTCATCAGAATCTTCGTATCTTACAGCCAATTGTGCATCAACTGTTTCATGAAGGGGGATTTGTAATTCTCCAAAAAACGAACTTGTTGATCGCGAACCACTTGAGGCCGGAGTTGCACTTGAATTTACAACATCAGAGATAAGAGGGAATGTAAGTCCAGCTTTTGGTCCAGCAGGAACAACATAAGGAATTGTTCCATCAATCCTTGGGTCTCTGCCATCAGTATACTCTTCATCTCTTGCCTCAAAACCGATTAGGGCAGCAACTGGTCCCGCAGGCATTTCAAATACATTGTTATTGGAAAGTTTAAAATCCATTAAGAATAGATTTGTAGTATTTTCTCTAAATATATCTATAGTAAATGAGCTCTCATCACTACATCCCCCGCCACAAAATGGGTTATATGCATTTGGAGTAGATAGCGCCAATGCTTGATTAAGTAATGTCATAGATTGTCTATTTTTATTCTTTTGCTTTGACTTGGCATCTGACCATAGTATTGCTGTATCCCAATCCCAATCTCCTATAGTTCCTCTGAAGCCTTGCAGGAACCTTAAAGTTACTCTGTCAGAATCATATCCTCTAGGCGCATCAAATCTGTGTCTTGATTTAAATAATCCAAGGCCATTTTTGATTTGAGATGAATCCACTAGTTTATTTCCGCTACTGTCTACCAGTTGATTTAACCAATAGTTTGATAAAGGCACCAAAAGTGGCTGTGTACATGAACCTGTTTTAGCACATGATCCTGCACCTAAGGTCGTGCCTCCATAAAGTTGCTGCGTAGCAAAAGAATGGTAGTAACCAATTTCGGTGTAAGCCTCAATGCCACTATCAAGTTCTGTGTTTACAAAAACGAAAAGATTTTCTCTTTTTAGATCAGGCCTCATCCACCTAGTTTCATTATATTTAGCTCTTAATGATGTAGATGGATTTGTTGAAGTGCTTAGGTATAAACATGTATCTCCACCAGTTCCAGTGTAAGCACAGTTTCCAGTGTTAGGTCTAGTATGAATATATCTGCTTCCACCCCCATGCCAAATTCCATATGGCGATGCAGCGTTGGTATTTCTCCAAGAGGTATCATCCCAAGCAGTTCCTTCAAATTTCCCTAAGCCAGGAGAAACTCTAGCATCTTGAGCTAACCATTTAGGATCCTCATTTCCTCTTATCTCAGCTCTTCTAAAAGCATCAAAATAAACAGAAACATTTGTATTATCAAAATCTTGACCCCATTGGATACTCAGTTTTTGGTCTCTCGCATCAAAATGCTCGTACCCACTGAGTTTATATCTGACTCTTGTACCAACAAAATTTGTTTTAAGGACTGTATTCACTACTCCAGCCAATGCATCAGCACCGTAAATAGCTGAAGCACCGTCTCTGAGAATCTCAATTCTATCTGCCCCGTTAACAGGAATAGCATTAGAGTTTGTGGTGAATACAGGCATTGATCCACCAAGAATGGGTTCAGTTTGGTAGCCCGGTGAAGTGATTATCCTTCTGCCGTTTAAAAGTGTAAGAGTATTACCCGTACCAATGTCTCTTAAATTGAAAGCTCCAATGTCTCCTCTTGAAGCATTGTAACCACCACTGAATTCATTCTGATTGAATGTGTTTTGCCCTAATTCAGCAATGTTATCAAGGAGTTCATCACCAGAGTCTACACCTAATGATTCAATGTCTTCACTTGAAATAACTGAGACTGGTAAAGCTCCCGTAATCTTTGCTCCTTTGATTTGAGAGCCAACAACAACGACTTCTTCTATGTTTTCAGCATCACTCTCTTGAGCAAAAGTATTAACATTAAATGTAATAGCTAGAACCAATAAAAAAGATAATTTTAATATTTTCATAATTTTCCCCTAAAACTTATGAAAATATATCAATATGCTGACAATTTGTCATCTTAAAATTGATTAATTTTTGAGTGAAAAATTAAAAATTAGTTCCTGTAATTCAAAGGGGGATCCCTATCTCCTAGCAAAGGATAATACTGAAAATCTTTACCAATTCTGTCTTTGTATTCATCTTTTGCTAATACAATAATTTTTGGATTTAGATATAAATCTTTTGCAGTGTCAGCAAGCACTTGAGCGGCTAGCTTCGTTCCCTTAAGACCAATGGAATGACCCCCTGTAGACACTGCTTGCCAAGAATGAGCAGCAGTTCCAGGGACCCATGTTGCCGTTCTTAGACCAGCCTGAGGAACAACCCAGCTTACATCTCCCACATCTGTTGAGCCATATGTATGACTTGTTGAATATGGCCTAATATTTTCTTGATCTCCAATCTTGCCACCTGGAGAGATCAAGGTCTTATGAATTTTTTTCGCGTATTCATTCTCTTTTTGTGAATACTTAATTCCACCTCGTGATAGAAGATTTTTGTGCATTATCTTTTGAAGAGTTTGATTGGGAAGCTTCGAATAATTTCCGTGCATCACTTCATAGGAAACTTTGGTTTGTGTTCCAATAGCAGCACCTTCTGCAGCTTCAACCACCCAATCAAAAATTTCTTGAACTTTTTCTCTTTTAGGATGCCTAACGTAGTAATAAACCTCAGCCAGATCTGGTACTACATTTGGAGCAAGACCTCCTTTGGTTATGACGTAGTGGATTCTAGACTCTTGAGGTATGTGCTCCCTCATCATATTTACCATTAGGTTCATAGCTTCAACCCCATCTAAAGCAGATCGACCCTTATGCGGAGATCCTGCAGCATGTGCTGAAATACCAGTAAACCTGAACTTTGCAGATTTGTTTGAATTTGAAGATTCAGCATTTGCTGCGTTGGAACTGCTAGGATGCCAGTGTAATACCGCATCAACATCGTCGAAGAGTCCCGCACGAACCATATATACTTTTCCAGAACCACCTTCTTCTGCTGGAGTACCATAGAACCTGATTGTTCCTTTAGTATTAGTTTCAATCAGCCACTCTTTAACTGATATGGCAGCCCAAGCAGATGCTGCACCAAATAGATGATGTCCACAGGCATGACCAGCAATGACATCATTTCTTTCCTCTTTAAATGGTGATGCAGTCTGCATTAATCCTGGCAGGGCATCATATTCTCCCAAAATTCCTATTACTGGACCTCCGTTAGAGTATTCTGCAATGAATGCTGTTGGAATTTCTGCAACTCCTGATTGAATACTGAAACCATTTGCTAATAATTCCTCTTTCAAGAGCGCTGAACTTTTGTACTCTTGATATCCGACTTCTGCCCAATCCCAAATTTTTAATGCTACATCTTCGAATGTTTTTTGATGTTTATTAAGCGCTCTATCAAGGCCCGGGTCGGCGTGCAAATTAATAGATGCTATTAATGCAATGATAGTACTTGATTTAATGAGTGTTTTACTTTTAATCCTATACATTCTTCTTTTTCTACTTGTCTTATAATTTCTTTATCGGTAGATGTTAATACTAATCTATGACCTTTGGAATCTTCTGCATAAAAAACAGCTTTTGATGCATTTTGTTTTTCATAAAGACTTGTACAACCAATCACCAAGGCGTCACCTTTCTTTTGATCAGACATTGGAACAGCGAGCTCCAGTTTTTCAGCCTGTTTGGTGACGTCCATGGATTCAAAATTCATTACTGGCTCTTTCCCCCAAATTGCCAAAGATTGTTTTGTCATCATTCCTGAAACTCCAGTAACTAAACCTATTTCATCTGTTTCATCACGAATCTTTAGAAGCATTTGTGCCGAAGCATGTAACATATAGTTATTTAAAGGACCTCCTGCAAATGGCATGCCTCCAGTCACAGTCTTATCAACGTTATCGGAGAGGTTTAATGCCATCGAAAACATCTGAACAGCAACAGGAAAGCAGCTATATAGTTCATAAATTGATGGGTGTATTTTATTTTTCTGCGCAGTCTCAATGATGAAATCTGCTGCTAATTTAAGACCCAAGGGATTTGTCATATCAGGTCTTTGCACAAGACCAATCATATGATTTGTTTCACTTGAAATTAATGGATAAACCCTTTTTGAAACAGGGATATTAAGCTTATCTGCGATCTCCTCACTTGTCAGAATCAAGGCTGATGACTGATTAACATTCCAGCTAGAATTATGCAGTTTATTATATGGATAAGCTATTCTAGGGTTTTTCTTTGTAGATTTTTGAATCTCATCCGAGGAATAAATTTTTTGATTCCATGCATGTTGGTTCTTTGAAGCAGTTTTTGAAAACTTTGCATAGAGATCACCAAGAAATTTCTCATGATCTTGGTTAGATTTTCTTTGTTTATAACGCATTGCGCTCTCTAGAATGGCGTAGTAACCAACTGCCATCATGCCTAATGCATCAAGCTCTTCCGTTACATATAAATCATCTTTTGCCTTCACATAATGATCAGGGTTTTCTAGAAGCTTCATTTCTTCAAAATCTATTCCTTCTTTTAAAGCTTGTATTTTTTTATACCTTGCCTCTCCACCAATAATAAGGCTAGCCCTTATCTCTTCATTGATAATTTTCTTGCATGCTGAATTGATTAAGTTCTGTTGCAGAACTCCAATTTTGGTAACGCTAGTTATTGCGCGAGAAAATCCATGCTTTTCAGCAATCCATTTTCCTGGATCTCTATAAGCCCAATATCCTTTAGGAATTTGAATCTCGTCTATGTAATTAACAATTGCAGAATTTTTAGTATCTTGAATAGCGGCTAAAGCAGCTTGCTCCATCAAGATTAATGCTTCATCAAGTTCAGCAAAAGATCCTTTTTGTTGCAAGCAACCTATACCAATGAGAACAGGTCTATTTTTCATGAAGAATCAATATATCAAAAAATCTACTCCACAGATATTAGTGATATATAATTCATATTTTTTGGGGCTATAGCTCAGCTGGGAGAGCGCTTGCGTGGCACGCAAGAGGTCGGCGGTTCGATCCCGCCTAGCTCCACCAATGTTTCTAGATTGTTACAGTCTTAATTAGAATCGCCTGATCACCTCTATGAACAGGTGAAAATATACCTGAGCGTGCTTGATATATTTCATCCAAATGGCCAGGCAACCTAGTGCTGATATCCATAAGGTATCCTTTGGTCTCTTTTTTATAATTTTCAAAGTTTAGTATCAAATCTATCTGCTTATCGTAGACTCCGTTAAGATAAATTGAGTAGTAACCCTTGAAGGGGCCTGAAGTCGACGGTGATACGTTGATGGTTTGGGATCCAATGTTAAAAGACTTTAATTTTGACGCTTCAGGTAACAAAAGAATTATGCGACTTGCATTTCTATTACTTTTTAATGTCACCGCCATAGAATCTATGTTTTTAGTTCTTGCTTTGATCGCAATTGAAGGTTCTTTCCATTCACTAGAAATACTCTCAGCCCAATATCTAAATTTATATTCAGGAGCATAAGAGGCAATAGCCTTAGTATTTTCTATATCAACGTAAGAGGCTAAAGGCTCAATTAGAGGTTCGGGATCTGAAGCAGCAACATTTTTATAATTTCCCGAGAGGTGAACAAAAGATTTATTAGTATCCAAATTCTCATAAAAATGAATATTCACATGTTGCGGTCTCATCTCTGTGTAAAGGTTGAGTGTACTCCCGGTCGTGAGAGCCATTACAGTAATCAAGCCAACAACTGAAAAGGTAGTCTTCATATTTACTGAAAAAAAGAATGGTGAAATTAATATCGCATAAAGTCCTACAAAGGGTAGCACTGCCAAGACTAGCTTATAACCTTGACTTTGTTCCAAGGAAAAAATGAGACCTAATGTACTCGGCAAAGCAATAACTAAGGTAAGAAGCAAAAAACTTAATCTATATTGCTCTTTTAAAAAATTGGAAATCAGCAAAATTAAACTTCCAAAAACTAGAGGCAATATAAATATATTAGCAGCATCAGGAAGAAATAAAGTGACTACCAGAGTAAGTAATGCCCAAAAAAACCAGGCCCCATAAATCATTTCTAATTCTTGAAGAAATTTTCTACTTATACTGCAGCCTACTAATAGCCCTAGAGATGTTGATCCAATAAGAAGAATTCGATATGGCCAATCTATACCCGGCCAACTTATTACATTTCCTGAAAAGACAGATAAAAGATAGAAGCATAAGAAGCCAGAAAAAATAGTTGTAACTAATGTGATTGAAGAAAGAATAAATCCTTGAGTTAATCTTTTTAATTTTATTTTGGAGCGAACAAATGCTCCAATTAAAACAAGAGTTGAAAGTATTAAGGCTATTAAACTATTGCTTGCTTTCCATTGAGACCAAAATCCATACGTCCCACCTAAATAAACATATTTGTCGCCCATAGTATTCCAATCCTTTGAAAGCAGATCTCGAGAAGCGCTTAATATATTTTCTCCATGGTGTTGAATGGTTCTTATATCTAAATTTTCTACATTATCATTTGGGGTATGGTAATGGTTTCTTTCACCGACAAAAGCAAAGTCCATCCCAGGAATATTTGCTCTCATGGCTACACTGAAATCTGTATCATTAGGCATTCTTTTGAATATTTCATTTGCTAACGAAAAGCCATATGCATGATCATGCTCGTGAGATAGGCTTCTAACTAACAGTTCATTCTTTTCAGAAGTTCGAAACACCATACTTCCGCCAGCAGTTCCACTTCCTTCAATATTGAGAACTGCACCTACTTCTTTAGCCATTGGATGTTGATTAAAAAATGCTTCCGCGCCTATTAGCCCACTTTCCTCAGCATCAGTCAAAAGAAGCATTATTGGATGATCGTAAGGCGCTTCTAATTGCAGAACTCTTGCAGCTTCAAGAATAGCAACTACACCAGCTCCATCATCACCAGCTCCAGATGCCATTGGCACAGAGTCATAGTGTGCCATTAGTGCTAAATAGGGCGCTTTGGTTTTACCAGGAATAATACCGATTAAATTTTCAACCTCTGCACATCCAGCATACCTTGAGGCACAAGCCCAAGTTTTTTGAACTTCATACCTTATATCTAACTTTTCCAGTTCATCAATAAGCCGATCTTTAATAACTTTATTAAGATCCGAACCCACAGGGTGAGGTTTATTTTCCTTTAAAAGAAATTTTAAAGTTTCATAGGCGCGCTCTGCAGAAAAAACTTCTGGAGGTGAGTCAATGTTTTTTGCTTGAGGAGGTAACTGACTTATATGTTGTAAAAAAAATAGAAAGATAGTAAAAATAATTGTGTAAATAGGCAGTGCTTTGTTTATCTTCATAAAGTCACTATACATAGTAATTTACTCAATTGATTAAATCTATTTAGGTATGCTTGGACTTCATTGAACTTATCAGAAGGGACAGATAAATAAAGATAGATCCTAGTTCAACACTAGAACCAAGAGCTTTACTAATGAATCTTATAAATTGTTTGCGTATTCGTGATTGGTCTTACTATGATGCTGTTCATCGGCTCTTACACATCTAATTACATCTGACAATTTTGCATCAGTAGGTAGCTTGTAATAACTAATTGCCAAAGCAGGGGCGGGAGTGTCTTCAACCTTTCCTGATTTAACCATATCGAGATATTCTGTGTAACTATTAACAGCTTCATCTTCAAAATATCCAATCATTCTGTGAGCTGTTCTTGTAAAGCATACGTACATGAATAAATAAAATATCCCGAAAATTAATTGAGAGGATAGAACTATAAATCTCTCAAAAATATTTGGCTTAGCAATTTCTATAAAAAACATTAAATGCATTCGCTCGTTTTCAGCTTCTGAAAGCATCTCTCTAATTTGCTCTCCATAGCCTGCCTTCATTTTTCTTAAGCTTTTGAAATGCATCCATACTCCGGCAACCATACCGGGTACACCTGCAACTGTTTCAAGAACAACAGCTCTGTGTCCGTACCTTTTTAAAAAAAAGCTATCAGCTATGAATCTAAAAAATTTAGTCATTGAGTATGCGAAAGTATCAGAGATACGCGCACTACTTGTTTTGATGATTGAATACATAATAAATAATAATTATATTGTATTATAATAAAAATATATATTATGTAAAGGAAATATTTTTATAATCAACTAATAGGCTATTACTTGTCCTGAAACACCAACAGAAGAATGAAATTGAACAATTTTCCATTCATTTTCACGTTTTTCCATCACTCCAGTGTATCTAACTCCTTTGATTATCTGTTTTTTACCTTCAACAAGAAACTCCCAATCTACAATCTCTGAAAACCAGGCAACCTCACCAGAGTCGCTTAAGTTAAGTTTTTTATCCATTCGTTTAACATTTAATATGTCAAAAGAATCAAATTGTTTTTTTACAGATTTCTGCAAATCATCCCATCCATCCCATCTTTCTGAGGCATCGGTTCCAAAAGTAACCATGTCTGAGTCTTGAGCCATGGTTTCTGCAAACATTTTGTGGTCACCTTGCACAAAAGATTCCCACATTTTGCTAATTACAAAATCTGCTTCATTAGCAACGGATTTTAGATTGGCTTGAACAGTTAAAACAAATGAAGAAATGAGTAATGTAAAAAATAGTTTTTTCATAAAAATCCTTATATTTATATTAAAAGAACAATGTATCATAAGTAATTGAATAAATTACTTTCTTAATTTTGCAACTTAAACTGAATTACTTTTTTCTTCTAACGCTGACAAGCATACCAATGTTTGCAAATCCTATTGCTGTATCTAATAAAGTCTTAGAGAGTAAGAACATTAAATCTGTAATGTATGTAGGCAATAGTTTCTTTTATTACAATAACAGCCTTCACAACCATGTAAGTTCAATTGTAAAAAATCATAGTTCAAATAAAACATTAAGACAGCGTTCAATCACTATAAATGGATCATCTCTTTCATGGCACCCAATAAATGCTTATTTAGAAAATAAAAATATTGGAAGTTTTACCATAGATACAGCTAATAATAATGAATACAAGCAAGTAGAAGATACTTCAATTGATGCTGTTATATTTATGGACTGCAGTTTATGCCCAATTCATCCAAAGACTAAAAAGGATTTTCATAAAAACGTTACTAAATATACTAACATCATAAGGTCTAGAGGAATGGAACCAATTCTTTTCATGTCCTGGCCATACAAAAACAAACCTCTCATGATTGAAGAGTTAAGAGAAGAATTTTTTAAAGCAGCAAAAATAAATAATATATTTTTAATTCCAGTTGGCGAAGCATTTTATACTTTTCAAAAAAAATATCCTGAAATAAATCTATATACAGATGATTTTAGACATCCGTCAAAAGAGGGGACTTATCTAGCAGCAGCAGTAACTTTTGGAAGTTTATTTAATTTAGACGTCACGGGAACTAAAGGAATTAAGGGTATAAATGCAGATGTTGCTCATAAAATTCATAAAATAGCTGACTCAACAGTCCAAAGTTTTTTTAATTAAATCCCAAGAATCAAACTTGTTGTTATGAACCACATTTTTAGCCCTGTATAAATATCTTGAATTTGATTGACTTTAAGGTATTTTTGTCACAGAATTGTCAAAATTATGGCATAGTTGCGTGCGCAGCTATTATTTAAAGGAAAGGGGATATTATGAAAAACAAACTATTTTTATTGTTTGGGTTATTCGCAGTAACTGCATTTGCTCAAGACAACAACAGCGATGCTGATGTTGAGCAGGTTGTTGAAGTTGAAGAGATAACCATTATCGGTTCAAGAATTAAATCAAAAACCACATTTGAAAGTCCAGTACCAGTTACTATCGTAACAGGCGAAGACTTTGAAAATAGACTTTTTGACTACGCTAGTTCTGCCGTAACTAGATTGCCATCAGCTGCTGGGACAGAAAGTGGTCCTAATGGAAGTAGTGCAATTAATAATTTAAGACTTGGTTCACAAAGAACTCTTGTAACAGTTAATGGAAACAGATTTGTTTCTTCTAACGGTTATGGTGGTGGACAGGTTGATGTTAACAACATTCCAACCATGCTTATTGACCGAGTTGAAGTTATTAACATTGGTGGTGCTGCTGTATACGGTTCTGACGCGGTTGCTGGTGTTGTGAATTACATTCTGAAAGATGACTTTGAAGGATTCAGATTTTCCTACAACCATAACAACATTTTTGAAGACTTAGACTTACAAAGGGGTTATAAAATGCTCTTTGGTGGTAATTTCCTTGATGGCAAAGCAAATTTAACATTTTCTCTTGACTATACAAATACTGGTGGTTCAAGAGTTATGGATATCCCCGCAGATGTTAAATGTAAGGCTCTTGGAACAGACTCCAATGGTAGAGTCCCAGGTCAAAATTTTGTATTTCCAGCCTGTGAGTCTTTCACATACTTTGGAATTAGCCCGAACGGAAGTATCGCATTTGGTGACTTAATTGACACACCAGGCGCTCTTGGTTATGGGCCGAATATTTTAGGTGCTCCTGAGCCAGGTATTCCCATAAATAATTTCTACGGATTTAGCAGTTCTGGTAAACTTCAAATTAATACACCAGGTATTTCTACTGATGGTTCGCTCAGATACAGAGGCGGTGATGGTCTAAACTTTGGACTAAGACACGATCCAGATGCATATACAACTCCGATTGAAAAGTTCAATTATGTAACAACTGGTAGATTCGATGTTACTCCTAGAATGAGAGTTTCTGGTTCTGTTTATCTAACCACATATGAAGCAATCGATGAAAGTACTCAAGGCTTTTACAACACTGGTTTATTCGGATCACCTTCAGATACACTTGTACTTGAATGTAATCATCCATTCTTAAGTGCTGAAGATTCAGCATTTATTTGTGCAAACTTAGTTCAACCAGGCGTAAACGCTTATGGTAATAAAACATTCCGATTCGGAAAAGCTTGGGGCCCATATTACAAATCATTGGGTGGAGAAGATCAAGATAATGTGGACAACAGAGTCTTTAATTTGAGAATTGATGGTGACTTTGACATTGGAGACAGAACTTTTAACTACTCTGCTGGTGTTACAGATGGTGAATCAAGAAGAGTTAATTCAAGACCTGACATTATTAAATCAAGATTGTTTGCTGCTCTTGATTCAGTTCTTCTAGCTGACGGCACTATCGATTGTAGATACAATCAACTAGGTGCAGGGGCTTACACAAACGATTTATATCAAAATCCTTATATGCAGCCTGGTGGAACAAACGATCCATCATATTTCATTCTTGGTGAGCCAGGTGACTGTGTTCCTTTAAATCCTTTTGGAGATGGTACACAAATGTCTGATGCTGCAATAGATTACGTTGGTGGCATGGTTTCAACAAGAACCACAACTAACCAAAATTATAACTTTGGTTATATCTCAGGACCTGTTGTAGATCTCCCAGCTGGTGAACTTTCAGTTCTTGTTGGATACGAAGAAAGAACAGAATCATACAAATTTAAAGATTCATTATTTGATGAAGCGTATGTTGGAGATGGTTCCGGTGGTATGACTGCCTTAACTGGTAAGTTCTCTACTTCCGATACTTACATGGAGGTTGTTGCTCCAATTGTTTCTCCTGACATGAACATTCCTTTCATTGAAGAAGTAACTCTTTCAGGTGCTTATCGTGAAATGGATCATAGTGTTTCTGGTGAAGATAACGTAGACAGTCTTTCATTGGTTGTCAGGGTAAATTCAGCATTAGCACTTCGTGTAAATCAGCAAAATACAGTGAGATCTCCAGCTATTGGAGAGGCTTTCCAGCCCCAGTTTATCTCAAGTTACATCATCGATGATCCATGTGATAGATCAAATGTAAACTCTGGTCCTGCACCAGATAATAGAGCTGCAAACTGTGCTGCTGCTGGAATCGTTCAGCCATTCGCATCAACAGCTGAAACTGCATCAATTTTCACATATAGAGGAGGTAACCCGAATTTATCAACTGAAAAATCTGATTCAACAAACATTGGTGTTATATACACACCAACGAATCTTCCATTTACTTCAGTAGAAATTCCAGGAAACCTAAGAATTGCTCTTGATTACATTGCTGTAGATCTAACAGATGCAATTATTGATTTGAACCCTGATGAAGTTATGTCTGCTTGTTATGATGCTGATCCAGGCTCATTCCCGAATTCATTCTGTTCACAAGTCTTCCGTCTTGCTAACAATCAGATGGATGGTTTCAATCCTGGTTCCATCGGTGTTCAAGGTGGAACATCTAACGGTTCTACATATGACTATGAGGCATACATTGTAGAACTTGCATACGATATTGATGTCGAAGAAATATTTGCAGGTGGTATAGGTAACATTGGATACAACCTAAAAGGATACCAAGAGAAAAAAGACGCCTTCCAAGCAACTGCTGCTTCACCTGTAGTTGATACTACTGGAGCATTCTCAAAACCTGAAAACAGATATCTACATACATGGGACTGGTCATATGACGATTGGTATGTATATGTTGACGGTGTATATACAGATGGTGGTTTAACTGACTTCTACTGGAATAAAGAAACTCAACCAGACAAATATGTATATATGAATGCTGATGGTAGCACAGGTAGAACATATCCATTTGAAATGGATGGCTACTGGCTATTCAGCGGTGGTGTTGTATATGACTATAATGAAAATATGTCATTTGTAGTTCGTGCAACTAACCTTGATGATCAGCAATGTTCAGGTGATGAGTGTTATCTACCAGGTTATTATGTTCCAAGAACATTCAGCTTTGGTTTTAGATACGAATATTAAAATTATTAAGTAATTTTATGATAAAAAAAGGGGTCTCAACGACCCCTTTTTTTTGTTTAAACTAAAAGCATTACAAATGAAAAAAATTAACTTAACTTTCTTGTTTTTTTCTCTCTTCTTCAATAATGAGTGCACCGATTATTCTTCCCAGCGCACCTGGCAATTCTTCAATTGAAATAAATGAGCAAAAAGCAATTGCAATAGCCGACACCAGCTATAACTCCCATGATGTTCATTTTTTACAAATGATGATTACTCATCATGATCAGGCTTTGCTCATGTCTAGATTAGCAACATCTAGAACTAATTCAGAAAACATACTTGATTTAGCAGGAAGGATTGGTTCATCACAAGAAGATGAGATGTTGTTTATGAAGAGTTGGCTTCAGGACAGGAATGAGCCCATTCATCACATGCATAATCATAAAATGATGAAGATGGCAGGAATGGCATCACCCGAAGAAATCAACCTACTCAAAGAAAGCAATGGCGTCGATTTTGATAGACTATTTTTAAGGTTAATGATTCATCACCATGACGGAGCAATTGAAATGGTTGAAGATTTAAGAGATCAATCTGGTTCAGCCTATGATCCCACTCTTAACGAATTTGTTGCTGATTTAACAAATGATCAAGCAATTGAGATTGAAAGAATGAACGGTCTATTAATTGGGTTATCTAATGACCCTAGAGCTAATCTTTCAGCAGGTTTATATCATGCAGATGAGGCTATATACAATCTTGAAAAATTAATTTCACTCAAGAAACCTGTTGGTTTTTTTGACCCAAGTAATCCTATGGAGTTAAGGCCTCAAGATACAGTTAATGAAGATTCCGATGATGCCGATGAACCAAAATCAATTGAACAGAAATCAAGAAATAATAGATATCCAATGCTTAGTTTTTCAAACACCGACATGGCGTTTAAAGATAATATACTTGTTGCAGGTAGCTACCATGGGTTCAACATATATGAATTAGATAACATGGGTATACCTCAGCTTAAATCATCCATAATCTGTCCAGGCGGACAAGGTGACGTTTCTATTGTTGGAGACTTATTAATCATGTCAGTTGAACAAAATAGAGGCAGAGTTGATTGTGGTTTACAGGGAGTTAATTCTGAGCCATCAGAAGAAAGATTTAGAGGTATTAGAATCTTCGATATTTCCGATCTATTAAAACCTCAACAAGTTGGCCTTGTACAAACCTGCAGAGGCTCTCACACACATTCTGTGGTAAGTATGAGCTCTGATCAACAAAAGATAATTGTCTATAATTCTGGGACCTCCAATGTTCGTGATCAAGAAGAATTAGAGTCTTGTTTTGAAGATATACCGGGGGATAACAGAACTGCATTATTTAGGATTGATATTATTGAAATTCCAATTCAGCATCCTGAGAAATCTAGAATTGTAAGTAGCCCTACTGTTTTTGCTGATGATGAAAGCGGAGTCTTGGCTGGTCTTTGGCGAGGAGGCGATCATGGTGATGATACTCAAAGAACATCACGAACTGATCAATGTCACGACATTACAGTATTTCCATCCGCAAATATTGCTGCAGGAGCATGTTCAGGAAATGGGATCCTGTTTGATATATCTGATCCATATAATCCTAAGAGATTAGATGTAGTTACAGATTCTGGTTTCGCTTACTGGCACTCAGCAACATTTAATAACGATGGAACAAAAGTAGTTTTTACAGATGAATGGGGTGGCGGAGGAAGGCCTAGGTGCAGAGCATGGGATCCGTTGAATTGGGGAGCCAATGCTGTATATGACATAGTTGAAAAAAAATTACTTTTTCAGAGTCATTACAAAATGCCAGCTCCTCAGAAAGAATCTGAAAATTGTGTTGCTCATAATGGCTCAATCATTCCTGTCCCTGGCAGAGATATTTTTATTCAAGCTTGGTATCAAGGCGGCATATCGTTGATGGATTTTACTGATTCTAATAATCCTATTGAAATTGGGTACTTTGATAGAGGACCAATCGATGAAGAAAATTTAATTACCGGTGGTTACTGGTCTGTTTACTATTATCGTGGAAAAATTTATGCAACTGAAATTGTAAGAGGCTTAGATGTTTTTCAATTAACAGAAAGTGAATTCATTTCGCAAAAACAAATAGATATGGCTGCAAAGGCTTTTCCTGCTTATGGGCCTCAAAATGTTTTCAATCCTCAACAACAAGTACCAATGCAATGGGTAGATTGACATTAACTATGCAAATTAACTAATTGTAAAGTACACTTTACTTATAAAATTATTTAAAATTTTAATTATGAAAAAATATTTATTCCATTTAATTTTAATATTTACTTTTACTTTTGCATTTGAGCGAGATGTTTTTGCAGATGATTCAGTTAACAAGAGCCCATCAGATCAAAGGACATACAATATCTTTACCCTTAAAAATGGAATAGAAGTAATAACGGTAAGTGATCCTGATTTAGTCACTTCTGCAGCAACCTTGAGCGTTGGCGTTGGTCAACTTCAAGATCCCGATAATGCTCAGGGAATTGCTCATTTCCTTGAGCATATGTTATTTATGGGATCAAAAAAATATCCAAAACCAAATGAATATATGCAGTTTATTCAAGAAAATGGTGGTAATACCAATGCCTTTACTGCTTTAGAGCAAACAACTTATTTGTTTTCAATTAACAGTTCACAATTTCCCGCTGCTTTAGATAGACTCAGCTCATCAGTTAAAGATCCTCTGTTTGATCCTACTATGGTTGGCAAGGAGATTAATGCGGTCAATTCAGAATGGCTACTTAGTAGACAAAGTGATGCATTTATTCAACAAAGGACAGCTGCTAATACCGGAAATCCTGATCATCCAAGATTGAAGTTGGGTGTGGGAAATAAAGATACTCTATCAACTGATGAGTCAGAACTTCTTGAATATTTAAAAAATTTTTATGAGGAGTTTTATTCTGCTAATCTTATGAAGCTTGTATTGGTGGGTAAACAGAGTCCAAATGAACTTAAAAAATTAGCCACCAAATATTTCTCAAAGATCAAAAATAATAATGTTGAACGCCCAATAACATTAGTAAATTCATATAGATTAGAAGATTTAGGTAAGAACATTTATATAAAAAGCAAGGTAAAAGCCCCTCAGCTTGTAATGGAATTCCCTGTTGATAATAACAGTTCAATGTGGCGATCCAAACCAAATGAATACATTGAGATGCTGTTGAATTCCCAGGAGCCCAATTCCCTAATGAGCTTTCTAAATGAAGAGGGTTTAATAGAAAGTGGATCAGCTAGCATTGATCCAATTCTTTGGGGTGCTGATGGCTCAGCTTTCATTTCTTATACACTGACTGATAAGGGCCTTGATAATAAAGATACCATTATTGAAAACACTTTTCGTTATATTGATTTAATTAAAGATAGCGGCATTAAAAAAGAATTTTTTGATGAACTGGCAGGAATTAACCAAATTCAGTTTGAAGACTACACTGCTCCTGAGGCTTTGAGCTTAGCTGTTCAATTTGCTTTCAGTATTTATGATGTTCCTCTTAAACATATCATCGATTATTCTTACATTACGTCTGATTATGATTCTAGTGCTATAGAAAATGTTTTATCAAAAATGACTCCTCAAACTGCACGAATTTATCATATAAGTCCTGATGAAGAAATTTTGGTAGATCTAAAATATGCAGATGGGGGCTATCGTGTCACTGATTTAAATTTTAATGACTATAATTCAAATCTTTTGTTTGCAGACCTTAGCTTACCCGAGCCTCAAGTGATTAATCTCGATGATTCAGAAGAACTGTTATTTACTTCATCAGGCCAATACGATACACCGAAAAAAGTTTATGATCAGAAAGGCGTCCAAGCATTTTTATCCCACACTCAAAATTTTATGGGTAGAGAGGGCGTTTTAGTTATTAATTTAAAATCATCCATTCCTTCTAAAAGCGCAGAAAATTTAACATATGCTTTCATATCAAATGCAGTCTTTAGAAAAAAAACATCGATTGATTCTTCAAAGAGCTCGTCAACGAAATGGTGTAAATATATTTGCTAATTACGACACTGAGGGCAATGCAACCTTTGGATTACTTGGCAGGACATCAACTCAAATAAAATATGCTTCAGATCTTTTATCTAAATTTGCAAATTTTCAATATACTGAGCGTGATTTGAAAGATGGAGTTAAGGCATTAAGAGATTCGTTTGACAGTATTTCAGAGCAAGGTATTTCTGCTCAACTAAGCTACTATGCTGCAACAGCAACTAAGCAGGGACCATTTTTTTTCTCAAAAAAAGAAATATCGGCTGCCTTAGATCAGGCAACCTTGGAAGGGCTTACAAAATTTCATGAAGAATATTTATCATCAATATTCATTGATATTTTTCTCACGGCATTGAGAGCCCAGATAAAATTATAAATTTTGCTAAAGAGATGCGTGATATATATGGAGAGACTTCTCAACAATCTCCTTGGAGGATGGAAAACAATTTTAAGGTTACACCTGGAACTGGAAAAATTACTAAGATTAGTACTCCTAAAGATGGTGTTGGTATGACAGATATTTATATTTATCCTGAACAATCTCTTCAGGTTGAAGCTCAATTTTCAATGATCAATAAATTATTCAGCCCTTCATTTTTTAATGAACTACGATCTAATCAACAACTTGGATATTCAGTTTTTAGCTTAGATTATGAGATTCATAAATATCCAGTAATTGGCATGACTATAGTAAGTGATAACACGGAGCTTCAAGATTTAAAAGAAAAAATGATGGAGTTTCAATATGGTTTTGCTGCAGCACTTGAGAATGTTGACAGCAAGACAATAAAAAATGTAAAAACAGCACTGTTAGAAGATCTTAATCAAAAGCCAGAAAACATATATGTAGAAGTCTCTTCTTTGATTAATGACTGGGAAGAAGGAAATTATAAATTTGACACCAAGAAGACACTTGCTAATCATATTTCAAATACAACTCGAAAAGATCTCGTAAATCTTAACAACAAATTCATAATTGATGGTGAATTCATGAATGTTACTGTTCAGATTCGAGGAAATGATTTTCGTGATACGTCTTATTTTTCATGGGAAAATTTTTGATTTTTAAAATTTAATATAATTTTTTTCATAACTATGCTTTATGCAAGTTTTTTATGATTCCTTTTTTACAAATGTCTCTAACAATCTGCTAAATTATTCCCATGAAAATTGGAGTACCAGCAGAAGTAAAAAATAATGAAAACAGGGTAGGCCTCACTCCTGATTCAGTTAAGCACTTATCTAAACTCGGTCATTCAATTTATGTGCAATCTAATGCAGGACAATCGATCGGTTATTCTGATGATTTATATCGTAAATCTGGCGCAACTATTCTTGAGGATGCTGGAGAAGTTTTTTGTGTAACAGATTTAATCATTAAAGTGAAAGAACCAGTTCAAGAGGAACTGGAATTTTTAAGAGATGATCTTACTTTATTTACATATCTTCATTTGGCAGGGAACTCTTCCCAAGCTAAGAAATTGCTTGAAACTGGCATCACTGGAATTGCTTATGAAACTGTTACGGCACCAGATGGCTCACTACCCTTGTTGGCCCCTATGAGCGCTATCGCCGGTCAATTAAGTATGGTTGTTGGCTCATATCATCTGCTTAAGCCTAACAAAGGAAGAGGCACATTAATCAGCAATATTGATCCAAGAGTAGTAACAGTAATTGGTGCAGGTGTAGCAGGAAAAGAAGCAATTGCAAAAGCAATACTAAATAACGCAGTAGTAAAAATTATTGACCGAGATCAATCAGTGCTCAATGATTTGAAAAATGTATATGGAGATGAGAATGTTGATTATATATTATCAACCCCTGATTCAATTCAGGATGCAATCAGTGTGTCTGATCTTGTAATTGGTTCTGTTTATGTTGTCGGCAAAGAAGCTCCGAAGGTAATTACTAAAGATATGTTGCAAGAGATGGTTAATGGAAGCGTAATGGTTGATATCTCAATAGATCAAGGAGGATGCTTCCAGACGAGCAAACCTACCAATCATGATGATCCAACTTTTATTCAAGATGGTATTCTGCATTATTGTGTAACCAATATGCCAGGAGCTGTTCCACTAACTGCCTCTAATGCACTCAATAAGGCCACCTTACCATTTATTCAGGAAATTGCAGAAAAGGGAATAACCAAAGCATTAAATGAAAATGAATATTTATTTAATGGATTAAATATTCAAGATGGAAAAGTTATACATCCTGGCGTAAAAGAGTCTTTAGAAATTTAGAGTACTATTTAAAATATTTTACTGCATCTTTTGTAGTCTGGGGTATGTATGCCAGTCCATGTTTAGAATCACCAATGGTGTCGAATTTGCTGAGATTTGTTTTTGATTCAAACATAGCATCAAACGTAATATCAAATTCTCTATCTACGTATTCCTTTTCAGATATTACAGGCACATGATCAGCTAATTCATCAAGAACTTTCCATCTCAAAACCACTGGCATTGAGCCTCCAATCACTTTACTATTCCTAACCAAACTAACATTTATTCCTATTGAATTTAAAAAAGCAGCCAGATGAAGCTGGATGGTATCTGTCCCAAGGATGGCACAATTGTTATATTTTTTCTCTTTTATTGCTAATTCTACAGAATCAATATCACCCTTATTATCTATAATAATTGGATTTAACCAAGATTGGATATTGACGGCGTTGGAAATAGAGGAGCATGGAACTCCACCTGAAGCAATAATTATATCTTGATCATTCAAAAATTCTTTTTCAATATCAACCAATAACAATTCTGTTTTTAAATGCAGATCAATTAGTTTATTTTTAATAGAAGCTTGATAGTAATTTAATAATTCCCTATAGGGCTTATATATTAACGATGCTCCAATTAAATTACCTCCAATAAACTCTTGCTTTTCATATATAGAAACTTTTATATTTCTTTTCGCTGCTTGAAGTGCTAGCTCTAGCCCAGCAGGACCAGCCCCAACGATAATTAGCTTTCTTTTTGAATAATTCTTATCTTTCTTTCCTAAGCCAACATCGGATGCACATACCATTTGTCCGTTTAGAAAGATTCTACTTACACATTCATAGGAATATTGGCATGGTTTAACATGATGCAGTTTGTTATTTTTTAATTTATTTGGGAGATTAGCATCTGCTAATAGCTTTCTTCCCATGGCAAGAAAATTAAATTTTCCTTCAGATATATATCCATCTGCTTTTTCTGGTTCAATTCTACCTACTGCAATAATTGGAATCTTAACAGCATTTTTAATTAAACTTGTTACCTTCATAAAACCTTCTTTCTTATGATTTAAAGGTGCCTTGGTAAAATCTGGTCCAGAGGCTGGATTTGCATAGCTGCTTACGTGAATTGCATCAATTTTAGATTCAATATGCTTTGCAATCCTGCATGTCTCAGAGGTAGTGAGGCCATTCTTAATGTTGATTTCTTCTCCATCTAGCCGAACAATAATTGGAAAATTTCTTGGGACCTTAGTCCTTATTGCATCAATAATTTCATCTAAAAGTCTCATTCTATTTTCTAATGAGCCACCATATTGATCTGTTCTTAAATTTGTTGCCTTAGAGAGAAAACTAGAGATTATGTATCCATGCCCCGCATGTATTTCAATTCCGTCAAGATCAGCTTTATATGCTCTTTCAGCGGCATATTTAAATTGATTAATTACTTTTCTGATATCTTCTGAATCCATGACTTTAAAGTTTCCTGCACCCTTTAGATTTGATACGAACGCATTCATTTCTTCTGGAGTTAATTTCTCAACCATATTTCTTCCATGCTCGATATCTTTAGAGGACATTTCTTTTAGTGATGGAACTAGAAAAGGGACGCCTATTGATGCAGCATATGCTGCTTTAGATCCTGCATGTTTAATTTGAGCAATGACCTTGCAATCATTCTTATGCATTAACTTTACAAATTTCTTATATTTTTTAATTAAACTATCGGATGCCAGTGATAACTCAAGTGGAGTCGCTTGCCCAGCTGGTCTACTGACACCTACCGAGCCAAGTATTATTCCTGCGCATCCTCCCTCGGCTCTGGCTAGAAAATAATTTTCCTGTTTTTTTGAAATTGAACCATCCTTGTTACAAAGATTATCTCCCATAGGAGCAAGTAAAATCCTATTTTTGAATTCAAGTTCATTAATTTTGAATGGAGAAAATAATGATTTATATTGTTGGGTAGTTTTCATTTACGAGGAAAATTATGAATGATATTAATACTAAAATCCAAGAAATTATTGATAAAGATGCAATAAGAGAGCTTGTGAACATCTATTGTAGAGCTGCTGATCGGCACGACAATGAATTAATGCGCAGTCTTTACCATGAAGACGCTTTTGATGATCATGGATCTTTTTTTAAGGGAAAAGCAATGGAGTTTATTGATATGTTGCCTGAGATTCAAAAACCCATGAGCATCCTTCATCATAATGTTACTACTCACAATATTAAACTTAAAGGAGCTTATGCAGAAGGAGAGACATATATAATTGCATTTCATCAAGTTCTCTCGGATTCTGGTAGTTTCGATGTACTGATTGGCGGAAGATATTTTGATGAATATGAAAAAAGAAATAATGTATGGAAGTTTTCTAGTAGAGCTGTTGATGCAGATTGGGCATATGTGGCAGATCCATCAAAAGTAAACTTAATACATCCAATGATTGAGGGGGCTAACATAGGAACTCCAAATTCTAATGACCCTTCGTATACATATCTTAAAAATTTTAAAAGAGGAGAACGATAGTTCGATTTAAATTAATTGAGTGAGTTCCCTGAAGTGTTTTCTGCACAATACTTTATATGAATCATTACCACCAATTTTAATCTGATCTCCATCTTTAACAACTTTTCCATTTTCATCTAGCCTAACCACCATAGTTGCTTTTCTTCCACAATAACAAACTGTTTTTAATTCAATCAGGTTATCTGCAAGAGCAAGTAATTCAGAGCTTCCATCAAAAAGAGTGCCCTGAAAATCAGTGCGTATTCCGTAACACATGGCCGGAATGTTCAGCTCATCACTGACTTTACATATCTGCCTAATTTGATCTCTTGATAGAAATTGAACCTCATCAATTAAAATGCATTCAATCGATTTCTCCATTTGTTTTTGAGAAACATGATTAAAAAAATTGAAATCGCTATCAACTGCTACTGCATCAGCTTTCAATCCAATCCTTGAATGAATTTTTCCATTATTTTTTTCAGCATCAATTTTAGGAAGAAACAATAGAGTCTTCATTCCTCTTTCAAGATAATTGTAATTAGATTGAAGCAAGGCAGTAGATTTACCAGCATTCATGGTTGAGTAGAAAAAGTGGACCTTTGCCAAAGATCAGTTTTGCAATGGCTCAGAATAAAACTGGCTGACCCATTTCCGAAATTTATTAATTGGACCGTCTCCATCACAAAGAATTGGATCAGAAACATAGCTTTTATTGTCCCAGATAGGCATATCATCAAGTACACCGTTAGCTATACCATCAATAATTGCCATTCCTAATTCATCCTCAATATCTTTTGATACTCTCATAGACCATCTTAAGATTGATTTTTTGTTATCGACTGGACATGATGCATTTACCATGATGAATTCTCCTCCATTTGGAGGTAGATTCACCATTTTTAGTCCAACGGTTCCTAGACCCCATGACTCTCTAGTAAATGTTGTGGTGAACATTCCGTGATCTTCAACTTTATGTTCTTCAG
>CACOHS010000005.1 GCA_902627055.1 uncultured SAR86 cluster bacterium | reverse complement strand
CAATGTTATGGGCTCTGGAATCATAATTTCTAATGATGGATACATTATTACCAATATGCACGTTATAGAGGGAAAAAGAGCAATAAATGTTGAGCTAGATGATGGCCAAGTTTATAAAGCTTCCTTAATAGGTTTTGATGAAAGATCTGATCTTGCAGTGATTAAAATTGTTCCGTCTAACCTCTTAACTCCTATTGAAGTATCTAATAGCTCATCAGTTCAAATTGGTGATCAGGTGATTGCAATTGGGAATGCATTTGGTCTTGGGAAAACATTTACTAGCGGGATTATTAGTGCCACTGGTAGAGATTATGGAAATCCATATCTTGAGCTTATTCAAACGGATGCTGCTATCAATCCAGGAAATTCTGGTGGAGCTTTGATCAATCACAAGGGAAATCTTATTGGAATGAATACAAAAATTTTTTCTAAAACTGGGTCTTATGCTGGAATTGGTTTCGCTCTCCCCGCAAACAAAATGATTGAAGTTGCCTCAGAGATTATTAAATATGGTTCAGTCAAGCGATCATGGATAGGAGATTTTAGAGTTAAGGCTAAAAGATTTATATTAAATGGTAAGCCTACTTTTGGTTTAGAAATATTAGAACTAAGAAACTATGGCCCACTTTTTAATATTGGAAAAATTAAGGCAGGAGCGATAATCTTATCAATTAACAATGAATCACCAACATGGGAGAATTTAACTGGAGCTTTAAAAAATTCCTTCCCAGGAGATGAAATTGATTTCCAAATATTACAGAACTCAAATGTAAGAGATTACAAAATTACTACAGAGGCAATTCCAGCTCCATAGGTACAAAACTCTCAAATCTTTTACTTAAATAATTTTAAGATTTTGAATAAAGTGGATTGAATAATGGCCTCTAGAAGCGAGCAGTTCATTTTAAACTTCTTGCAAATTTTCTTACTTTTTGCATGTGCTTTTCAAAATCACTTTTTTCCATATTTGGAAGGACTGAATAAAATCTTAAATACTTTATCTTCAGGCCTCCCAATTGAAATACAGACTTTTTTAATCTTCTATAAGGAATATTATCGAAAATAGAAAAATTGAAATAACTTAACATTGGTCCTCCATAAGTCATTGAAACAATCCCAATTTTACTTTTCATTGCTCCAGCAACAGGATATCCGTAATTCCCAAAAAACTTGCTATCAGGTAATAAAGACTTATAAGTAAAAAACCATGTTGGATGAAGAACCCAATCAATCCAATTTTCTAGGGCCCCACTCATTCGTAAGTTATGGCAGGCGCTCATTAAAAACATTACGTCAGCATCTTCAAGTCTTTTTCTATAATCCATTACTAACTTTGGGGGAGGATTTATATCACTTCTATAAAATGGTAATTGTTCTTCTTCATCAAACAAATTAATCAAATCTATTTCATGTCCATTATTTTTTGCTTCGTCAATAAAGACATCTCTTACAGATGCGTTAAATGAATCTTTTGTATTATAGTGACCGTAAACTATACAAATTTTCATCTTACTCCCACTCAACAAGTTAATCGTCTCTCCAAACAGGATTTCGTTTCTCTAAAAACGAGGCTATACCCTCCTTGGCATCGTCTGAAAGAGAGTTGCCAGTCATTACTTTTGAAGTGAATTCATATGCTTCACTAAGACTCATTTCATATTGCATATAAAATGCATCTTTACCAATTTTTACTGTGGAAAGAGGCTTACTTGCAATTTTCTTTGCAAGTGACATTACACTATCATTTAATTTATCATCAGAGACATGATCATTTATTAAAGATATTCTCTTAGCTTCCTCTGCGTTAATCATATCGCCTGTAAGGAGCATTTTCATTGAATCTTTTTTGCTTACATTTCTTGAAAGTGCGACCATTGGTGTCGAGCAAAATAATCCTATGTTCACTCCTGGTGTTGCAAATTTTGATGAATCAGAGGCAATTGCTAAATCACAACTAGCTACAAGTTGACAACCTGCAGCAGTCGCGACTCCATTTATCTCAGCTATGACGGGTTTTGAACACGAAATTATCATCTGCATTAAAGAAGAACATAAATTGAATAGCTCTAAAAAATATGATTCGCCATCATCTTCATTACCTCTGGCGTCAGTGAGTTCTTTTAGATTATGTCCTGAACAAAAAACATCGCCGACTGCAGCGATAATAATAACTTTTATTGAATTATCATTTGATGCTTTGAATAACTGTTCTTTAAGTTGCATCATTAAATTATCTGATAGAGCATTTTTATTCTTGGGATCATTAAGCAATAAACGCAGAATTCCCTCAGGAGTTTGATGAGTTTCTAAAATTTTATTTACATTGTCTTGCATAATTTAATTAACCATTTTCAAGAATCTTTTTTGGACATTGATTCATGATAACTTTTAAGCCAGCATTATTTGCCATTGTCTCTGCTATTTCACAATACAACCCTTCTTGAGTCCAAAAGACTTTAGCTCGTATTTTTATTGCTTCAATAGCAATGCTGGGAATATGCTCTTTGGCGCGAAATACATCTACCATGTCAATTCTCTCTTTGATCTTTAAAAGATCCGGATAACATTCTTGGCCTAAGATTCTATTACTGTGAATGTTAGGATTCACTGGAAAAATCCTATAACCAAAATCTTGAAGAAATTTCATAATTCTGTAGCTATCTCTATCAGGTCTTGAGCTGGCTCCAACAATAGCAATGGTTTCGACATGATTTAAAATTAATCTTAAATTATCTTTTTTATTTTCCATGAAAGTTATAGTTGCTAGTTAGGAAGTCTTGTTATATCAGCTCCGAGATAAGATAGCTTCTCTTCAATTCTTTCATATCCTCTATCTATATGATATATGCGATCGACTACTGTTTCTCCATTAGCGCACAATCCTGCCAAAATTAGGCTGGCAGATGCACGAAGGTCTGTTGCCATTACTGGAGCACCATTTAATGAGTCTACTCCTTTTACAAATGCGTTACTTCCTTTAACAGTTATGTCACATCCCATTCTATTTAACTCTTGAACATGCATAAATCGATTTTCAAATACATTCTCTGTTACAACAGAGGAGCCATTGGATAGAGCGTTTAGGACAGTAAATTGTGCCTGCATATCCGTTGGGAAACCTGGAAATGGAGCTGTAGAAATATCCACTGGTAAAATAGAATCTTTATTCATGGATAGTTGTATATTATCATTGTCGATAGTAATTGCGGCTCCACTCAATCTTAATTTATCTAAAATGTTATTCATTCTTGGTGCTTGCACATTTGATATAGTTACATCACCACCAGTTATGGCAGCAGCAACTAAATATGTTCCAGCTTCTATCCTATCTGCTGGAATACTAAATTTTGTTCCGTTAAGATTATCAACGCCATCAATAATAATTTCATCACTTCCAGCTCCTTTGATTTTTGCTCCCATAGAATTAAGAAAATTTGCTAAATCCTCTACTTCAGGTTCTTTAGCAACATTTCTCAAGATAGTTTGACCTTTAGCAAGCACAGCAGCCATCATAATGTTTTCGGTTCCTGTAACAGAAACTCCTGGAAAGTTAATATCGCAACCAATTAATTTTTTCGAAGAAGCTTCAATATAACCTTTTTTTAATTCTATCTTTGCGCCAAGTTTTTCTAGTGCATCCAAATGAAAATCAACCGGTCTAGTTCCAATTGCACATCCTCCTGGGAGAGCAATTCTTGCAAAACCATGGCGTGCGACAAGAGAACCCAATACTAAAATTGAAGCACGCATTGTCTTAACTAACTCATACCTAGCTTCAAAATCATGGAGTTTTGATGTTGAAATTATAAAATCCATGCCCTCATTTAATGTAATTTCAGCTCCCATTGAACCCAAAATTTCGAACATGGTTGTGATATCTTGAAGATAAGGTAAGTTTTTAAAAGTAATTTGCTTATCGGTTAATATTGTTGCAGCCAACATGGGCAAGGCTGCATTTTTTGCTCCAGAACAAGAAATAGATCCAGACAGTTTTTTTCCACCAATAATTCTAAGTTTTTCCATACTTATTGCATTTCAGAAGGAGATTTTGTGCGCAAGCTAAGGGCATGCAGTTCGCCTGATTGAAAATGATCTTTTAGTTCACCTAATACTAATTTATGCCGTTGAAGTGAATTTAAACCCTCAAATTTTTTACTCACAATTAGGACTTTTGAGTTGCAATCTTCTCCATCAAAGGAGATATCTGCCTCAGGAAATTTTGATTTAAGAAATTGAGTAATATCCATAAGACAAATATCAATAAAAATTAATTAAGATCTGCATCAGATGTCCAATGCTTTATTATCTCATCAATATTTTCGTTATGCTCTTTTGCCAGAGCTTGAAATTGATTCCTAAAAGTAAGCCCCAAGTTCACTCCGTTAACAATAATATTAATTATTAACCAATCCCCATTTTTATTTTTTCTTACTTTGTAGGTAATTGGATAAATATTGCTTGCGGTGATTAAATTCTGTTGAACATCCTCAGTTTTTTTAAATTCAGAAACTTCTGGAAAAACCGTTACAATTTTTTGATCTCCCCACTGAGCTAGGGTAGATGTATATGTATCAAGCAAAGAATCCTTAAAAGCTTGAATGAACTCTAATCTTTGTGATTTTGATGATGCAAGATAATATTTTTTTCCCATAACACTTGCTCCTACCCTTCTAAAATCAACCATTGGTTCAAATACCATACTAATTTTATCTTTAAATAATTCGGGATCCTCAGAAAAAAGCTCCTGATTATTAATAATTATAGAAACCATTTCTTGTGCCTGAGAATCAATAAATTTATGAGGATTAGATTCTCCTTGAAGATTTAAATGAAGAAAGAAAAATATAAGAAAAACTGTGAGAGATTTAAAAGAGGGAATCATATAGGTATTATAACATTAGTAAAAATTATGAATAAAATATGAAACAAAAGAACTATATTAATACAGCTATCAAGGTTATCAAAACTGAAGCAGACGCAGTTATGAGTTTAACTCATCAAATAAGTCCTGATTTTGAGAAATTGTGTGAGAGTATTCTAAATACTAAGGGAAAATTAATATTAATGGGCATTGGTAAATCTGGTCATATAGCTCAAAAAATTTCGGCTACATTATCAAGCACTGGAACTTCATCATTCTTTATTCACCCCACTGAAGCTGCACATGGTGATTTAGGCATGATTAACAAGAATGATTCAATTTTAATTTTATCAAATTCAGGAGAAACAAAAGAAATAATTGAAATCTTGCCCTCATTAAAACGATCTACCTCTAATATTTTTACTCTGACCAATAATATTAAATCAACGATCGCTAGGGTAGGTAAAATTAATTTAACAATCAACGCAGATGAAGAAGCATGTCCATTAGATTTGGCGCCAACTTCGTCAACAACAATTGCCTTAGTATTTGGTGATGCACTTGCCATTGCTTTGCTGGATGCTCGTGGATTCAGTAAAGACGATTTTGCGAGATCGCATCCTGCTGGTCAATTAGGCAAAAAACTTACAACCTTGGTTAAAGATCTGGCAGTTATGGATGAAAAAGCGCCTATGGTAGATCACAATACATCTCTAAAAGATGCATTAATGGAAATTACCGAAAAGAAGCTTGGTGTGACATTGGTGGTAAATAACAAGAAAATTGTTGGAATTTTTACAGATGGTGACTTAAGAAGATGTCTAAATAACGAAATAGAGCTGAATAAAACTAATATTAAAGATGTAATGACTTCTGATTTTAAAGGTATTGCCGGTGATGCATTGGCTATTGATGCAGCTGAAATTATGGAAAAAAATAAAGTTTTTAGCTTGGTAGTTCATTCATCAACCAGTGAAAATAGCAGCACAGGAATAATCACTATGCATCAGTTACTTGAAGCAGGAATCGTTTAAATATGCTGAAAAGAAAAAAAATTCTTATTATATTTTTTGGATGTTTTTGTTCTTCAATAATGATTGCTGAGGAAAGGCTAAATTTTCAAAATATTTCAATACAGTCAGATGAAGTAACCATAGATGAAAAAGATCGCATCTTGGCTTTCAAAAATAACATAAAAATAAAAATTGCAGATTATATTATCGAAGGTTCAAATGCGCTTCTCAGCCAAGAGAATGAAAAGCTAGAAATATACGGAAATCCAACATCTATCTACTCCATAGATATGAATGGTGAAGCTGAGGTTTTAGTAATATATCCAAATAAATCGATTGATTTAATTGGTAATGCAAAACTTAAAAAAAATGGGAATTTGATCACATCTGGCCTTATTACTTACCAAATTAATTAAAATGAATAAAAGCTGTTTAAGCCTAACAAATATAGAAAAAACAATTGGTTCAAAAAAAATTCTTTCTAGGATAAGCCTCTCAGTTGAAAAAAATGAAATTGTAGGATTACTTGGTCCCAATGGAGCAGGTAAGACAACTGCTTTTTATATTGCTGCAGGTTTAATGTTTCCAAATCAAGGAAAAATTTTGATCAATAATAAAGATGTAACAAATAAGCCTATGCACGCGCGAGCTCATTTAGGATTAGGTTATCTGCCTCAAGAATCCTCATTATTTCCAGACCTAAGCGTTGAAAATAATCTTTTTGGAATAGCTGAATTACTTAAATTGGATCAGGAGCATCAAATTAAAAAAGTAGCAAAAGTTATTAATGAATTTAATTTAACTAAGATTCTACAAATTAAAGGAAGAATGCTATCAGGAGGTCAAAGAAGGAAAGTTGAAATAGCAAGAACATTGATTTGCGAGCCAGAGATTATACTTTTGGATGAGCCTTTTGCAGGCATTGATCCCATTGCTGTAGAGGAAATTAAAGAGTTGCTTCTAGAAATTGCTAAAAAGAATATTTCAATTTTGATAACTGATCATAACGTAAGAGAAACATTAAGTTTATGTAACAAAGCTATTATTCTCAGCAATGGCATGATTATTGCCGAAGGAAATGAAGAATCATTAAAACAAAATACTCATGTTAAGAAAGAGTATTTTGGTAAAATGTTTACCTAAAATGGCCATAAAACTTGTAAGAGAATTTAAACAAAGTCAGCAATTATCAATTACGCCACAATTAAAAAAATCAATTGATCTTCTGCAACTTTCAAGGTTAGAAATTATTAATAAAATTAATAAAGAGATAGAAGAAAATCCATTTTTAAAAAAAGATTACAAGAATCAGCCAAGTGGAATAATCGATAACAAAAATCTTCTAGATAATCTGTCGAGTGAACCAACTTTACAGAATCATCTTGAGAGTCAATTAGTCGACCTAAAACTTACCGCTAGTGAGAAAAAAATTTCATCATTTATCATTCAATCATTAGAAGAAAATGGTTTGTTGAAGATCGACCTTGATGAAATTGAGGAGCAAATGGCATTTGTTTATTCGGTTAAAGAAATTAAATCTGTTTTGAATAATATAATTCAAGATTTAGAACCTGCTGGAATCGGGGCAAGAAATTTTAAAGAAACAATATTTATTCAGCTAAAAAGACAAGAAATTCCACCAGAGGAGCTAGAAATTGCCAATAAAATTTTATTTGATCCTCGATTTTCTAATTTTGAGGAAGCTAAAAATGAATTAGAAACTCATTACTTTGAAAGTGCTGTTGAGAATGCTCTTAAAAAAATCAAACAATGTAATTTATCACCTGGACTGGAATTTGAATCTTCAATAATGATTCAGCCCGACTTAGAAATAATTCCAAAAAATAACAGAAACTTTAATGTGCAATTTAAAAAAGAAAATTTTCCCATGATAAGTCTTGATGAAGATTTAGAGAAGTTAGTCAAAGATAAGAAAAATAAAGCAAATAAAAAACTGAAAGAAAAAATAGGAGAGGCAAAATGGTTGATAAGAGCAATTAACAAGAGGAATGAGACTGTTCAAAATGTTGGTACATTAATTTGCCAAAAACAAGCTGATTTTTTATCTGAAAAATCAGCAGAGTTAAAGCCACTTTCAAATTTAGAGCTCGCAAAAAAATTAAAGATAAGTCCATCAACAGTCTCGAGAATTTTACGCTCAAAGTACATACAAACACCTAAAGGTGCCCTTTCTATGAAATCACTTTTAGCTAGTTCTGTTTCTAAAACTAGAAAAGTTACTCCTACGCAATTAATGGAAGAAATACAAAAGATAATTGATGGAGAAAGAAAAAAATTAAGTGATCAAAAAATCTCAGACTTACTGAATAAGAGAGGTTTCAATCTGGCCCGACGAACAATTACTAAGTATAGAATGAAGGTCAATCTGCCAAGCTCTCGAAATAGATAAATCATAATCTAGTGAGTTAGAATTGAGCTTATGACTGATAAATCACCTCGTCACTTTTCATCCGAGGAACTGCTAAAAACAATTCAGGGACAAAACGTTGAACCTTCAATTAATCAGATTAAGAGAATTTTATCTGGGATGCATCCCTCAGAGGTAGCTCATAGCTTAGAGTCGCTTCCTCCTTCAGAAAGAAAATTCTTATGGTCCCTCATAGATACTCAGGATGAAGGAGAAATCATTTCAGAGTTACATGATGAGATTCAACAAGAACTAATATCAGAAATTTCATCTGAAGAATTGATCACAATTATTAGTGACTTAGAGCTTGATGAGATTGTAGATATTCTTCAAGCTCTCCCTGAACAAAAAACTGAAAACATTTTATCGGCAATGTCTCAAAGAGATAGGCAGAGAATAGAAGAAGTCTTAGAATACCCAGAAGATACTGCAGGCGGCTTGATGAATACCGATATTATAAGTGTCAGACCAAAGCATAGTCTTGAGGTAGTAATGAGATATCTCCGTGCTCAAAGAGAATTGCCTAAAAATACTGATCAAATATTTGTTGTTTCAAGAGAAAATAAATATCTTGGATCCTTGCCAATCTCTTCAATTCTTATCTCAGATCCAAGTCTTAATGTAAGAGAGTTAATGGAAACTGAAATACAGCCATTAGAAGCAAATTTAGATGATAAAGATGTATCGAGGCTCTTTGAGCAAAATGATTGGGTGTCTGCGCCAGTGATAGATGATAAATCAAGACTCATAGGACGAATTACAATTGATGATGTTGTAGATGTCATAATGGAAGATGCAGATCAAAATTTTCTTGGTATGGCTGGAGTAGCTGAAGATACTTTTGCTGCGCCAGCTCGTGCTGCTAGAAGCAGAATTTTATGGTTATCAATCAATCTTCTTACTGCTTTTATTGCATCGATGACAATAAGCCTTTTTCAAACAACAATAGACAAAATAGTATATTTAGCTATTCTAATGCCAGTTGTTGCAAGCATGGGTGGCGTTGCCGGGACTCAAACTTTAACAATAATGATTAGAGGATTAACTCTGCAGCAAATTAATAAATCAAATTTAATGTGGCTCTATAAAAGAGAGGTAGCTGTATCAATGGTAAATGGGATCTTGCTATCAATGATGGTTGGTGGAATAACATATATTTGGTTTGGAGATGTAATCATTGCGGTTCTTATTTGTGTTGCAATGGTAGTAAACCTAATTTCTTCTGCAATTGCTGGTATTTTTATACCAATAATTTTACGTAAATTTAATCAAGATCCTGCCATTGCCGGAAGCGTTGTTGTAACAACAGTTACTGACGTTATAGGTTTCTTTTCTTTTCTTGGTCTGGCAACTTTCTTTCTCATTTAACTCTTTCCAATTTAGGCTCTGAAATTGTACCAAGGACTTCATATTGAAAATTAGTAAGATCGTTTATATCTTCAGCAAACATTTCATTTATTACTGCCGAACCTGCAACGGCTGGAAGTCCTCCAAGAATTGCTGCATACCATGGCAGATTTTCGCCAAACCTAATTCTTAAATCTAGATTTAGGTCAAGGTCATGCAAATTATTTTGATAGTTTTTATTAATTTGACCTACCCACCTCATTTTAGCTGCATTTGTATCTATATATAATGGGCTTGCAAGTCTCATCTTTGATTTACTAAATATTAAGTCTCCTTCAACTCTACTTAATTTAGTGGAGGTAAACTCATCAATTGAAAGATCTAAGTTAGCTAACTTACCAAGGATATTTCTTAAGTTCAGAACGCCTAATAAATTTATGGCGCGAGAATCAGAGATGGAATCTTTAATTAAAAGATCTTTCAAAATAAATTTACCTTCTCCCTCTATGTTGCTTAATGAAGAAAGCTCTTTCCATTGCAAGTTAACAGATCCATTAAAATAAGAGAAATCTGCAAGGTCTCCTAAATAAGGAATCTTATTTGAATCTTTTATTAAAAAATTCCCTCTTACTTTAGAAAGAGGTTGAAGCTTATTGATTGAAAAATATGCTTTAGAAGAATTTTTAAAAGGCTTTATTGAAATTAAATTTGAATCAAGCTTGAGGTCATTGGCTGTAAAATTATCCTGATTGTTTAAAATATATGCATCGAAATTCTTAATCTTTATTTGGCCAAACGAAGAATCTCTTACAATCAGTCTAGAATTAATACTAAAGTTAGAGGCTGATTGTGCTGAATTTAAAAATGACATATCAGAAATTATTGAATCATTTATTTCAATTCTCATAAATTTTGTTTTGTCTAACCTTAAACTTAAATTAAACTTATCTGCGGTTAAATTACCTTTTACTTCAGAGCCCATAAGATCAAACATACCCACAACATTAGAAAAATTATTTTTATAAAATTTAAAATTTTTAATATTAAAAGCTAATTTATTTAGTTCAATAGCTGACAAACCTTTATTTTCAGCGAATATCAAATCTAAAAAATTTTGATCAATAGAATCTAAATGAATATATAGATTGAGTGCTGACTCTCTATTAAAATCATAAAACTTTTCAGGTAGTTTTTTGCCAATTGAAATATATCCCTCATATTTATTAAAATCTCTTATATGCAAATCAATTAATTGATTACTAAGTTTTAGAGAAGGATTTGACAAATTAGTTATAAGAATTTCTGTTGGCAAAGTTTTTGTTTTACCTTTTGTAAGTGAGCTTAATGGTGATATCAATTCGATATTCTTTAATTCAGAGTTCATCCTTAAGAATGGTGATGAATTTTTTTGAATACTAAGCTCTAATTCAAAATCATCTTCTCCATTTACATTTAGAAATGTTGATTCAGGAATATATTTTTCCAAATCTAAGTTGATCTTTGTTGAAAAACTAAGATCATATTTGCTGCTTAAGTCCGCTCCCGAGAGAAGAATTAAAGGCTTCTGCTTTATATAAGTTGATGGGAATATTCCAAAGATTTTATCTAAATCAACAATAAAAACACTTGCTTGATCAAAATTTATTTTATGTGAATCAAAGACTGACAAATTAAATTTTTTTGTTTTAGCTGAGATTGTATTTTTTATTTCGAAGCTAGATAAATTTATTTCTCCCTTATGCTCTGCATATATACTGGGTAAATTGAAACTTTCATCTTGCAATTCTATTGCATTACTTAATTCAGATGACTCAATGTCATGAATTGAGAAAAGTCGAAGTTTTTGGCTTTGAAAATTTAATAAACCAAAGGCCGCATCATAAGAAAAGTTCAATGCATTTCCAGATGGAGAAAAAAAGTATAAATCTTTTTCATCAAGTTCAATTAGAGAACTTGAAAAATTGATTGATGAATTTGCATTAATTTTTAGTTTAGAATTGTTAGTTAATACTTTTAATTTTAATTTTCCCTGAAGGTCATTGTTGGGAGCAAAATAATTTAAGTAAATTGAATTTTGATCTCCTAAAATAAAGTTCTTATTTATATATGAGCTATATTCACTGAGAGAAGAAGGCAATGAGAATGTAATAAAGTCTCTCTTAACATCTCTTCCTTTTATGCTAATAGAAGAGGGTTTAATTGAATCTGAGTTTATCTTCAAATTAAAATCGATACCGGATGATTTATTTTTAATAATTCCTGAGAGATTAAGATCTGAACCATAAAAATTTCCTCCGCCAATGATTGAGACTGTAGCGAAGTCTCTTTTATAATTTATTAGTGTTGAGTTTTTGGAATTAATTTTAAATTTTAGATTTTTTCCTTGCCCAGAAAACTCTCCTCCTAAATTAAGAATTTCATCAAAATACAAATCTTTTAAATCTAAATCACGAATTAATCCTGAGTATTTCGGAATTTTGCCGTTAAATGATAGAAAAAGATTTTCAAGAATCAAATTTTTAAATTTTAATGTATCTGCCTCTACTATCTCAGGAGAAAGAGAAAATCTAGGGAAAGCAACGGATTTTTCAGTTAAATTTATTTGAATTGGATGCTGTTCATCAACAATTGGATTAAGAAACTTTGTCAAAATCAGTGATCCGATTTCTTGATTTAATTGAAAAACAAAAGATCCTTGATTTTGCTTTATATTTAATGAGCGAAGATATAAGTCCCCATAATCAAATGAGCCCTTAATAAATGATTGATTATCTTGCACTTCACCAACAGCATTTAATTTAAATGCTAACTCATTAAATGGTGAAATGTTATATGCTGGAATTAAACTGAACCATTCATAAGAGTGAAGATTGATTGAAAAGCGATAAATGCTTTCAGTTAAATTAACTGCAAAAGTGCTTAAATTATTATCATGAAGAAAACTTAGCTGACCATTCAAAGAGCCTGGGAATTTACCAAAAAGATCACCATTAATTTTGACGGAAGAATTATCTCTTTTAAATTCAAAGTTCTTAAATGAAAGAGATGAATTTTTATTAAAATCTATAAAATTAGCAAAAGATGAATTAGATTTAGAAAAATCTGAATGATTATAATAACCATCTTGAATACTTAGGGTTGTTATACTTAGAGGCTGAAAAAAGTTTTGAGGTTTTAATGAAATACCTAATCCCAGCTCTCTAAGCTTCAGCAATGATTTATCATTGTGCTTAATATGAAGATCATAAAATTTGAAATTCTGATTTAAAATATTTCCAGAATTATCTAAGTCAGAAAAATCAACTTTATAAGAAGTGATGGCATATTGATTGATTATTTTGATGGAACTTGCTGGAAAAAGTAAAAAGGAAGAAATGCATAAGAAAAATATCCAGCTCAATATACTTAAGCTGAAAGTTGTAAAAAAGAATATTTTTCTCATTATTAGCTAGTTTTAAAAAATTCTTCTTCTAAAAGCTCTCATCATAAGGTATACGCCTACCCATAAAATTGCGTTAACAACAAAACTTAAAATTAATACAAGATAGGAATAATTATTAGGTGAAAGCAAAAGGTATTTACAAGCTATATAAAACGTTGAGGAACCTGAAAAGAAAACTGATAATTGAAAATAGGAAAAAATCCTAAAACGAAAAACATACAAATGAATAATATAAGAAGTTGCAACAAAAAATAACATATTGAAACCAATGGCATTAGAAAAAAATAAGTCGACCGCCAGTCCATAGAGCATTGCCGCTAAGCTTTGAATTTTTTCAGGTATTGCAAAAACCCAATAAGAGAAAATTAAAAAGCCAAAATTTAATTCTAGAAAAAATTTTATAGTAAATTGATTTAGGTAATTATCTAGCAAAAAACCAAAAATGATTGTGGATAGTACTATTAAGTGATTCTTAAATTTCATTCATATCTTTATTGATTATCCCGTAGAAATTTTCTTCTAAAGGGTTTGCTTTAAGGGTGATTACGACCTCAATCTCGTTTGAGGTGATGGGAATGATTTTAGATATGAACCCAATTTTGACATCTTTTAAAAAAATTCCACCTAATCCAGAAGTAAAAACATTGTCGCCAATTCTATTTTCAAAATCATCATTTTGGTAATTAAGTTTGCAAGAAATTAGCATTGGCTTTCCTTTACCTCTGGCATCACAATAAAAAAAATCAGATTTGATTGGCAGCACATGCTCTCTATCTGATAAGAGAATGACTTCAATGAAGTTCATATACGTTCTTTTTGTCTGGCCAACGAATGAAGTTCCTGCAAAGACTGAGAAATTTGGTTCAACATTAATTTTATTTGGATTATGCAAAAAGACTTTATGTGATGAACAGCAAAAATAATTAGTTAAATCTATCGAAGCTATTTTGAATATATTGATACCATTAGACTTAAAAGTATCAGATAGAGTATCTCGCAAACCAATAATTTGAATTTTTTCTTCAATATCTTTTTTTTCAATGAAATCCTTTGTGCCAATTTGAAGAATTTGATCTCTTAATTCTTTATTTTCTTTCAAAAGATATTTATTTTGTTTGAAAGAGGCAAAGGTGAAGCTAATATTTTCAACAAAACTTCTCGAGATGAATTGAACGTATAATGTGGAGGCATTTACAATTCCCCTTAAAGGTGCAAAAGTTTGAAAGCTGATATCAGTGTAAAAAATGGATAAGGATAGTAAAAAAGCAATCGAGTAATTTCTTATTGGAGTGTATGTAGGCGTATGTCTCGCCATATTTAATTAATTATTCTGTTGAAAGTAAATCAATATTATACTTGTCGATAATTTCAAGAGCCTTGCCGCCTCCTCTTGCAACACATGTCAAAGGATCTTCTGCACATATTACTGGAATTCCAGTAGACGAAGAGATTAATTTATCCAAGTCTCTCATTAATGCTCCACCCCCAGTTAGAACAATTCCTCTCTCAGCAATATCAGCAGCTAATTCTGGTGGAGAGAGCTCAAGTGCATTTCTAATAGCCCTAATTATTCCAGATAGAGGATCTTTCATAGCCTCATATACTTGAGAGCTTTTTAATATAAATGTTTCCGGGATTCCTTCAGCTAGATTTCTACCAGTTACATTCATTTCAAGCTCCTCGGAGTCCGGTGATGCACAGCCAATAGTATATTTAATTTTTTCAGCGGTTGACTCTCCGATCACGCAACCATGATTTCTTCTAACCCATGAAGTGATTGAGCTATCCATCAGATCCCCACCGATTTTAACTGACTCTGCATAGACAACACCATTTAGAGAAAGGATTGCAATTTCTGAAGTGCCTCCTCCAATATCAACAACCATATTGCCATTAGCCTCCTCAACTGGAAGACCTGCTCCAATAGCTGCAGCCATAGGTTCTTCAATTAACTTAACATCTCTCGCTCCAGCGCCTAAAACAGACTCTCTGATAGCCCTCCTTTCAACTTGTGTTGATCTGCAAGGCACACATACCAGAACTCTTGGGCTTGGTTTAATAAATCTCTGTTCATGAACTTTTCCTATGAAATGTTGCAGCATCTTTTCAGTGACCTGAAAGTCTGCTATGACTCCTTCTGATAAGGGTCTAATAGCTTTAATATTGCCTGGAGTTCTTCCAAGCATTTTTTTTGCTTCATGCCCAACAGCTACAACTGTTTTTTGGCCCCTGCTTTCCCGGATTGCAACAACAGATGGCTCATTAAGCACTATCCCAATATCTTTGGTATAAATTAAGGTATTCGCAGTTCCTAGATCTATTGATAAATCATTAGAAAATAATCCTCGAACAGTTTTAAATAGGTTGAAATCCACTATGATATTCCCTTTAAATTCATTTTAAGATGCTTTTAGTTTAATATTTCGCATCAAAAATAGATAATATCATATGGACCAAGAAACAGTCAGAACTATTTGCTATCTAGCTAGATTAGAAATAGATCAAAATAAATCTGTAAAAATACAAAAAGATCTTGAAACTATTATTGAATTAATAGGGAGTCTTCAATCCATTGACACATTTGATATAGAACCTCTTTATAATCCACTTGAGATGACAGCATTCAAGCATGATGATTTAGAAACATCTGATAATAAAAAAAATAAATTTCTTGAAAATGCTGCTGAATCAAACGAAGATTACTTTCTTGTTCCAAGGGTCGTTGAATGAGTATTCAATTTAAATCCATAACCGAACTAAATGAGTTGCTGGATAACAAAGCAATTTCAGTATTAGAATTAACTCAAGAATCAATTCAGCTAGCCAAAAAATATAGTGAATTGAACTGTTTTGTTACATTAAATGAGGAAAATAGCTCTAATAGAGCAAGTGCTATAGACCGAGATCAAAAAAATACCTCATTGCTCTCAGGAATTCCATTGGCACAAAAAGATTTATTTTGTACGGAGGGTTTAAGAACAACATGCTCCTCAAAAATACTCTCAAATTTTATACCTCCATACACTGCTACTGTAGTTGAAAAGCTTGAAGATGCAGGTTCAATAACTATTGGTAAAACTAACATGGATGAATTTGCGATGGGTTCTTCAAATGAAACCAGCTTTTTTGGAAGTGTGCATAATCCTTGGAAAAAAGGCTTTGTCCCGGGGGGGAGCTCTGGCGGATCAGCAGCAGCGGTTGCGGCTGGTATAGTGCCAGCTGCGACTGGAACTGATACAGGTGGATCAATTCGTCAACCTGCTGCACATTGCGGAATTACTGGATTAAAGCCAACTTATGGAAGAATTTCAAGGTGGGGAATGATAGCTTTTGCATCAAGCCTAGACCAAGCTGGACCACTAGCAAGAAGCGCTGAGGATTGCGCTATTTTGCTTAACTCAATGTCAGGATATGATTCAAAAGATACCACTTCATTGAACTCTGATGTACCAAATTTTCTTGAAAATATTAATCAATCCATTAAAGGGAAAAAAATAGGCATTATTAAAGAATTTGATCTTTCGGATCTGGATACGGAAGTTCAGAAACGTTTTGATGAATCTAAAAAGGCTTATGAAAATTTAGGCGCTGAATTCATCGAGGTCTCACTCCCAAATATTTCAGCATCTGTTCCGACATACTATTCTATTGCTCCAGCAGAGTGTTCATCAAATTTATCGAGATATGACGGCGTACGTTTTGGACATAGGGCTGAAAATACAGATGACCTCAATGATCTATATATAAAATCAAGAAGTGAAGGGTTTGGAGATGAAGTTAAGCGAAGAATTCTTATTGGGACCTATGCACTTTCTGCAGGTTACTATGATGCCTACTATAAAAAGGCGCAGCAAGTTAGAAGATTAATTAAGAATGATTTTGATCAAGTTTTTAAATCTATAGATTTGTTGATGACTCCTACTTCTCCATATACCGCTTTTAAATTTGAAAGCAAAGGTACTCAAAATCCAGTTGAGTTATACCTCGAAGATCTTTTCACAATTTCATCAAATTTAGCTGGATTACCTGCTATTTCAATACCTCATGGACAAGTGAATTCATTGCCAGTCGGATTACAACTTATTGGAAATTTTTTAAGAGAGGATGAATTGCTTAATGCTGCGCATGTCTTCCAACAAAACTCTGACTTTCATCATGCCAAACCCAATTTGGAGAATTTTAAATGAGTTGGGAGACAGTGATAGGCCTTGAGACTCATGTTCAACTATCAACAAAAACCAAATTATTTTCAAGAGCCTCAACTGCTTTTGGAGCTAGCCCAAATACAAATGTAAATTTAATTGATTGCGGTCTTCCAGGGGTTTTGCCATCTGTTAATAAAGAAGCATTTTATAAAGCGATAAGATTTGGAATGGCCATAGGTGCTCATATAAACCAAACGTCCATTTTTGATAGGAAAAACTACTTTTACGCTGATTTGCCCAAGGGATATCAAATCACCCAAATGGATTTACCAATTGTCTTAGGTGGATCAATTGAAATCCTAAATGAAAATTCATCTAAAACAATCAATATTACAAGAGCACATTTAGAAGAAGATGCTGGAAAATCAATTCATGATGAGTTTGAAGGCTTCTCTGCAATAGATCTTAATCGAGCAGGGACTCCTCTTTTGGAAATAGTTTCAGAACCTGAAATATCTAGTGCTAAAGAAGCAGTGGCATACATGAAAGCGATGCATCAGCTTGTTACCTACTTAGATGTATCAGACGGTAACATGGCTCAAGGTTCTTTGAGATGTGACGCTAATGTATCCATTAGAAAAAGTGGAGATTCAGAACTTGGAATAAGAACAGAAATTAAAAATATCAATTCTTTTAAATTTATTGAAAAGGCTATTAATTTTGAAATTAAAAGACAGATAAAGGTCCTGGAAAGCGGAGAAAAAGTTACACAAGAAACTCGGCTTTATGACAGCGCTAAAGACGAAACTAGACCAATGAGGTCAAAGGAATTTGCGAATGACTATAGATATTTTCCAGAGCCAGATCTTTTGCCAGTAGTAATTTCAAATGAAGAAATGCAAAAAATTAAAGATGAATTTCCTGAGCTCCCAAATGAAAAAGAGACTCGTTATCAAAACGAATACGGGCTTTCATCATATGATGCACAAATTATCGCATCCTCAAAGTCCATGGCTGACTTCTTTGAATCTTCGCTGACAGGTGTAAAAAATTATTCTCTTTTAGCAAACTGGTTGATAGGTGAAATAAGTGCCTATCTTAATAAAGAACTTATTGAAATTCATGAATCAAAATTAAGTTCTGAGAATATAGCAATGCTCATTAACCGAATCGATGATCAGACCATTTCGGGTAAAATTGGAAAATCAATTTTTGAAGAAATGTGCATTAACGGATCTTCGCCAGACCAAATCATCGAGTCTAAAGGTTTAAAGCAAATAACTGATGATGATTCCATCGAAAAAGTTGTTGATGAAGTTATCGAAAATAACTCTGAGCAAGTTCAAGGCTTCAAAAGTGGAAAAGAAAAATTATTTGGCTTTTTTGTTGGTCAAGTTATGAAAAAAACTCAGGGTAAAGCTAACCCTCAAACAGTTAACAAGATTCTTAAAGAAAAGTTGGCAAAGTAATCTATCCTTTAAAAGGATCTAATATCATTGATTTTATACTGTTTGCCAAGTTTCCTTGGACACCCACATTTTTCAACTCTTCGTCATTATCTTTTGGCCAATAAAAAGTCTTAAATACGTGATCCCATATTATAAGATTATTTCCATAATTATGATTAGCTATCTCTGGCTTTAAATTATGATGCCATCTGTGTAATTCTGGCCCAGAAAAGAAGTAATTTAGAATTTTTTGATCTTGCTCAGCATTAACATGTTGCCAGAATCCGTGAACTGTGCTGAAAATAGTTACTAATGCAATAATCTTTGCTTCTGCGCCTAAAATTAGTAAAGGCACTATTCCAAAAACCTGAAGCAAGGTCACATCAACATAATGAAATCTTGTTGCGTTAAACCAATAAAGTCTTTGTGGATTGTGATGAATACTATGAAACCTCCACAAAAAAGGGATCTCATGACAGCCCCTATGGAACCAGTAAAGTCCAAATTCAGAAATGATTAGAGCGAAAACTAGTTGTATAAATATATTTAGATCTGATGGCCACAGATCAAACCCTCCTCCTGCAAATTTTATGGCTATGGAAGTAAGAAAAATTTGTAGCAATTGACTTTGAAATACAATGTAATTTAGAACAAACAGTGAGGCATCTGGGAAAAAATTTTCTTTGAAGTTTGGTTTCCAATCTTTATATAAAGGTACAAGAAACTCGCCAATTACAGTAAACGAAATTGAGCCAATGCCAGCAAAAAGTAAGACTTCTAATTCGCTAAACCCACTTTCAAGCAAAAAAATTGAGGCACTTACAACAGAAATTATACAAATTAAGTATCCAAACCTAGAAAAAACTGACTGCATTGGTTGAATATACTCTGCTTTAAATCACCCACATAGATAATGTCTCTGCGATGTATGCTGGTTTTTCAACACCTTCTATCTCCATAGATATGGATGCTTTAACTAAAAATTGACCTGGATTTTTTTCTGTAATCTCTACAATCTTGGTGTGAAGCCTAACTCTAGAATCAACTGCTACTGGGCTCAAAAATCTAACTTTATCAAGCCCATAATTCAAGCCCATTTTGGCCCCTTCAACAACAAGTGCGGTATCTTTACCAAGACCTGCTACCAATGATAGCGAAAGAAAACCATGCGCGATTGTTGAACCAAAAATAGGAGTAGCTTTTTCAGGATCAACATGGATAAATTGATGATCTTCTGTTGCATCTGCAAATTTATTAATTCTATCCTGATCAACTTTAAACCATTCAGTTGCCTCTAAATCTTTTCCAACATAATCTTTCAAATTTTCAGGTTTAACTATTGTTATTGCCATTTTATTTCTCCATTAAATGATCTTTGTACTCATCTCTCAATTCAACCTTTTGTAATTTTCCAGTTGCTCCATGCGGAAGTTCTTCTACAAAAATAATATCATCTGGTAACCACCATTTGACTACTTTTTCTAAGAGAAAATTATTGATCTCGTCCTTATCCATTTCATTGCCATCTTTTGTAATTAGAAATAATAACGGTCTTTCATCCCATTTTGGATGAGGAACTCCGACAACACATGCTTCAAGTACGTTTTCATGAGTCAGCGCTGCATTTTCTAAATCTATTGAGCTAATCCATTCACCTCCAGTTTTGATGACATCCTTTGCTCTATCAACGATTTGCATACAACCATCGGGATGAATTGTTGCAACATCACCAGTATCAAACCAACCCTCATTATCAACTGCAGGGCCATCTGCTTTAAAGTATGTATGCATTATCCATGGTCCCTTTACCTTGAGAGCACCACTAGCCTCTCCATCTCTTGGAAGTTCATTATCTTCATCATCAACTGTCTTAATCTCTACACCAAATAAAGGATAGCCTTGCTTGGTTTGCAGCTGATATCGATCTTCTTTTGGAAGATTCATGGTTTTCTTTGTTGGAGAATTAATAGTTCCGAGTGGACTCATTTCAGTCATTCCCCATCCATGAGTTAAAAATGCATCATGCTGTTCATCAAATGCCTTAATCATTGCATATGGTGCTGCAGAGCCGCCAACCAAAACTTGATCAACTGTATCTAGCTTGAGTCCTTTTTCCTCAAGATACTGCAATAATCCAAGCCAAACTGTAGGAACACCTAACATTGAATCAACCGACTCCTGTTTCACAAGTTCATATAAAGACTCTCCATCAAGAGCATGCCCAGGAAGAACTAAGGTCATTCCACTTATTAATGCACAATAAGGCACGCCCCAAGCATTTACGTGAAACATAGGCACTACAGGCAATACTGAGCTGGAAGAATTGAATCCAAGACCTCCAGAGATTGAAGTTGCATGCAAAATAGTTGACCTATGTGAATATAATACGCCCTTTGGATTGCCTGTGGTACCTGAGGTATAACATAAAGAAGCGGCATCATTTTCATCCACTTTAGGCCAATCAAATTGATCTGACTCATCTTGAATTAATTCTTCATAGCTTAGTGAATTTTGTAATTTATTTTCAGGAATCTTATCTTTTGATGAGGCAATAATTATCTTTCTTACAGTATCTAATTTATCTTGAACACTCTCAACCAAAGGAATAAATGAAGGATCAACAATTAAAACCTCATCCTCAGCATGATTAAGTATGTATATTAGTTGATCAGGAGAATATCTCGGGTTGAGGGTATGCAAGATGGCTCCCATCCCAGACACTGCAAAATAGGTTTCAAAGTGTCTACTGTTATTCCAAGCTATTGTTGCAACTCGATCATGAGCATTCACACCAAGTTTTGTAAGAGCATTAGCAAGCTTTTTTGAGCGTCTGATTGACTCACCATATGTAGTTGAATTTATTGTGCCGTCCAATTCGCGTGAAACTAATTTACCATCAAAATTATATTTTTCAGCATGTAAAATTGCCTGCGGGATTGTTAAATCCCAATTCATCATATTGCCTTTCATTAAATTAACCCCTGTATTAAAAATAAATTTTTTTCAAAAATACAATTTTATTTTATTGTAATTTTATAATCGTAAATCTTATCATATGAAAATATTATTATTTACATGCATGGGTATATCTATCCAGACCTTGATAATCTTGATTTGAAACAATACTGTGAAAATCTTGCTCTTGTAAAATTTCGGCAACCTCTCCTGCTTGCGAATAACCATGTTCAAAGATAATTATTCCACCAGGTTTTAAGGCAAATCTTGCTTGATGGGCAATATCAATAAAGCTTTGAGATCCATTTTTTGAAGTTAAAGCTACCAAAGGCTCATGAGTTAAATTTTTAAGATGACAGTCGCTTAACTTCAAGTATGGTGGATTAGAAATAACTAAATCTAAAGAATTCTCCATTACAAAAGACATCCAATTAGAATGTACTAATGAGACATTGCTAACTTTATGTAATTTTTTATTTGCCTCGGCTACTTCCAAAGCAGAGTTTGAAATATCTGAGGCGATGATCTTGATTTCTGGCCTAAGCATAGCTAACGTTAATGCAATACAACCGGATCCTGTACCAACCTCTACAATCTTTGACCTTTTCGTTAATTTTAAATCCAAAATATAATCTATGATTAGCTCTGTCTCTGGACGAGGAATAAGCACTCTCGAATCCACAAAAAATTTAAATCCATAAAATATCGATTCATTTAAAATATAATCAATTGGTAATCCATCTAGATAAGATGTAAAAAAAGTTTCTATTTTTTTTATCTGTTCTTTTGATAAATCAAAATTATCTTCAAGCTTGATAATTACATCATTAATTCCTAAAGATTTTAAAAAAAACTCAAAATCTCGGACTATAAACTCATGAGTATGAGTATTTGATTTGGCAAGTGCAAAATATGATTTTAATGTTTGGTTCAATTATTAAGATTGTTCTAAACTAGAAAGTTGAGCCAATTGATTTTCTGTAATCAAAGCTTGGCAAATTGAAATCATATCACCATCCATGACCTGATCTAAATTATGCTGGGTTAATTTAATCCTATGATCAGTTATCCTCCCTTGAGGAAAATTATATGTTCTTATCTTTTCGCTTCTATCGCCAGTGCCAACTAAAATTTTTCTTTCACTTGCAATAGTATTTTGCTGCTCATCAATCTCGTTTTGCTTTAATTTTGCAGCTAACAAAGCCATAGCTTTAGCTTTATTTTTATGTTGAGATCTATCGTCTTGGCACTCTACAACAACACCAGTTGGAATGTGAGTTAATCGTACTGCGGAATCAGTTTTATTGACATGCTGGCCTCCTGCGCCGGATGCCCTGTAAGTGTCTACTCTTAAATCGCTTTTATCTATCTCTACATCTTGCACCTCATCAACCTCGGGTAAAATTGCAACTGTAACCGTTGAAGTATGAATTCTTCCTTGAGATTCAGTCTCTGGAACTCGTTGGACTCGATGCACTCCAGATTCAAATTTAAGGAACTTAAAAACTCCTTGTCCGTTTATCTTAACAACAGCTTCTTTTATACCGCTGGGTTCTGAATGTTTAGTATTTACAATTTCAAATTTCCAGCCTTGGCGCTCAGATAATCGAGAGTACATTCTAAATAAATCTGCAGCAAAGATAGCAGCCTCATCACCACCTGCTCCAGCTCTTATTTCAAGATAAGCGGCACCATCATCAGCCTTATCTTTAGGTAAAAGCATAAATTTAATATTTTTTTCAAGTTCTGTGATTTTCTCTTGATTAGTATTTATCTCATTTTTTGCTAACTCTACTAATTCTGAATCTCCAGAATCTAAGAGTTCTTGTGCGCCAGATAGATCTAACTCAACATCGCTTAATGATTTAAATAAATCGACAATAGGGATAATTTCAGCGTATTCTTTATTCAACTGAGTGTATAAAGCCATATCATCAGTGGCGCCCTCTTTTGCAATGGCATCACTGATTTCTATTGATCTTAATCGTAAACTTTCTAATTTATTTATAATAGACTCTTCAAGCACTTCTTATTTCCTTTAGCATAGAAAATATTGCATGAGAATTTAGTGCTGAAATTTGATTTAAATGATCAGCAGATACTCCATCTATTTTTTGCAAAAACTTACAAGGATCATCAGATCTCAATAACTCAAAATAATCTTGTTGATTGAGTGACAAAGATATTATCTTAAGGGCTTCATAAGCTTCATTTCGATATTGTCTTTTAAATCGATCATGGATGAATAAGTTAATGCGTTCTTTTATTATTTGCATTGCTTTAAGAGCCTCAACAGATCGTTCATCTAAATTTTCTTGGGTAACAAGCTCTATATCCTCTATTGTAAAAAGGTATGCATATTCAAGATCTCGTACTTGGTCCTCTACATTTCGAGGCACACCCAAATCAATTAGCAGCATTGGTTTATTCGCTCTCAACTTCATTGCATCTTCGATGAGGCCTTTCCCGATAATAGGCAGTGGTGAATTCACAGATGTCACTAGAATATCTGTTGTTTCTATAAGTGTTCCAAGTTTTAATAAATTACTAGTTACAAGGCTAAATGAGTCATTAATTTGCAAGAACTTTTTTGATCTATTGACTGCTTGTATATTTTTTATTCCATTTTCATAAAAATTTTCAATGACGTTCATTGCCATCTGACCAGCACCCACTATTGTTAGTTTTTGCTTTGTTGGATCCTCAAAAATCTCCTGAACAATTTTTAATGATAGGCCTGAAACAGACAACGGATTATGACCAACCTTTGTTTGGGTTCTGGCTGCTTTAGCTATCGATATGATTTCGTCAGTTACTCTGAGAAGTTGATTATTTAAAAATCCAAGTTTCGTATAGTTTTGGACTGATTTCTTAAATTGTCCTAATATTTCTTGCTCTCCTAGGACTTGAGAATCTAAGCCACTTGCAACACAACACATATGTTCAATAGCTGCTTCGTTTTCGAAAAAATATAAGCCATCCCGGACAATGCCATCGCAACCTAAAAATTCAAGAGTCTTTTGGGCTATGGAAATAGAAGTTCCAGGCTCTCCAAAATAATAAACTTCAGTTCTGTTGCATGTGGAAAGCGCAAAAAAAGATTCTACAAAATGACCAAATTCCTCCTTAAAAAAATTTATAAAGTCATCTTGATTAGAGTCATTTATAATAAATAGCTCTCTTTCAGATAACTTAGAAGTCTTATGATTTATGCCAAATAGCTGTAATTCCATGACAAAAATTATCCTAGTGTGGTTTGTGGTACTTTTAAGTTCATGCTCATCAATATCTCAATTAACTAATCCTGAAAAAAGCTACATAGGTAAGTTTAAGCTTTCACAAAATAACCTAGTATCTAAATTCATTGTTAAAATAAATGTATTTTCAGAGCATATTATTATACAGGTTAGTAAGCCAATTTTAGGGAATCTTCTAAAGATAAAATTTAGCCAAAATAATGGAATAATCATTGATCAAGAAATTGATAGCAGTTATTTAACTTTGTTAAATAATTTTAATAAAAATGAATACTCTTATTTTTTTAATTCATGCTTCAATTATTTAGATATTGATAATAATGAATTTAAAATTACCAAAAACTATATTGAATTAAAATGCGAATATGAGGGACCAGAAACATTTTCAATGTTTTTAATTGATAATGATGTTTTTTCAATAAATGGAATTTTAAAACGTGAATAAGATAACGATAGCTTGTCCAGCAAAGTTGAATTTAAATCTTTCTGTTTTAAAGAAAAAAAATAATGGAATGCATGAGATAGATTCACAATTTCAACTTATTAATTTGTTTGATGAGATGGAAATTGAAAAAACAAACTCTAGTTTGATGACTGTATCAACAAATATTGGCTCATTAATAAATGATGAAAAAAATATTGTCTATCAAGCTATTAATGAGCTATCAAATTATATTGGAAGAAAGATTTTTTGTAATATTACCATTAAGAAAAATATTCCTCTTGGAGGTGGGCTAGGTGGAGGAAGTTCAAATGCTGCTGGGGCTCTAATTGGTGTCAATGCATTGTTTGAACTTGGTCTTTCATCGAAGGATTTAACAAAAATTGGAAAAGAAGTGGGTGCAGATGTTCCTTTCTTTATCTTTGGAAAAAATGCTCATGCATCTGGCACTGGTGATGTTTTAATTGAAGCAAAAAGCTCGTCTAAAAAATATTTATTATTATTTCCTCAAATTCATTCCTCAACAAAAGAATTATTTCGTCAATGGGATAGATTAAGTAAAGATGCTCAAAAGAGGATCCTAAAAAATGAAGAAAACTCATTCCTACCTTTATTTCTTCAAAATAATCAAGATATTAAAGAAAGTTTCAATCAATTAAACGACCTTTGCTCACTAAGATTGTCTGGAACTGGCTCCACAATGTTTTTTATATACGAAAATAAGAGTGAAATTAAAAAAACTTTAAAAAAAATTCCCAGTAAATGGAGACACTCTTTTTGTGAACCTTTACAATGTTCACCATTATTGAATTACTTAACATAATGGGGTGTGGCCAAGCGGTAAGGCAACGGGTTTTGATCCCGTCATGCGCTGGTTCGAATCCAGCCACCCCAGCCAATAATAAGATAAATGATTAATAAACAAACAGTAGGAATTTTCTCAGGCTCAGCATCAAAAGCTTTGTCTGAAGAAGTGGCAGAAATTCTAGGCATAAAACTAGGTGATATTGATTTAGATAAATTTTCAGACGGAGAAATTAAAGTTGAGGTTTTGGAAAATGTACGAGGGCATGAAGCATACATCATTCAATCAACGTGCTCTCCTTCTAATGCAAATTTAATGGAATTAATGTTAATTACGGATGCTTTGAAACGCTCATCTGCTTCAAGAATTACAGCAATACTGCCCTACTATGGCTATGCGCGCCAAGACAGAAGAGTAAGATCAGCAAGAGTTCCAATAAGTGCAAAAGTAATTGCAGACATGTTGAATTCTGTAGGTGTTGATAGAGTTTTAACGGTAGACCTCCATTCTGAATCTATCCAAGGTTTTTTTGATATGCCTGCTGATAATGTTTACGCAACAAAAATCATGCATGATGATATTAAGTCTAAAACCGCTAAAGATGAGCAGATACTTGTCGTTTCTCCTGATGTAGGTGGTGTCGTAAGAGCGAGGGCATTGGCAAAGTTTCTAGATGAATCTGATCTAGCAATTATTGATAAAAGAAGAGCTTCTCCAAATGAATCTGAGGTTATGAATATCATTGGAGACGTTAAGGGAAAAAGCTGTATTGTGCCTGACGATATAATTGATACAGCAGGCACCTTATGCAATGCAGCTAAGGCTCTAAAAGATGCTGGTGCTGCAAAGGTTAAAGCATATATCACTCATCCAGTATTATCTGGGCCAGCTATTGAAAGAATTTCTGATTCTGCCATAGATGAATTAGTTGTAACCAATTCAATTTCTTTGTCCACAGAAGCAGAAAAATGCAGTAAAATACGCGTCATTTCTCTTGCCCCAACAATTGCGGAGTGCATTAGAAGATTAAACAATGAAGAGTCACTAAGCGCTCTATTTTTGTAAGAATTAATTAAAAGGTAAGCTTGATGTCAGACGAAATTATATTAAATGCAGATCTTAGAGTAAGGACTGGAACAAATAAGACAAGAGAAATAAGACGAGAAGGATCTATGGTTCCAGCGATAATCTATGGAAATGAAGAAGAAACTAAAAATATTAAAGTTAAGTTAAATGAACTTACTAAAGCATCTGAAAACGAGCTTTTCTATACTCAGGTTTTAAAAATTTTACTTGAGGGACAAGAAGAAAAAGTTGTTCTGAAGCAGCTGCAAAGAGAACCTGTAAAAGGAAAGTTTCTTCACGCTGACTTTCAAAGGGTTTCACGCAAAACAAAATTAAAAGTAGTTGTCCCATTTAGATTTATTGGCGAAGAAGAATGCGAGGGTGTAAAAATTGATGGTGGAGTTATTGCTAAGGCAATTTCAGAAATAGAAATTTCATGTTTAGCTGGCAATATCCCTGAAGCTATTGAGGTTGATATTACAAACTTAATGCTAAATGAAGCAATACGTTTGTCAGACATTACTTTGCCTGAGGGTGCTGAAATCCCTGGTTTTGATGAAGAGAATGACCAGATGATTGTTTCTGTGAATCCTCCGAGAGCAGAAGAAGAAGAGCCAGAGATTCTTACTGAAGGTGAAGAAGGAGAAGAAGGCGAAGTTGCTGAGGGAGAAGATTCATCAACAGATCAAGATGATGCTGGTAACGACTCATCAGAAGATGCAGATTCAAGTGATTAAACTCAAAAAAATCTGTGCCTAATATCTGTATTATTGGATTAGGAAATCCCGGTACTAAATATAATGGAACTCGTCATAACATTGGTAAAGATTGGGTAAAAATTATCGCAGCTAATACTAATTTAGATCTTCAGGTAAAAAAGAAAATTGAATCTACTGTTGGCTTGTCTGATGATGAAAAAATTCTTTGGGGATACCCTAATCAGTATGTGAATGAATCTGGTAATTCAATTAAAAAAATTCTAAAAACTAAAAATTTCAGTCTTGAGCAAATAATAATTATTCATGATGACCTAGACCTACCACTTGGTAGCCTGAAATTAAAAATTGGTGGCGGGCATGGAGGGCATAATGGATTGAAAAGTATCATATCGCATGCAGGCAAATCATTTACAAGGCTAAGAGTGGGCATTGGGCATCCAGGAAATAAAGTTGATGTTACCAATTGGGTTTTAGGCAAATTTAAACCCAGTGAAAAAGATTTAATAATAGAGAGCTTTTATAAGTTCAATCATGTGATTGAACTTTTGAGTAATAAAGATATTCATGCAGCACAATTAAAACTGCATACAGAATAAATGGGATTTAAATGTGGAATTTTAGGCTTACCTAATGTCGGTAAATCTACACTATTTAATGCTATAACTAAATCTTCTATCCCAGCCGAAAACTTTCCTTTTTGCACAATTGAGCCAAACCTTGGAATTGTTAATGTTCCTGATAAAAGACTAAATAAAATAAATAATATTGTAAATTCTGAAAATGTTATACCAACTACAATGAGTTTTGTAGATATTGCTGGGCTAGTAAAAGGAGCATCAAATGGAGAGGGTTTAGGGAATGCGTTCTTGTCTAATATTAGAGAAATGAATGCCCTTCTCCATGTTGTAAGGTGTTTTGATGATGAAAATGTTGTACATGTAGATGGTTCTATAAATCCTTTAAAGGATGTTGAGACAATTAATCTTGAATTAATTTTTGCTGATCTTGAGGTTCTTGAGAAAAGAAATCAAAAATTAGAAAAATTAATTAAATCCGGAGATGAGGATGCAAAAAAACATAAAATAATAATCCAAGATTTAATAAAAATGATGGAAAATGGAAATTTACCAAAACTTGATAGTTTTAATGTAGAAGAAATAACATTTATTGAAAGCATGAATTTGCTCTCAACAAAACCAATGGTTTTAGTTGCAAATTTATCTGATGACAAATCAAGAAATAATCTTGATGACCTCAAGAATTATGCGGAGATGAATAACATTGATATTATTCCAGCTGTTATTAAAGTTGAGCATGAGCTAGCAACACTGGATGAAGAAGAGCAAGTAGAATATCTAGAGCTTCTTGAAATGGATGAGCCTGTACTAAATAAAATTATTCTTGCCGGCTATAAACTACTTAATTTAGAAACATTTTTTACCTCTGGGCCGAAAGAATCTAGAGCCTGGACAATTAAAAAAAACTCCTTGGCACCAGAGGCTGCAGGTGTTATTCATACAGATTTTGAAAGAGGTTTTATTAAAGCTGAAGTTATATCATTTTCAGACTTCATTGATTTCAATGGAGAATCTGGTGCAAAAAAAAATGGTAAATTAAGGCTTGAAGGAAAAGACTATTTGGTAAAGGACGGAGATATTATTCACTTCAAATTTAATGTTTGACTTATAAAGCAAGTTCTTTATGATCATACCACTTGGCTATGTAGCTCAGATGGTTAGAGCACAGCACTCATAACGCTGGGGTCGGTGGTTCAATTCCACCCATAGCCACCATAAATTCAAAGTTAAAATCAAAGAGGATATTCAGATAAAAAATTATCTGGAATTTTTAATTCACTTTTTACTATTCTTTTTTTAGAAAGATTAAAATTATTATTAAAGATACTAGTGCCAACAAAGCGTCCTCACCAAGCATATTTAAAATATCTGTGACATTATTATATACGTCTCCAACAAATGGAGTAGTCGGCCCAAAAATAATACCAAGCAGTAGTGAGACTGCTACAAAAGGTAGCAATAATTTTAATAACTTATTAAAAAAAGCAGTGAGTTTAATAAGAGAATTGTTAAGATTCATTTTAAAAAAAGTTAGAAAGGGTCTATTGACCCTTTCTAACAAAAACAAGCTTAATGCTTATCTGTTTAGCAAGCTGTATAGAACTGCTAGTACAAGTAGTCCTACAACACCATTAGATGCCAAAGACTCGACTAATGATGTGATATTTCCAATCACATCTAGTCCTAACATATCGCCAAAAGCAAGGCTCCCAACAATACCGAGTCCTAAGATACCAATGATAACACTAGTTAAATTACTAACTAGGTCGCTTAGCATTCTAAATGCATTATCCATAATTTCCCCCTATGGTTTGCATGGTTAGTTAACTTATAAAACCATAAAAAGAAATTATGAACAAGATATATGAGTTAAAAATATCTGAAAATTTGACTTTTAGAAGATAAATATTACAAACATAAATAATACTTTTTATACATTATAAGTTTTATTTATATTAAAATTACTTAGGATTCAAGTACTTTTTTAGAGAGTTTCATCTTACCTCGGTCAAAGCCTATTAACTTAACCTTAATAATGTCTCCTTCACTTAGAACATCAGAAACATTCTCAACTCTTTCTGAAGAAATTTCAGAAACATGCAATAAGCCATCTTTGCCAGGCAAAATATTTACAAAAGCACCAAAATCTACAATTTTAACAACCTTACCTTCATAAACTTTATTTAACTCGGGATCTTCTATTATGCCTTCAATAATTTCAAGTGCTGCTTTCATAATAGACTGTGTTTCACCAAATATTGTAACTACTCCATTATCATCTACATCAACTGATGCTCCGGTATCTGCTTGCATGCCTTTTATAACTGCTCCACCCTTACCAATAATTTCTTTAATCTTGTCCTGATTTACATTGATCTTTTTCATTGCAGGAGTATTGTCCGACAATTCTTTTGGCGCAGAAATTACTTCATTCATTTTCTCTAAAATATGCATGCGTGCAACTTTTGCTTTCTCTAATGCAGATTCCATAATTTCAGATGTGATGCCTTGAACTTTAATATCCATTTGCAATGCAGTAACACCCTCTTTTGTACCAGCCACCTTGAAGTCCATATCACCAAGGTGATCCTCGTCACCAAGAATATCTGTTAAAACAGCAAAACTATCTTCTTCTTTAATCAAACCCATCGCAATTCCAGCAACTGGATTAGTGATAGGTACACCTGCATCCATCAACGAAAGAGAGGTCCCGCAGACTGAAGCCATTGAGCTTGATCCATTTGATTCTGTAATTTCTGAAACAACCCTTAAGGTATAACCAAATTCTTCTGAATCTGGGAGGACTGCTTTAATAGCTCTTTTTGCAAGATTACCATGACCAATCTCTCTTCTCTTAGGTCCTAATGGCATCCCAATTTCTCCAACGCTATAGGCGGGGAAATTATAATGCAGCATAAAAGAATTAGATTCTTCACCATTAAGCCCCTCTATTCTTTGGGCATCTCTTGTTGACCCAAGAGTTGCTGCAACTAATGCTTGTGTTTCTCCACGCGTAAATAAAGAAGATCCATGAACACTTGGGAGGACATCAGTTTCAACATAAATTGGTCTAACAGTATCTAAATCTCTTCCATCTATTCTCGGCTCGTTAGCCAAAATACTTTTTCTAACAACATCTTTTTCTACTAATTTGAAGGCATTCATTAATTTGCCTCTCTCTAAATCATCTATTTCATCATAAGCTTCGTTTATTTTGACTCTTACATCATTGATTGCTTCGCCTCTGCTGGATTTATCCGCAATTTTAAATGCGCTTGCTATTTCATCTGTGAAAGAATCTGCAATCTTATTCTTAAATTCAGCTGTTAACTCGTCTTCGGAAAAATCCCATGGAGTAGGATTTACTTTAGCTCTTAAATCTGCACAGGCCTTAATAACTTTTTGCATTTCTTGATGGCCATAAAGCACTGAACCTAACATTAGATCTTCACTTAACTCATTTGCTTCGGATTCAACCATTAATACAGCATCTTCGGTTCCTGCTACGACCATATCCAACATAGATTCTTTCAACTCTTCTGGTGATGGGTTTAAAACATAATTACTATCGATAAAACCAACTCTTGCAGCTCCAAGTGGTCCTTGAAATGGAACTCCTGAAATTGAAAGCGCTGCGGAAGCACCTATTAAAGATGCTATGTCAGGATTAATATTTTTATCCGAGGATAATACGGTACAGAAAATCTGTATTTCATTTTTGAAATCCTCTGGAAATAGAGGTCTAATCGGCCTATCAATTAATCTAGAAGTTAATGTTTCTTGTTCAGTTGGTCTTGCCTCTCTCTTAAAATATCCACCAGGAATTTTTCCAGCAGCGTAAAACTTTTCTTGATAGAAAACAGCCAATGGAAAAAAATCTTTATATGGATCAGCTTCCTTTCTAGCGACCATAGTTGTTAACACTACTAAATTATCAATGGTAACAATGATGCTTGATGTAGCTTGTCTTGCAATTTTTCCAGTTTCAATTTTGACAGTTTTATTTCCGTATTCGAATTCTACAGATTGAGTATTTAATTTATTTTCTTCCACGATTTTCCTTGTTTATCCTCTTAATTTTAGGGATTTGATTATGTCTTGATAGCTTTCAGGATTTTTTCTTTTTAGATAAGCTAAAAGCTTTCTTCTTAAGTTAACCATTCTGATAAGGCCTGTTCTTGAATGATGATCTTTTTTATGAATTTTAAAATGAGATTGTAATTTATTTATATTTTCTGTTAAGAGAGCTATTTGCACTTCAGGCGAGCCAGTATCAGTATCACTATTTTGAAACTCTTTAACAATTTTATTTTTTTCTTCTTTTAATAAAGCCATGCGTTTGTTCTCCTTGGATATGCTCCTCAATCTTGCCAAACCTCGCATATCTGAAGTTTGAGTTGGTGTAGCTTATTACTTATTTACCTATTAAACAAGGTATTCATGCTTGAAGCCCTTACTAGTTTTTTTTCCTATTGCAATAAATTGATTTGAGCAATCATACACTCTTAACAAATTTTCATGATCAAGGTCAGTTTCAATTGGCCTACCATGAAGAAATGCTCTGGTATCTTTTTTGCTTAGTTGGATAAAATCTAAATCCTCAAAAGCATTTTCCAATGATATAAGGTTTTCTAGACTTAATTCGTCTATTGAGAAAGCATCAGATAGTAAAAATTTTTCCTGACTTGTTCTAACTAATTTCGATAAATTGGCGCCGCAACCAAGCTTTAACCCAAAATCTCTTGCAATAGATCTTATATATGTGCCTTTAGAGCAATTGATATCAAATGAAACTTTCGGCATTTCTATAGAAATATTATTTATATTTTTGATGAATATCTTTCTTGCAGCTTTTTCTATTTTGATTCCATCTCTTGCATACTTATATAAAGGTTTGCCTTTATGCTTTAGAGCTGAATAATTTGGAGGGAATTGATCACTATCACCCAAAAAACTTAACAAGGTTTTTTTAGCCTGCATATCATTTACATTAACATCTTTGCAAGAAATAACCTGTCCTTCAGCATCATCAGTGTCAGTTTGAATGCCAAGAGTGACCTCAGCTCGATATGACTTTTCACTTTGCAATAGAAGAGATGCAAATTTAGTTGCTCTATTTATTGCAATTATCAAGAGACCAGTTGCCATTGGATCTAAAGTACCCAAATGTCCAACCCTATTAAGATTAAATTGTTTTTTTATGATTTGCACAACTCTTGATGAAGTTATGCCAGGCTCTTTGTTGACTAAAAGAAATCCGCTAATCACTTAATGAATTTAATAAGGTTTCAATATTGTTATATCTCTCAAGACTCTGATCATATTTAAATATAAGTTTTGGGACTCTTCTTATTTGCATAAATTTTGAAAGCTTGGATCTTACCATTGATGCAAATTTTTTGAGAGATCTTAAATCGGGTGAGTCAGAAAAATCACCATCAATAATAGTGTAAAAAACTGTCGCGACGCTAAGGTCAGTTGAACATTTAACATCAACGATGTTTATAAATTTATACCGGGGATCTCTGACATGAGAGGAAATAATTTGAGATATTTCTTTTTTTAAAAAATCTTCAACCTTCGGTACTCTTGTTGAAGACATGTTGTTAAATGCTTTGAGCCTCTTCTTTTCTATCAAAAACTTCCACCTTATCGCCTGGTCGAATATCTTTGTAGTTCTTAATTCCAACGCCACATTCTGTTCCGGATTTAACTTCACCGACATCATCTTTGAATCTTCTGAGCGAATCTAACTCACCTTGATGGATCACAATGTCGTCCCGCAAAACTCTTACAGGTTTATTTTTTAATATAGATCCTTCTTCAACCATACAGCCTGCGACTTGACCAAATTTTGGAGAATTAAATACTTCTAATACTTCTGCTATTCCAACAATTTCTTCTTTAACAATTGGATCTAATAGACCACTTAATCTAGCTTTAACTTCATCAATGAGCTCATAAATAATACTATGGTAAGACAATATGAGGTCTTCACTTTCAACAATCTTCTTTGCAGCGCTATCTGATCGAACATTAAAACCTAAAATAATTGATTCTGTTGCTAGGGCCAGATTCGCATCAGATTCCGAAATGCCTCCAACTCCAGAAGCAACTACTTTAATGGAAGCATCATCATTTCCAATATCAGACATAGCTGCAACAATTGCCTCTGAGGTACCAGCAACATCAGATTTTAAAATAACATTAAGTACTTTTTTATCAGATTGACCCATAGACTCAAATATATTGCCCAAGCTTTCATCTCTTTGTTTTAATACTTTTCGATCTTTAATTTTATTTTCTCTAAATTCAGCAATTTCGCGAGCTTCTTTATCATTCTTAACAACCTGGAAAGTCTCACCAGCATTGGGAACGCTGCTAAGACCTAAAATCTCTACTGCAAATGAAGGTTCGGCACTTTTTAATTTACTGCCATCAGAGCTAATAATACTTTTTACTTTTCCAACAGCAGACCCACAAACCACCATATCTCCAACTTTCAAAGTACCATTTTGTACAAGCAAAGTTGCTACAGCGCCTCTAAATTTATCTAATTCAGATTCAATTACGACTCCCTGAGCTTGTCCCTCATAGTGAGCCTTCAGCTCTAAAAGCTCAGATTCTAAAACAACGGCTTCTAAAAGTTTATCGACTCCATCACCTTGAAGAGCAGAAACTGGTACCATCTGTATATTCCCACCCCAGTCCTCTGGAGTTAAGTCTTTTGCAGCTAAATCTCCTTTGATTCTCTCTAAATCTGCTCCTTGAAGATCCATTTTGTTTATCGCAACAACAATAGAAACACCAGCTGCTTTTGCATGATTGATGGCCTCCTCAGTTTGAGGCATGACTCCATCATTTGCAGCTACAACCAAAATGACAACATCAGTAGTATTAGCTCCCCTTGCTCTCATAGATGAGAATGCAGCATGACCCGGAGTATCTATGAATGTAATAACAGAATTGCCAACTGGTACTTGATATGCCCCAATGTGCTGTGTTATTCCACCGGCTTCTCCATCAACGACTTTAGTTTTTCGAATAAAATCGAGTAAAGTCGTCTTGCCGTGATCAACATGCCCCATAACAGTAATAACTGGAGCTCTTGTTTTGGGTGTGTCCGTATAATTTATGTTGCCAATTATCTCATCTTCAACAGATGAATCACTTAATGCGATTCCATTGTGGCCAAGCTCTTCAGCAACTAAAATTCCTGTCTCCTGATCAATAGAGTCATTTATGGATGCAGCAACTCCCATGCTCATCAACACTTTTACAACCTCTCCACCCTTTATAAACATAAGCTTTGCTAGTTCACCAACCTGAATCATCTCTGGAACTTCTATATCACGCTTTATAAATTCAACAGGCTTTGCAAATTGATGTTCAGTTCCTTCATTGAAACTAGTTTCACGCCTAGAGTAGTCTTTTGCTGCTCGTGATAATTGATCTTTAACATTTACCCGTGGTTGAGGTTTTTGTTGAGAGGTAGACTTTAACTGTTGACCTTTCTTGGCTGCTTGTTGCTGTTCTTGTTTTATGCGAATAGCCTCTTTAATTTGATCCTCCCTTTTTTGCTGCTGTTCTTTTAAATTTTCAGCAGCTGCTTGCCTTTTTGCTTCAATATTATCTGTAAGGCCATCAGATGAACTTGAAGATGATGCGGAAGGTTGAGATAAAGTGCCTTTTGATTTAACTGTCACTCCTCCACTACTTGAAGATGAGGTAACAGCAGAGGCTGAAGAACTTTTTCGTTCTTTTAATGATTTAAGTATTGCTAATTTATCAGCCGGTGTAATTTTATCTGAAGATTTACTGTGTGAAAGCCCAGCAGCTTTCATTCTCTCTAATAAGGCGTCATCCTTAATTTTTAAGGTTTTTGCGAAATCTTTTACAGTAAGTTCCAAATCAATGTCTTCCTTTTTTTAATTAAACCAACTTTCCCGAGCTTTCATAATAATATCTGCTGCCTTCTTTTCATTTATTTCAACTACATCTAAAAGTTCATCAACAGCTAATTCTGCAATATCATCTTTGCTTTTAAGTGCATTGGAAACAAGAGTTTCTACTTCCTCTTCGCTGAAGCCTAATTCTGTTAGTGACTCCAAATTAGATTCCTCTTGAGTAATCTCACCCATGGCTTCCATCAAAGCAGCATCAGCAGCTGCGGCTTTGATTTCTTCAATTCTAGCCTCGTCAATTTCCATTGTAGATGACAGCTTTGCATCCTCTGCATAAGCAATATCATCAAAAGTTAAAAAGCCTCCTCTTATTAGCGCTTCAGCCTCTTTTTCATCGATACTCAAATTATCCATAAGCTTCGCTTGAAATTCTGCCTCTACAACTCTTTCTTTCGCCTCAGCCTCATTGCTACTGATAATATTTAACTCCCAGCCAACAAGTCTTGATGCTAATCTAATATTTTGACCTCTTGAGCCAATTGCCAGAGCTAAATTTTCCTCATTAACAGCTAATTCCATTGAACGAGAATCTTCATCCATGACAATTGATTCAACTTTCGCTGGAGCAAGAGAATTAATCACCATTTGTGCAGGATTATCATCAAATATAATAATGTCTATTCTTTCATTGCCCAATTCACCTGAAACTGATTGCACTCTTGAACCACGCATTCCAACACAGGCTCCAACTGGATCAATGCGTCCGTCGTTTGTTTTTACAGTAATCTTTGACCTAGATCCTGCATCTCGAGCGATGCCTCTTATTTCAATAATATCTTCATTAATTTCAGGAACTTCAATTCTAAATAACTCTGTTACCATTTCAGGACATGTTCTGCTGAGCATTAGTTGAGAGCCTCTACCTTCAATTTCTTTGATCTGAAGAATAGCTCGCATCCTATCATTAATTTTATATATCTCGCCTGGGAGCAATTGATCTCTGGGAAGGATTGCTTCAACATCATTTCCAATATCAACAATTATATTGTCTCTAGTGACTCTTTTGACTGAACCATTCATAAGAGAATTATCTTGGGATTTAAACATTGCCACAATTGTGTCCCTTTCAGCTTCCCTAACTTTCTGCATCATAACTTGACGTGCAGCTTGAGTCTCAATTCGTCCAAAGACAACATTATCTACAGCTTGAGAAAATCTATCACCAATATTCATCTTAGAATCTATTTCTGAAATATGAGTTTCCTTGTGAAAGTCCTCAGAATCCTCACTCTCTACGAGCCAATGTCTATGCGTAGTGTATTCTCCTGTTGATTGATCTATTGAAACAGATATATCTGCATCTTCGTGGAAATGTCTTAGAGATGCACTTGCTATAGCTGTTTCTAAGGCCTTAAATATTATTTCTTCTTCAATGCCTTTCTCATTAGAGACGGATTCAACTACTGCTAAAATTTCAATACTTTCCATTATTTATTTACCCTCATCAGTTCTTCAAAATTTGGCTTCAAACGACACAAATCAAGATCTACGAAATTTAAGATCATTTTTTCTGCTCCACTTTGAAATAAAATCTCATCGTTTTTAACATTTATAAGCGTTGCTACCAGACTTCTCTTACCATCTTTCATCTCTCGTAACTTTAAATCAAAATCCTCTTTGATAAATGCAGAAAGTTGCTCTACTTTGAAAATCTTTCTATCTATGCCCGGTGTAGAAACCTCCAAGACATAGTCTTGATCAAAGAACGTATCATTTAACGCGAGTTCATAATTCAAGTCTTTGGCTACCTTTTCACAATCATCTATTGTTGCACCTGCAATAGCATCAATAAAGACTCTAATTGTTGGTCTTTTTTTGCCTCTCAATAATTCGATACCCCACAGCTCACAACCATGACTGGTAACTACAGGCTCAATCTCAATTTCTAGTTCTTCTATTCTCATATCTCTTAAAATAAAAATGGGGCAAATGCCCCAGTTCGTATCTCATTTACTGGTAGCGGGGGCTGGATTTGAACCAACGACCTTCGGGTTATGAGCCCGACGAGCTACCAGACTGCTCCACCCCGCATCGCAGAGGATTAGAGTGTATAGAAAGCATGTACTTAAGGTCAAGTTAATTCAAATTTATTTCGGTATTAAAAACTTATCTTGTTATAATTTCTCACTTTGCCGAAGTGGTGGAATTGGTAGACACGCTAGCTTGAGGGGTTAGTGAGCGAAAGCTCGTGCGGGTTCAAGTCCCGCTTTCGGCACCAACTTAATCTACAGGGATTTCAGGAGTTTTTGTTGCTTCCTGAATTTCTTCATCAGTAAATAACACTTCAGTATTAGCATTTTTTAGTAGCACTGCTTGAGCTAAGTTTAGAATCAAAAAAAGTGAAGCTATGATTGCTGTGAGTTTGCCAAGAAAATTAGAAGGTCCAACTGCTCCAAACATCGAATTAGATGATCCGCCTCCAAAAGCTGAACCAAGATCAGAGCCCTTTCCTTGCTGCAATATAACTAAAGCAATAAGCATAATCGCAAGGATAATACAGATAATTTTTATTGCTGTAATAATCATCTTTTTACTTTAGCTCATTAAAAACATTTACTATTTTTGCAAATTCCTTTCCATCAAGTGAAGCTCCTCCTACTAAGGCTCCATCAATATGCTCTTGAACAAATAAAGATGATGCATTTTCAGAATTTACACTTCCTCCATACAAAACTGATTTTAAATCAATTTTTGGAAATCGAGATTGTACTACATCTTTGATCATTTTATGAACGGAATTTATTTCTTCTGGGTTTGGGATTTTTCCAGAACCAATCGCCCATACAGGCTCATATGCAATTATTAAGTCACTTCGCTCAAAAATCTCTTTTAAAGCTTCATCAACCTGAAATTTAAGGACATCATAAGTATCGTTTCTTTCATTTTCTTCAGCAGACTCCCCAATACATAGAACAGGCATTACAGAATTTTTGTTTGCCAAGTTTAATTTTTTTGAAATTGTTTTATTAGATTCATGAAAAAAAATACGTCTCTCAGAGTGACCAATTAAGCTAAAATTACATCCTAAATCTCTAATCATCGAAACTGAGATTTCACCGGTTCTTGCTCCAGATTCCTCCTCACAAATATTTTGCACACCTATATTGATCCCGGAATTTCTAATCAATTTTCTAATATGATCTATATATATACAAGCTGGCGCTATCCCAATTGATTCAGGATTTATACTTGAGAAATTTTTAAAGAAATCATCAGCCCATTGATCATTAAATTTTATTGAACCATTTAGTTTCCAATTTGCTATTAATCTCAAAGACATTTTTTATCTTATAAGAATTTTTTCAATATCTTTTGCATATTTTATTGCAGTTGCTTCATCATCTGACTCAATCATTATTCTAATTTTACTTTCGGTACCGGAGGCTCTTACTAGGATTCTACCAATAGTGAGGTCTGATTCAATCTCCTTTATTTTTTTTTGAATCTCAGCATCAGAAAGGATATCTTTATTAGCTACGTCAACATTAATATTAATTTGAGGCATTTTTTTATAATTTTGCAGTACATCTTCTGGATCTTTTTCTAAAATCAACAGGGAAGATATTACTTTCAATGCCGCTATTGTTCCATCACCAGTGCTTACAAGATCTCTACAAATAATGTGTCCAGAGGGTTCTCCACCTAGCATCCATCCTTCTTTTTTAAGCATTTGATTAACATGCTTATCGCCAACGTCTGCTCTTTTAAACTTATAACCTAATTTTTTTACTGCCTCTTCAAACCCAAAATTAGACATTGCTGTTCCAATTATGCCTGACCATGGCCCAGTTCTATTTGGATTGGCATAAGCAAGAATATACATAATGTCGTCGCCATCTAATATGTGGCCTTTTCTATCGATTAAAACTACCCTATCACCATCACCATCAAGTGCAATTCCAAAATCTGCTCTCTGTTTTATAACTTCCTCTTGAACTTTTTCTGGATGAGTAGAGCCACATTCGTAATTTATGTTGTAACCATCTGGTTTTGTCCCTATTGAAATAACCTCTGCGCCAAGTTCTCTAAAAATGGAAGGGCTTACTTTGTAGCAAGCTCCATTGGCACAATCTAATACTATTCTTAATGAATCAAAAGAAACATCTGGTGGAACTGTCGATTTACAAAACTCTATATATCTGTCACCAGATTCATCAAATCTTTGAGCCTTACCAAGCTCAGCAGTTTTAACTGGTTTAAGTTCGCCCACGAGTAACTTTTCAATTTTTCTTTCAGCATCTTTAGGAATTTTTTCTCCATTTCCATCAAAAAGTTTTATTCCGTTGTCTAAATAATTATTATGAGATGCGCTTATGACAAGCCCAAACTGGTTTCGTAATGATCTAGTTAAATATGCAACTCCGGGAGTGGGTAATGGTCCGAGCAACCTTACATTAACACCAGCGGCTATAAATCCAGCTTGAAGTGCAGATTCAAGCATATAACCAGATACTCGAGTATCTTTACCAATAAGAACTGTCTCCCAGCCCATATCTTTTAAAACCAACCCAGAGGCATGACCTATTTTTAAGCATACCTCAGGAGTAATTTGAGATTCTACTGGACCACGAATCCCATCAGTACCAAATTTTATAATCATGGAAAAAGATTATAACTCTTCCGCGGGACCCTTTATTGAAGTTTTTTTGGAAGTTTTATTTTTTGGTGTTTTTGGCTCATCCCAATCTTTGGGAGCTCTTGGTTTAGCTCCAGCCATAATATCATCAATTTGATCGGCATCAATTGTTTCATAGGTAAGTAACGACTCAGCCATAGTGTGTAATTTATCGATATTATCTTTAAGGATTTTTGTAGCTTTTTTATAATTAGTGTTAATAATTTTTTTAACTTCAATGTCAATACTATTAGAAGTTTCGCCACCAATGCCTTTTGGAGCCATTGATGCGGATCTTCCTAAGAAAGGACTTGAGTCGTCTTCTCCATATTTTAAGGGGCCTAAGTCGGACATTCCCCATTTAGTAACCATATTTGTAGCTATACCTGTTGCTACTTCAATATCATTTGATGCCCCAGTTGTTATAGCATCTTTACCATTAATAATTTCTTCTGCAATTCTGCCGCCAAAAAGTGCTGCTATTCTGCTGTGAAGATATTGCTTACTTTGCATGTATTTATCTTCCTCGGGTAAGAACATTGTTACGCCAAGCGCTCTACCTCTAGGAATAATGGTAACTTTGTAAACTGGATCATGTTCCGGACTTAAGCGACCTACTATAGCGTGGCCTGCTTCATGATAAGCAGTTATTGTTTTCTGCTCCTCTGTCATGATCATTGACTTTCTTTCAGGCCCCATCATGATTTTGTCTTTTGCAAGATCTAAATGGCTTTGGTCAACTTTTTTATCCCCATATCTCGCAGCAAATAAAGCAGCCTCATTGATAAGATTGGCAAGGTCAGCTCCAGAAAAACCAGGAGTTCCTCTTGCTATTACTAAAGCATCTACATCTTTTGAAAGAGGAACTTTTTTCATATGAACTTTTAATATTTGCTCTCTTCCTCTCAAATCGGGCAAATCAACAACGACTTGTCTGTCAAAACGTCCAGGTCTCAGCAAAGCAGGATCTAGAACATCTGGTCTGTTGGTTGCTGCAACTACAATTACACCATCATTGCCATCAAAGCCATCCATTTCAACTAGCAATTGGTTAAGTGTTTGTTCTCTTTCATCATGGCCACCACCCATTCCAGCGCCTCTATGTCTTCCAACAGCATCGATCTCATCAATAAAAACGATACATGGAGAGTTTTTTTGTGCTTGCTCAAACATATCTCTGACCCTCGAAGCGCCTACACCAACAAACATCTCTACAAAATCTGATCCAGAAATTGAAAAAAATGGGACTTTAGCTTCTCCCGCAATAGCTCTAGCTAAAAGTGTTTTTCCGGTACCAGGAGGACCAACCATCAGAACACCTCTTGGAATTTTACCGCCTAGTTTTTGAAATTTTGTAGGATCTCTTAAAAAATCTACCAATTCTTGGACATCTTGCTTTGCTTCTTCACACCCAGCAACATCTTCAAAAGTTGTGGTAACTTTTCCTCCTTCCATTAACTTTGCTTTGCTTTTTCCAAATGCCATTGGGCCGCCTCTTCCCGACATGCCACCTTGCATTTGTCGCATGAAGAAAAAGAAAATCCCTAAAAGTAAAAGGATTGGGAAAGCTCCAACTAAAAGTTGGGACCAAATTGAAGGTTGCTCTACACTCTCAAAAACAGTTATAACGCCATGCTCTTCAATTGCATTATCAACAGATTCATCTTTTTTATATATGGGATGACGTGTTTCAAATCGAGTTCCATCAAGGCGGTCGCCAAATATAGTCATTTGGTCACCCTTGTAGATTACCTTTGCCACTCTGTCAGAAAGCACCTCTTCTTTAAACTGGCTGTAAGAAATCATTTCTCTCTTTGAGGAAGAAGCATTTTCCACATTGTTAAAAATAAAGATTAAGGCTGAGCCTAGTAAGACCCATACTAAAGCATTTTTAAAAACTGAATTCATAGTGGCCTTTCTCCGTATAAATAAATTTCGCCTGACTTGCTCTTTGATGCAGCAGGTTTATAAGTTTGAACTATATTGAAACTCTTTTCCATTTCTAATCTTATTTTTTTTAATAAACTATTTTGAAAAGTTTTAAGAATAAATATTCCATAACTTTTATTAAGATAGTTTACAGCCGTTTTAAGAGTAATTAAATTAACCTCAAATATGTTTTCTTTATCAACTGCACTTATACCCGTTAAATTTGGGGCTAAATCAGAAATAACAAGGTCAAATTTTGTTTTTAATGATGAAATCTCTTTTATTGCATCGATATTTGCTATATCTTCTTGAAAAAAATAAACACCTTTAATCGGATCCATGGGTAAAAGATCGACTGCGTATACGTTTGATTTGGGCTCTAAGGTTTTTATGAGCTGAGACCATCCTCCAGGAGAGGAACCAATATCAAGAACTAAACTATTACATTTAAGTGCTTTGGTTTTGATTAATATTTCCTCTAACTTAAATACTGCTCGAGAACGAAGACCAAGTTTTTTTGCTTTTATAGCCCAAGAATCTGTATGCATATATTTTACAGATGTTTTACTTTTTCAATTTCAAGATCGATTGATCCAGAAGGAGTAGAAATTGAAACCTCATCACCCACATTTTTTCCCATCAGTCCCTGAGCAATCGGAGTTTGAATGGAAATCAAACCTGCATCTGGATCGGATTCTAAATTACCAACTATTTTATAAGTTATAGATTTATCATTAGTTAGATCATACAAATCAATAGTCGCACCAAATACCACCCTACCTGTTTCAGGCAGATCTTTAACATCTATAACCTGTGCATTAGCAAGCGCATGCTCAATTTCTTGAATTTTTGCCTCGATAAACCCTTGTTGTTCTTTTGCAGCATGGTACTCAGCATTTTCTTTAAGATCTCCGTGAGCTCTTGCTTCTGCGATAGCTTGAGATATTTCAGGTCTATCTTTGGTCTTTAACTGACGAAGTTTCTCGGTAAGCTTTTGCTCTCCTGATTTAGTTATAGGCAATTTCTCCATCAAAGTATTATAACAAATGGAAGAAATTAATTTATTTCTTGAAGAGAGTTGTAAATCCAGTCATCTGAACTTGTACTCATTGCTTCTAAAATTGCAAATGCGCCAAAAATTGTTGTAACACAAAATAATTTGTTTTGTAATGCTGTTCTTCTTATAGAAGCTGAATCCTCTATGGATTGTCTTCCTTCAGTAGTGTTAATTAAAATATTTACTCTATTATTTAATAACTCATCAACAATATGAGGTCTTCCCTCTGTAACCTTATTAATGATTTGAGCTTCATGCCCGAGTTTTTTAATCGCAGCAGCAGTTCCCTTGGTAGCAATCAATGAAAAACCTTGCTCTAAAAGTAAGGGAACTAAATTTGGGAGATATTTTTTATCAGATTCTTTAACACTTACAAATGCAAGTCCTGAATCAGGGAATATCTTATTTGCTGCTCTTTGAGCTTTTGCATATGCTTCACCAAAACTTGAGCCAATGCCCATAACCTCTCCTGTAGATTTCATTTCTGGACCAAGAATAGGGTCAACTGCGGGGAATTTGTCAAATGGCAAAACAGCTTCTTTTACAAAAAAATAATTTTTTGGCAATAAATTAGAGAAACTAATATCCTTCAAAGTTTTTCCAATCATCGTTTTTGTAGCAGACTTCACTAGAGATTCTCCCAAACATTTTGATATAAATGGAACAGTTCTTGAGGCCCTAGGATTTACCTCTATAATAAAGACATTATTCTCTTGAACCGCAAACTGAATATTCATCAATCCAATCACATTTAATTCTGCGGCAATTTTTTTTGCTTGCTTTTCAATTTCTTTGATTACTATTTCTGAGAGACTATATGGTGGCAAGGAACAGGCAGAATCACCTGAATGAATTCCAGCCTGCTCAATATGCTGCAAAATACCTCCAATCTCAATATCATCTCCATCAGAAATTACATCCACATCAACTTCAATTGCATCAGTTAAATATCCGTCTAGTAGAATTGGTTTTTTATCAGATACTTCCACGGCTTCTTTTAAATACTTTTCAAGTTCAACTTGAGTATGAACAAGCTCCATTGCTCTACCACCTAGTACATATGATGGTCTTACAACAATTGGGAATCCAATTTTCTCCGATTCCTTTAACGCTTCTTCAAGATTTTGTACCGTGCTGTTTGGAGGTTGTTTGAGATTCAGTTGATGAGCAAGAGCTTGAAAACGTTCTCTGTCCTCTGATCTATCAATGGCATCTACATCTGTACCAAGAATTTTTACATTGTTAGACAACAATACTTCTGAGAGTTTAAGAGGCGTCTGTCCTCCAAACTGAATAATTACTCCCTCAGGTTCTTCTAAATCAATAATATCAAGAACTTTCTCTTCAGTTATAGGCTCAAAATATAGTCTGTTGGATGTATCGTAATCTGTGGACACAGTCTCAGGATTGCAATTAATCATAATGGATTCATATCCCTCTTCCTGAAGTGCAAAAGAAGCATGTACACAGCAATAATCAAACTCTATTCCCTGTCCAATCCTATTGGGACCGCTTCCTAAAACAATAACTTTTTTATTATTTGTTGGTCGAGATTCACATTCTCCCTCGTATGCTGAATACATATATGCAGTTTCGGTCGCAAATTCTGCAGCACAGGTATCAACTCTTTTGAAGGTAGGAGTAACACCTAATTTTTTTCTGAAGTCTCTAACTTCTTTTGCGGATGAGCTTGTTAAATCAGCAATTCTTCTATCAGCAAAACCCTTTTTTTTAAGATTAAGCATTTTGTCAAAATCGATCTCATTTAATTTCATATCCTGCAATATATTTTCCTCATCAATAAGATCAATAATTTGATGCAAAAACCAAAAATCAATTCCAGTCAATTGATTGATTTTGTCTGCATCCCATCCAAGCCTTATTGCTTCCGCAAGATATAAAATTCTTTTTGAGCCAGCAAACGTAAGTTGATAAAGCAAAGTTTCGCTTTGATTAGAAGAATTATCTAAAATGTTTTCAAAGCCGTGTAAATCTTCTTCCAAGCTTTGGAGGGCTTTTTGAAGAGACTCTTGAAAAGTTCTTCCAATTCCCATAACTTCACCAACAGATTTCATTTGAGTTGTGAGCCTGTCGTTCGCTTGAGGGAATTTTTCAAAAGCAAACTTGGGTATTTTGGTAACTATGTAATCAATGGAGGGTTCAAATGATGCTGGTGTAAGGCCATTAGTTATATCATTCTTTAATTCATCTAATGTAAATCCTACGGATAGCAAGGCAGCTACTTTAGCAATTGGAAAACCTGTTGCTTTTGAGGCCAATGCAGATGATCTGCTTACTCTTGGATTCATTTCAATAACAACAACTCTTCCATTTTCTGGATTAATGCCAAACTGAACATTACTCCCCCCGGTCTCTACCCCTATTTCTCTTAAAATTTTAAATGATTGATCTCGTAAAATCTGATACTCCTTATCAGTTAACGTTTGTGCTGGAGCTACGGTGATTGAATCACCGGTATGAACTCCCATGGGGTCAAGGTTTTCTATGGAACATATAATTATGCAATTATCATTTTTATCCCTCACTACCTCTAACTCATATTCTTTCCATCCAAGTAAAGATTCATCAATTAACAGCTCTGTTGTTGGAGAAAGATCTAGTCCTTTTTCACAAATTTCTTTGAATTCCTGAATATTGTAAGCTACCCCTCCCCCTGATCCACCGAGCGTAAATGAGGGGCGAATAATGCATGGAAACCCAAGATCCTGTTGAACAGTTAAAGCCTCCTCCATTGAATGGGCAATTCCAGATCTGGGAGTCTCAATGCCTATACCTTTCATGGTTTTATCAAATAGTTCTCTATCTTCTGCTTTATCAATAGCTTCTCTTGATGCTCCGATTAACTCAACATTATATTTTTTTAGAACCCCCTCTTTCGCCAAGGTTAAAGCGGTATTGAGCCCAGTTTGTCCTCCCATGGTTGGTAACAATGCATCAGGAAGCTCTTTTGCAATTATTTTTTCAATAGATTTCCAGTGAATTGGTTCAATGTAGGTTGCATCTGCAAGGAGAGGATCAGTCATAATTGTTGCAGGATTAGAATTAACTAAAATTACCCTAAAACCCTCAGCTTTAAGTGCTTTACATGCTTGTGCACCAGAGTAGTCAAACTCGCAAGCTTGACCTATTATTATTGGCCCAGCGCCGATGATCAAAACAGATTTAATATCAGTTCTTTTTGGCATGATTTTCAATCATCAAGTTAAATTTAATAAAAAGTTCTTCTAGTTCATGCGGTCCTGGACTAGCTTCTGGATGGCCTTGAAAGCTAAATGCAGGCTTATCCTTGAAAGCAATACCCTGTAAACTCTCATCAAAAAGTGAGATGTGACTGGGTTCAATATTTTTAGGCAAGCTTGACAAGTCAACTGCAAAGCCATGATTTTGGCTGGTTATATGAACTATTTTTGACTGAAGATCTTGCACAGGATGATTGGCACCATGATGGCCAAATTTCATCTTATATGTTTTGCATCCTCCAGAAAGGGCTAAGAGTTGATGACCTAAACAGATTCCAAAAATTGGCATATTAATATTAAGAAGTTGTTGAATTAAGTGGATGGCATAATCACATGGTTCAGGGTCTCCTGGTCCATTAGATAAAAATACCCCGTCGGGTTTATGCTTCATAAGCTCATCAAAACTAATTTGAGCATTTACAACTTGAACTTTTCCAACATGTTTTCTTAATAGCCTTAAGATATTTTTCTTCACTCCAAAATCAATAGCAACGATAAGTTTGTCATCTTTGACTTCTTGATAATTAGGCCAAGTACCCTCGTCCCAAGTGAAGGAATTTTTGGTTGAGACTTTTTTAGCAAGATCGAGGCCCTCTAATCCATCAAAGTCATTCAGAGCCTCCTGAGCTTTGGACAAGGAACTTTCATCTCCTGGTGCTATGCATGCTTTCAATGAACCATGATCTCTGAGCTTTGCAGTTAATGCTCTTGTATTTATGTTTGAAATTCCAATAGTTTTTTTTGATTTAAGAAAACTTTCTAGAGATTGTGTAGCTCGCCAATTACTAAAATGATCTGGCAAGTCTTTTATGACAATTCCCGAAGCAAAAATACCATCAGATTCATTATCTTCGTCATTAATTCCAGTGTTGCCAATATGAGGATGGGTAAAAGCTATAATCTGCTTGGCATATGAAGGATCTGTAATAATCTCTTGATAACCTGACATAGAGGTATTAAAAACAATTTCTCCAACTGATATCTCCTTTGCACCAAAGCCGGTGCCTTCAATAACAGAACCATCCTCAAGGACTAAAATAGCTGAGAAAGACATTAATTTTTCTCCTTATGAAAGGGAGAAAAGAAAGTAAATAATTGTGAAAATTTTGAATTTAATGAGCTAAAATTATGCGCTGACATTAAAAGGATACTTTATATTGATATGTTCCTAAGGTCTATAAAATTTTTAAAAAAATGAGCATAAATTTAAAAAATACTGATCAAATATCAAAGATGCAGATTGCAGGCCAATTGGCAGCTGAAGTGATAGAAATGATTGAACCGTTTGTAGTGCCTGGAGTAAGCACTGAAGAATTAGATAAAAGATGTTACGAATTCATTGTAAATCAACAAAAGGCAACCCCAGCAAATATCGGTTACAACGGATTTGAGAAAACTATTTGTTCAAGTATTAATCAGGTTATTTGTCATGGCATTCCATCTGAGAAGAAAATTCTAAAAAATGGAGATATCATCAACATTGATGTAACGGTGATTCGTGATGGATGGCACGGCGACACATCGAAGATGTTTTTAGTTGGAAAGACGCAGCCTCATAATGAAAGATTAGTAAAAGTAGCCCAAGAATGCTTGTATAAGGCAATTGATGTGGTCAAGCCAGGTGCTCATTTAGGTGATATAGGTGCAGTGATTCAAGAGCATGCTGAGAAAAATCACTATTCAGTAGTTGAGGACTATTGTGGCCATGGAATTGGAAGGGTATATCATGAAGATCCCCAAATCCTGCATTATGGAAAATTTGGAAGAGGAATTGAAATTCAAGAAGGCATGTGTTTTACAATTGAGCCCATGATTAATCAGGGATCAAAATACACAAAAATACTTAGCGATGGATGGACTGTAGAAACAAAAGATGGAAGAAATTCTGCTCAATGGGAACATACTCTTGCGGTGACTTCATCTGGCGTAGAAGTTCTTACTAAGCGGCGTGAAGAATCCTTTTGATAGAGTCATTAGAAAAAATAAATCTGGAATTTGAAAATAATTATCAAGATATTTTTAACACGCCTAAATTAGCTCAAAAATACTTAAATAAAAGATCAGATATATTCGATGAGTTAATTGTTGATGAATTCTTAAAAAGAAAACTTGATAAGGATTTTGCAATAGTTGCCCTTGGAGGTTATGGTCGAAAAGAGCTGTTTCCCTCTTCTGATATAGACCTTTCAATAATCCAGTTAATTAAAAAAACTGAAAAAATTGATGATATTAAAGATTTTATTGGATGGCTTTGGACCCTAAACGTAAAAATAGGTCATTCAGTCAGGACCATAAAAGATATTGATACAATTACTAAATCTGATCTAAAAGAGTTTACCTCGTACCTTTCCAATAGAATCATCTACTGCAATAAGAATAAGATTAATTATTTGAGGCAAAATTTAAAAAAAATCTCTTCTAATTGGAACAAAGCTAAATTTTTTAAAGCAAAGAAATTAGAGCAACAGAGAAGATATCAATCTTTTGACTCAACAGAATTTAGCCTTGAACCAGATTTAAAAGAATCGCCTGGATGCTTAAGGGACTTTCAAACTGCTTTATGGATACTGGAACATTGCTTTGAGATAAAAAAACTAGAGGATTGTATAAGAACCAAGCTATTTAAGAAGACAGAAATTGAAAATGTCAAAAGATCATATGGCCATATTAAATCTTTAAGATTCATATTGAACATAAACGGCAACTCCAATCGAATAAGTTTTGAGAATCAGCTTTTGCTAGCAAAAAAATCAAAACTGAAGTCCTCAAAAAAATCTTCAGCTGTTGAAAAGTTTATGAGAGCCTTTTTTTTGCATGCATCTAATCTGTCAGATTTCAATGAATTAGTTTTTCAAGCCTATGAAGATCAGTTAACTATTCTTAAAAGACCATATTCTAGGGATTTCTATGTTTTCAAAGACCGTTTAGGGATATCTGATCGTATTGATCTGGTTGATAAGCCTGAATTTATTTTAGAGAGCTTAATAAAAGTAGGAAAGTTGAAAAAAATCAATGGCTTAGATTTTAAATCTATCAAGAAAATTCAATCTGCTCTAACTAAGATTAATCCAAATTATTTTCTTACTCCTAAAGCTGGAAACCAATTCATTGAGATTTTAAAGTCAACAACAAATCTTTCAACGATTCTAAAAAAACTCAAGCAGTTAGGCCTATTAAGACTTCTCATTCCTGAATTTGGAGAAATCGAAGGTCAGATGCAATTTGATATGTTTCATATATACACAGTAGATGAACATACCTTTAAAGTGGTTCGTAGCATGAGACAAATGCAGATTGGAAAAGTGGATGAGGCTCTAAAAATTGAACATGAGCTTATAAATAAATTGCCAAAAATTGAACTTTTATATCTTGCTGGCATATTTCATGACTTGGGCAAAGGAAAGGGAGGGAATCATTCTGAGATAGGTGAAAAAATAGTAAATCAATTTTGTGAAAGGCTTAACTTTTCTATTCATGACACTGAATTGTTATGTTGGCTAGTGAAAAATCATTTATTCATGTCCTCAGTTTCTCAGAAAGCCGATGTGCATGATCCTGAAACCATAGAGAATTTCATCAAGCAAGTAGACACAACTGAAAAACTTAATTACATCTATATGCTCACAATTAATGATATTCGTGGAACCAATCCGAATATATGGAATTCATGGAAACATGACTTGTTAAAGCAACTCTTCATGTCATCTAGAAAAAAATTGAATTTAGACGAAAGACAATCTAATGATTCAATCATAAAAGAGAGAAAATTAAGTTCAATTGAATCAATACCTGGGGCTAAAAATGAATTTCTAATAAAAGTTTGGAATCAATTGTCAAATGCTTATTTCTCAAAATATCAGATTCAGCAACTCTCAGATCAAGCAAAGACAATTGCAAGCTCAGAAGGAAAAACATCTATACTTATCAAAAGCAGAAAAAACTTAATCGAGATTTTTATCTTTACTCCAAATCAACCAGGTCTATTTTTCAAAACTGTTCAGAGCTTTGAGCATCTATCAATTGAAACGATAGATTCAGATATTCACACAACGGATGATGGATTGTATGCATTGAATACTTTTATATGTAGGCACAAAATTCTTGGTGGTAACTTAATACAAAGGGACATACAAAATATTCAGAAAAAAATTATAGCTGCAATCGACTCTGAAAATCCAAAATCATTCACCAAAGCTAAACCTAAAACTAAAAAAGTCTTTGAGTATCAAACTAAGGTTCATATAACTGATTCTTCAATAAAAAATATCAGCCTCATAACATTAGAAACATTAGATAAACCAAATTTACTTTCAGAGGTTGCAAAAATATTCTTAGATCATGGCGTCAGTATTGATTCTGCCAGAATTACAACACTTGGTGAAAAAGTAGAAGATAACTTTACAGTTAGTGACGAAAAGACAAAATCAGCTATTAGTAAAAATAAAGCGCAGCAGATACAAAAAAAATTAAAAAGTCTCTAAAACTTCAATATAAATTGAGACCTAATATAATAGCCCTATGAATAATTTTCCTTTAATTGGTGTTGGTATTACAACCAAAGGCAAATCTGGCAAGACGCTGGATGCTTATTTTCCCTTTATTTTGTTTCAAAATGGTAAAAATAAGCTTGATAAGCATTTTCAGCAATGTAATGACTTAATTAAAAATGATCTGATACAAATAGAAAACATTAATTTGCTAGATATTGATGACGAAGAATTTAATAACTCTTTTTCTAACTTAGCAAAGAATAAAATCATTGTACTATGTAGAATTTCAGAGGATAAACCAATAAAAAGTATTGAAGAGGCATACTTAAAACTACATCTAATTTCTTATAAATTTTTCCTTCCAAATTCTTTAAATCTTGAGAATTTATTTGATAATTTAGAAAATGTTGCTTGGACAAATCAAGGGCCAATTGAGATTGAGGGGATTGAAAAAGAAATTCTTCTAGCTAAGAGCACTAATCGATCTCTTGAGATCAAATCATTAGACAAGTTCCCTCCTCTAACCGATTACATTATTCCGTCCGGTGTGAGAATTGCTGATACAAGCAGAGTTAGACTGGGGGCATATCTTAGTGAGGGCACAACCGTAATGCATGAAGGTTTTGTCAATTTTAATGCTGGTACCTTGGGAGCTGCAATGATAGAGGGAAGAATTTCTGCAGGAGTTCTTGTAGGAAAAAATTCTGATTTAGGTGGAGGATGCAGCACCATGGGAACCCTTTCAGGGGGCAATAATATTAAAATCTCTATTGGTGAGAATTGTCTCTTAGGTGCCAATTCAGGTTTAGGAATTCCGATAGGAGATAATTGCATTATAGAAGCTGGGCTTTACATTACTGGCGGTTCAAAAGTTACTAAATTTTCTAAAAATAATGAACCTGAATCCATAGTAAAAGCATCACAATTGGCTGGTGAGGACAACCTATTATTTATTAGAAACTCTCAAAGTGGTGCCATTGAAGCAAGAATTAATCCAAAATCTATTGCTTTAAATGAGACGCTTCACAAAAATTAAAAACCTATGTCCGCTTTAAAACTAGCTCAATCACTCATTCAGATAAAATCTGTATCTCCCTATGATAAAGGCTGTTTTGATCTAATTGAGAAAGCGCTAGTGCCGATGGGGTTTGAAATTGAAAGAATACCAGAGCTTAACTGTGAAACATTATTAGCAAAATTTGGAGATTCAAGAAAAGTATTTTGCTTCCTAGGACACACAGACATAGTCCCTTCAGGGCCTGAGGAAGAGTGGATATCTCCTCCATTTGAAGCAAAAATTATTAATGGAGAGCTAATTGGAAGAGGCGCAGCTGACATGAAAGGTAGTGTTGCTGTATTTATTGAATCAGTAAAAAATTTTTTAAAAGATCATCCTAAACCTAATTTTCAAATTTGGATAATGTTAACAAGCAATGAGGAAGGTGAGCCCGAAGATGGAAAAATTGATACCTTAATGAAGTCATTAACTGCTCAAAATAAGTTTATTGATTATTGTTTAGTGGGTGAAGCAAGTTCCTCTGAAAGTGTTGGAGATGTTCTAAGGATTGGCAGGAGAGGATCTTTAAGTGGAAATCTTAAATTAATTGGAAAACAAGGCCATGTTGCATATCCAGAAAAAGTTTTGAGTCCAATCCTTGAAGCAGGTCCAATTATTAATGAACTCAATCAAACGGTATGGGATGATGGCAATAAATTTTTTGATCCAACCTCTTTTCAGATTTCAAACATAGAATCTGGTACAGGTGCTTCAAATGTTGTGCCTGGAAACTTAAAAATGTTGTTCAATTTTAGATTTTCTCCAGAATCAACAGCGGAATCTTTAAAAGATAGATTTACTAAGATTCTTAGCAAGTCAAAATGTGAATTTGAAATTGAGTGGACATTAAATGCAAATCCTTATTTAACAGAAAAAACTGACCTTCTCTCAATTATACAAACGGCTTTAAAAAAAATTAATGGGAAGGAAGCTGAGGTTAATAATGGAGGTGGCACATCAGATGGAAGGTGGGTTGCGCCTTCAGGTGCAGAAGTGATTGAGCTTGGACCTAAAAACGCAACTATTCATCAAATTGATGAAAAAATATCTTTAAAAGATTTAGATAAACTTCAAGAAATTTATCAACAAATTCTTATAGAAACTAATAATACAATTAATTAGTTGCTCTACTCTTTTGCGGTTTTTATTACAAAAGATAAGACGATCAATGCAAAAGCTATGATTAGGTAATATTGGATCATAAATTCAAAAATTGGTGAGATTGTCTCTAAGCCTCCATCAAGTGCCTCTCCACCAAGCAGTCCGGCAAGAACCCCTCCTATTGCGCTTGCTAGGAACCAAAGGCCAAACATTTGACCCATATATCGCTTGGGACCATATCGAGAAAAAGCTGATAAACCAATTGGAGATAAGGCTAGTTCACCCCATGTTTGCAATAGATATGTTAATAAAAGCCATTGCATCCCAACTGGAGATGACTCAAGTGCAATTTTTACTGCAATAATCATCACAAAAAAACTAAGAGCCATAAACAAAAGTCCAATTGCAAATTTTAATGGCAATGACGGATCTAAATTTCTTCTTGCTAATTGAGCCCAAATTCCTGCAAAAATAGGTGCAAAAAGCACTACGATTACAGGATTTGCAAATTGCAACCAACCAACCGGAATCTCATATCCTAAAATTGCTAAATTTGTGTAGTCTCTGGCAAAAATATTCAATGAGCCTGCAGATTGATCAAAACCAGACCAAAAGGCCGCAGCACCTATAAAAAGTAAAAATAACAAAATTAAGTTTTTTCTTTCCTTAGCATTAAGTCCTGCAAAAATAAAAAGATATAAAAAATATAAACCGGCAATAATCGTAAGAAAATATGCAAATTGTTCTGCAAAAAATCTCGGGTCGATAGCAAAAAACCCTAGCAGGCCAGCTCCAATAACTGAAAACATCCCTATCAGAGAAACTTTCAGGTAATTTGTATACTTTTTACGTTTATCATCTGACATTTCATTAGGATGCATGCCTGCGTCACCTAATAAATTTCTATGTTTAATATATTGTATAACGCCAAATGTCATTCCAATCCCTGCTGCACCAAAACCCCAATGCCAACCTATTTTTTCACCTAACCATGAGCATATTAAAAACCCAAGGGTCGAGCCTATATTGATAGACATATAAAAAATTGTATAACCGGAATCTCTTTTATCATCCTGACCTTCATAAAGTTGACCAACAATAGTTGATATATTTCCTTTGAGTAAGCCGGTACCCAAAACAACAAAGATTAGACCTAGGAAAAATGTCTGTTCAAAAGGAATTGCTAGAGTAAAGTGTCCTAAAGCAATAATTAAAGCACCAATTAATACTGCTTTTTGATGCCCTAAAATATTATCTGCAATCCATCCACCTGGCACGACCATAAAGTAAACCATGCCAGAATAAATACCATAAATAGCCTGTGATTCAACTTGTGACCAACCAAGTCCAGGGTTAAAACCAGTAGCAGCTCCTGTCATATACAAAACTAGTAATGCCCTCATGCCGTAGTAGGACATACGCTCCCACATTTCAGTTAAAAACAGAGTTCTTAATCCAATTGGGTGACCAAAAAAAGTATTACTTGTATTCATATTATTTGAGTTATGATTTAGACAAATACTATATCAAACTAATGAAAAAAACACCTTACGTTGGGCCCCTTCTAAGAATCGTAGCCTCGGTTTATGATTTCTTTTTATTACTAGGTGTTTGGTTTCTTGTGGGCTCAATTGCACTATGGCTTAATGAAGGAAAAACTCTTAATCCTGCTCTTGGAATGCTATTAGTCTTTTTAAGCGGGTGGGCTTTTTATGCATATTTTTGGATTAAAAGCGGACAGACACTTGGGATGCAAGTTTGGAAATTCAGAATTATTAATACTGATACTAGCCAAGACAAAATTACTCTAAAGCAAACCTTTCTTAGATATACAGTTAATTTTGGAATCTTAGCTCTTCTAGGGATACCGCTATTTCTAATATATGTAAACTCAAAAAAACTTGCTGTAAACGATATCCTATCTAAAACGAAGCTAGAAAAAATCTAATTAAATTTTTTGAAATCTATAGGTTCCAATCCCAATTAAAATTGTTATTGGCAAAAGATATGCTATTGCCATAGGCAGTTGGTAAGTCAGGAATGATGCGATACTTAAATCTTTTACTAAGTCATAAATAAATCCAATTGAGATGCCAAGAACGATTTGACGACCAACCCCGCTAGATCTTGTACTATCAAACATCAGACTGCCTGCCAAAAAGATTATCGCAATAATTGATATTGGTAAGAATAATTTTGCGTATATTAATGAATCGATTTTTTGCAGATCATCACCGGAAAGAAATGTTTTCCTTAAAGTCAACAAAGAATACAAAGAAGAATTTTCTAAAGTATTACTTGATAGAAAAAAAGAAGTAGGAAAATCAAATATTTTTTGGGTAGTTGAATCAGTTATATATAATTCACCATTCTCTAAATTACCTTCTAAGTAATTGTCGGAGGAGCTAATTCGTTGCTGATTATCAAATTCTACAACTTGAATTGCTCGAACTTCTAAATCATTAATTCGCTTGAGACCAATCAAATTTTTATCTGTTATTTCCCATTGAACTTCCTCGCTAGACTGAAAAGGTTGATTAAGTAATTTAGATTTTTTTGACAGATCTAAAAACACTGTCTCATCAAAAAATATCAACATGAACGAAAAAATTATTGGTCCTAATCCTGATACAAGAACAATTTTTATAGGAGAAAATCCCGCTGATCTTAAAAATACTAGATTGCCCTGCTTATTAAATATGGAGAGTGTAATCAAGGTACCAATCAACATTGAACTCTCCAAGTATTGCATACCTTTACTAGGTTGTTCATAAAGCAAGACACTTAAAATTGTAAAAAAATCTTTCTCAGCAGATATGTTTTCAAGCTCAAGAACAAGAGTTACTGAAAAATCAAGAAATAGCATTACAGTCCATACCATGGCTGAAATTACAAAACTCTTTTTGAAAAGGTGCCTAGAGTAAGTATTAAATATATTTTTCATGGTGAGCTAAGCCAAACTAAGAGAAAAAATATTAAAAAGATTATTACAATGGTTTTAATTCTTGAATTAAAAAGAAGATTCTTAAATGAGATTCTTCCATCTAACATAAATAGCAGGCCTCCAAAAGTTAAAAATATCAGATGAACAGGCCAAAGGAAGTAATAAAATATATCAAAGCTATCTGAGTAACTCTCCCTAAATCCAACCAATGCACTTAGATAAAATATATAAATTAATATGCCGAGCACAAGACTGCCTTCTCTTCCTGATCGTGGATTTTCTTTACCAAAAACAAAGCTAAGCAACATTAATGCTATGAGCATCAATGGTATGCTGGCATTCCATTGATTCTGTATAAAATTAGATTGATTCTTGAAATCAAGCAATTTTGAGAGAGAAAGTGAATTGCCTGAGGGCTGTTCCACTTCAATTGAGTGAGTTAAATTTTTAAAAGAAGCATCTATTTTATTAGCACTATTTATATCTGGATAAATATATCCATTTTGAAAATTCAAAATCATTTTTTCATTCTGATTTGAAATTAAGAGTAATTCAGCTTTAATGAGTGACAAACTCGGATCATCTTGAACAAAAAATGTGACATCCGTCATTCGATCACCATCATATGATTCAAAGAAAAGATAACTTCCCGTTTCATCCAGATTTACCAACGTTTGAGGCTTGAGTATCGAAAGCTTATCTTCATAGGATTGCTCAGCTATTAAGCCTTTAGATAGTGCCTTTCCGTATGGAGCTAAAAAAATACTTATTAGCGAACATGCAATCAAAGCAATCACAAAAAATGGTGTGATGTGTTTGATAATTTTTAATCGAGATGCTCCTGCAGAAAAATAAGCATAGATTCCATTGGAGTTATAAAGCTCTGATATTACTAACAAGAGACTCAAAAAAAATGCAAATGGGATTAGTAATCCTAAAAAATCGGGCAATCTAAATAAAATCACTGTAAAAATAATGTCTGGATTCAGGGTTCCTGCTGCAGCTTGTTCAAAATAACCAACAAGTCTAGATGAAAAGATTAAAGCAGTAAGGATAATTAAGATTACAGCAAAACTCTTAAAAATCTGGGAATTTAAATGAATTGCAAGAATATTCTTTTTATACATGCCTTTAGCGATCTTGATGCATTACAATAATTATCTTATCAGTAATTTTTATTAGGAGTACGGTTTATGGCTTACAAAGTCTTATCAAGTCTAACAGCAAACAATATTAATTCTGCAGATCTATTAAAAGTGAAAACAGATCTCTTAATTATTGCTGTTAATAAAAAAACATCGTCAGCAAGTGAACTCAAAGCACTGCAATCTAATCCACAATCTTTGATGAAAGAGTCAATCAAAGAAATTAATAGTGGATCTAGAAAATCTATTTTTCTACCTGCTCCAGCGAAGGTGGCTGCTAAAAATATTTTGCTAATTAAAGAGCCAGACTCAAAAGCAGCCAGTTTTTTAGTTCTTCGATATTACGAAGAAATCATGAGCTTAGTTAAATCAGCTAAAGCGAAAGATTTTGCTTACCTTATGAGCTCAACCACTTCAAAAGACTTTGATTTAGTTTGGGCAGCTGAAGTTGCAGCTCGAACATTTGAATCTGCAGCTTACACTTTCAATGCAACTAAAAATAAAACTGTAAAGCCAGTAACTGTTAAGAAAGGAACTATTTTAATTGGGGGCTTAACGTCAGCTAAACTGAAAGCTGTGAAAGCTGCTGTCAAGCTTGGTCATGCTGTTGGCGAGGGTATGAATGCAACTAAGCACCTTGGCGACTTACCAGCAAATCATTGCACCCCAAGGATTATTGAACGCAAAACAAAAGCACTCAAGAAAGATTTTCCAGCCCTCAAGATATCTAGTCTGAATGAAAAAGATATGGAACGATTAAAAATGGGATCGTATTTATCAGTTGGAAGAGGTAGTGATGAGCCATCTAGAATGATGACCATTGAGTACAAAGGTGGTGCCAAAAATAAGCAGCCCGTTGTATTAGTCGGAAAAGGAATTACATTTGATACAGGTGGAATCTCTATTAAACCGAGTCCAGCGATGGATGAAATGAAATGGGATATGTGTGGAGCAGCTTCTGTATTTGGAATTATGCAAACACTTGCTAGGCTTAAAGCTAAAGTTAATGTTGTAGGTTTGCTGGTTTGCGCAGAAAATATGCCTTCTGCTCATGCTACTAAACCTGGTGATGTTGTAACTTCAATGTCAGGACAAACCATTGAAATTTTAAATACTGATGCCGAAGGTAGGCTGGTTCTATGTGATGCGTTAACTTACTCAAAGAAATTCAAACCTAGCCATGTTATTGATATGGCAACCCTAACAGGTGCTGTAGTGATTGCGCTTGGAAGCCCTGCTACTGGTGTTATGGCCAACAATCAACCTCTTGCAGATAAAATCTTAGCTGCTGGTGAAAAATCTGGTGATAGAGCTTGGCAACTTCCACTGTGGGAAGAGTATGCACACTGCACCAAAACAAATTTTGCTGATCTCGCAAACATTGGGGGTGGAAGGGAAGCTGGTACCATTCATGCTGCATCTTTCCTATCTAACTTTACTAAAGATTTTAAATGGGCCCACATGGACATTGCAGCGAGTGCATGGAATGGTGGCGCGAAAAAGGGTGGCACTGGTAGACCGGTACCTTTATTAGCCGAATTAATTTTAAATGGAAATTTATAAGAACTTATTAGATCTTAAGAATTAATGGATAAGAAGCCATATGATCCATCTGATATAGAGCAAAAGCTTTATAAAGCATGGGAAGATTCTGGCCTCTTTGCACCAGGAGATAATCCTGAAGCTTATTCACTTGCTATACCCCCTCCAAATGTGACTGGAACATTGCACATGGGCCATGGATTTCAGAATGCCATCATGGATTGTTTAATTCGATACTATCGAATGTCTGGTAAAAATACTTTATGGCAAGTTGGAACAGACCATGCTGGCATTGCAACTGAGATGGTTGTCGAAAGGCGACTCAATGCTGAAGGTAAAACAAAAAGTGATATCGGTAGAGAGGCTTTTGAAGAAGAGGTTTGGAATTGGAAGAAAGTCTCAGGTAATAAAATTACATCTCAACTTAGACGATTAGGATCAAGTCTAGATTGGAGTTCTGAACGATTCACCTTAGATGAAGAATATCAGCATGCCGTTTTAAGTGCATTTATTCAATTGTTTGAAGAAGGCCTTATTTACCAGGGTAAGAGGCTTGTGAATTGGGACCCTGTATTAGAAACTTCTCTTTCTGACCTTGAGGTGGTGAATAAAGATCTCACAATTAAAATTTGGGAAATAAAATATCAACTTGAAGCAACTGATAAATTTGTGACTGTTGCAACAACAAGACCTGAAACGCTGCTTGGAGATATGGCACTAGCAGTAAATCCCTCTGATAAGAGATTTTCGCATCTCATTGGTAAGAAAGCTTCATTGCCATTATGTAATAGGCTTATACCCATTGTTGCAGATAGTTATGTAGACCCAGAATTTGGAACCGGAGTCGTTAAAATTACTCCTGGTCATGATTTTAATGATTACGATTTAGGTAAGAGACATGGTCTTCACATGGATGAAGATTTTCAGTGTCATTCCGGTGCTGAAGATGATTTTGTTCCTATTTCTATCTTTAATAAAACCGTTGCAATTATTGGTGTAGCTCCGAAAAAATTCCATGGCATGGATAGATTTGAAGCCCGCAAAGTAATTCTCGAGGATTTAAAAAAAGAAAAGCTTCTTATGTCTGAAAAAGAATATGAAAGCACTTTGCCCTACGGAGATAGATCAGATCAAATTCTTGAACCTCTGCTAACAGATCAATGGTATGTAGATGCAAAAACACTTGCAAAACCTGCTATTGATGCTGTCAAGTCTGGAGAAATACAATTTGTACCGGCTAATTGGGAAAAAACTTATTTTCAATGGATGGATAATATTCAAGATTGGTGCATCAGCAGACAATTATGGTGGGGACATAGAATTCCAATTTGGTACGATGAATCTAATAAACCGCATGCAGGCTTTTCTGAGAAAGATGTGAGAGAAAAGCATAATTTAAAAGGCAAACTGCGCCAAGAAGAGGATGTCTTAGATACTTGGTTCTCTTCTAGTCTTTGGACATTTGCAACAATGGGATGGCCTGAAAAAAATGAAAAATTAAGCCTATTTCATCCAACAACAACATTGGTTACTGGCTTTGATATCATATTTTTTTGGGTGGCAAGAATGATCATGATGACCAAGCACTTCATGAAAGAGGTTCCGTTTAAAGAAGTCTACATAACCGGTCTTATTAAAGATGAAAATGGACAGAAAATGTCTAAATCAAAAGGAAACATCCTTGATCCAATTGATCTCATAGATGGAGTTTCTTTAGAGGAGCTTCTGGCCAAAAGAACTGAGGGCATGATGCAGCCACAACTCAAAGAGAAAATTATCCAACAAACAAAAAATCAGTTTCCTGAGGGCATCGAAAGTTATGGCACGGATGCATTACGATACACCTTTTACTCTCTTGCCTCTCCTGGTAGAGATATTAATTTTGATATAGGCAGAATTAAAGGCTACAGAAACTTTTGTAATAAAATTTGGAATGCTTTTAGATTTATTGAAATGCAAATTACTAGTCATAGCTTTCAATCTAGCGAAGGCTCAAAAGATATTTTTTCCGACTGGATGGCATCCAAAATTAATCAAACTGCTAAGAATTGCCAAAGGCACATAAAACAATATCGGTTTGATTTGGCCTCAGCAGAGATTTATGAATTAGTATGGTCAAATTTCTGTGACTGGTATATAGAATTTTGTAAAGTTGCCATACAAAAGTCTGATAATGCTGGCCAAACAAACAGTTTAATAAAAAATTTAATTACAAACTTCTATAGCATCCTTGAATTGTTGCATCCTTTTATGCCGTTTATCACTGAGGAGCTGTCTTCTAAATTGGCTGATTTGTCAAAGTTAGAAAAGTCAGGATATTTGGTTGAAAATGGCTTCAATCATACTAAAGCATCCAATCAAAGCAATGAAATACAATTAGATAAGATAATAAATATTATTTCTGCCCTCAGAGTCATAAGGGCAGAAAATCAAAACATTAAAAATGAAACGTTAAATCTCATTATTTCAAATGATCTAAACTCAGACACACAATCAATTATTAGTGAAAATGAGGGGGTGATCTCGGGTATAGCAAAATTAGGCAAGATTGAATTTTCTGATCAGGTGCCAGCCGAATCAATTGAAAAAACTATGGATGGATACAAAATAATCATTCCATTGGAGGGATTGATTGATCCAGAGGAAGAAATTGCAAGACTGCAAAAAGAGCTCGCTGATGTAGAGAATGATATTAAAATTATTAACGCTAAACTAGCTAACAAACAATTTGTCGATAAAGCACCAGCAGAGGTTGTGAAAAAAGAAAAAGTAAAAATCTCAGATGCTGAAAGTAAAAAAACAATGTTAGAAAAAAGTATTGCTAAGCTTCAGCCTTAGACTGACTCATCAGAAAATCTCTAATAGCTGCACCAACTATTGAAGGTTCAGCATAAGTAATATCATGCTTGCCTCCTTCCAACACTAGTAACTCAGATTGAGGAATATAAATCATCAGCTCTTTACTTCCTATAAATGGAACAACTTCATCCTCAGTTCCCCAAATAGTCAGGATTGGCTTGTTTAAATTTCCTACATCAACAAACATTTCCTGAGTACTAAATAAATTAAAATTGCGAGCAGTTGATAATAAAGCATCAATGAAGCCTTTATATTGCATTTGCACTCCTGCTTTTTCAATAAACTCTTTTTTTGATAATGCTAGAGGATCTTCTCTTGGAGGCTCATTTTTATTCTCATTGCCCTGAAAGACCAGTCTTGAGCCAAAAACATTTAGGAACCACTCTCCTATCAGAGGTTTCATAATCCACCAATCCTTTGTTGGGTTTTCAGCCATAAAGCCTGCAGGAGCAATCAAAGAAATACTTTTAACCATGTCAGGAAATTCGCTAGCAAAGTGACCTACTATGGGTCCACCCATTGAGTAACCAACTAGATGCACTTGCCCGGGAATTTTTTGTGAATCAAGCAATCCTCTAAGGGATTGAACAAAAACATCCTTGGTATATTTAATTTTTGGTCTCTCAGAATATCCGCGACCATAATGATCAAACACAAGGACCGAGTATCCCGCATCTAATAAAAATCCTTTCATTCCATCCCATACAAAATGAGGGGTTGAAAACCCATGCACAAGAACAACTGTTTCATTGTTCATTACTTTTGCGTCAGGATAATACCAACGATAATAAAGATTACCTTTTTCCAAAGATACCCATGCGCCCTTTGAGGGAAGGTCAGACGCTGCTAATGTTTTAAGTTTGTATGTTTGAGTAAAATATGGAAGCCATATAAGCAAAAAAATAATCAAAAGAGTTATAAGAATTTTTTTCACAAATTTCCTAATGCAGATTTAAAAGCTTTTAGCACTATCGTTCTTGTTTCTGCAGGATCAATAACAGCATCGATTTCTAAAAAAGATGCAGCTTCAATTGCTTGACCAACTTCATACATTTTCGAAACTAGCTTTTCAAACAGTTCCTTTCGCTCATTAGGATCTTCTATACTTTCTAGCTCCTTTCTATATCCAAGTTTTACAGCACCCTCTATTCCCATGCCTCCAAATTCACCAGTTGGCCATGCTGCAGTATAGACAGGATTATGCAGACTTCCTCCAACCAAAGCCTGGGCTCCTAATCCGTATCCTTTTCGAAGAAAAATTGCTACAAGTGGAACCTCAATATTTGCTCCTTGTTTAAATAAAGATGCCATTCTTCTAACTGCCCCTCCTTCCTCGCTTGCTGGGCCAACCATAAATCCTGGAGTGTCAGCAAGAACAAGAATTGGAAGATCATGATCATTACAAATAGAAATAAAATCTGCGGCTTTTTCTGCAGACTCTGAGTCAATTGCACCACCAAGTTTTTGACAGTCACTTGCAAGAAGAGCAAAAGGCTTACCCTCTATTCTAATAAATCCGGTAACAATGCTTTGACCAAAATTTCTTTTAAGTTCTAAAAAACTATCAATGTCAGCAACCGTTTTAATTATGTCCCGCACCTCATAGGTATATCGTCTGTCTTCTGGCATGATGTTTCGAAGAATTTCTTGATCATTAATAGAGAACTTGCTTACAGGACCTTGAAAATAAGAAAGGATTTGTTTTGCAATTTCAGTTGCTTCCTCTTCATTTTCAGCAACATAATCTACCACTCCATTCTGTTCATGAACCGAAACAGGACCAATATCAGTTGGTTCAAATACACCAAGACCGCCTCCTTCAATCATTGCAGGGCCGGCCATACCAATCCATGAGGTCTTTGTTGCAATTCGAAAATCAGAACATCCAAATAATGCAGCATTACCAGCAAAACAATAACCATTATTTACAGCAATTTTTAATGAGGTGCCACTTAATTGAGCCCATGAGGAAAAAGAAGGTATGTGTAATCCTGCTATCTGAATAAGCACATCAGTATCTCCAGGTCTGCCACCACCGCCTTCAGTAAAAATTATAATTGGTAGTTCAAACTTTTTAGCCTGATCACATATTCGATCTAATTTCATATGATGAAAGGCTCCTTGGGTACCAGCTAAAACAGAGTAATCATAAACAATAGCAACAGCTTGAGAGTTTTCTGGACCAACTAATTCTGAATTAACAGAACAAAAGCCTGTAATGATTCCATCAGCATTAGTTTTATCTTGAAGCTCTTCGTAATCCCTTCGACTTCTTTGAGCAGCAACCGCAAATTGACCAAACTCCAAAAAACTATCTTTATCTATTAAGTGAGCAAGGTTTTCTCGAGCAGTTCTATATTTTTTAGCATGTCTTTTTTCTTTTGAAGATGCGCGAAATTCGTCAGAGCTTTTTTCTAATCGTTGAAGAAATTTTTCAAATTCTGGTCTGTTTTTAATTGCCATTAGATCCTATGCTACTAAAAAAAATCTATTCAGGTAAAACTAACTCAAGGTGTGCTTTTTGAAAGCGTCGCCTGTAAATTTTAATACCTTTGCTCTGGATAAAATTCTTGGTAAAAATGCGAACTTAAAATTTCCTTTACCAGGCACTACATAATGCTTATTTTTTAAAAAAGCATCTAAAGTCTCTTTGGAAACTCTTTCACAAGTATCTCCAACTTGACCCTCACCTTTTAATTTACTTATTCTTTGTTTGAGTCGATCAGATGATTTCTCCGTTGCGACATTTCTAAAATTTGAATCGGTTGCTCCAGGGCAAGAGGCCATAATTCGAACGTTACTGTCAGAATACTCATATCGTAAAGCTTCAGAAAACATTAAAACGTATGCTTTTGTTGAAGAATAAACACTTGCATAGGGAACTGGTAAAAATGATGCAGATGAACCGATATTGATAACTCCTCCCTCACCTTTTTCAACCATAGCAGGTAAAAATAAATGGCAAAGATCTGTCAGCGATGTAATATTCAATTGAATCATATTTGCGTAATCATCTCTTTGAAAATCTCTAAATTGACCCCATCTCCCATAACCTGCATTATTAATTAACAAATCAACTTGAAGATTTGCAGCTGTGATCTGCTGATGTAGCCTCGCCGCTGAGCCCGGTTGAGCTAAATCCTCTAAAAAGACATGCGCTTTACCACCCTTTTCTTCTATTGCATTTGCCAAAGATTCTAATTGCTCTTGAGACCGAGCAGTCAAAATTAATTCAGCACCTTTTGTTGCAAGATCAATAGCTATGGCTTTACCGATTCCAATAGACGCACCAGTTACAAGCGCTTTTTTGTTTTTAAAGGTATCCATCAATTGCTCCAAAAAATAAAGTTAAGTTCTGTTTGTGATTGACCATATTGCCTCATAGCTTGGTTTAAGGTTGCCATACATTTTTTTATAAACCTTATGGTATAGATCATTATAAATTTCTGAATTGGCTGCTATAGGATCAAACCTGTCTCCTTCGTGAGTCATTTTTTCAACTGCGGAAGTAAAATTTGGATATAGACCAATTCCAACAGCACTTGCAATAGCAGCTCCAAGGGATGATGTTTCGAATGTATGTGGACGAAAAACGGTCATACCAAAAATATCAGCGGTTATCTGCATGACTTCATCACTTTGAGAGCCTCCGCCTGATACAACTATGCGAGAAATAATTTTTTTACTTCGTTTTTCTAAAAGTTCTTTGCTCTCCCTTAGTGCATAAGTTAACCCCTCGATCATTGCGCGATAAAGGTGTGCCCTAGTGTGCTCTTCATTAAATCCAATAATTGCCCCTCTTGTTTCAGGACCATCTCCATTAGAAGGCGACCAATAAGGTTGCAGCATTAATCCATCAGAACCTGGTGGGACTTTGGCTAGTAATTTATCAAATAGAGTTTCAGGTTGGACATTTTTTTCTTTTGCTAGTTGATCTTCTTGAAGTCCAAATTCTTTTTTAAACCAGCTCACCATCCAATACCCTCTTTGAATCATCATCTCAATATTAAATGTATTGGGTATTACTCCGGGATATGCAGGATAAAAAGGTATCGCTTCAAGATATTTATCAGAAGTGATATTCAATGTAGCAAGGCTGCCATAGCTCAAGCTGCCTGTCTCATCATTAATGCATCCAGTTCCCAAAACCTCGCATGCTTTATCTGAGCCACTAGCAATCAAAGGTAGTCCTTGTGGTATTCCAGTTTGTTCAGCCGCTACTTCGGTAATCTCACCAAGGACAGATCCTGCTGGAAAGACCTCTGGTAACATTTCTGATCGAATTGGCATAGCTCGCCATTTCCAATCATTTTGATCTGCCCATTGTTGTGTCTTGTATTCAAATGGAAAAAATCCGACAGTACTTGCAATAGCATCATTATATTGGCCTGTAAGTTTATAGTTATGATAACCAGAAAGAAGTAAAAATTTATGAACTTGCTTCCAGATTTCAGGCTCATTTTGCTCAATCCAATTGGCTTCTGCCTCTGCATGCATCAAATCTACCAATGACTTGGCTCTAATTAGGCTCATTATGGCTGATTCTACTTTTCCTAATTTAGGCTTAGTATCTACTTTTCGCTGATCCAACCAGCTAATAGCAGGCCGTAAAGGTTGGTTATCCTCTCCCATGGTTACTACCGTTGCACGCTGAGTAGTGACAGAGACAGCAGCAATCAATTCTTTTGAGATAGACAGTTTTGGCCATAGTTCTTGGCAAGCCTGACAAAGGGAATTCCAAAAATAATCTGCATGCTGTTCTGCCCATCCTTTCTGAGAAGAAAAATAAGGCTCAATTTCAACTTTGCTTTTTGCAATAAGCTGACCATTCATATCAAAAACTATAGCCCGGACACTCTGAGTTCCGTTATCAATACTCAAAAAATACTTTTCGTTCAAGATAACCTCATTTTAAGTATTGCTTGGAAGACTGTAATACTGTCTCCAAATTTTTTCATAACGAGTTACCTCTTTTTGCCACCGTTCTTCGTCCCAGCTGTGATTGGATAAGAATAATTCTTTTAAAGCTGGATAAAGAGTACTGCCACCATTTGGCAGACACATGCCTAAACGAGTTCTTCGCAGCATCAAATCATCTAAATGTTCTACTGCCTCATACTTTATCGCCCACCTACATTCAGCTAATGAAAATTCAGTTGCATCAAGATTGTCATGTTCCTCCTTTGAACTTTCATTTAAAAGTTCAATTGCTTTTTCACCATATCTTCCAAGTAATCGTTGAGCCCAGCTAATATTATTTGGTGATAGGGTCTCGGCAGAAACTTTTGGAGTCAAAAATACACGATCATCTGTAATTTCTTTGGCTGCAGGAAGATTATCCCTAGCCGCAGCCAGAGCATCTAATGCGATCAACCGAAAAGTTGTAAGTTTGCCACCGCTTACAGTGATTAATCCATTATCAGACCAAACAGCATGATCTCGTCGTTCCTTTGAAGGATCTTTACTTTTTTCTGCACCAATAACAGGCCGAACACCGGCCCAAGTTGATAGCACATCACTTCGTTTAAGTGAATTACTTGGAAATTGACTATTAAAAGCTTTTAGCAAGTAATCCACTTCTTGATCGGAGATACCAGCCTCAATGTCTATATCTTCATTATGATCTATATCTGTGGTTCCAATAACTGTTGTGCCCTCCCATGGGTAAACAAAAACACCTCGCTTATCATCAACGTGCAAAAAAGTCATAACATCGGATATTGGAAATAAAGATTTAGCAATAATAATGTGACTGCCACGCAACGGTCTAATTCGAGTCTCGTTATTAACAACATTTCGAAGTCTATCTGCCCAAGCTCCGGTAGCGTTAATAACAACTGGAGCATTTAAATGAATTGAGCCAGAATGAACTCTATCTTGAATGCTTACTCCAGAAACACGACCATCTGTTAATAAGAGATCTTCTACTTTAGTATAATTTAGCGCATATCCGCCATCATCAATACTGTCTTGCAATACACGGAGAACTAATCTCGAATCATCCACCATAGCATCTGTATAACAGCTTGCTCCCTGAAGTTTGTTATCATCCAGGCCTTTAAAACGCTCTAGTAATTCCTCATTGTTACAGAATCTATTATCTTGAGCTCCAGCAAAAAAATCATAAATAGTTAAAATAATCTTCATAGCTATGCGACCTGGAAATTTACCCTTTCTAAAAGTGAAATAAAAAGAGATTGGATCGACTAATCCAGGAGCCTCTTTCAATAGGCGCTGTCTTTCTTGCACCGACTCTTTGGTAAGTTTTATATCGCCTGAAGCAAGATATCTCAAACCTCCATGAACCATTTTTGATGAGCGACTAGAGGTGCCCCATGAGAAGTCTTGTTGCTCTAGTAACAACGCCCTGTAACCTTGACGTCGTGCTTCACGAAGAACACCTGCTCCTGTGATACCCCCACCAATTACAATAATATCCCAATCTAAATGCTCACCGTTGCGCATTTTAGATAGAAGTTGCGCACGATTAGTAAATCCATTCATGATAGCTTAATGCTCATTGTCAGGGAGTAATTTCCCAGGATTCATTTGTCCATAGGGGTCAAATTGCTTGCATAAGCTATTAATTGCAGCGATGCCAAACTCACCCTTTTCTTCAGCAAGATAGTTCTTGTGATCGCTTCCAACACCATGCTGATGACTAATGGTGCCACCATGAGCGACAATCTGATCAGCACCAGCTTTTTTTAATTTCATCCATCTATTCTTTCCTAACTCATAACTTTCACCTATGCGAAATAAATAAGTAGTGTAAATACTCGATCCCTGGCCATAGACATGAGATAAATGCGTATAAGCATGAACCCGCTCACCCTCGTCATCTAATGCAGTTCGAATTGCTTCTTCTATATTTTCTGCAGCTTCAGAAACTTTTGACCAATCAACTGCCGTCTCCATGGTATCTACTATATATCCCTCTGCACCAAGGGGGTCACGAAGATATGGAGCACGGAATCGACCATGAGCCCAGTTCTCTCCAAGACCAGACTGATCTACAAAACCACCGAGGGCAGCACAATGATCAATTGCAAGTTGATATGCAGTTTCGCAATGACGAGCTGAGCCAGTAACTCCAAATGTCATCATCACTTTTCCTTCACCAATACCCTTTTCAGATAAGGATTTCTCAAGTGCAACCACTCCACTACTATCACTTCCTGCACCCATATATAATAGACTCGTTGTCTCAAGTGGATTACTTAATCGAACCATAGACAATGCAACTCGCTGTTGAATCAATTCTCTTGCAGCGTTAATACCAATTTGCCAAGAAGGAAAAAAGATCACTTGGAATTTTTCTTCCTCAGGCACAGGTGTTATCCGTACAGTTACTTCGGTAATAATACCAATGCGGCCCTCAGAGCCAAGAATCATCTCTCGAATATCAGGACCAGCTGAAGATGCTGGGATGGTGGGAATTGTCATGGTGCCATTCATAGTTTCGATAATTCCACCAGCAAACATGTTTTCTATGCGGCCATAATGAAGAGATTGTTGACCGCTTGATCGACTTGCCACCCATCCCCCTAAAGTAGATAGCTCCCAGGATTGTGGAAAGTGACCTAATGTATAGCCATGTTCTTTCAGAGCTTCTTCCACGACAGGACCTGGAGTTCCAGCTCCAAAAGTAGCCAGTTGACTTTCAGTATCAATGCTCAATAAAGAACTCATATTTCCCATATCTATGGTTAATATTGGTCTGTCGCTCTTCATAGGATTTATATGACCAACAACTGATGTACCTCCACCATAAGGAATCACAACTAAGTCATTCTCTCTAGCATAAGCAAGAAGTTCTCTTACATGCTCTGTAGATTCTGGAAATGCAACGCCATCAGGAAATGTATCAACATTGCCGCTATGCATATCTAACCAATCTGGCAAACTCTGACCTCTCGCATGTCGTACTCGTGTTTCCGGATCAGTTTTAATTAAAGCATGGTCATCAAGACGAGAAGTTGGTACGTTAGAAATTACCTCTTTTAAGCTTGCTTGATTAAGTGAAGTTCCTGGCCCTACTAAAGCTTCTAATAACGCTCGAAGACCGTCATTAAGCTCCATAGTTAGCTCACTATTTTCATTTCCCCATCCATTCCACAGACGCATTGATTTCACCAAGTCATAATTAAAATTTAAAAACGCATAACGATCTACTTATATACATAAGTATAGCCTTTTTCGTGATCAAAAAATCAATGATAAATTGAGGTTTATAAAGTAATTACGTAAATTATTTGCCTACTAATCCTTCCTTCTGAGCCCACTCATGAGTTACTTTCATGCCCTCCTCAAATGAAATTTCAGGCCTCCATCCAAGGACGCGTTCTGCTTTTTTAATTGAAAACCAACACTTAGTTGAAAGCTGTTTGACTGTTGATGGCGAGGCTTCATTCAGATTGCCCATAAGATCGGCTAATTTTGATGCTATGGCTGAGATTTTTAAAGCTAGGTTGGTCGAAACAACCATGGGTCGCTTTTTACCTAACCATTGATAGTGAGGGGTGAAATAGTCTTTGGTTAACATATAACCCTCGCAAGATAAATTAAAAATTTCGCCATCAGCATCTGGATGGCTCGATGCCATTGCGATACCTCTAACTAAATCATCAATATATATGGGTCTAAAAAATCCCTCTCCTTTTTCGGGCAACATAAACTGATTTTTAGCAATTGCTTCCAATGGAGCAATAATCCAAGGACGGCTACCTGGACCATATGCATCTCCTGGCCGAATGATCACTACTTCTATATCATCATTAGCTTGCTCGCTTAAGACAACATGCTCTGAGGCTAGTTTTGTCAGTACATAGCTTCCACCATCGGCATGCACAGGATAAGTTTCATCTAACTCACCCTCTGCAGAATTTCCGTAAGCAACTATTGATGAAATTTGAACGAAACGTCTAACTTTATGCTCTTTTGCTGCTTGAATTAAGTTACGAGTTGCTAAGACATTAACTCGCCACATATCGGAATCTTGCATTGCATTAGAGACCAAAGCAGCTGTGTGAATAATCACATCGCATTCTTGTAGCTGCTGATTAATTGTTTCTGGCTGAGATATATCACCCTCTATAATATTGTCACCATTACCAATAAGATCAACGCCAACAACATCTTGACCATTATTTTGATAATAACTCATCAATGATCCACCAATGAATCCATTAGCTCCAGTTATAAGTATTTTTTTAATAGCTTGTTCGCTCATATGAAAACCTTAGCAAAATAATTCTAACTTTTCAGTGCATATTCTTACGGTAGAAAGAACCAAAAATCTTTGTTATTAACGATTTTGAAAAGAGACGAGTGATGATAGTGGTGAACTTATTAGCAAGACCTGGAACTACAATATCTTTGCCTGCAAAACATGCTTTTATGCCAATCTCAGCAACATCTTTAGCCGACATCATCATGCTTGATGGAATGCGAAGAGTCGCGCCTTGATCAGGATTATCCATCATTTTTGTAGCTGTATAACCAGGGCATAATGCTGTTACTTTAACCCCACTATTTGAAGCAATCATTTCATTTGATAATGCTTGAGAAAAAGATACAACATAAGCTTTTGATGCAGCGTAAACATTCTGATTTGGAATAGCCATCCAACCTGCCAGTGAAGCGACATTAAGTATATGCCCGCCTCCATTAGAGGACATATTGTGTGCATATAAATGAGTTAAAGTGGTCAGCGCCATGACATTAACTTGAATCATTTTTTCTTGAGCTTCAAGGCTAAGTTTTGTAAAAAATCCATTGTGAAGAAGTCCTGCATTATTGATTAAAAAATTTACTTGTAAGCCTCTTTCTTCGACTCGAGTGAACAAGCTTTGAGCTGCCTTAGGCTCTGATAAATCTGTTGCTATAACAGTACAACTGATCCCAAATTCATCGGTCAATTTAACTGCTAACTCCTTAAGTTTCTCTTCACGACGAGCAACAAGAACTAAATCATATCCTCGACTTGCTAAAATTTTTACGAATTCAGCTCCTATTCCGTCAGAGGCGCCTGTGACAAGTGCAAGATTGTTTTTTGACTTACTCATTGTGTTAATAATTTCACTTTAACCAAATAGGCGAAGACCAGGCTCTTTCTTGAATTGTTGAAGGTATATCGGATCTTGGTTTCTGACCATTTCTGATCGAATCCCATGTTGACCACCTGCAAACTGGATTTTCAATAACTCTAGCGTAATAAAATGCTTTTTGATTAATTTTAAATTCGGGATCTTGCCAAAAAACCTTCATCTCTCTAGATCCTGAATCTGCACTAATTGAACAGTCAGTTAAATCTACCCATGCATTATTATCAGGACAACGATGATTACTGGGATCAACATTCATTTCATCAGAGCAAGCCACATCAAAAACTTTTTCTTTATGCTCTCCATCCTCCAGCCATCCTTTTACAATTTGAGTCCTTTGTAATGGAGCACCCAGAGGATCGGCTATTGCCCAAACTAAAAAAGTTGGATTTTTATTTGAATCAATATTTAATGTTCCGCCCATGGGCATACTTGTTTTGTAAGCATCTTGAATCAGAGATAGATCATTAAGCTGAAAATTTTCAAAATTATATCCTGCAAAAAATCTAACTTTCATTCGTGGGCCGCTTGTAGCAAAGGTCTCTTTTCGACGCAAAGCGTCATAAATAGCTTCACGTGTATTTTCCTCAGCCCAAACTCCAGCTAGACCAGAAGATGAAAAATGAATCAGACGAGTACTTGCCGCAAAATAGTTTCTTCCATCTACTTCTTTAAACATTTCTGGCTGAGCAATTTTGAGAAATGTTCCATAGAATCGACTGAAAGGAATTGAGCCCCTTAAGTCTGGCTCTCCATCCAATAGTCCAGCTTTTGAAAAAAAGAATTCTTCACTTTCAGAAGAGCCTGAAACATGGGTATCACTTGATCCAATCAGGCCAAATTTAAAAGGGTTACCTATGCCTTTTTCCTCTAAAGTCAAACCACGTAAATAGGCATCCCTTACATAGCTACCTTTAATATTACTTACAAGCTCCTCATCTTTAACACCAGATTTTGTTTCAAATGCTGCCCACTCATCATTCTTTGATAAGAAAGGATGTGTTTCAGAAGTTCCTTTTGTTTGAGTAATTTCAACCAAAGGCTCATTCAAAGATCTTTTTTTAACATACTCTTGATCTATTGGGCCGCCATTAAAATCATAAAGTGAAAATGCAACCCCTCCAGAAAGGTTTGTATTATGAGGTATCGCTAAACTTTCAATTCCATTCTCTCTTAGTCTATCCATCCAATCCCAAAGCTTTTCAGGATCAGGATCATCCCTAGAAAAAAGATTTAAGGGTAAATTTTGAGTGCTACGAAAGATAACATTTCGATGTAAATAATTATCATATATACCAGTACCAGAAGTATATTCATAGCCAGCAAAAGTAGTAAAAAGTCCTGGTCTATATGCATTATCTGCAGCTTCAATTGTTTCCTGCCATACACTTCTTCCAATTTTAGATACAAGAGATCTGTCAATTTCCTCATTTTCAATACCTTCAACAATTGATCGAGCTAAAGGTCTAAAAAGATTGGCTCTTTTCATAAGAGATATAAATCCTGTGCCGGCTGGATTATTTAAGTCATGCAGCGGCTGTGAAACCTCATATCTTGAAAACTCTGAATTGGTATCGGCTGCTTCATTAAGAAGGCCCAGAAAATATGCATGATCAGTAACAGCATAAAAATCTAAAGGTCTTGATAGCTGAATTTGATAACCTGATGGATGTAAAATTGCATCTCCTTGAGCATATCGGTATGCATCTGTTGGAGATGTAATTGTTCCGAATGTATATGCATCAAGAGAATTGGCAGTATGAACGTGCAAATCACCAAAATACGCATTTTTGTCAGGATTGGCAGGCGGTCTTGATTGAAGCTGAAAATCCTCATAAGACTGTTCTTTAATAACGTCTTCAAAGTGATCAAGATTATTGGGATCTGAACATGCAACAAAACTAAGAACAATTACTAAAAAAAAATAATTATAATTTTTCATGGCTTTTCTCTAAACGTTTGTAAATCTCTTCTTTAAGTAACCATATCCTATCTTGCCCCCAAGTAAAGAAGGAGTTTGAGCCGTCCTCA